>JBKPAI010000051.1:0-77422 GCA_046726355.1 Acidobacteriota bacterium | reverse complement strand
CCGCTGTTCCGCGTAGGTGCCGTTCAGCGCCCGATACATGAGACCCGGATAGGCGCCGCCCTGCTCGAGGACGGGAATGAGGGATCGATTGTTCGGCAGCAGCTCGTCGGCCCCGATGTTTCGCCACACTTCGGCGTGATAGGACGCGCGTGCGTCGACGAGCAGGCGGTTGGACAGCGGAGACGACCACCCGAAAATGGCGATCTGATTCTGCGGAAACCGAAACCGCGAAAACGCCTCAGGAGAGCGGTTCGCATTGCCCTCGTCCCAGACCCGCCACTGCCGCTCGAAGAAGGCGCTCACCTTGTTCCCGGAATTCGGCTGCCAGGTCAGCCGCGCGTTTCCACTCTTCTGCGTGATGGCGAACAGACCCTGGCGTTTGAAATCGGGATCGTAGGTCCAGGCGTTGGGGTTGCCGGCATTGCGGTTGGCGAAGATGCCGCCCACGTAATTCTGATTCGACTGGAAGCGCGCGGCACCATACCACCACATCTTGTCCTTCACGATCGGTCCGCCGCCCGACGGGTTAACGTCGTAGGTGAGTTTGAGCGCATCCGGCTGCGTCAGGCCCCGCGCGCGCAGCTCGGGCGTGCTGTTGCTTCCCTGGAACGCCGCGTTGGCGCCCGTCGCAAAGAACGACATCCGAACGGTGTTGCCGCCGTCGCGCGGGACGTAGTTCGCGCGGACTCCGCCTGTCACGTCCTCGGCGGTCGCGGCGCCGTAATCGATCGTGACCTCCTGGGTACTGCTCATGTCGGGAGTGAAGTTCGGGTTGTAGCCCTGACTCTGGATGTTGCGGATCGGAACGCCATCGACGTACGTGCGCTGGTCGGAAATGCGGCCTCCGTGGATCGACATGAAAATGTTCTGGAGATTGTTGACCCCCCCGACATCGGTTTGACTGCGCGGGCTCCACGGGTTCATGCCGGGAATCAACACGCCAAGGTTGACCAGGCTGCGCCCTGTGGGAATGCTGGCGACGATCTCGGACGTCATCGATGCTTGCTGTGTCGTGCTGCGGACGTCGATGAGCGGTGGTTCGAGCTTGACATCGACCACTTCGATCACGACACCAGGAGACAGCTCAGCATTCACCGTGGCGACGAACGACCCGGTCAGCTCGATCCCTTCGCGCCTCACGGTCGTAAACCCGCGGCGCGTAAACGTCACGCTGAAGGTGCCCGGGCGGAGGTCGACGATGGCGTACTGGCCGGTGTCGTCGGTGGTGACCGACCGGATCCTTTCAATCAGCGCCGGGCTGGCCGCTTCGACCGTCACGCCGGGAAGCGTTGCGCCTGACGAATCTCGAACCGTGCCGGCAATCGAAGCCTGCGCGCGCGCAGATGCGGCCAGCAGGATCGAACAGACGCCGGCCAGTGCGATCGTCAGGGCACGCATGCAGGAATCCGGAGTCCTCGGATCGGTCGATTATTGGCGCCGGTTCACGACCGGTCAAGGGTTGTGAGCGACGATCTGTGAAGCTGCACCTCCCGAACGGTCGGCAGCCTCAGGCATTCCGGAGTCTCCTTCGACGCATGGGACGACCGCGTGGGTCACATCTCCCGCGATCCCGCCTACCGCGGGCACAAATGACAGATGCGCTCCTTCGAGCTCGATCTCCTTCCGTAGGCGCGTTCGAGCAGCTGCGAGAGCGGCCCGCCTCGCGACCGGTCGTCTTGCCGGCGGCAGATGGCGGTTGAGGGCTCGCGCGCCGCGCAGCTGATCCCGATCGTCTCGCCGTTCCGGCCGGTGAGACAGACCACGTTCGCACCGAGCACGAAACATCGCGTAATCCTGGTGGCCATCGCCGCGACGGGCTGTGCCAAGTCATTGCCGGGGATCGAGGGCCGGTACGGTCGGCATGTTTCGTCGTCTGCAGTCATGGTCAACACCACGCGGATTACAGCTCGGCGGTCCCGGTTTCGTGAGCACGCGCCTGCAGGCGGCTCCGCAAGCCAACCGCGACGCCCAGCCACCCGCACGCGAACACAGCGGTCACGGCCGCGAATCCTCCGGCGCTGAGCGCGACCAGTTCTCCCGAGTACACCATGCCGGCCTGGAGGACGTCGCCAGCCCGCTGGCAGAACGAGTCGACGGCCTGCTTGGCCTTGTACTTGGCTTCGCGGCTCGCCGGCAGCCACAGCGCCTGTTTCGTCGTGTTCCCGAGCGAGTAATCGATGCTGTTGTCGACGATTTTCAGCCAGCGGATCGCCTCGAACGATGGCGCGCGCACCATCATCACGTAGCCCGACAGCGCGACGATCGGATGGATGAACAGGGCGCGCCCGACGCCGAGCCGCTTGAACACGCGCGAGACCACGAACATCTGCAGCAGAAAGCCGATCAGGTTGACGTAACTGAAGTAGCTGCTGTAGGTCGCGCCGATGAACTCCTGCCGCGCGGCTGCGCCGGCGGGTGCGTCGCCGTACAACTGCGTGGCGGCCTGGACGACGTAGCGTCCGAACAGGTACTCGCCGGACGTGTTGACGACGTTCAACAGCAGGACGAGGCCCGCAATCAGCATCAGGTACCGATCCGCCAGGATCATCCCGAAGCCGCTGCCGCCCGCCTCCAGCTTCGCTGCTGCTTGCGCGGACTGCGCCGGCGCCGCGCGTGTCGTCACGCGGTCCACGACGCGCGCGAGCACGATGCACACCACGAGGATCAGGGCGCCGCCGACGAGCAGCCGCGCGGGTGCCGACGTTTGCACGAGAGCCCCGGCGCGCAGGGAGCCGACCCAGGCGCCCAGGCTGCTGCCGACGCCGATCAGCGGAAACAACCGCTTGCCTTGTTCCTGCGTGTAGAGATCGGTGGCGAACGCCCAGAACTGCGCGATCACCATCACGTTGAAGATGCCGACCCAGATGAAATACACGATGCCGATGCGCACCCCCGCCGACAGCGCCAGCACGAACAGGCCGAGATTGGCGACAAAGAACAGGGTCACCCATTGAAGCAGCTGCACCCGGTTCACGCGCGAGGCGAACGCGCCGTAGATGGGCACGAGAAACAGCAGCAGCAGCGCCTGCCCGGCCGACGAGTAGCTCTTCACCTCGGCGCCGCCCTCGCTGAGAATGAACTGCTCCCGTGCGGTCTTGAGCAAATAGTAGCCGGCGAGGATCAGGAACATCGTCAAGGCCATGAGCAATGCGCTCGCAGCTTCGCCGCGCCGCACCTCGGCAATCGGCGACAAGATCCGTTCGACGAGTCGCTTGCCGCCCGGCGGTTCGGGCGCCGCCTGACGAGCGATCGCCGGCATCGCCGTCATGGTTTCTCCTCTGCCGCACGCAGCGCCGGCGCGGACTCGCCCGGCTGCTGCGGAAGACGCTCCAGGCCGACGAGCCGCCACCCATCAGCCGTTCGCCGGAAGTACGTGCGCACCGGCTGCTGCCATGAGGGGTGGGCCGCGCTTGCGGCGGCAATGTCGATCTCAACGAACGGTCTGCTGCCGCGCGACCACCCGGCTGGAGCCGCGACGGTCGCCGTCGCGCTCTCGGCCTGGCCAATCGCCTGTGTCGCGCCGGTGGCGTTGTCGAACCACGACCAGCTGGTCTTGTAGGCGGTCGGCGGCTCGGCCACGCCGGCGGCCACAGCCGCGTTCGCGAAGGTCAGCGTGCCGTCCTGCGACAGCCGCGGATCGACAACGGGATTGATAGCCGGCAGATAGGCGTGGGCGATGCGATCGCGCCGCTTCAGCAGGACGGCGGCCAGGTGCCGTTCGGCGGCCGGATCCGAGAACTGCCCTTCGTGAACCGCGGCGCGAATGAGATCGTCGCTGAACGCCGCCACGCGCCGCGCCGCCCAGAACGCGTCGTCGGCCCGCAGTTCCATGAAGGCCGCGGTGGGCGTCTGCGGCTTCCAGGTCCGCGGATCGAACGCATCGCCTTCGAAGCGTCCGACCGCGGGATACTCGGTGTACGGTACGGTCTGCCACGGGCTGCGGTCGAAGCCGAACGACCGCAGCCGGCGTCGCATCGCGGGCCCGTCGTAGAAGTACTCCCACCCCATCTCCCAGACGCCGTAGTCGTTCGCCATGCCGAGGCTGGAGCCGACATCCTGCAGGTAGTGCTTGATCAGCGAACGCCCGTGCTCCTCGACCAGCGCGTCCAGCGTGTTGCCGGCCTTGAGGTCGACGAGATTCATCCACGCACCGAACACGCCCAGCGCGCGCAGCGCGCGACGGTGCTCGTGCGGGACGAGATCGTTCGGGTCGTCCGGCCGGGTCCCGGCATAGCGGAAGTTGCCGACGACTCTGCCGGGCAGCAGACGACCCGCCGACACGCGGTACGTCCCGTCGGCATTTCGCGCCGCGCGCTCGAGGATCCGCTCGATGTCGTCGCGCGTGAATGCGGTTCTGCCGCCGGAGGGACGGCGCAGGGTCGCCTTTGGATCGATGGCGACGTGGCGCGGATCGAAGGTCGTGATGAACGTCTCGACCTGGTTGTAACCGAGCGCCCAGAAAATCTTCGTCGCAATCTCGATGTCGGCGCTGCTGGCTCCGGGATATTCGGGATCGTCGAATTGAACGAACCAGGTCTGGCCGTTGGCATCCCGCGCGGTGAACCCCGCATTCGTGCCCGCCGTCTTCTCGCGCAGCAGCACCCACTGTTCCGGCGCCGGCTTCACGTCCGAGTTCGGTCCGCGCGCGAGCTGTGCTGCCGACAGAGTCGACGCGCCGATGCGGTTGGTGAACCAGCTCGAATCCGGCACCTCGTCGATCGTGTTCACGTCGAGTGCGCGTGTGTTCGACGGTGTTCGCCTGGACGTCACGAAGAGGTTGTACGAGTACTCATAGAACTTATCGATGCCGAGCGACGCCGCGCCGGCGGCATCGCGGCTCTCAGGCTCGCGCGCAATCGGGTCGTCGTCGTAGAAGCGTGGTCCGGCGGCGGGCACCGAGACGACGGCGAGCGCGGCGAGCAGCGCCGCGCAGAGACCGAATCGGCTGCGCATGATGCTCTCCTCAAAATGCTTGCGATGCGGCGAACACCAGGCCGAAACCCTCGCTCCCCTTCGCCAGCTCGATGCGCAGGGGCGTCGCCGCAGGGCCGTGGAAGCGGAATCCGATGCCGACGTCGTTCTTGAGATCGTCGAGCGTGAGTGCGTCGAGACGCGACGCCACGCGGCCGGCGTCGTAGAAGACGGCCATATCGAGAAACCGGTTCGCGATCACCCGCCATTCCGCCTGTAGCGCGAGACTGTTCAGATCGCGCAGCCGCCAGCTCGAGTACGCGCGCAGACTCGAGCCGCCGCCGATCGCCGGCATCATGAAGAACGGAATCTGCTGGCCCGATTTGCTGTACGCGGTCTGCAGCAGGCCGTGCAGCGAGATCACCCAGGCTTCGCGGGCGAGTGCGATGTGCTGCACGGCTTCGTAGTCGATCTCCTGGAACCCGTACGTCGACTCGGTGTCGACGAAGTCGTGGAACGTCGCCGCATACAACCCGCCGCGCCGCGCGTAGCCGGCGGCTGCCCGCGAGTCGACCCCCACAACGGCCGTGGTGTGAAAGTAGACCGGCTGCGCGCCGAGGCCGGGCAATGTCTCGGGCGTGTATTTCGTCTCTATCGACGGGTACGATCCCGAGCCTTCCGCCTGCTTCCACTGCGTGATCTCCATGCCCCCGCGGATCAGAAGCAGCTTTCGCGTCGGGCGGATCTCCAACGCCGCGGAGCCATACGGCTGCTGGAAGCTGTAGTTCGCCCGGGCGTCCTTCGAGGACGACGAAGTTCCGAAACCGTAGAAGCCGACCTGCGTCGCCTCTCTCCACCCGCCAATCGCGTTCAGCGTGCCGCGGCGCCCGAAGAGCCCCGGCGCGATGAACTCGGTCTCGATCCGTTTGTAGCCGGAGAACGTGATGCTGCCGCGAACGTCCACCGTGTTGTACGGACTCACGAACTGCGTGTAGCCGGCGCCCAGCGTGAAGCCGCCGCCCGAGTAAGCACTGTCAAAGAACGTGTGCCAGTGCATCTGGCCGCCGAGAAACGCGTCGGAGATGCGCGCGACGTAGGCTTCGGCCCGGCCCGGCTTCGCCGGCGTGAGCCCTGCAGCCTTCTGCGCCTGCGCCGTCTCGATCATCGCCACGCGCGAGCCTTCCGGTTGTTCCTGTTGCGGCTGTTGCTCCGGTTGCGCCTGCGCCGCAGGCGCGCCACCAGTTGCAAGAACGAGAGCGATCATCGCTGGCAAACGTTTCATGGCTAACTCATGACGGTAACGAGAACACCGCCGCCCCCGGTGACCGCGAGCGGGGCAAGCGCGACGTGTGCGTCGCGGAAGTGAATGGTCACGGTCCTGGCGCCGGCCATGCCGACGACCGCGCCGAAGACGACGTCGCTGGCCCAGTGCTGGTCGGCGGCGACGCGGGATGCTGCGGTGTAGCTGGCTGCGACGAAGGCCGGCAGGCCTGCCTTCCAGCCGTAGTGCTCCTGCAAAACCATCGCCGTCGCGAACGAGGTCGACGCATGGCCGGAGGGGAAGGAATGAGGATCGCCGTTCGGCCGGGTGCGCTGCGTGGTGATCTTGATCGCGTAGGTCCAGCTCACGGCGGAGAGCTGCGCCCGCAGGAGATCTCGGCCCGTCTCCGCGTGTCGCCTGCTGCCTGCCGCGGCGGCCAACGCCCACCAGGCGGCAGCGACGGGAACATGCAGCAGCTGCGTGCCGTACGTCGCCCCGCCGGGCAGCGTCACCGCGTTCGGATCGCTGGCGGACTCGGCGATCCGCTCGTCCATCCCGTGTACGGCCAACGCGGCGGCGCCTCCGATCCCGAGCCAGGCGGCTGTCTCAATCGACAGGAAATTCTTGTAGTCTCCGGCGACGTCGCGTACGAACCGTTTCGCGCCGCCGCCCTCTATCGCGCTCGGCGATGACGGCGGCGCCGCCGCTTCGCTGACGGCTGGAGGAGGCGACTGCGCGCTGGCCGCCGGGGCGATCAACCAGATGGCCAGCGTCGCGGCGCGTCCGCGCCCCATGAATCCTGTCACCGCTCCTCCGGCGCGTTCTCGCGTTCGCGTGGGCGCGCTACTTTGCCGTCTCGAGCGACAGAACCATCGCCTCCGTCCAGGTGATGTCAACCTTGTCGCCCACCTTCACCCTGGACAGCGCCGCCGTGTCCTGCACGCGTGTGCTGTACTTCCAGCCGTTCGGTCCGGCGAAGGTGATCGACGGCACGCTCGGGTCGATTGCGGTGATGGTCGCGGTGATCGTGCGCTGACGTGACGCCGTGCCGGCAGGCCCCTCCGCGCGAACGACTCCCGCCGACGATTTGTCGACGTCTTTCTCGCCGGCCGGCTTCACCTGCAACACCACGTTTTCGTAGTACTTCGCCGTGATCTTGTCGCCGACCTTGAGGGTGTCGAAGCGTTTGAGCTCCATCGGCGCGTAGAACTCTCCATAAGTGCCATCGGGTTTCTTGACCGTGACCCGCCGGCTCGCGTGGTCGATCGCCTCGACGGTTGCGGTAACGATTTCCGTCTTGCCCGGGATGGTCTTGCTTTGCGCGGCTGCCGGAACGACGGACATGAGTATGGCCGCCGCCGCGCCGAACAATACGAGTCTGCGCATCGTGCCTCCTCTCGAGCTGCGAGATTTCAGACGGGCTGCAGCACGTCCCGTGCCGCGCTCTGCTGCTGCGTGCGCGTCGCATTTGCCCGGCCTGACGTCCGGTGTGTCGGTGAACGTCCGAAATATCGGGGTCGGGACCGGACCGGTAGGGCGCTACTTCTTCGGGGGAAATCGCTTGAGGAGATCGCGCACCGCCCGCTCCAGCACTTTGCGCCGCTCGTCGTCGGGACGCTGGATGTCGATCTCCCGCGATGCCGACCCGCGCCAGACAATCGCCCGCGGCGCGGGGGACGTGATGTCGATGATGAGCGTGCCGACCGGATAGATGCTGAGCGCCGTCGTCGACGGGGTGAACGGCGGCAGGCCCCACTGGGGAACCGGCGCGGCGAACTGCCCCATGTACTGCGCAGACTGATTGACCGCCGCGAGCACGTAATAGTGGACGTACAGGTCGGCACGGTCCGCGGTCGTCTGCGTGAATGTTCGACCCATCAGCTCGCGCTCGACGGCGGGCACGATGATCGGATCGACCCGCGCAGCCACCCGCTTCGGATCGTCGCTGGCGCTGATCGCGAGCCGGACGTCGCCCGATCCGTCAGGATGCCACGCCCATGTGCGGAGGCCGGCGAACGAAAACTTCCTGTCGAAGTCGATCGAGATGTCGGTTTTGGCGGCGAGGACCGCGTCCGTCGTGCTCAAGGCGGTCACGGCGACGGCCACGGCGACGCAGACGGACAGCGGGAGGAGGTGTACGCGGGCCATCTGCCCTATTCCCGCTTGTGCCACGTCGAGATGGCCGTCACCTGCCCGCGCTCGTCGAACGACGACAGGGTCAGCGTGTTTTCACCAAACGCGAACCGCCGCCGCCGTTCCGGGGCCAGCACTTCGTCCGGATCGACATTTCCGGTCATGTCCATCAGCTTCAGCTCGCTGTTCGCCAGGTCAAGGACGGCGCGTCCCTTGAACGACAGAAAGTTCTTTTCGCGCGCCGCTACCGGTGCTGACGGGTCGGTCGTGTGTGCGTCAATGGTCAGGTTGCCGTACTCGTCGTAGGTGAGCGTCCCGGAGGCTTCGATCGGCACTCGATCCGGGTCGCCGGGCGGCGCCGACTCGAGCGCGACCAGCTCCCACGTGCCGGTCAGCTGGCGCCGGGCCGTCTCAAGCGCGCCCGAACCGGCCTCGGAGCTCAGGGGGCGAGGGTTGCTCATCGGCGCCCCGACGTGCGGCGTGGTGAGCGGACCTGGCGAGCAGCCGGCCGTCATCGCCGCGACGGCCGTCCCCGCAAATCCCACGATGATCGCGCGCAAGCGGAACCTCATTGCTTCCTCGGAATTGGATGTCGCCCGTTGCAGCATCGATGATGCCAGCGGTGCGCTGGCCGGCCCGGGCGATTACACGCGCGTCGGGCGCCAGTCGCATCCGAAATGTCGGAGACGCCCCACGTCACAGTCGAGGGGGGCCGAACCTGCCCGCATCCGACAGCCATGCCGATTTTGCATAGCCGTGACATTCGGCAATGTGTATCTTTGACTGACGTTGCGTTCACGGCGAGCCGGCGTGCCGCGAGATGAGAGCACCGATGGCGATCGGAGAGTCGGGCAGAGAGCGTTCGAATCCCGGAAATCAGCGAGCGACCGTCGGACGTCCGCGGGTGGTGCTCGCGGACGATCACGCGCTCCTCCTCGGCGCGCTCGAGAAGCTTCTGACCCCCGAGTTCGAGGTCGTCGGACAGGTATCCGATGGGCGGGCACTGGTTGCTGCCGTCGATCACGCGAACCCGGACGTGGTCGTCGTCGACATCGCCATGCCGAATTTGAACGGGCTCGAAGCCGGACGGCTGATCAAACAGATGCATCGTCAGGTGCGGCTGGTGTTTCTGACGATGAACGAGGAGCCCGAATTGGCGGCCGAGGCGTTTCGTGCCGGCGCGTCCGCCTACCTGCTGAAGCGTTCCGCCGCGTCGGAACTGGTGAGGGCGATTCGAGAGGTCATGCGCGGGCGATCATACGTCACGCCGCTGGTCACCGAAGGACTCGTCGCGTCGCTGCTTCACAGCGACGAACACGCGCCGTCGCGGGAGTTGACACGCCGGCAACGCGAAGTGCTCCAATTGCTGGCCGAGGGCCATTCGATGAAACAGATCGCCGCGGTGCTGCACCTGACGCCGCGCACCGTGGCCTTCCACAAGTACCGGATGATGGAGCAGCTCAATGTCAAGTCTACAGCGGCACTGGTTCGGTATGCGCTTCGGTACCACATTGTCTAAACAGCCGCGCGTGCTCCTCGTCGACGACAACCAGGCGATTCTCGACCGCGCCAAGGCCGTGCTGTCGCCCGCCTGCGCCATCGTCGGCGCCGTCAAGGACGGCCCGGCAGCGCTGGAAGCAGCCGTGACTCTGCGTCCGGACGTGATCGTGCTGGATATTTCGATGCCTGGTATGGGAGGTCTCGAGGTCGCGTCCCGTCTCAAGGCCGCCCGATCGACGGCGGCGATCGTGTTTCTCACGGTTTACTACGACGAAGAGATCGTTCGCGCTGCGAAAGCCGCGGGCGGCACCGCCTATGTGCTGAAACCACGCCTCGCATCCGACCTCCTGGCGGCCACGCTCGAGGCGAACGTCGGCCGGCGGTTCCTGTCGGCGGACGTCTCAAGCGATGTGTGGGACTCGATGTCGGCGCCGTAAATCGCAGGCCCTGCCCGGTTCGCCTGTCAATAATTTCTCACCCCACCTGTCATTCTTTCCGCTGCAGTCTGGGAGATCGTCAGTTCATTTACCACCATCGCCGTGCCTACATTGAGACGGCGCAATGATACCAATCAATCGGGATGAGTGTCCTGCGGAGCACCGCAGCGCGGAAGACTCCCGCCGCCGGGCGGTGGAGCGCGCCGAGGCGTATCTGCGGGCGCACACCGGCGACGCCGTTCCGGTGGCGGACCTCTGCCGGATCGTGGGACTCAGCGAGCGGAGCCTTCGCGACGCGTTCCACGCGCTGCGAGGTCTGAGTCCGAAGCGGTGCGCGCGGTCCGACCGGCTGCGCGAAGTGCGACGCGAGCTGAACGCGGCCGCCGGCAGACGGATCACGGTCACCAACATTGCGAACCGCTACGGATTCTTCGAGCTGGGGCGGTTTGCAGGCGCCTACAGGCAGATGTTCGGCGAACTGCCCTCAGCGACACTGAGGCGCGCCATCGCAAACGGGTTCGAAGGAACCCCGAGTATTTCGGAGAACAGGAATGTTTACCGCCGTTGACAACAGCGCCATGAGAGCACACTCCAATCGCCTCGTTGCCTGGACCTCCGCCACGAACATCGCGCGAAACCATGTCGTCACGGGTGCGGCCAGACTCTCGGTCGAGCAGTTTCCGCACGGCTTGATGATGGTCGACGAGACGGGCACGATTATCGCCGCAAATCGCCAGGCGGAGGAGACCCTCGCCTTTGGCGCGGGCGAGCTGGTCGGTCTGGCCTTCTCGGCCGTACTGCCCGAACAATCGCACGTCGCGCACGCCGAGCTGTGGTCCGAGTTCGCCACGACGATGGCAAGCCCGAGTGCGCGATCGGATCGGATGGTCGGCGGTGTTCGCAAGGACGGCGTGATCGTTCCGCTGGAGATGGGACTCACGGCGTTCGTCGAAAGCGATTCGCGCTACCTGGTCGCATCGATTGTCGACATCACCGAGCGGCTGGATCTCGAAGCCCGTCTCGCGTCGGCCACCAGCGAGCAACTGGGCTTCCAGCGGCTCGTCGCCGACGTTGCCGCGCGCTTCGGGAATATCGAGCCGGATGCGGTCGACCCGGTCATTGTCGACAGCCTGCAGCAGATCAGCCACGCGCTGCAGCTCGATCTCGCCATTCTGTGGCGCCAGAGCGCGGGCAACGCGCTGATGGTCCCGACCCATTACTGGGTGCGTCCGCCGTGGCCGTCGCCGCCTGAATCGTTTCAGATTGCGTCGATCCCGTTCGTCATCTCGAACCTCGAGGCCGGCAAGGCGTATTGGTTCGGCAGAGCGGACGACGTGCCGGACCCGGTTGATCGCGAAACGTTCCAGTGGCTCGGTCTCCGATCCGCCGCGGTCATTCCCCTCGCGTCGTCGACCCGGCAAGAAGGCTTGCTGGCGGCCCTGACCATCGGTTCGATGACGCGAGAACAGGAATGGACGCCGGAGATCATCGAACGGCTGCGCCTGGTCGCGGGCGTGATCAGCCAGGCGTTTGCGCGTCGCGCGAGTGACCTGGCGCTCCGGAAGGCGCTGGACGAGATCCGCCAGTTGCGCAATCGCATCGCCGCCGAGAACGTGGAGCTTCGCCGCGAGGTCAAGGTCGTGAGAACCTCGCAGCCCATCGTCTCGGAAAGCGCCGTCATCCAGCGGACCCTCGCGCAGGTCCAGCAGGTCGCGGTCACCCCGGCGACGGTGCTGCTGCTCGGCGAAACCGGCGTCGGCAAAGAAGTGATCGCGCAGGCGATTCACGATCTCAGTTCACGTCACCAGCGAACGATGGTACGGGTGAGCTGCGCGGCGATCCCGACGGCCCTCATCGAGAGCGAGCTGTTCGGGCGCGAGCGCGGCGCTTATACGGGCGCGCTGTCGCGCCAGATCGGCCGCTTCGAAGCCGCCAATCAATCGACGCTGTTCCTCGACGAGATCGGCGACCTCCCGACGGAAGTGCAGGTCAAGCTGCTGCGCGTCCTGCAGGAACGCGTCATCGAACGGCTCGGGAGCACGCAGCCGATCAAGGTCGACGTCCGCATCATCGCCGCCACCAATCGCAACCTCGAGGACGAAGTTCGCGACAAGACGTTCCGTCAGGATTTGTTCTACCGCCTGAACGTGTTTCCCATCGTCGTGCCACCGCTGCGCGATCGCGCCGAGGACATTCCGGGACTGGTGTGGACCTTCATCGACGAGTTCTCGCGGCTGTTCGGCAAGCCGATCGAGTCGATTTCCGCTGAAAGCATGCGCGAGCTGCAGCGGTATCCGTGGCCCGGCAACGTGCGGGAACTGCGCAACGTCATCGAGCGCGCCGCCATCATCACAACCAGCCACCACCTGGTCGTGCCGGCTCCGCGGCCGCCGGCCGGCATGCCGCTGCCGCCGCTGGCGCGGACGCTGGCGGAACTCGAAGCAGACCATATCCGCGCGGTGCTCGAGAGCACTGGTGGTCGCGTCCGCGGCCCGGGCGGCGCCGCCGAACGCCTCGGCCTCAAACCGACGACGCTCGAGAGCCGGATGGCCAGGCTCGGAGTCGCGCGCAAGAAAGCGGGCTAGCGGACCATTCACGTCTCCGCCGCGGATGGTTCTCAGTTCTTGGGGGCAGACCTGTTTCAACCAGTCGACGCGCCTGCGGGCGCCCTCCGGTTCAGCCGAACGCGAGCGCGGATCGTCGTCCCGCCGCCTGGCCGCGACTCGATCGACATCTCGCCGTTCACGAGCGCAAGCCTCTCGCGCATGCTGGTCAGCCCCAGTCCGCTGCCTCGCATCACCGCGTCGGGGTCGAAGCCGATCCCGGCGTCGGTGACCGCAAGCTCGATATCGTCAGGGCGGCCCTGCAGCACGACGGCGATGTCGGTGACCCGGGCGTGCTTCAGGGCGTTGGAGATGGCTTCCTGCAGCACTCGGTACAATCCGAGCGCAACGTCCTTCGGCAGGTCTTTCGGAATGCCGTCGCAACGGCACGTGATCTCCACGTTGTGCTGTCTCGAGAGCTCCCGGCACAGGCCGGCGGCCGCCGCAGCGATGCCCAGATAGTCCAGTTGGGACGAATGCAGGTGATGTGACATCGACTGGATGTCCCGTGCAAGATCGTCCGCCTGGTCAGCCAGCTCGTCGGCGATCCTGCGGAGCGCGCGGGCCTCGGCCATCGCAGCGGGAACGGCATCGCGCAGGCTTCTCATCTCGATCGCCAGCACCGCGATGCGCTGCGCGATGTCGTCGTGCAGCTCTCTGGCGATCCGCGCGGACTCCTTCTCGTGCGCGTCCATCAACCGTCGACTCAGACCGGCCAGCAGGATTCGGGCGCGCTTGTGATCCGTGACGTCGGTGGCAGAGCCGATGTAACCCGTAAACGCTCCGTGTGCACATGTCGGTACGCCGATGTTCAGAATCCACCGGTATTCGCCGTCGTGGCGCCGAAGCCGGTACTCGATCCGGAACGGTTTGCGGGCGACGAATGCCTCGGTGTAGGTGTCCAGACACTGTTTCAAGTCGTCTGGATGAACGCCGTCCGCCCACCCGTTCCCCAGCTCCCTCTCGATCGGTCGACCGGTGAATTCCAGCCATGCACGGTTGAAGTAGGTGTACAGCCCATCCACATCTGACACCCAGATCATCACCGGAGCGCTGGCGGCGACGAGTCGGAAGCGTTCCTCGCTCTCGCGAAGCGCCTGCTCCGCCGGCGATCGTTCGTGCGCGACTTCCGATGCGCCGATGATTCGGCCGGCGATATCCCTTATCGGCGACAGCGTCACTGAAACATTGACGCGCCTCGCCTCCTTCGTGAGGCGAACCGTCTCGTAGTGATCGATGACCTCGCCGGCGTTGAGCCTTGCGATGACCTGAGCCTGTTCCTCCCGCACTTCAGTTGGAACCAGCCGGCTGATCGGCGTGCCGATCGCTTCCGCTGCCGTGAATCCGAACACTCGGCGCGCGCTCGGGTTCCAGTTCGTGATCCGCCCGTCGGAATCGAAGGACATCACCGAATCGTGGCACGACTCCACGAGCGATGCGAGCCGACGCGCCGATTCCGCGCTCGACCACGCGCGGTTGACGACACGGCCGCCGACGAACAGCACCGCGGCAAGCGCGCCGACGCCAAACACGATCAGCAGAAGTGTCTCGCGGGTGCCGATGCGGTCGCCCGTTCCCAACACGTTCCAGATACCCAGTAACGGCACGAGCACCAGGACCGCCGCGGCGAGAGCCGAAGACCGTCGCGCCAATGTCCGAAGAAAGGACTCCTCCACGCAGCCGTCCTTTCGAGCCCCTGATGGGCGGAGAGTTGGTCCGCGGCGACGCCCGGCCCAGCTTGCCCCGCGAAGCGCCGAAGCCGGCGGCCGCTGATCAGAATTTCCAGCCGAGCGTGAAACTGATGCCGGAATCGTTTTGCTTCTGGTCCGCCGGCGGATCGCCGTCGAAGCTCTCGAACCCATTGAGGCTCCAGTAGAAATCCTTGAGAAACTCGTGTCGCCACGCGCTCTGCAGCTCGACGCGGATCCGTTGACGACCGGTGACATTGAAGTACGATACGACGCTGTTGCTGATCCGAAAGTCCTCCTTCCCCGGCGTGAAGAAATCCATTTGCCCACCGATCGCCGCTTCGGCCGACTGATCGGGCGACTCTCCGGAGAATCGCTCGTGTGTGTACGCCAGGCCGGCGTACAGCGACCAGAGCCGACGGCTCGTGTGGGCGAGGCCGCGGCCGACCCCACCGCCCCCGACGACGCGGAGGTCGAGCGCCAATTCCTCGTTTTGCTGCAGCTGTCCCCACCCGATGGTGTACCAGCGGTTGCCGAACGATCGGTTGCCGTTCAGGCCCAGGCTGTTTCGAGAAAGGCGGTCCGCGTCCTCGTTGCTCGTCAGCTGGGAGGCCAGTGACGCGCCGAACTGATACCGCGGGCTGCGGTACGTCGCAGAGCCGTTCAGCGTGTAGTGAGTCTCGAGGTTCGCCTGTGCGAAGCTGAATCCCGCATCGAGTGACCCATCTATCCGGGTCCAGACCCTCTGACCGATAGGCGCAAGGCGGACGATGTCGGACAGCGCCAAGATCGTGGGCGCTCCGGCACTCAGCGCGACGCCGACCTGCCCCGGCGCCGAGAGGGTCAGCGACCCGTAGTAGTGCTGGCCAGAGGCCAGCTGGATATCGAACATCCTCGGGCTCATCACGCCGACCACCTCGCCCCAGTGCACGGTCGCCTTCCCGAGCGGATCGGTGCTGATCATCAGCGCGCTGCGATCGAGCTTCTTGATCTCGCACGTCAAACGGTCGCCGTTCTTCAACTGAATGACGTCGACCTTATCGGCGGCCGTGGTCGCGCGCCCGAACAGCAGCCAGGCGCACACGGCCAGAACCATGCCCGCGACGATCCGAGATTTCGGAGCGCCTCCTGCCAGACGGAGTTCGCGGCGTCCCAATCTGCCGCGAACGTTCGCGGCGATTGGCGTCAGAGCTTCGTAACAACGGCTGTTGCCCGTTTCCGCAACGCCGACGATCCATGGCATGCAGCCTGCTCGTCCACCCGCATCGTTCGAGCATGTCGCGTTCCAGATGGGGAGCCCGGACAAAGTTGGGTGTCACAATGCTTTCGACGTGTGTGCGGATGACCATCGAGTGGTTCGTGCCGCTCGGCCAAACGCGTCCAATCACCCTGGCGCTGCACTCGCTCGCCGCCGACACGCGGACCACGCGCGGATGCATCGGCTGTTCGGTGTTGACCGACATCGGAAAGCGCGGTGCGGTCCGCTATGTCGAGGAATGGCAGACCGAGGAGGACCTGCGGCGCCGGCTGCGATCCGATACGTTCTCGCAGCTGGTCTCGCTGATCGAAGGCGCGGTTCAGCCGCCGCGCATCGAATTCGCGCTCGATCACGAAACGCGCGGACTCGACTTTATGGATGAAGTTCGAGCCTCCCTGCAATGATCGCCGACGGCCTGCGTTGCACAGGAGGCCCAAGGTGAGAGTCAAGCGAAGCGTTTCGCGCGCGGTAGCGGCCTTCGCGGCCGCCGGTGCGGCGTTCCTCCCGACGCTGGCGCCGGCGGTGAGCGCGCAAGCCGGATTGCCGCCGTCTTCAGCCAAAGCGGCGGCGGCAATCCGGGAGGGCGACGGTGGATGGCCCCGCGACTACGCGACGCCGAGCGGCGGTGCGATTCGCGTCTTTCAGCCGCAGGTGGCCAGCTGGGACGGGCAGCGCCACATGGTCGCCTACGCCGCGGTGGCGTACACGGCGAAGGGCGCCGCCAAACCCGCTCTCGGAACCGTGAAGATCGAGGCGGACACTTCGGTGGCGGTCGACGAACGGCTCGTGAACTTCACGCGCCTCGCGCTGACCGAGACTCACTTCGCCGACTTGCCGAAGGACCAGCTTCGCGACGTCGTCGCCCGAATCGAGCGGCTCGTGCCCGACGAGGGAATCATCGGGCTCGACCGCGTGCTGGCCCGGCTCGACAAGGCGAACATCATTCCGAAGAACGTCGAAGGAGTAAAGGCCGACCCGCCAGTCATCTTTTACGCCACGGCCGCGTCGGTCCTCGTCAACCTGGACGGCGACCCGGTGTGGAGTCCGATCAAGGAAAACGATCTCAGGTTCGCCGTCAACACGAACTGGGATCTGTTCGAACACGAACCGACGAAGAAACTCTTCCTCAGGGACGGCGACAGTTGGCTGACGGCAACGAGGATTGAAGGGCCGTGGATGCCGGCCGCCAAGCTGCCCGACAGTTTCGCGACGCTTCCGGCCGACGACAACTGGAAGGAGGTCAAGGCGGCGTTGCCCGGCCGACCCAAATCGCCGGCCACCGTCCCCAAAGTGTTCGTCAGCATGAAACCCGCGGAACTGATCCTGCTGACCGGCGCTCCGAATTACCTGGTCGTGAGCGGCACGCGCCTGCTCTGGGTGAGCAACACCGAGAGCGACGTGTTCAGGCTCGGCAAGAACGGCCCGGTGTACTACCTCGTCTCGGGACGATGGTTCTCGGCACCCGATTTCACCGGTCCGTGGACGTTCGCCACGCCGTCGCTGCCCGACGATTTCAAGAAGATTCCGCGTTCGCACGAGCGATCGCGCGTGCTCGCATCGGTTCCCGGAACGGACGAAGCCGTTGAAGCGGTGCTGCTGGCGCAGATTCCCCAGACCGCGCGGGTCACCAAGAAGCAGGTGAACGCGCCCGACGTCCAGTATCAGGGCGATCCTCAGTTCCAGCCGATCGAACAGACGACCGTTTCGCGCGCGGTGAACACCGACAAGGACATCATCAAAGTCGGCGACCTGTACTACATGTGCTTCCAGGGCGTGTGGTTCATGGCGCGAGGCCCCGGCGGCCCGTGGGAAGTCACCGGATCGGTACCCAAGGAGATTTACGAGATTCCGGTCAGCTCGCCAGCTCACAACGTGACGTACGTCACCGTTGTGGAAGATCACGACGATGACGTCGTGTTCGCGGCGACGGCGGCCTACACCGGCATGATGATCGCGTGGGGGTGCGCGGTCTGGGGCACGGGCTGGTACTACCCGCCGTACGTGTATTACGGCGGGTTCTACCCGGCCTATTTCCCGTACTACCCGACCTACGGGTATCGCGCCGCGTACAACCCGTGGACCGGCGCCTACAGCCGCGGCGCGTTCGCATACGGCCCGTACGGCGGCGCCGGCATCGGCGCGCGCTACAACCCGCGGACGGGCACGTATGCGCGCGGCGCTGCGGCGTACGGGCCGTACGGGGCGCGCGGCGCCGCGCAGGCCTACAACCCGCGCACGGGAACGTACGCGGCGACAAGACAGGGCTCGAATGTGTACGGCAGTTGGGGCCAGAGTGGCGTCCAGCGCGGCGATCGGTGGGCGACCACGTCCCGCGTGACCAGCAACCTTACGGGTACGACGACGCGCGTCACGCAGGGCAGCGGCGGCCGAGGCGCCGTCACGCGCACCGGACCGCAGGGCACGTCCGGCGTCGCACGGACCGCTACGGGCGACGTGTATGCCGGCCGCGACGGGAACGTGTACCGGAAGCAGGACGGGAGCTGGCAAAAGTACGACAACGGCGGCTGGAATTCAGTCCAGCAGCCGGCGACGGGGGAGCTCAATCGAGATTCGGCGGCGCGGGCGGAGGGCGCACAGCGCACGCGCGACGCGAGCCGCGCGCAGTCATCAGGAGCTGCCTCGAGCTACCGCCCGAGCGGAGCCGGGCGCTCCATGCGAGGCGGCGGCCGACGCCGGTAGGGATCGATAACCGAAAGGGAGTCACGTCATGACGCGTGTGAACCACTTGCAAATCGGCGTCGTCACGCTGGCCGTGCTGGCGTGCGCGCACGCCGCTGCCGGCGTGCAGGCGACGAAGCCCGGCCCCGCGCAGGCGACGCCGACCACAGCCTCGGACGAAACCCGCGAAACGAACCTGCGTGCCTACGTGGAGCTGCTTCGCTCCGACCTCCGCAGCCAGAAAGTCGCCATCATCACCGAGGTGATGCAGTTCACCGAGGCCGAAGACGAGAAATTCTGGCCCGTCTACCGCGAGTATGAGAACGAGCTCGCGAAGATCAACGACGACCGGATAGCGCTGATCAAGGAGTACGCGGTCAACTACGAGCAGCTGACCGATCCGGTCGCCGACAAGCTCGCGCGCGGCGCGCTCGACCTCGAATCGCGGAGGAACGCGCTGAAAGCACGCTTCTACGATCGACTCAAGTCGGTCATCTCGCCGAAGACGGCGGCGCGGTTCATCCAGGTGGAGAACCAGATCCTGCTGCTGCTCGACCTCCAGATTGCGTCGGCGCTGCCGCTCGCGAAATGACACGCGACACGAAGGTGTGACCCATGCGAAAGCACTCGCTGTTCTTCTCGACCCTGATGGCAACGATGGTCGTCGCCGGCGCGACCCTCTCGGCTGACAAGGTGACGCTGCGATCGGGCAAAGTCGTCACCGGAGCGTTCATGAGCGCGGACGTCAAGATCGTCCGCCTGCTGCTGGACAACGGATCGATCGCCGAGTTCCCCGTGGATGGCGTGAGCGCAGTGGAGTTCTCGCCACGCAAGGCGCAGCCGGCGCCGGCGCCCGATCCGTCGAAAGCGCCCGCGCCCGTGACCCTGCCCGCCGGCACGCTGCTGAGCGTGCGCCTGACGCAGACGATTGAAGTCGATGCCGCTCAAGCAGGGATGACGTTCAAGTCGCTCCTCGACGATCCGGTGATGATGGGCGGCAAGGTCATCGTCCCGCGCGGCGCGGCCGTCGTGCTGCAGGCGGCGAAGGTCGAGCAGGCCGGGAAGATGAAAGGCGCCGACAAAATCACGCTGAAGGCGAACTCGATTGCCTTCGGCGGCCGCAAGTACGAGATCGTCACGACGCCCGTCGAGTCGAAGGGCTCGGGCGAAGGGAAGAAGACGACGCGAAAGGTTGCCGGAGGCGCCGGGCTTGGCGCCATCGTCGGTGGGATCGCTGGCGGCGGTACCGGCGCAGCGATCGGCGCGGTCGCCGGCGGCGCGACCGGAGCCATCGTTTCCAGCCAGGGCACGGAACATCTGAAGGTCCCGGCTGAAACGCGGCTGCAGTTCTCGCTGAACGCCGCGGTGACGGTTCAACCGTAGCGTCGACCCGAACGCCTCACGGCCGCGGGGATGGCACGCATGCGCGCCGGTCGGGCGATCGCGGCGCTCGTCCTTCTGTGCGCGCCGACCCGCGGGTGGTCTCAGACGCCTGAGAGTACGCGCGATCAACCCAACGCGGCGGTCGAAAACGACAGCAATCCGACGCGCCCCGTGCTGTTCAGCATTCGACCGGAGCTTTACGCGCCGGCTCCCTCGGTGTCGCAGGGCGCGGTGATTTTTCGCTATGACCAGGCGACGTTCGTGCAGCGGCGCTGGCTGCCCGGCCGGCGTGGAGTGATTCTCCGCTTCGAGCTGCCGGTGAGATATACGCAGGCCGGCAGCTCGCCGCGGCAGACCGGGCTCGGCGACGCGTACGCGCAACTGCTCGTCGCACCGTATTTCAGCCGGCGCTTTGCGTTCGTCGTCGGCAGTGGACTGCAGGCGCCGACGGCCAGCGACGAGCTGCTGGGAACCGGAAAGTGGACGCTGGCACCTGCGGCCGCCCCGGTGTGGTTCTTCCCCGGACGCGGGCTGTTGTTCGTGAAGCTTCAGAACCTCTCGTCGATTGGCGGCGACTCGGCGCGGCCGGACCTCAACTTCCTCCTGATCACGCCGACGGTCATTTTCCGGTGGCAGACGCGATGGTGGGTGCTCGCCGACTCCGAGACCAAAACGGATTGGCTGCTCGACAACCGGACCGGCGTGAAATCGGGCCTTCAGCTGGGACGGATTCTCGCGCCGCAGTTCGCCGCGTGGATCAAGCCGGAGCTGTGGTGGGGACCGAATCAGAGTGGCCGGTGGAACCTGAAGTTCGGACTCGTGTGGTTCCGCTGACCGGTTCCCCTCGAGCGGGCGCCGCGAACCAGTGTTCTTTGGCCACGATCTTCGGCGCCGCCGGGTCCATGACGTAGTTCGGCGACATGATCTGCACGCCGTACTCGTTGAACAGATCCTGGATGAGCGCGTGCAGCGTGTGCAGCGTGTACGGCCGCAGCTCCTGGCGCTCGAGGCACACCAGGAGCGTGTACTTGACGTAGAAATCCTCGAGCGCCTCCTGGAGCACGAGCGGCTTCGGCTCGCGGCGGATACCCGGCGTCCGCTCGGCCGCCAGCAGCAGGAGCGATTGCACCTGCCGCCACGGCGCGTCGTAGCCGATGGTCACCGACGAGGGCGTGAACACGCCTTGATCGGCCAAGCGCGAGTAATCGATCGTGGTCTGCGAGACGATGACCGCGTTCGGAATCGTGACCTCCTCGTTCCGCGGTGTTCTCACCTTGGCGGACAGTACGCCCAGGTGCGTGACCGTGCCCTCGACGTCGCCGATGCGGACGAAGTCGCCGAGCCGTACCGCGCGCGAGTAGGTGACCATGAAGCCGCTCATGATCTGGTTGACCAGTCCGCTCGACCCGAACGTCACGATGAGGCCCAAAAAGACGCTGAGGCCTTTGAACCCCTCGGTCTGGCTTCCCGGCAGATACGGATATGCCGCCACCAGCGCAAACATCCACACCAGCGCCGACGACAACCGCCGCGTGGGCAGCGTGGTTTCAGGATAGATCCAGCGCGGCGCGATCCGCCCTTGTTCGATCGCGGCGAACCAGAGGCCGAGCAGACGAATCAGGCAGCGCGCCGCCAGGAAAATGACTGCCGCCGCGAACAATCCCGGAAGGGCCCTCAGCACGCCGGCGGCGAGCTGCTCGACGGTCCCGATCAGGAACGCCCGCATCGACTCTCCCCACGGACGCGTGTACGGGAAGCGCCGAAGCACGAACGTGAGGACACTGTAAAGAATGACGGCGTGCGCCGATACGGCCGCCGTCGTGACGACGCGGCGTTCGACCTCCAGCAGCCGCGAGGCGCGCAGCAAATCGCGGTCGGCGATGCCGGATCTCGCAATCGTCTCTTCCGCAATCGGGATCAGCCTCGCGGTCGCCACGCGGCGCGCGCGCGCAACGGCGGCCATCAGCAGGAGGCCAACCGCGACGGCGAGCGCAGCAACGGTGGCCGACCGCAGAAGTACCCTCGGCGCATGCGCCTCCGCCGCCTCGCCGAGCGCCTGCCGCAGGCGGGCGACCGTGCGCTCAGCGACGTCCTCGACGGTTTCACCGGACAGGTCGTCGACATCGGCCGCCGTCAGCGCCAGCACGCTGCGCGAACCGACGTTGACGAGCACGCCGCCGTCGACCGGTCGCGACGCGACCGGTCCCGTGACCTGCGCTGCGACGAGATCGTCGAGCCGATGTTTCGCGCCGGCCGCGCGTTCGTCGGGCTCCCGTCCGAGCACGCGCGCTCTGAGCGTGACGATGGGACGGTTGAAGAAAATGAGCGTCGCCGGCCGCCCCGCGCGTTCCGCCCCGATCGTAGTCGGGGGGGATCCCTGCGACTCACCCAGCGCTGCTGTGGGCGTTTGCGCGGCAAACGCCGCGTGCGCGCCCACAGCGAGGCTCGCCAGCGCGCCGGCTGCGAAACAGACGAAGCGCCGAGCGCGATTACGCCGCGGCGAACGCTTCACGCAATTTTCGCTCCTGGTCGGCCGACAAGTTGGTGGCGATGACTTCGAACTTCACGCCCTTCATTCCCTCGACGACGCGATCCATCACCGCGTCGCTCGTCATCAGGAACAGCGCCGACGTGCCGGCGGTGACCGCGCCGCGGACCTGCCTGATGAAGTCGTCGTCGATACCATAGTCGTGAAACGTCCCGCCGAGTGCACCGACGGCCGAGCCGAGCACCATGCCAAACAGCGGCGTCACGAAAATCAGCCCGAAGAGCATGCCCCAGAACATCCCGGTCAGGGCGCCGGTCCTGACCAGGTTCACCAGCTGACGAGTCGTGGGACCGCTTTCGCCCGTCGGCCACGACACGATCGCGGCATCGAGCAACTTGATCAGATGTTTCTTCTTCAGGCGTTGCACCAGGGCCAGCGCATTCTGCGCGCCCTCGGGGGTCGAGAATTTCAGAACGGTTACGGTTGCCATGCGATCTGTCTCCGCTGCGAACGGTTCAATAGGTCTCGGGCACGAACCGGCGCCGCGCCAGCGACGCCTCGTCGTTGTACGCGCGCTTTCGCGATCGCTCGGGAAGCTTCACCCTCGGACGCTTGAGCCTCTTGTGGGGAATGAGTTTGAGCAAATGGGCGATGCAATTGAGGCGCGCGCGCTTCTTGTCGTCGGATCGGACGATGTACCAGGGCGCGACGCGCGTGTCGGTCGCCTTGAGCATCGCGTCGCGCGCGCGCGAGTAGTCGTACCATTTCGCGCGCGACGGCAGATCCATCAGGCTCAGCTTCCACTGCCGTACCGGATCGTCGATGCGCGCCCTGAACCGGCGTTCCTGCTCTTTGTTGCCGACCTCGAGCCAGAACTTGATCAGGTAGATGCCGCTGTTGACCAGGTGTCGCTCGAACTCGGGGACCAGTTCGAGGAACTGTTTGTACTGTTCCTTCGTGCAGAACCCCATCACCGGCTCGACACCAGCGCGGTTGTACCAGCTGCGATCGAAGATGACGACTTCGCCGGCCGCCGGAAAGTGCTGGAGATAGCGCTGGATGTACATCTGAGACTTCTCGCGCTCCGACGGCGCCGGCAGCGCGATCGCTCGAAACACCCGCGGGCTCACACGCTCCGTGATCGCCTTGATCGTTCCTCCCTTCCCCGCCGCGTCGCGCCCTTCGAAGATGACGATGACGCGGAGTCCTTTGGCTTTGACCCATTCCTGGAGGACGCAGAGCCTGCCTTGCAACCGTATTAATTCCTTCTCGAACTTCTTCCGTTTGAGCTTCGACATCGTCCGACCTTCGGTTATGGCTGCCATCCGCCACCGAGCGTCCGGTAGAGCTCCGCGCGCGCCCGCAGTTCTGCTCCCCGCGTCTGCGCCAGCAGGAGCTGCTGCTCGAACAGTCGCTCGTCGGCCGTCAGTATCTCGATATATGATGCGAGCCCCGAGTCGTAGCGGGATCGCGACAGGTCCGTAGCGTCCTGCAGGGCGACGACCGCCGCCTCCCGCTCGACGCGCACCACCGCCAGCTTCTGAATCGTCAGCAGCGTATTGGCGACCTCGCGATAGCCGTTCAGCGCGGCCTTCTGATACCCGGCGAGCGCCGCGGCGTAGCGCGCGCGCATCGCGTCGAGATTCCGCCGCAGCCGACCGGCCTGAAATACCGGCTGCAGCAGCCCGGCGCCCACCGACCACACCGCGCCGTCGCCGCCAAGGAACCGCGTGAGATCGCCGCTCACGCCGCCCGCAAATCCGGTCAGGCCGATCGTCGGAAAGAACAGCGCCTTCGCCGCCCCGATGTCGGCGTTCGCGGCCACGAGCAGCTGCTCCGCTTCGACCACATCGGGCCGCCGCTCGAGGAGCGACGCGGGCAATCCGGGAGGGATCGGCGGCGGGAGCGCGGCACGCGGATCGAGACGTTCGCGCGTGATCGACGAGGGCGGCCGGCCGAGGAGCAGCGACAGCGCGTTCTCGACGAGACCGATCTGCTGTTCGAGGTCCGGAATCGTCGCCGCCGTCTGCGATCGGTTCGCCAGGATGCGATCGAGCTCGAGGCGGTTCGACACGCCACCCTGGAGCCGGTTCCGGAAGTAGGTCACCGTGTCGTCGTTGAGTCGCAGCGTCTCCCGTGCGATATCGAGCTGCAGGTCGAGCTCGCGCAGCAGGAAGTAATCCGTCGCGACGTCTCCGACCAGCGTGACGAGAACGCCGCGTCGAGCCTGCTCGCTCGCGAGCGCCACCGCCAGCGCAGATTCCCGCTCGCGCCGCAGCCGCCCGAACAGATCGAGCTCCCAGGAGAGCTGAAAGCCATAGACGCCGCTTTGATGCGTCGTGTCGTCGGTCGTCTGTTGCGTGCCGGTCTGCGACGATGTGTTCGACGCCTGCCGCAGCGCGTAGCTCGCGGTGGCGTCGACCTGCGGATACAGGAACGACGTCGCGATTCCGGCGCGGGCGCGCGCCTCCTCGACGCGCGCCACCGCTGCGCGGACATCGAGATTGTTCGCGAGTGCTTCGCGGATGAGCGCCTGCAGCGCCGGGTCGTCGAAAACCTGGAACCACGGCAGGTCGGCCAGCGACTGCGCCTGGGCCATGCCCTCGGCGAATCGATACTCCGGCGGACTCGCCACCTGCGGCCGTGCGTAGTTGGGCCCGACGGCACAGCCGCTGAGCCACAGCGACGTGACGGCGACCGTGACCACGCGCGGGGGCCGAGGGATGGCCGCCATCTCAGTGGATTCCGCTGCCGGGCTGCGCCGCCAGAGCGGATGGCGCGGCAGGGGCCGGCGCGTGCTGCCTTGCTCCGCCGATGATCTTCTCGACGGCCACGAACAACATTGGAATCAGACAGACGCCGAGGATGGTCGCGATGAGCATGCCGGAAAAGACGGCCATGCCCATCACTTTGCGCGCTTCGGCGCCGGCCCCCGATGCCGTGAGCAGCGGGACGACGCCGAGGATGAAGGCGAACGCGGTCATCAGAATGGGTCTGAAGCGCAATTTCGCCGCGGTGAGCGCCGAATCGACGAGGCCGACGCCGGCGTCGTGCTGCATCTTGGCGAATTCGACGATGAGGATCGCATTCTTTGCGGCCAGACCGACGAGCATGATCAGCCCGATCTGCGCGAACACGTTGTTCACGTAGCTCTCCGAGAATTGACGCGCCGACCAGAGCCCGAAGTACGCGCCGAAGGCGGCGAACGGCGTGCCGAGGAGCACGCTGAACGGCAGACCCCAGCTTTCATACTGCGCCGACAGGATCAGGAACACGAGCAGCACCCCCAACCCGAACACGACCGCGACACCCGGCGCCTTGCGCTCCTGATACGACATGTCCGCCCAGTCATAGCTGACGTCGGGCGGCAACACCTCGCGCGCCGTCGCTTCGAGCGCATCGAGCGCCTGGGCCGACGAGAATCCCGCCGCGGGCACGCCGGTGATTTCCGCCGTCCGGAACAGGTTGAACCGGTTGGTGAACTCCGGACCTGCGCTGGGCCGCGTGGCCACGAACGTGTCGAGCGGCACCATCCCGGCTGCGGCGTTGCGGACGAAGAAGAGTCCGAGCTGGCTCGCATCCCGCCGGAATTCGGGCTCGGCCTGCACGTACACCTTGTACACGCGACCGAACTTGTTGAAGTCGTTCACGTAGGAGCTGCCGAGCAGCGCCCCGAGCGTCGTGTTGACGTCGGCGAGCTGAACACCCGCCTTCGTCACTTTGCTCCGGTCGATGTCCGCGTAGATCTGCGGCACCGACGCGCGATACAGCGTGTTAATCCGCGCAATCTCGGGCCGTTTCCGCGCCGCCTCGATGAACGACTGCGCCTGCGCGGCGAGGTACTCAGGCGACCCGCCGCTGCGGTCCTGGAGCTCGAAGGTGAAGCCGGCGCCGGTCCCGAGCCCGGGAATCGCCGGCGGGCCGAACGCGACAACCGCGCCTTCGCGAATTTCCTGCGCGAACGCGCCGTTCAACGCCTGCGTCACGACCGCCGCGGTGTGGGTGCGGCCGCGTTCCTCCCACGGTTTGAGCTGCACGAAGAAAAACCCCATGTTCGACGAATACGCACCGGTCAGCAGGCTGAATCCACTGATGGTGTTGTAGCCTTCAACCGCCTCGTTCGCCTTGAGCACCGCTTCGGCCTTGCGCATCACGGCATCGGTACGCTCGAGCGAGGCCGCATCGGGCAGCACCGCGTTGACGAGCAGAAATCCCTGATCCTCCTCCGGCACGAAGCCGCCAGGGATGTGGCGGAGAAGGACGACGATCGCGACGATCAGCACGGCGATGAACGCCATGCTGCGGACCATCTTCCGGACGAGGATGCCGGCGAAGCTGACGTACACATCGGTCGTGACGCCGAACACCTTGTTGAATGCGTTGTAGAACGGCGTCAGCAGCGTCCGCTTTCCGCTCGGCGCCTTCAGCAGCATCGCCGAGAGCGCCGGGCTGAGCGTCAGCGCGTTGACCACCGACAGCAGCACCGACAGGGCGATGGTGATCGCGAACTGCTGGTACAGCCGGCCGGTGATGCCGCCCATGAACCCCACCGGCACGAACACCGCGCTCAGAATCAGCCCGATAGCCACCACCGGTCCTGACACCTCGTCCATCGCCTTGATCGTGGCGTCCTTTGGCGACAGACCGTGCTCGATGTGGTGCATCACCGCCTCCACCACGACAATCGCGTCGTCGACGACGATGCCAATGGCGAGGACGAGGCCGAGGAGCGAGAGCACGTTGATCGAGAAGCCCAGGAGCGGGAAGAAAATGAAGGCGCCGACCAGCGATACCGGCACGGTCATGAGCGGAATCAGCGTCGCGCGCCAGTTCTGCAGGAACACGAACACCACGATGAGGACGAGCGCTACCGCCTCGAAGAGGGTGTGCACGATCTCGTTGATGCCCTCGGACACCGGCAGCGTGGTGTCGAGCGAGACCAGATAGTTCATGTCCGGCGGGAACCGCTTCGAGAGATCGGCGAGCGTCGCCTTGATCTGGTTCGCAACCGCCAGGGCGTTGCTCCCGGGAACCTGATAGATTGCGATGACCGCCGCCGGCTGGCTGTCGTGGCGGCCGATCGCGTTGTAGAGCATCGTTCCCAGCTCGAGGCGCGCGACGTCCTTCAAGCGCACCTGCGAGCCGTCCGCCGCGGTGCGCAGGATGATGTCGCCGAACTCGTCTTCGTTGAGCAGCCGCCCCTGGGTGCGAACGGTGTAGGTGTATTCCGTCGCGGGTGCCGCCGGCGGCCCGCCGATCTGACCGGCGGGGCTCAACTGATTCTGCTGGGCGATCGCGTTGGCGATGTCGGGGACCGTGAGACCGAGTCGCCCGATTCGATCCGGCCGCAGCCACACCCGCATCGCGTAGTCGCTGCCGCCGTACAGCGTGACCTGACCCACACCAGGGATGCGCGCGATCGCGTCGTTGATGTTGATGGTCGAGTAGTTCGACAGGAAGCTGCTGTCGTAGCTGCCGTGCGGCGACTTGATCGAGATGACCATCAGCGGGAACGCCAGCGACTTCTTGACCGTGACGCCGTACTGCTTGACCGGCTGCGGCATCAGCGGCATCGCCTGCGACACGCGGTTCTGGGTGAGGACGTTGTCCATGTCGAGGTTCGAGCCGACCTCGAACGACACCTTGAGCGTCAGCGTGCCGTCGTTGGCGTTCGTCGACTTCATGTAAATGCCCTGCTCGACGCCGTTGATCTGCTGCTCGAGCGGGGTTGCCACCGAGGCCTCGACGTCCGTCGCGCTGGCGCCGATGAAGGTCGTGGTGACCTGGATCATCGGCGGCACGATGTCGGGGTACTGTGCGATGGGCAGGCCGCGCATCGCGACGACGCCGAGCAGCACCAGGATGATCGACAGCACGATGGCGACGATCGGCCGGTTGACGAAGAAGCGAGCCATGATCTACTTTGCCTCCGGCACGACGTCGCCGGTGCGGCTGGTGGAGGTCGCAGCCATCGGCTTGGCGCGGATCGTCATGCCGTCGCGAATCGCCTGAAGCCCTTCGACCACGACCTGCACGCCGGGCTCGAGCCCTTCCTCGATCACCCACAGCGAATCGATGCGCGGACCGACCTTGACGGTGCGGAAGGCGACCTTGTCGCCGCTCACTACCGCCACGCTGTAGCGGTTCTGCAGCTCCTGGACCGCGCGCTGCGGGACGAGCAGGGCGCCCGCTCTCGTGTCGAGCAGCAGGCGCGCGCGTCCGTACTGGCCGGGCCGCAGCACGGAATCGGGATTGGGAAACAGAATCTGCACGCCGAGCGTGCCGGTGGACGCGTTGATCGCCCGCTCGATCGGGCCCAGGCGGCCTCTCTGCGGATGGACCGTGCCGTCCGCCAGCGTCAGCTCGATGCCGCTCGCGCGTGGCTCGGCGCCGGATCGGCCGGGGTCGCGCTTGACGACGCGCAGGTAATCGGCCTCGGTGACGCCAACCCTGAAGATGATCGGATCGATTTGTGAGACCGTCGTGAGCAGCGTGCTCTCACCGCGGCCGACGAGGTTGCCGGGCTTCACCTGCGTCGTGCCTACGAGCCCATCGATTGCCGACGTCACCCGCGTGTAGCCGAGGTCGAGCGTCGCTTTCTCCACCGCCGCCGCCGCGGCGTCGACCTGCGACCGCGCCGCATTCTGCGCGGCAACCGCGTCGTCGAGCTCCTGCTGGCTGACCGCCTGCTTGGCGACCAGGGGCGTATAGCGCGCGACGTCGTTGTTGGCCTTCTCCAGCCGCGCCTTTGCGGTTGCCAGATCGGCTCTGGCGACGGCGAGCGTCGCCTCGAGTGGCTTGCGATCGATCTCGTAGAGGAGGTCGCCTCTGCGTACGAAGGATCCCTCGCGGAACTTTACCGTCTCGAGAAACCCTTCGACGCGGGCGCGGATCTCGACGTCCTGAAAGCCCTGGGTCTGGCCGACGAGCTCCAGGTAGACCGGCACGTCCTTCTGGATCACCGGCGTCACGTACACCTCCGCGGGCGGAGGCGCGATCGCTGCCGGTTTTTCACACGCGAACGTCAGCGCAGCAGCCGCGACCACGGCCACGATCGTTCGTCCTCGATCGGCTCCCATGCGCACGCCCTTCCTTCTGCAAAGCGATACCCATCGCGTGTCTCAGCAGCCGGCGTGCCATCGAGGTTCCGCGGGCGCCGGCTCGAATCGCGCGCTCGCGGCCGCCTGCGCTCTCTGCCGGACCGGAGGGACTCCGAACTGTCGGAGCCTTTCCAGATCCTGCGGAACGGCGGGGGTCGCGGCGAGTTCTCGCGATGTGTTCGGGCGGAGCAATCGCCGGCGTTCGCGGCGGACCGAGGGCGGTGGCACGCGACGTGCTCCGGAAGGCGCCATGCGCTTCACAGCATCGACCGCGATTTCTGTCGCCGTTCTTTGCGCGATTCCGTCCGCGCGCGGCAGCGCGGAGGAGGCGCTCACTATTACGGCATCGGCGAGTGTCACAACCGCCAGCGGCGCCACCGCCACCGCGCCGGTCACGGTCATCGTCCGCCGGTTCGCGACCGACGCCGAACGCGACGAGCTGATGGCCGCGCTGAAGCAGGGCGGCACGGCCTCCGCGCGTGCGCTGCTCGCGGCGCGCGGCGACGTCGGCACGGTTCAACTCGGGTCGCACAAGACGCCGATCAAGTACGCCTACGCGCGAACGCTCGGAGACGGGCGGTTGATGACGGTTGTCACCGCCGAGCCGATCGTATTCCTCGGTGCCGGTCTGCCCGGCGCGAAACCGACCACCGGCTTCGACCTCGGACTCGTGCTGCTCGAAGTGACGGCCGGACGGCCGGGTCGCGGCGAGCTCGCGCCGGCCACGACAGTTCGACTGACCGAGGAAGGCGCGATTGTGACCGAGGGCTACAACGCGGACCTGGTGCAATTGACGAACGTGGTCCGCAAGTAGGGCGACGACGATGTTCGGATCGACGATCAGATTGGCGGCGCTCGGCGCGATCGCGTTCGTCGTGTCGGGCTCGACCGCGGTATTCGCGGCGACCGCGGAACATGGCCTGTCGCCGAAGGCGGTCGAGATCGCGCATCCATTTGGCTTCCCGATCACCAATTCGATGGTGGTCACGTGGGTGGTGGCGCTGTCGCTCGTCGTCTTCGCGCAGGCGGCGACGCGGAAAATGCAGCAGGTGCCGGACGGCGCGCAGAACTTTCTCGAGTGGCTCGTCGAGGGACTCTATCGGTTTCTCGAAGGGATCATCGGCCGCCACCTGGTCGAGCGGACGTTCTGGTTCTTCGCCAGCATTTTCATCTTCATTCTGGCGTCGAACTGGATCGGCCTGGTTCCCGGCGTCGGATCGATCGGCTGGGGCCAGCGAACGCCGGCCGGCTTCGCCATCACCGAGCCGCTGCTTCGCGGCGCGAATGCCGACGTGAACATGACGCTGGCGATGGCGCTCGTCTTCTTCGGGTCGTGGATCGTGTGGGGTCTGCGCGAGCTTGGACCGATCGGGTTCCTCAAGGAGCTGTTCGCGCCGAAAGGCGAGAGCGCGGGCGCGCTGAGAATCCTGCTCGTCGTCGTGTTCTTCGCGGCGGGGTGTCTGGAAATCGTGTCGATCCTGTTCCGCCCCGTCTCATTGAGCTTCCGGCTGTACGGCAACATCTTCGCCGGCGAAACGATGCTCGAAACGATGGCGCGCATGCCGCGCATCGGCTGGCTGGTGCAGGTTCCGTTCTATTTCCTCGAATTGCTCGTGGGTTTCGTACAGGCGCTGGTCTTCATGCTGCTGACCGCGGTGTTCACGCTGCTCATTTGTCAGCATCACGAAGCGACACCTGCGGCCGCGCACAACTGAAATGGCGACACGGCTCAAAGAAGGGGGCGAGAAAGCATGGGCGGCAATCTGCACGTCGGTCTCGCGGCATTGGGTTCGGCTCTCGCGGTAGGGTGGATCGGAGCCACCGCGGCGTCCGCGGTCGGCCGAAATCCCGGCTCGGCGACGGCCGTCATGGTCCAGTCGATTCTGGCCATCGCGTTCGCCGAAGCGATCGTGTTTTACGCGTTGTTCCTCGTCAGGTAGCGGGCGTCGCCATGACGTTTCTCGCGTTGATGCTCCAGCCGCACGAGACCGCTGCCCCCGAGACGATCGCCGCCACGTTCGGCGTCGACTGGCCTCATCTGGGCGCCCAGGTGATCAGCTTTGCGATCGTGTGCGCGCTCCTGTACCGCCTGGCGTACAAACCGGTGCTGGCGATGCTCGAAGCGCGCCGCCAGCAAATCGCGCAGGGCCTCGCCAACACGGAGAAAATCAACGCCGCGCTCGCGGCCATCGAGACCCAGCGCCAGCAGGCGCTGACCGCCGCGCGCGAGGAGGGCGCCCGCCTGGTGGCGGAGGCCCGCGATCTCGCCCGGCGGGTACAGGAACGCGAGACGCAGCGCGCCGTCACCGCCGCCGAGCAGATCATCGTCAAGGCCCGCGACGCCGCGGCGCAGGAGCACCGGCGGATGATGAACGAGCTGCGGCGCGAGCTCGGGCGGCTGGTGGTGCGGACCACCGCTGCCGTCACCGGCAAGATCCTGACCGCGGACGATCAGCGGCGGCTGGCCGAAGAGAGCGCCAGAGAACTGAAGGCCTCGTAGGACGATGCCATGAAGAAGTCGCGACAGGTGAAGCGGGACGCGCAGGAGTTGTGGCGCGCGTGTCTGGCCGACGGCGTGCTCGACGAGGCGCGCGCGCGGCAGGTCGTCGATCGGATCGTCCAGTCGCCGAGCGCAGGCACGCTGTCGGTGCTGAAACAGTTCGTCCGCCTGGTGCGGCTCGACGAAGCCGAACACGCCGCGATCGTCGCCAGCGCGGCGCCGCTCGACGAGGCGGTCCGCGACGACATCGAGCGCGGGCTCGCACACCTGAATCATCGCCGCCTGGTCACGACGTTCGTCATCGACCCGGGGCTGATCGGCGGGATCCGCGTGCAGGTCGGCAGCGACGTGTACGACGGCAGCGTCCGCGCCGGTCTGGCCGCGCTCGAATCGAGTTTTTGAGGGACAGGCATGAGCACGCTGCTGCAGGACATCGAAGCGCGCATCGCTGGCGTCAGAACCGCGACGATCCGGACCAACGTCGGCGTGATCCGCGAAGTCGGTGACGGCGTCGCCCGCGTCGAGGGCCTCGGCGACGTGATGCTCAATGAGATGCTCGACCTGGGCCACGGCGTCACCGGCTTGGCGTTGAGCCTCGAGGAGACCGACGTCGGCGTCATTGTCCTCGGCGACGACACGCGACTCGCAGAAGGCGGAGAGGTCCGCGCCACGGGCAAGCTGCTGCAGGTGCCGGTCGGAAAGGCGCTCCTGGGCCGCGTGGTGAACGCGCTCGGCGAGCCGCTGGACGGCAAGGGCCCGATTGCCAGCGACACCGCGTATCCGGTGGAGAAACTCGCGCCCGGCATCATGCGCCGGCGCCCCATCAGCCAGCCGGTGCAGACCGGCATCATGGCAATCGACGCGATGATCCCGATCGGGCGCGGCCAGCGCGAGTTGATCATCGGCGACCGGTCGACCGGGAAGACGACGATCTGCGTCGACACGATCATCAGCCAGGCACGACTGAACAGCGCCGCCCAGGCTGCGGGCGACAAGGACTACCGTCCGCTCTACTGCATCTACGTCGCCATCGGCCAGAAGCAGTCGACGATCGCGCGGCTCGTGTCGGTGCTCGAAGAGAACGGCGCGATGCCCTACACCATCGTGATGGCGGCGCCGGCAGCGGACTCGGCGACGAGCCAGTACCTGGCGCCGTTCGCGGGCGCGGCCATGGCCGAGTGGTTCATGGACCATGGTATGGACGCGCTCATCGTCTACGACGATCTGTCCAAGCACGCGGTCGCCTACCGTCAGGTCTCGCTCGTGCTCAAGCGGCCGTCGGGCCGCGAAGCCTATCCGGGCGACGTGTTCTACCTGCACAGCCGGCTGCTCGAGCGGGCGGCTCGCGTCGGCGAGCGCTACGGCAACGGATCGGTGACGGCGCTTCCGATCATCGAAACGCAGGCGGGAGACGTCTCGGCCTATATCCCGACCAACGTCATCTCGATCACCGACGGCCAGATCTTCCTCGAGACCGACCTCTTCTATCAGGGCACGCGGCCGGCCATCTCCGTCGGCATCTCGGTCTCGCGCGTCGGCTCTGCGGCGCAGCTCAAGGCGATGAAGCAGGTTGCCGGGCGGCTGAAGGGAGAGCTGGCACAGTTTCGCGAGCTGGCCGCGTTCGCGCAGTTCGGCTCCGAGCTCGACGCCGCGACGCAGGCCAAGATCGATCGCGGCAAGCGCATCATCGAACTGTTCAACCAGCCGCAGCACAACCCGATACCGGTCGAAATCCAGATCGCCGTGCTGTGGGCGGTGCAGAACGGATGTCTCGACGATGTGCCGCTCGAGCGGGTGAAGGACTTCCAGGGACGGTTCACCGAATACCTGACGACGTCGAAGGGCGAATTGCTCGCCAGGATCGCCGCCGAACAGGCGCTCAGCGATTGGCTGACGGCGGAGCTGACCGCCGCCGCGGCGCAGTTCAAACAGAGCTGCCCCTGAGCCATGGCGAGCGGGCGCGACATCCGTCGGCGCATCCGATCGATCGCGAGCACGGCGCAGATCACGCGCGCCATGCAGATGGTGGCGGCATCGAAGATGCGCAAGGCGCAGCAGCTCGCCATCGAGGTGCGTCCGTTCGCACGGCTCGTCTACCGCCTGCAGCGGGTCGCGACGACGCACGCGGCCGACTTCACCCATCCGCTGCTCGAGGGCCGCGAGGTCCGCAAGCGCGCGATCATTCTGGTCGGATCCGACAAGGGGCTCTGCGGCGCGCTCAACAGCAATCTGTTCCGTGTCGCCGGCCGCTACGATCCGCACACGACGCTGTTCATCGCCGCGGGACGGAAGGCGGCGCAGTTCGTCGCCCGCACGCGCCGGCAGCTCGTCGCCGAGTTCCCGTACGGCGACACACCGCGGTTCGCCGAGTCGCGCGCGATCGCGGCCATGGCCCGTGATCTGTTCGTGAAGAGCGAGGTCGACGCCGTCGACATCGTCGCGACGCGTTTCGTCAACACGCTGGTCCAGCAGCCGATCGCGCTCGAACTGCTGCCGATCGGCGACATCAAAGCCGCCGAGATTCCTGGCGTGCCGCGGCCCGAGGCGTTCGCGGCCGATACGACCGAATTTCTGTTCGAGCCGAACGTCGACGACATCCTCGAGTTTCTGCTCGGGCACTACGTCAATATCGTCGTCCATCTGGCGCTGCTCAATGCGAAGGCGAGCGAGCAGAGCGCGCGGATGGTGTCGATGAAGGGCGCCACCGACAACGCCACCGAGATGATCAGAGACCTGACGCTCGCATACAACAAGCTGCGCCAGGGCCGCATCACGCAGGAGCTGCTCGAGATTGCCGGGGGGCAGGCCGAGTGACGCCGAAGGTAGGAGTATGAACACGGGCACAATCGTCCAGGTCAACGGTCCGGTCGTGGACGTCGAGTTTCCGGGGCCGCTGCCCGCGATCTACAACGCGTTGGCCGTCGACTACCGCGTGCAGAACGAGCCGGTGACGCTGACGCTCGAAGTGCAACAGCACCTCGGTGACCGGCGGGTACGGACGATCTCGATGTCCGGCACCGAAGGGCTCAAGCGCGGATACGCCGCCACCGACAGCGGCGGTCCGATCGCCATCCCCGTCGGCGATGCGGTGATGGGTCGCGTGTTCGACGTGACCGGGCGGCCGGTGGACGAACGCGGTCCCGTCGACGCCACGCGGCACTACCCAATCCATCGCCCGCCGCCACGCCTCGAGGAACAGACAACGTCGCCGCAGGTACTCGCGACCGGCATCAAGGTGATCGATCTGATTTGTCCGTTCCTGAAAGGCGGCAAGATCGGCGCCTTCGGCGGCGCCGGCGTCGGCAAGACCGTCGTGATCACCGAGTTGATCAACAACATCGCCAAGCTGCACGGCGGCGTGTCGGTGTTTGCGGGCGTCGGCGAGCGGACCCGCGAGGGCAACGATCTCTATCACGAGATGGCGGCGGCCGGCGTGATCGACGAAAAAGATCTGAAGGCCTCGAAGATTGCCCTCGTCTACGGCCAGATGAACGAGCCGCCGGGGGCCCGGCTGCGCGTGGCGCTGGCCGGCCTCGCCATCACCGAGTATTTCCGCGACGAGAAGAACCAGGACGTGCTGCTCTTCATCGACAACATCTTCCGGTTCTCGCAGGCGGGCTCCGAAGTGTCGGCCCTTCTCGGCCGCACCGCCAGCGCCGTTGGATATCAGCCCACCCTTGCCGCGGAAATGGGCATGCTGCAGGAGCGGATCACGTCGACGAGGAAAGGGTCGATCACCTCGTTTCAGGCGGTGTACGTACCGGCCGACGACCTCACGGATCCGGCACCCGCGACGACGTTCGCGCATCTGGACGCGACGCTCGTCCTCGAGCGATCGATCGCCGAGCTCGGCATCTACCCGGCGGTGGATCCGCTCGCCTCGACGTCGCAGGCGCTGGCGCCCGCCGTCGTCGGCCAGGAGCACTACGACGTCGCACGCGGCGTGCAGAAGGTGCTGCAGCGGTTCAAGGATCTGCAGGACATCATTGCCATTCTCGGCATGGACGAGCTCTCCCCCGAAGACAAGGTGACCGTGCTCCGCGCCCGCAAGATCCAGCGGTTCCTCAGCCAGCCGTTCAGCACCGCGCAGGCGTTCACGGGACGTGAAGGCAAGCAGGTGCCGGTCGCCGAGACCGTCCGCGCCTTCAAGGAAATCCTCGCCGGCAAGCACGACGCCGTGCCGGAGGACAGCTTTTACATGAAAGGCGGCATCGACGAAGTCACCGCCTGAGGAGCCGACGATGGCCGCCACGCTGAAGCTCGAGATCGTCACACCCACCGCCGTCGTCTACTCCGCAGACGTCGAGATGGTCACGCTGCCCGCGGTCGAACAGCAAATCGGCATCTACCCGCATCACGTGCCACTGCTGACGCGCGTGACGCCGGGCGAAATGATCGTCCGGCGCAACGGCGTCGAGGAGTTCCTCGCGGTGGGCGGAGGCGTCGTCGAAGTCACGGGCGATCACGTCGCGATCGCCACCGACATGGCCGTCGCGGTGAAGGACATCGACGAAGCGAAGGCCGAAGAAGCGCGCCAGCGCGCGGCGGCGCGGCTGCGCGACAAGATCGCCGACGAGGAAGTCGCGACGGTGAACGCGGCCCTCGCGCGCTCCCTCGCGCAGTTGAAAGTGAAGCGGCGCCAGCGCGTCTCGTAGGTGCTCCGAACTGTCGGAGTGGACACCGGTCGCCGCCGAACCGCCGCATCCCCGCCCGCGCACCGCAATTCTCTCATCGCATTGCGGTTTGGTCCTCAGCATCCGAACGCCTCTCTCCTGGCAGCGGGGCTGCAGGACGTCGGGACATGCGGCGCACGAACACAGTACCTTTCGCGCTTCTCTCGGTCGCGCTGCTCGTCCCGGCGATCGTGACCGCACAGGAGGCGCCCGCCGAGAACCCGGAACAACCGGCACCACGCACGACCGGCCTGCCGACAGGCATCGACTGGAAGTTCAACTTCGACGCCGCGGCGGGCAGCTTCGGGTTCCACAACTCGGTGTTCAACGACCCGAAGGAACAGGTGCCCGAAGACTTCGGCAACCACTGGGGCGAGGGCTACGTGAAACCGTCGCTGTCGGCGACCTACACGCTGGCCCGGTCCAGTCAGCTGTACGGGAAGCTGAGCGCCGTCGGCGAGCGCACGTACGGCTCGGCGCCCGAGCTGGTCGGCTCGGATTTTTCGTCGTTCTTCCCTGAAGACGCCGCCATCGGCTGGCGATCCGGGGAATCGATCGGGTCGTCCGCGGATCTGATCGACGTCCAGTTCGGCCGCGCCCAGTACACGCTCGGCCACGGGTTCCTGCTCTGGGACGGCGCCGCCGAGGGCGGCAGCCGCGGCGGGTACTGGAGCAACGCCCGGAAGGCATTTGCGCTGGCCGCGATCGGCCGCGTCAAGCCGGGGCTGCACACCGTCGAAACGTTCTTCCTGAAGAAGGACGACCTTCCCGAGCACGTCACGGGCACGCAATTGTGGGGCGCCAACTACGAGATCCGACCTGACTCGCATTCCACGTTCGGCGCGACCTACATGAAGTTCTGGGCCAAGCCCGACGTCTCGCCGCAGCGCGATCACCTGAACGTCTTCAACGTCCGCGCGTACACGACGCCTGTTCCTGCCGCTCGCGATCTGTCGTTCGAGGTCGAGTACGCGTCGGAGCGCAACGGCGACGCACTCAACTCGAACGCGTGGACGCTCCAGGGCGCGTATCAGCTCAGCGAGATGGGATGGAAACCGAGATTCAGCTACCGCTACGCGTACTTCCAGGGCGACGACCCCGCGACGCCGCAAAACGAATCGTTCGATCCCCTGCTCCTCGGCTTCTCCGACTGGGGCGCGTGGTGGCAGGGCGAGATCGGCGGCGAGTACTTCCTGTCCAACTCGAATCTGCGCTCCGGCCTTGTCCGCGCGCACGTCTCGCCGACCGAGTCGATCGGCGGCGGGCTGATGTTCTTCGACTTCACGCTCGACCAGCCGGCGTCGTATGCGGCCGGCGTCACCGACAAGCATCTGGCGTTCGAGATCGACGCGTACACCGACTGGAAGATCAACCGGAACTTCACGGTGAGCGTCGTCGCGGCCTTCGCCAACCCCGGCGAGGCGGTGAAGCAGGCCGGCAACCAGACCAGGAATTTCGGCTACGGGATGATCTACATTGCTTACAGTTACTGACCTTCGCGACGGAGCGACGGCGGCGGTCGACACCGGCGCGCGGCAGACGAGGCCGGCCTTCACCGTTCCGGTTCCGACGATTCCAATCCCGTTTCACAAGCTGCTCAAAGTCGTCGCGATCGTCGATCGTGACCACCTGCACACGCGTCAACTGCTGGACCACATTGCCGCCGCGAGCTTTCAGATCGAGGTGACCGACACCTTCGGGCGGGACGTTTCCGAGGACGCGGACGTCGGCGCCTACGTCGTACTGATCGACGGCGACCGCCGCGAGCGGGCGCGGGATCTCGGCCGCGCCGTTCGCGAAGCCGGCTTCGGCACGCCGCTGTGGGCGCTGGCCGACTCGCACCAGATCGCGGACATCGCCGTCCTCGGGCTCACCGGCGAGGTGGAGGGCTACATCTATCTGGGGCAGCAGTCGCCGGCGTTCTACGCCAAGCAGGTCGTGGCGAGCATCGTCCGCTACGGCATGAGCCTGCTGCCGCCATTTTTCGGCGGCCTGATGGCGTACGACGCCGAAGCCAACATCGCGTTCGACTGTCCCGGCCACCAGGGCGGTCAGTTCTATCGCAAATCGCCGGCGGGACAGCTGTTCTTCAAGCACTTCGGCGAAGGCATCTTCCGCAACGATCTGTGCAACGCCGACGTGCGCCTGGGCGATCTCCTCATCCACGACGGCGCCGCCGCGCGCGCGCAGCAGCACGCGGCGCACGTCTTCGGCGCCGACAAGACCTACTTCGTCCTGAACGGCACGAGCACCTCGAACAAGGTCGTGACCAACGCCGTCCTGCGGCGCGGCGACCTGGTGTTGTTCGACCGGAACAACCACAAGTCGCTCCATCAGGGGGCGCTGGTGCAGGCGGGCGCGATTCCGATCTTCCTGCCCACGTCGCGCAACGCGTTCGGCATGATCGGCGCGGTCGATTGGGACGCGTGGGACGAGAAGTACCTGCGCGAGCAGATTCGGATCAATCCGCTCGTCACCGATCCGGATCGGCACAAGGTCAACCGGCCGTTCCGCCTCGCGTGCATCCAGCTCGCGACCTACGACGGCACCGTCTACAACGTCCGCAAGGTGCTCGAGCAGATCGGGGCGCTGTGCGACTACGTCCTGTGGGACGAGGCCTGGATCGGCTACAACGCGTTCCACCCGCTGTTCGCCGATCACAGCCCGATGCGGCTGCCCCGGCTCGGACCGGACATGGCGGGGCTGTTCTCGACGCAGTCGGTGCACAAGCAGGGCGCCGGATTCTCGCAGGCGTCACAGATCCACAAGCGCGACGATCACATCCGCGGGCAGAAACGCTTCGTCGAGCACAAACGCTTCAACGAGTCGTTTCTGATGAACGCGTCGACCTCGCCGTTCTATCCGCTGTTCGCGTCGCTCGACGTGAACGCGAAGATTCACGAAGGCCGGAGCGGCGAGGCGCTGTGGGACCGGTGCATCGCCCTCGGCATCGAAGCGCGTAAGAAGCTCCGCGCATTCGGACGCTACTACGCCCGGACCGGCCGCACCGCGCAGGAGCAGTGGTTCTTCGACCCGTTCGTGCCCGACCTCGTCTCGATTCGAGGCTCGGCCTTCACCGCCGACGTCACCGACGCCGCCTGGGAAGAGCTTCCCACCGACGTGCTCAAGCGCGAGCAGCAGTGCTGGACCTTCGATCCGTCGCGCGCGTGGCACGGATACTCCGGCTACATCGACGGCTACGCGATGGTCGATCCCAACAAGCTCACGCTGCTGACGCCCGGCATCGACCGCGCCACCGGCGAGTACCGGGACTTCGGCGTTCCGGCCACGGTGGTCGCGAACTATCTCCGCGAGCAGAGCATCGTTCCGGAAAAGTGCGACTTGAACAGCATCCTGTTCCTGATGACGCCGGCCGAGGACGAGAGCAAGCTCAACACGCTGATCGCGAAGCTGGTCAAGTTCAAGGAGCTCTGGGATCGCGACGCGATGCTCGCCGACGTGCTGCCGACGCTGTGCGCGGCGCACGCCGAGCGCTACGCCGGGTACTCGCTCCGTCAAGTGTGTTGTGAGATGCACGACTTCTATCGCAGCGCGCGGGTCAAGGATCTCCAGCGCGAGTGTTTCCGCGCGTCGAGCTTCCCGGAGATCGCCATGCCGGCGCGCGACGCCTACGAGGCGCTGGTCGCGAATGAAGTCGATTACCTGCCGCTCGACCAGGTCAGGGGCCGGGTCTCGGCGACGCTCGCTCTCATCTATCCGCCCGGTATCGGCGTCGTGGTGCCGGGCGAACGATGGGACGCGCGCGCGCAGCCGATGCTCGACTACTTTCTCGCGTTCGAGGAGTCGTTCAACCGGTTCCCGGGTTTCAACTACGAAGTACAGGGCGTCTTCCAGGAGCGTACGGCCGGCCGGATCAAGTTCTACACGTATGTCGTCCGCGCGTAGCGTCGCCGCGGGACGCGAGTGAAGGAGGCGGGATAATGCAGGCCCGGAAGATGACCCTCGTGCAGCTGACCTTCATCGTCGCCGTCAACATGATGGGGTCGGGAATCATCATGCTGCCGACGAACATGGCGCGGGTCGGCGCGATTTCCCTGCTCTCGTGGCTCGTCACTGCCGTTGGCTCGATGGCAATTGCCTACGGGTTCGCGCAGGCTGGCCTCTTCAACCAGCGCGAGGGAGGCATGTCGGCGTACGCGGAGGACGCGTACGGCAAGTCCGGCTACTTTCTCGTCTTCTACCTGTACTTCCTCTCGCTCGCCATCGGGAACGTGGCCATTGCCAGCTCCGCGGTCGGCTACCTCGCGCCGTTCGTTCCCTGGCTTTCGTCGACGCCGGCGGCGACGTGCGTCGGCGTCGTCGCGCTGCTCTGGCTGACGACCGTGGCGAACTTCGGCGGACCCGGCGTGACCGGACGCATCGGATCCGTCACCGTCTGGGGCGTCATCATCCCGGTCGGCTTGCTGTCGCTCTTCGGCTGGTTCTGGTTCGACCGCGCAACGTTTGCCGCCGCGTGGAATCCGAAGGGAATGACCCTGGCGCAGGGCATGGGTTCGAGCATCGCTCTGACGCTGTGGGCCTTTCTCGGCATGGAATCGGCGGCGCAGAATTCGAGCGCGGTCGAGGATCCGAAGCGGACCGTTCCGCTGGCGTGCATGTTCGGCACGCTCGGCGCCGCCGCCATTTACATCCTCTCGACGACGGTCATCCAGGGGATCGTGCCGAATGCCGACCTCGCGAACTCGACGGGCCCGTTCGGCCTCGCCTACGCGCGCATGTTCAACCCGACGATCGGCTTGATCATCATGGCGCTGGCGGTGCTCGCCTGCCTCGGATCGCTGCTGGGATGGCAGTTCACGATCGCGCAGACCGCGAAGTCGGCCGCGGATCAGCGGATGTTTCCAGTCCTGTTCGGCACGGTCAGCGGAACGGGTGCGCCGGTCGCCGGCATGGTCGTCATGGGCGTCGTGCAGTCGGTCCTTGCGCTCTCGACGATCTCCCCGTCGCTCAGCGAGCAGTTCGGCGTCCTGGTCAATCTCGCGGTCGTCACCAACGTGGTGCCCTACATCATCGCGCTCTCCGCGTTGCCGGTGATGATGCAGGCCGCGCACCTCGACGGCCGAAAGTATCGGCGCAACGCCGCCGTCGCCGTCGTCGCGATGGTCTACAGCGTGTTCGCCATCTACGCGTCCGGGAAAGACGCCGTGCTCGGCGGCATGCTCGCCTGGGGAATCGGGCTGGTGATCTGGGGCTTCATCGCGCCGCGCTTCGTCGCGGTGCCGGAAGTCGTTCGGCAGGCCGCGTGACACGTCGGGCCGGCGGGCCGGCCCGAAAGGAGATCGATCAATGAAACCCGCATGCACCGGACCCAGGTGGCGGCGACGGAACGCGCTCGCCGTCTGCACGATCGCGTTGTTCGCCGCGGCGCCGGCCGCGCAGACGCCGCAGGCGGCGACCGACACCCTGAGACGGATCGTCGAGGCCGGCCGGATCAACCTCGGCTACCGGGACGATGCGAGACCGTTCTCGTATCGCGATGAATCGGGCCACGCCGCCGGGTACTCGATCGTGCTCTGCGAGAAGCTCGCGGACGCGATCAAGGCGGAGGTGAAGGTTCCGGGGCTTGCCGTGAACTGGGTCCAGGTCGCGGCGCCGGACCGGTTTCGAGCCGTGCAGCAGGGCCGGATCGACGCGCTGTGCGGCGCCGACACGGTGACGCTCGACCGGCGCGCCAATGTCTCGTTCTCGATCCCGATCTTCCCCGGCGGCATCGGCGCGCTGCTTCGGTCGGACGCACCGGCGCGCCTGCGGCAGGTTCTCGACGGACAAGGTCAGCCGTTCCACCCGGTGTGGCGCGCGGCGGCGCTCCAGGTGCTGCAGGCGCGCTCGTTCTCGACCGTGGCCGGCACCACCGCGGACACATGGCTGACCAGTCGGATCGCCGACCTTCAGGTGCTCACCTCGGTCGTTCGCGTGCCGAGCTACGACGCGGGCGTGCAGGCGGTCGCCGATCGCCGCACCGACGCGCTGTTCGGCGAACGCGCCATCCTGCTCGACGCCGCGCACCGCGATCGGGCGCGCCCGCTCGCAGTTGTCGATCGCCTCTTCACGCACGAACCGCTGGCGCTCGCGCTCGGCCGTGACGACGAGCGATTGCGTCTGCTCGTCGATCGGACGCTGTCCCGGTTCTACGCGTCGGGGGAGCTCGGCAGCCTGTACGCGAGATGGTTCGGCGAGCCCGACGAGAGCGCCCTCGCGTTTTTCCGGTGGAATGCCTTATCGAATTGACACCGACGGTTGGAGTCCAGCGACATGATTCAGCGAACCGCCAAGCGGCTGTGTCTCCGAGTCCTCATGATCGACGACGAGCTGACATTGCCCACGCCCGAAGGGCGCGCCGTCCGCGCGCTGGTCCAGGAGCTCCGCGATCGCGGCGTCGAAGTCGTCGAGGCGGTGTCGGCCGAGGACGGGACGTCCGTGATCGTGTCGGATTCGGCGATTCACACGGTCCTCGTCGACTGGACGCTCGGCAGCGAGGGCGACCATGCGCCAACGCGTGGCGTGCTGGAGCTGATACGCGCGCGCAACGACAAGATTCCCATTTTCCTGATGGCGGAACGCGGCGAGGCCTCGGCGATTCCGGTCGATGTGATGCAGATGGTTGACGAGTTCGTCTGGACGCTCGAGGACACCGCGGCGTTCGTCGGCGGGCGCGTCGTGGCAGCGACACGGCGATACCTGCAGGTCGTGCTGCCTCCACTCGCGGCGGCCCTGATGGCGTTCACCCAGGAATACGAGTACTCGTGGCATACGCCGGGCCACACCGGCGGCACCGCGTTCCTGAAGTCGCCGGTCGGCCGCATCTTCTTCGACTTCTTTGGCGAGAACCTGCTCCGCTCCGACCTGTCGATCAGCGTCGGCGCACTCGGATCGCTGCTCGACCACACCGGCCCGATCGGCGAGCACGAGCGCTACGCCGCGCGCGTCTTCGGCGCGCACCGCAGCTACTGCGTCACCAACGGCACGTCGACGTCGAACCGGGTGATCTTCACCGCGGCCGTCGGCCGCGATCAGATCGCGTTGTGCGACCGCAACTGCCACAAGTCGATCGAGCATGGTCTCGTCCTCACCGGCGGCATTCCGACGTATCTGGTCCCCTTGCGCAACCGCTACGGCATCATCGGTCCGATTCCGCCCGAGCGGCTGGCGCAGCCGGCCATCGCCGCGGCGATCCGCGCGAACCCCCTGGTGACGGACACCGTCGACGCGCGGCCGGTCTATTCCGTGGTGACCAACTCCACCTACGACGGGCTCTGCTACGACGCGAGGCGCGTCGAGGCGCTGCTCGATCCCAGCGTCGATCGCATCCACTTCGACGAGGCGTGGTACGCATACGCACGGTTCAATCCGATCTACCAGCATCGCCACGCGATGCACGGCGACCCGAAGCACCATTCCGGACCGACCGTCTTCGCCACGCACTCGACGCACAAGCTGCTCGCAGCGCTCTCGCAAGCATCCCTTCTGCACATCCGCGACGGCCGCCGTGCCATCCCCCACGAGCGGTTCAACGAATCGTTCATGATGCACGCGTCCACTTCCCCGCTCTATCCCATCATCGTGTCGAACGACGTCACCGCCGCCATGATGGAGGGACCCGGCGGTGTTGCCCTCACCACCGAATCGATTCAGGAAGCGGTGGCGTTCCGGCAGACGATGGGCCGCGTGCACCGACAGTTTGCCGACAAGGGCGACTGGTTTTTCAGCACGTGGAACGCGGACACGGTGACCGACGAACGCGGCCGGACGGTCGCGTTCGAGGACGCAGCGCCCGAACGGCTCGCGCGCGACCCCGACGCGTGGGTGCTGCATCCGGGCCAGCAGTGGCACGGCTTCGGCGACCTCGAAGACGGCTACTGCATGCTGGATCCGATCAAGGTGTCGGTCGTGACGCCGGGAGTGGCGGCCGCCGGCGGCCTCGAAACACGCGGCGTGCCGGCGGCGCTCGTCACCGCGTATCTGCACCGGCGCGGCGTCGAGGTCGAGAAGACGACCGACTTCACGATCCTCTTCCTTTTCTCGATCGGCATCACGAAAGGGAAATGGGGGACGCTGCTGAACGCGCTGCTCGACTTCAAGCGCGACTACGACGACAACGCGAGCCTGGCGGAGGTGCTGCCGCAGGTGGTCGCGGCACAGCCGGCCGTGTACGCCGGCCTGGGCCTGCGCGATCTCGCCGACCAGATGTTCGCGCACCTCGTCGAGAGCCGCCAGACACAGTGGCTGGCCGAAGCGTTCTCGACGCTGCCGCGCCCCGCGACGACGCCGCACGAGGCGTACCAGTTGCTGGTGCGCGGTGAGGTCGCCCACGTCGCGCTCGACGATCTGGCCGATCACGTGCTCGCCACGAGCGTCGTGCCGTATCCCCCCGGCATTCCGATGCTGATGCCGGGCGAAATGACCGGCCCCGACGACGGACCCTATCTGAGCTACCTGCGCGCGCTCGCGTCCTGGGATCGCCGATTCCCGGGATTCGGCCATGACACCCACGGCGTCGAGCCTCGCGACGGCACGTATTTCGTCCAGTGTCTCGAGCCCGTGCCGGCCGAGGCCCGGCGGCGCGCGCAGATCGGCAGGACGACGGAGCTCGCCGTTTAGCAGAACCGAGAACGGTCATGGCACCACTTGGTGTGCATAGCGAAGTCGGCACGCTCAGAACGGTGATGGTCTGCCGGCCCGGCCTGGCGCACCAGCGGCTGACGCCCGGCAACGCCGCGGAGCTGCTGTTCGACGACGTGTTGTGGGTCCACGAAGCGCAGAAAGACCATTACGACTTCGTGCTGAAAATGCGCGAGCGTAACGTCGAGGTCCTCGAGCTGCACGACCTGCTCGCGGAGACGGTCAGCGACCCGGAGGCGCGCGGGTGGCTGCTCGATCGCCGCGTCACCCCGAACGAAGTGGGACTCCTGGCCGCGCCGATTCTTCGCGCGTGGCTCTCCGAGATGAGGCCCGCGGAGCTCGCGGAACATCTGATCGGTGGCGTCGCGATCCTCGACGTGCCGAAGAGTGAGCAGTCCGCCATGCTCGCTGGCGCCTACGAGGGCACCGACTTCATCCTTCCACCGATCCCCAACACGCTGTTCCAGCGCGACCCCTCGTGCTGGATTTACAACGGCGTCACCGTCAACCCGATGTACTGGCCGGCGCGAAGGCCCGAAACGCTGCTGCAGCGGGCCGTCTACAAGTTTCACCCGCGTTTCAAGAACGCCAGCTTCACGATCTGGTGGGGCGACTGCGATCAACCGTTCGGTGCTGCGACGCTCGAAGGCGGCGACGTCATGCCCATCGGCAACGGCACGGTTCTCATCGGCATGGGCGAGCGGACGACGCGCCACGCCGTCTTCCAGGTGGCATCGGCGCTGTTCGCGCACCAGGCGGCCATGCGCGTGGTTGCCTGCCTGATGCCGAAGAGCCGCGCGGCGATGCACCTCGATACGGTGTTCACCTTCTGCGATCGCGATCTGTGCACCACGTTCCGCGAGGTCGCCGACCAGATCCGCTGTTACAGCGCGCGACCCACGGGAAACGGCAACGCCGGCGTCGACATCCGCCCCGACCAGGGTTCCCTGTTCGACGTAGTCAAGGAGGTCCTCGGCCTGAAGCAGCTGCGCCTCGTCGAGACCGGCGGCGACGACTGGCAGGCGCAGCGCGAGCAATGGGACGACGGCAACAACGTCGTCGCGCTGTCGCCGGGCGTCGTGGTCGGGTACGACCGCAACACCTACACCAACACGCTGCTGCGCAAGGCCGGCGTCGAGGTGATCACCGTCCGCGGCGCGGAGCTTGGTCGGGGGCGCGGCGGGGGGCACTGCATGACGTGTCCGATTTCGCGCGACCCGTAATCAACCGAAGACGGACGAGGACCATCATCATGAGCTTCAATCTGCGTAACCGCTCGCTGCTCACGGTACAGGACTACACACCGCGCGAGTTCCGCTATCTGCTCGACCTCGCGCGCGATCTGAAACGGGCGAAGTACGCGCGCACCGAGCAGAAACATCTCGCCGACAAGGAAATCTGCCTGATCTTCGAGAAGACCTCCACGCGGACGCGCTGTGCGTTCGAGGTCGCCTGCTACGACCAGGGCGCGCACGTCACCTACCTCGATCCCGCCGGCTCGCAGATCGGGCACAAGGAATCGTTCAAGGACACCGCGCGGGTCCTCGGCCGGATGTACGACGCCATCGAATACCGCGGCGCCAGCCAAAGTGGCGTCGCCGAGCTCGCGAAATGGGCCGGCGTCCCCGTGTTCAACGGCCTCACCGCCGAGTACCACCCCACGCAGATGCTCGCCGACGTGATGACGATGCGCGAGCACAGCGACCGGCCGATCCACGAGATCAAGTATGCCTTCCTCGGCGACACACGCAACAACATGGGGCACTCGCTGATGATCGCCGGCTGCCTCACCGGCATGGACGTCCGCCTCTGCGGACCGAAACAGCTGTGGCCCGACGACGAGTACATCGCCATCGCGCGCGCTTTGCAGAAGCAGTCGGGCGCCACGCTCACGATCACCGACGACCCGCAGGAAGCCGTGAACGGCGTCGACTTCATTCACACCGACGTCTGGGTATCGATGGGCGAGCCCAAGGAGGTGTGGAAGGAGCGCATTCAGCTGCTGCTCAGGTATCAGGTCAACATGGATCTGATCAAGGCCAGCCGCAATCCGCAGGTCAGGTTCATGCACTGTCTGCCGGCGTTCCACGACACGGAGACGACGGTGGGCAGGCAGATCGCCGAAGAGTACGGCCTCCGCTGCGGCCTCGAGGTCAGCGACGACGTGTTCGAGTCCGAATACAACATCGCGTTCGAGCAGGCGGAGAACCGCATGCACACCATCAAGGCGCTCCTCGTGGCGACTCTGGGAGACTAGCCATGCTCGTAGTCACAGCACTCGGCGGCAACGCGCTGCTGCGGCGAGGCCAGCCGATGACGGCCGACAACCAGCGGCAGAACGTCCGCATCGCCGCCGAAGCGCTCGCGCCCGTGGCGATGCACCATCAGCTCGTCATCGGTCACGGCAACGGGCCGCAGGTCGGGCTGCTCGCGCTCCTGGGCGCCGCCTACGGCGAGGTGGAGACCTACCCGCTCGACGTGCTCGGCGCGCAGACCGAAGGGATGATCGGCTACATGATCGAGCAGGAACTTGGCAACCTGCTGCCGTTCGAGCGTCCGTTCGCCACGCTGCTCACGATGATCGAAGTCGATCCGCACGATCCCGCATTCAGGAATCCAACCAAGTTCATCGGCCCGGTCTACGCGAAACAAGAAGCCGACCGCCTGACGGAGGACAAGGGGTGGTTCTTCAAAAAGGACGGCGACCAATGGCGACGCGTCGTCCCCTCGCCGGAACCGAAACGGATCTTCGAGCTGCGTCCGATTAAGTGGCTCCTCGAACGCAACACGATCGTGATCGCGGCGGGCGGCGGCGGCATTCCGACGATGTACGAGGCCGGCGAGCACCGCACGCTCGCCGGCGTCGAGTGCGTGATCGACAAGGATCTGGCGTCGGAATTACTGGCCCGTGATCTGGGCGCCGACCTGTTCGTGATGCTGACCGACGCCGACGCGGTGTATACCGACTGGGGCAAACCGACACAGCGCCAAATCCGCCGGGCCTCGCCGGAGGCGCTGGCCGCGATCACCTTCGCGGCCGGCTCGATGGGTCCGAAGGTCGACGCCGCGTGCCGCTTCGTGGCCGCGACGGGCAAGCGCGCCGCCATTGGCGCGCTGGCCGATCTGAGCCGCATCATGGCCGGCGAAGCTGGCACCACGGTGTCGGCGACCGAATCGGGGATCGGCTATGCCGCCTGATGTGGTGGTCCCGGCAGCGGCCGAGACGCCGCCGGGCCGTACGGCGCACGCCAGCCTCGGCCTCGCCGCCTGCACCGCGATCGTCGTCGGCAACATGGTGGGATCGGGCTTCTACCTGTCGCCGGCGGCGGTCGCGCCGTACGGCCAGCTCGCGATCCTGGCGTGGATCGTGATGGGCATCGGCGCGGTGTGCCTCGGGCTGACGTTCGCGCGACTGGCGCGCCTCGCGCCGGCGACCGGCGGGCCATATGCCTACACGAAGGCGGGCTACGGCGATTTTGCGGGGTTCCTCGTTGCCTGGGGTTACTGGATTTCCATCTGGGCGTCGCTGCCGGTCATCGCCTTCGCGTTCACCGGGTCGGTCGTCAAGCTCGTACCCGCGCTCCAGGGCAGCCGACCGATGGGCATCGCGATCACCCTCGGCGCGATCTGGCTGGCCACGTTCACCAACCTTCTGGGCGTGAAGGAAGCCGGCCTCTTCGCGCAGGTGACCACGTACGCGAAGCTCGTGCCCTTTGCCGCGATCGCGGTCATCGGCCTGGCGTTCGTCCGGCCGGAACACCTCGCCGGGTTCAATCCGAGCGGCAAGTCGCTCGTCGACGCGAGCGCCGCGCTCGCGCCGCTCACGATGTTCGCCTACCTCGGTCTCGAGTCGGCGACGGTGCCGGCGGGCGACGTGCGCGACGCGGGGCGGACAATTCCACGTTCGACGATGCTCGGCATCGTCGTGGCCGTGCTGCTGTACGTGCTCGGCACGACCGTGGTCATGGGGGTTGTGCCGCGCGCGCAGCTGGTCGTCTCTCCGGCGCCCTTTGCCGACGCGGCCCGCCTGATGTGGGGATCGGCGGCGGCGACGGTCATCGCCATCGCCGTCATGGTGTCGTCGCTCGGCGGCCTCAACGGCTGGACGCTGCTGATGGGACAGGTGCCCATGGCGGCCGCAATCGATGGCGTGTTTCCACCGATCTTCGGTCGCGTCTCGCCGCGCGGCGTTCCCGCCGTCGGCATCGCGATCTCGGCCAGTCTCGCCACCGCGCTGGTGCTGATACAGACCGCCGGCACCGCCAAGTTCGCGGCCATCTACGAAGCCATCGTGGGTCTCAGTACGATGGCCGCCGTCATTCCCTACGTGTTCTGCGCGCTGGCGCCCGCATTGATCGTCGCCGGCGCCGCCGGGGGGGTTCCGCGCCTCACCATCGTCGAAATCGCCGCATTCGCCTTCTCACTCTTTACCGTCTACGGCTGCGGCCCGAAGCCGGTGCTGCTCGGGTTGATGCTCCTTCTCCTCGGGATTCCGGTTTACGTGTGGCAGCGGCGAGAGAACATCCGCCGGAACTGCGCGCGCCAACTGCATGATCCTCGAGCGGCGTAAGGTCAACGACAATGCCCCGATTGTGCCTTGTTGTCTTCGTCGCAGGCGCCGCCGCTGCGGCTCCTTCCGCGCCGAAGTTTCTGGACGTCTGGAAATCGCCCGAGGTCTCACGCCTGAACTTCGCCGGCAAGAAGGTCGCGGCGCTCGTCATCACCGACGATCAATCGCTTCAGGTCTCCGGTGAAGAGGCGCTGACGAGAGAATTGACCGGACGCCGTGTATCCGGTCTGCCGGCATACCGATTCGTGCCGCGCGAGGAACTGAAGAACGCCGAACAGGCGCGAGGCTGGTTCGAGCGTTCGGGTGTGGAGGGCGTCGTCGCGCTGCGGCCGGTGAGCCGGGAGATCGGGCGATCGTACTCGCCGGCCTATTGGTCGTCCGGATACTACCAGTCGTTCTGGAGCTACTACGACTACGGCTGGAGCGGCGTGTATGTGGCCCGGGCATCGAGAGAAACGATCACGGTCGTCGTCGAAACGCTCGTCTACGACCTGACGCAGGACCGGCTCGTGTGGGCAGCGCTGAGCGAAACACGAGATCCGAAACAGCTGCAGGACTTCGTCAAGGACCTCGTGACCGCGACGGTCGTCGAGATGAAGAAAATGAAGCTCGTGGGCTAGTGGCCTGTATCGGTTGATCAAGTAGTGGCCTCCGGGCGGGGCATCCCGGCTGGCTGCGTTGCTCCGCCCTCAAATACTCCCGGTTACTCCGGTAACTCCCGGTATTCTCGGTCGTCGCGCCTTGCCATCCGGGCGCCGCGCTCCGGAATCCACTACTCGTTCAACCGATACAGGCCACTCGACACGTCCGACGGAAGAGAACGTAACGGTTGAAGCAAGGGGTTTCAGGCAGCTGGGTGCGGGCTGCGGATCCATCCTCTTCTTCCCGAAGCCCCCGCCTTCTTCCCGAAGCCCCCGCCTCCTTCCCGAAGCGCCCGCCCTCCGACGCGATCAAAACGAACGCGACGATGATCGTCTCCGGGCGCGCGACGCTCATCGACACCAACATCAGGCCGGGACAGTCGGGCCACCGGCCGGGACGACTTCAGTGAATGCGGCTCGTTTCCCGAGCTCGAGCACCTGGCTCGACGTGGTCGTGGCGAACAGGTGCATGAGCCGCGCGATGCCGCCGGTCCATCCGGTCTGATGGCTGGCGCCGAGGCCCGCGCCGTTGTCGCCGTGGAAGTATTCGTAGAACAGGATGTAATCGCGCCAGTGCGGATCGTCCTGGAACTTCGCGGTCCCGCCGTACACCGGCCGCCGGCCGTCGCTGCCGCGAAGGAAGATGCTGGCGAGACGACGGGCGATTTCTTCCGCGACCTGATAGAGGTTCATCCGCCGTCCCGAGTCGGTCGGACACTCGATCGTGAATTCGTCTCCGTAGTAGGCGTAGTACTGGAGCAGCGCCCGAATAATCAGGCTGTTGACCGGCATCCAAATCGGGCCGCGCCAGTTCGAGTTGCCGCCAAACATGCCGGTGTCCGATTCCGCGGGCATGTAGCTCACCTTGTAGGCGTCGTGGCCCACCCGAAACACGTAGGGGTGTCTGGCGTGGTCGCGCGAGAGCGCTCGAATGCCATACGGACTGAGGAATTCGGTTTCGTCGAGCATCCTCGTGAGAACGCGTCGTAGCTTGGATTCGCTCAGGATGGCCGCGAGCCTGCGACCGGCATGGCCCTGCTTCGCGGGGTCGTGAATATGGGCTGTCAGTTCCGGCCGCTGCTCGAGAAACGCAGAGAGGCGGCGAATCAGCTCGGGGTCTTTTCGGACGCGCTGTCCTTCGAACACCGTCACCGCACACAACGGCAGCAGCCCGACCATCGAGCGGACTTTCAGGCGCCGGGCCGATCCGTCGGGCAGCCGCAGGACGTCGTAGAAAAAGCCGTCCTCCTCGTCCCACATGCCGACGTCTTCACCGGTGTGAACCATCGACGACGCGATCCAGAGAAAGTGCTCGACGAACTTGTGCGCCATCGGGACATAGGCCGGACTGTGCTCTGCGAGCTCGATGGCGATCTCAAGCATGTTCTGGCAGAAAAGCGCCATCCAGGCGGTCCCATCGGCCTGCTCCAGGTATCCGCCGGTCGGCAGCGGCGAGCTGCGATCGAACACCCCGATGTTGTCGAGTCCGAGGAAGCCGCCTTCGAAGACGTTCATGCCGAAGCGGTCCTTGCGATTGACCCACCAGGTGAAATTCAACAGCAGCTTGTGGAACGCGCCCATCAGCCAGTCCACGTCGCTTCTGCCGCGAGTCATCTGCTCCAGACGATAGGTGAAAATCGTCGCCCACGCGTGTACCGGCGGATTGACATCGCCGAAGTTCCATTCGTATGCGGGAAGCTGGCCGTTCGGGTGCAGGTACCGGCCCTGCAGCATGAGATCCAACTGGCTCTTGCCGAAGTCCGGATCGACGAGCGTCAAGGCGCCGACGTGAAACGCGAGGTCCCACGCGGCGTACCACGGGTACTCCCACTTGTCCGGCATCGAGATGATGTCGGCGTTGTACATGTGATGCCAATGCTCGTTGCGGGGAGCGGCGCGCCGACGCGCCTTGAAGGGGTCGGCGCCGCGTTCCTCCAGCCATTTGTCGACGTCGTAGTAGTAGAACTGCTTGCTCCACAGCATGCCGGCCAACGCCTGCCGCATGACATTGGCCTGGTCGGCGTGGAGAGACGTCGGAATGACGCCGGCGTAGAAATCGTCCGCCTCCCGGCGGCGAGCGCCGATCAGCGCATCGAACGCGTCTCCAAACTGCGCATCGTGCCCGCCCTTCTGGGTTACCGTTGCCGGCGCCGCGTCGGTCAATCGCAGCCGAACACGTCGGGATCCGCCCGCCGGCACCGTCAAGGAATACCGCGCCGACGCTTTGGTCCCCTGTCGTGCCGGATTCACCGTGTCGCGGCGCTGATGAACGACATAGTCGTTGATGCCGTCCTTGACGTAAGGGGTTCGGTTCGGCGTGCCGAAGAGGCGCTCGGTGTTGGTCTCGTTCTCGGTGAACAGCAGCTCGGCCGGGTCTTCAGCGTAGAAGAATCGCGTGCCGAGGTCCGGATGCGACAGCACGATCGCGTCGCCGCCGGGCGCCGCCGCGTGAAGCTCCGGCCGGCGCGCGTGCTCTCCCCAGGACCAGACATTGCGGAACCAGACGGTCGGCAGCACCTGAATCGTCGCCGTCTCCGGACCGCGGTTGCCGACGGTGATCTGAACGAGGATGTCTTCCGCGGACGCCTTGGCGTACTCGACGAACACGTCGAAGTAGCGGTTCGCGTCGAATACACCGGTATCGATCAATTCGTATTCGTAGTCCTGCCGGCTGCGGCGGCCGTTGGTCTCGACGAGCTCGTCGTACGGGTACGCCGCCTGCGGATACTTGAACAGGTATTTCATGTACGAGTGCGTCGGCGTCGAGTCGAGGTAGAAGTAGTACTCCTTCACGTCCTCGCCGTGATTCGCTTCGCCGTTGGTCAGGCCGAACAATCGCTCCTTGAGGATCGGATCCTTTCCGTTCCACAGCGCGATCGCGAAGCAGAGAAACTGTTGATCGTCGGAAATGCCGGCGAGGCCGTCCTCGCCCCAGCGGTAGGCGCGCGAACGCGCCTGATCGTGGCTGAAATACTCCCAGGCGTCGCCGTTGTCGCTGTAGTCCTCGCGCACCGTGCCCCACTGCCGTTCGCTCAGATACGGTCCCCATTTCTTCCACGGCGTCTTGCCCTGCCGGTCTTCTTCGAGTCGAACCTGTTCGGCGTTGGTGGTCTGCGTCATTTTTCACCTCCGGTAAGGGCCGCGAGCGGATTCGAACTGGCGAAATACAACGTTTGTGACGGATACGCGAGCGCGGCGCCGGAGCGTTCGACGATCTCCATGAGATCGAGCAGCAGTTCCTGCTGAATCTCCAGGAACTGCAGCCAGTCGGCGGCCAGGATGTACGCGAACAGCTCGATGTCCAGCGAGAACGAACCAAAGCGGACGAAACGCACGCGGACCGACTCGACGTCGACGAACGGGTGGCTGGCGAGGCGGCTGCGCATGCCGTCGATGATCGTGGTGAGCTGGCGCGCCGTCGTCTGGTAGCGGACGCCGACGAAATGATGGAACCAGAACTTGTCGCGCGACGAGAGGGTCTCGATACCGAGATTGGCGATCTGGCCGTTGGGCAAGCTGAGGATCGTCCGATCGAGCGTCCGGATGCGCGTGGAACGCAGGCCGATGTAATCGACCGTGCCGAACGTGTCGTTCAGCTTCAGGAAATCGCCGACGCGCACGGCCTTGTCGAAAATGATCGAGAGGCCGCCGATCACGTTCTCGAGCGTTTTCTGTGCCGCCAGCGCCACCGCAATGCCGCCGATGCCCAGTCCGGCAAGCGCCGCCGTCGGGTCGACGCCGAAGAAGTGCAGGGTCACGATCACCCCTGCCGTGGCGACGACCACATCGGCCATGCGGCGCACCAGCCGCAGCGGCGCCGCGATTTCGGCGTGGCCCCCACCCGCCAGTCGCCGCCGCAGATACTCCTCGCCGCGCGCATTCGCGAGGAACATCATCCAGACCGCGGCAACGATCGCGAACATCCCTGTGGTGGCCAACCAGAACTGCCGTTCGATCAACGAAAGATCGACGCCGGTGAGAAGCCAACGAATGACAATCGCCAGCAGCAGCAACCGGACGAACCCCGGCACGGCCTTCACGCGAGCGGCCGGCGCATGCCCGTGTCGGCGGCGCCAGACGGCGATCAGCGGACCAACCAGCTTCCCCAGCAGCCCGATCAGGCGGTAGCAGACGGGAATGATGATGAAAAGAACGATCCAGTCGAACAGCTGGATGCCCGCGATCCGGTATTTCGTCAACAGGCGCGGCAGATGTCGATCGAGCGAGACCAGATCGACCTCGTCGTACACGTCGGGAATGACCTCGAGCGTGCGACGCGAGAACAGCCAGATGCGTCCCGACGCACCCCGGTTGACCTGTTCGACGAGGATCTTGAGTGGACCGCTGGCGGTCTGGATGGTGCCTAGGACGTCGACGTCGGGTTGCAACGGGTTCGCCAGCCCTCCGTCCGGAGAGTCGCTCACGTCGGCGAGCCGGGCGGGGAGCCGCGTGTCGAGGACGACATACAGTTGACGCGCCAGTTGTTTGGCCGCCTCACCGTGCGCGCGCGTATTCAGGTACGCCGCGGCCGCTTCGTCGTTCTGCGCGCGCGCCGCGCGCATGAATCCCAGCAGCGTTCCTCGAGGCGTATCGCGGCCGAGAGCGTCTTTACGCGCCTCGGCCTGCGCGGCGGCCGCCTTCGTGCCGGGCGTGCTCGCGTCACTCTGTGCGCCGACGCGCAGAGGAGCCAGCAGCGTGATCGCGAGCGCGCCGGCAAGCCCGATCCGGAAGACCGATCGCCTCATTGCGTCGCCGGACGGCTGCCCGGGCGCGCACTCAACGGGTTGCCGTTCAACTTGTTCGAGATATCCGCAATCGCCTTTTGCGCGCGCACGCTGTTCCCCGCGTCGTCGAGCGGCGGCGACACGACGGCGATGCCGAACTTGCCGGGCGACACCGCGATGATGCCGCCGCCGACGCCGCTCTTGGCCGGCAAGCCGGTGTGGAACAGCCATTTACCCGAGTCGTCGTACAGCCCGGCGGTGGCCATCACCGCGAGCACGCCAGGCACGTACTTCGCGTCGATCACCTGTTTCCCTGTCACAGGATTGCGTCCCATCGCCGCAAGCGTCGCCGCCATCGTCGCCAGGTCTTTCGCGTTGACGCCGATCGAGCACTGGCGCGTGTAGAGATCCACCGCCTGCTGCCAGTCGCTCTTGATATACCCGTAGGCGAACATCAGTGCGCCGATCGCCTGGTTGCGCTGGTTCGTGTCGGACTCCGACTTGTACACGTCCTGAAGAACGCTCAGCGAGCGGCCGGCGCAATCGTTGTGGAAACCGATAATCTTGGCCCAGACCTCGTCGGCGCCGGCACCTTTCACCATGCTCGTCGCGGCGATCGCGCCTGGATTGACGAGCGGGTTGATCTCCGGCGCGCCGGTTGCCACGACGCCGCGCACCGCCTCCACGGCGATAATCGAGTTGAACCGCATGCCGGTGGCGTCGACGCCGATGCGCTTCTCGATCGCCTCGGGTCCCTGCTCCTGGATCACCTGAGCCATCGTGAAGACTTTCGAGATCGACTGGATCGACACCGGCGTGGTGATGTCGCCCGACGTGAAGGCCTTGCCGTCGGTCGTCACCAGCGCGATGCCGAACAGGTTCGGATCCACCTTCGCGAGGGCCGGAATGTAGTCGGCGTTCTTGCCTTCGTTCAGCGTCCTGTACTTGGCAAACGCCGCGTTCACGACCGACTGCGCGTCGTCCTGCGCCAGGAGGAACATCGGCGACACGGCCGCGACGACGCCGACGAGCAGCCATAGCCGCCGATCGATTCTGTGGCTTGGATCCATCGCTAGCCTCCTACTCTGGTCGCGAAGTTGTATTTCAGTGAGAACTGCAATCGGAAATCGTCGACGCCAAAACCGTCTGAGAAATTCTGCCGCCTGGTCCATTGGAACTCGCCGCCGAGCATCACGTTGGCGGCCGGCGTGCACAGCAGGTTGACGAGGGCGTACTGCCCGTTCTTGTACGCGTTCGGCGCCTGGCCCTCGCTGTTGGTGATGTCGACCCGCGAGTACCCGGCCGCCGTCGTGAAACGCTTGCTCCACGCGTGGTCGACGAACAGGACGAGGCCAAAAGCGGGCAGCGCCTCGCCGACGACAGGCGTGACCGCGTTGCCGGGATTCCGCTTGAGACCGACGTCGATTGGCGCGTCGTTGAAGTAGTTCTCGATGCCCTCGCCGTAGACCAGCTGAGCGCGAATCACGTCGTCGGGACCGGCTTTCACGTTCGAGCTGCCGCTGAAGCCCCATCCCCACACGTGTCCGCTCAGATCGAACTGATCGGTCGTCAGCGTGTCGTCATAGGCGATGTAGCGGAGAGCGCCACTGATCTGGACGTGTCCCCACTTCTGGCCGAGACGATAGTGGCCCGTGAAATCCGGCATCGGAAAGCGCGGCCGGACGTTCTGCAGTTCGATGCGATCGGCGAGAACGCCCGCGTCGCCGCTCGCGCCCGGCGCCTCGATCGCCAGCCGCGCGTTCGCGGTCCCGTCGTTGAACGGCTCGTAGAACAGCTGCACGTTCCGGAAGAACAGCGCGCCGTTCGGGCCCCAATAGTCGAGCGAGTTCGGCAACACGTCGGCATCCATGAACGTGCTGTTCGTTTGTCCTGCGCCGACCCGCTTCCACTGCCCCCAGGCGTGGCGCAGGCGGATTGTCGTGAGGCCGGCGTCGCGGCCGACGCCGAACATGTCGAACTCGAACGTGGCCTTGACGTCGCCAGCCGACGTCGGGAGGGCACCACGAACGCCGAAGCGGCTCTGGCGCGGGCTCAAATAGAAACGACCGTCTTTGCCGAACTGATTGTCGAACGCAGGCAGCCTCGACGGGCGGCTGACGTCGTACCAATCGGGATTGTTCTGCTTGAAATCGGCGATCGCGTCGACCTGCGCAAACCCGTAGATGTCGAGGGCCGGCTTCTCCGCCTGCGGCGTCTGCGCTCGGGCGCTCGCCGCGCCGGTGGCAGCCAGACCGATCAGGAGCGGCGCGACCCTCCACCATCGCGCCGACAGATGACTGTCTTTCATTGCGATGTCTCCTTGACGTGCGCCCGCTCCCAGGCCCTGACCCTGCGTCTGGCCTCGTCGAAGAGGCGCTCGTAGTTCTTCCGGCGCAGGTTTTCGCTCGCCTCGGGCGTCAGCTTCGCGAGCAGCGGCGCGTACTGCGTGTAGACCTTGAGGTACGCCGTCTGTGTGGCCGGCGCGACTTCGTCCGTTCCGAACAGGAACCGGTCTGGATACCGATTGATGAGACCGGCGACCAGCGCGATCGATTCCGGCCCGGCGACGATGTACTTCGCGGTCTCGTCCCAGGAGAGATCGACGTTGACGTGCGCGAGAGCGGGATTCGCGAGGGCGCGCTCGATGATGCCGATCTGGTCGGCGACCGGCCGGACGACCCGGCCGAGGCCGATGTGCGCCCAGATAATCGTGGTCTTCGGGTGACGCAGGAACAGGTCGCGCAGCTGCGCCACCTGATACGGTTCCTGGCCCGGCTTCGGGAACGGCATGTCGACGTCGCTGTGCAGCAGCGCGACGAGGCCGACCTCGCCGGCGAAGTCGAGGAGGCGATCGAGCGCGGGATTCGTGAGGCTGGCGGTTTCGCCGGCGATCTTCGACGAGACGAACTCCTTGTGGATGGTGAACTCGCCGATCCCGGAGAACACGCCGGGGAACGTCGTGAGCACGCGCCGGACGTGATCGGCGGCGTACATGTCGGCCGGGTTGAACCCGGTGATCATCGGATCGAACCGGGCCTGCTCCGCCGGCGCCAGCGATTTGTACGCCATCGCGATGAACGCGTCGGTGAACGAGTAGTAGTAGAGGGGCGCGTCGGTCTGCAGGTAGTAGGTTGGCGCGAAGTCTCCGCTGTTGCCGTACGACCACTGCTGCTGCAGCGGAATGCCGAACAGCGCGACACGGCCGACCTTCGTTCCCATGATCTTGAGGAAGTCGTGGATGCTCGTGCCTTCCTGGATGTAGTTGGTCAGATGAAAGTGCGTGTCGTGGATCTCGTACGCGTCGCGCGGCTGCGGCGCGGCCCGGCCGGCAGGCGCTCCAGCGCCGACAAGTGCGAGAGCGGCCGCCACCGCGCGGATCATCGTGGGGCGAGCGGGCACGATCATCAGAAGTTCATCTCCAGGTTGACGTGGACGATGTTGCCGTTCGCGCCGACGGGCATCGGATAGGCGGTATAGCCGACCGGGCTCTTGTTCACGTGGATGAACTCGGCGTTGATGCGGAGCCCGCGGTCTCCCGTGAAGTACCAGTTCTCGCCGACGCGTAACTCGGACGAGTCGCCGTAGCGGCCGAAGATCTGCGATCCGCTGACATAGACCTGCAGGTTCTTCGGCACGAGCATCGCTGATGACTGGAGCTGATAGCCGGTGTCGGCGACGTCGGGAATGCCGGCGGTGTTGACGCCGGTGAAGTCGGTCAGCCGCCGCCGGTAGTACTCGGCTTCGAGCGACAGTCCGCGGTACTTGATGCCGCCGTCGATGCTCGTCATCTTGTAGTCGACGGTGTCGACCGCGATCCCGGGGCCTAACAGATCCGGCGTGAAGACGATGCTTCCGTCGGTGAGGCGGATCTGAGTGTTCTCGATCGCGTTTGCCCCCGGCTGGCTTTGCTTGTTCTCGAGGCTGTGCGAGAAGTGCACGCCCAGCCGGGTGGCGACTTTCTCGTGGTCGTCGAAGTCGCCGAACGTTCCGTACAGGCCGAACTCGCCCGTCGTCGGCAGCCATTGCAGCATGCAGGACTGAGTGTCCATCCGGTTGTCCAGCTGCGCCGCACTGACGCCGAGAATGCTCAGGTTCGTGGCGACCATCGCCATGTACTTCAACTTGGCGGGGAGCTCACCCTTGAGCCAGACGCCGTTGGTGTACGACCCTCGGAAGAATTCGTCGGCGGTCATCCGGTCGTCGACGCCGAGCCAGTAGGGAAATTGCCCTTCGGTGCTTCGCACCGTGGGCAGCGACGTGATGCCGGCACCGACGGTCAGGAAGCGATTGAACGCGTAGCTCAAGTTGCCCGCCCCCACGACCTGGGCCGGATCGCCCTGTGACGGGTTCGACGACCAGACGTACAGGTAGTACCGGAACTTCGGTCTGAGGAACCACCCGCTGACGGGCGAGAAGAACTTCTGCAGCTGCACATCCTGGCGCCGCTGCACGGAATGGGTGTTGCCGAACGCGTCGGTATAGCTGCCATCCAGCGTGCGCTGATTCAGGTACCGCGCGTAGCTGAAAAGCCGGAAATAAATCTGACCCAGATCGCCGTCGTACAGCAGGAAGCCGGCGTTGGGGACGTGTTCGAAGGGCTTGTGCTTCTCTCCTTCCGCCGACGGCGCGGCGGTGGCCTGGCCAGCGACGAAGGCGGCGCTGCAGCCATCCGACACCCAGATCCCCGTGTCGTCGTACCCCCACGTCTTGCCGAGGAGGCACGGTCCCTCGCCGGTCGACCGGATCAGCGCGACGCCGGCCGACGTGTCCGCCGCGCAGTGTTCGAGCGTACCTGGCACCGACGAGCAGGTCAGGGCCGGAGCGGAGTCGGAGCCCGAGGGTCCAGCCGTCTGACAACGACCCGCCGCGGGTGCAGCAACGGTCACGATCACTACCGCCGCGGCCGCATGAAGCCCGCAGTGTGAAGGGCACACACGCCCGCACCAAGGCAGACCGCATGCCACCATCGGTCACAAACGGCGTTTCAACACCGAGGCCGACAAGTCTGTTCGGCGCAGAGCTGAACCCGGGCCTTTCGCGATGCGACCGCGCCGTCTTCCATCGATTGCGCCCCCGGTCGACCGGAGACGCTCCGAAATGTCGGACAGCAGGAAACGTCTACCACCGCGCACGCTCGGCGATCGCGAAGCGAGGACGGCCAGCCGCGGTGCATCGACACAGGCGTGCCGTTTGCACAGACAGCACGCCGTACTTGGTCCGACTTCAAGAAAGGAACGATCGCGATGAGATCGCCATTCGTCTTCCCGTTGGTTCTGCTCCTGGCGGCCGCGCGCCCCGCGCTCGCGCAGGACGTCCGCTACAACTTCGACAAGGACTGCAACTTCTCGACGTTCAAGACCTACAAATGGGTCGTGATCAAAGGCGCCACGCAGCTGAGTGACCTGGCGGACAAACAAGTCAAGGCGGCCGTCGACGCCGAGCTCGCGAAGAAAGGACTCACGCGCTCCGATGCCGACAACGCCGACCTGCTGATCGGCTACCAGGCCGCCGTCGGCCAAGAGAAGGAATACACCTCCTTCGACACCGGCTGGGGCTACGGTCCGGGATGGCACGGCGGCGGCTGGTATGGCGGCGGCGGCGGTATGACGACCGGTCAGACTTCGACGATTTACGTCGGTCAGCTGGCGCTTGATATGTACGCCTCGGCGGCGCGCAATCTCGTCTGGCGCGGCGTGGCGAGCAAGACGCTCGATCAAAAGGCGAAACCGGAGAAACAGCAGAAGAACCTGGACAAGGCTGTCGCGAAGGTGCTGAAGAACTATCCGCCGGTGGCGAAGAAGTAGAACGACGGCGGCATCGGACCTCGTGAAACGCGACGAACGCGCGGAGAGCGTATGAAGACACGGGTCGCCCACGAGTCGGCACCGAACTCAGGCCATCGAAGTCGCCAGGGAAACGTTCGCCGCGGCCTCGGGGCCGCTGACATTGCGGACGCGTTGATCGACAACCTTCATTGCCTGCAGGCGAAGCTCCCGAGACACGCCACGCGCCACGACTGGTACATGGCGCTCGCCTTTACGGTCCGCGATCGCCTGCTGGATCGCTACATCGCGACCGTCGACACGATCACGGCCCCGAACGGGTCGGCAAAGGTCGTGGCGTACCTGTCCGCCGAATTCCTGACCGGACCGCATCTGGGCAACGCCCTCATCAACCTCGGGATGTGGCAGACGGCCGACGAAGCCATCGGGCGGGTCGGCCAGGACCTCGTGACGCTGCTCGAACAGGAGGAAGAGCCGGGTCTGGGCAACGGCGGCCTCGGCCGGCTGGCCGCGTGCTACCTGGATTCGCTGGCAACGCTGAACATTCCCGCGATCGGGTACGGCGTCCGTTACGAGTTCGGCATCTTCGATCAGGCAATTCGCGACGGCTGGCAGGTGGAGCTGACCGACAAGTGGCTGCGCTTCGGCAACCCCTGGGAGATCGTGCGCCCGGAGATCACCTGTGATGTGAAATTCGGCGGCCGAACCGAGCACGGCCGCAACGAACGCGATCAGTACCGGGTTCGCTGGCTTCCCGACCATGTGGTCAAGGGTGTCGCCTGCGACACGCCCGTGCCCGGCTACCACGCCGCGACCACCAATCTGCTGCGCCTGTGGAAGGCCGAAGCCACCGAGTCCTTCGATTTCGAGGCGTTCAACATCGGCGATTACTACCGCGCCGTGGAAACGAAGGTGGCTTCCGAAACCATCTCCAAGGTGTTGTACCCGAACGACGAACCCGAAGCGGGGAAGAAACTGCGGCTCGCGCAGCAGTACTTCTTCGTGTCCTGTTCGCTGCAGGACATGATCCGTCTCCATCTGGCGCGCGGCAGACCGATCGAAGAGCTCGACTCGTTCTGGGCCGCGCAGTTGAACGACACGCATCCCGCCATCGCCGTGGCCGAGCTGATGCGGCTGCTGGTCGACGAGCATGGGCTGGAGTGGGATCGCTCGTGGGACATCACCCAACGAACCTGCGGGTACACGAACCACACGCTGCTGGCCGAGGCGCTCGAGAAGTGGCCGCTGCCGTTGTTCGGCCGGCTGCTGCCCCGCCATCTCGAGATCATTTACGAGATCAACCAACGGTTCCTCGACGATGTGCGCCGCCGCTGTCCCGGCGACGATGACCTGCTGTGCCGGCTGTCGCTGGTCGAAGAGACCGGCGAGAAATACGTGCGAATGGCGCACCTGGCCTGCGTCGGCAGCCACGCGATCAACGGCGTGGCGGCGCTGCATACGGAGCTCCTCAAGCAGACGGTGCTGAAAGATTTTCACGCGCTGGCGCCGGAACGGTTCCTCAACGTGACCAACGGCGTGACGCCCCGGCGCTGGATGGTGCTCAGCAACCCGAAGCTGGCCGAGCTGATTACCTTCCACATCGGCCCGGGATGGATCTCGAACCTCGAAGAAGAGCTCGGTCGAATCGAGCCGCTCGCCGGGGACGACGAGTTCCAGCGGCAGTGGCAGGCGGTGAAGAGCGCCAACAAAGTCGCCCTCGCCGCCTTCGTCAACCAGCGCACCGGCATCACACCGGATCCCCAGTCGCTGTTCGACATTCAGGTGAAACGGCTGCACGAATACAAGCGGCAGCACCTGAACGCTCTGTACCTGATCGCGCTGTACAACCGGATCAGGCGCGGCGCCGGCCCGGCCATCACGCCGCGTACCGTGATCTTCGGCGGCAAGGCGGCGCCCGGGTACCGCATGGCCAAGCTGATCATCAGGCTGATCACCGGGGTCGCCGATGTCATCAACCGCGATCCGGCGGCCTCGAAGGTTCTGACGGTCGTGTTCCTGCCGGACTTCAACGTGAAGAGCGGTCAGCGTGTCTACCCTGCCGCCGATCTCTCCGAACAGATCTCCATGGCCGGCAAGGAGGCGTCGGGCACCGGCAACATGAAGTTCGCGATGAACGGCGCCGTGACGATCGGGACGCTGGACGGCGCGAACGTCGAGATCCGCGACGCCGTGGGGCACGAGAACTTCTTCCTGTTCGGCCTGACCGCCGGCGAGGTCGCTCAGCTGAAATCCGGCGGCTACAACCCGCGATCCATCTACGAATCGAATGCCGAGCTCCGGGACGCGATCGACCTCATCGCGGCGGGGGCGTTTTCGAACGGCGACCGAGACCTCTTCAGGCCGCTCGTGGACTCGCTGCTGACCCGCGACGACTACCTGCTCCTGGCCGACTTTCAGGCCTACGTCGACGCGCAGCAACGCGTCGACGACGCGTTCGCCGACCACCGGAGGTGGAGTCGCATGTCGATTCTCAACACCGCTCGCGTCGGCCACTTCTCGTCCGACCGTTCGATTCGGGAGTATTGCCGCGACATCTGGCACGTCACGCCAATCGTCTCACCCGAAATCGCGGTATGAGCGCCACTGCCGCCTCAAGCAGCCGCGGCGTCGCGATCGGACCTGCCGTTGGCACGACCGGTCGAAGCGCGCCGCTGGGAGCCACGGTCCTTCCGGGCGGGGTCAACTTCAGCGTGTTCGCGAAGGACGCCACCCTCGTCGATCTGCTGCTGTTCGACGACGCGGAGGCGACCGAGCCTTCCCGGACTATCTCCCTCGCGGCGCCGACCCATCGCACCTACCACTACTGGCACGTCTTCGTTCCCGGCCTCGAGCCGGGCCAGGTCTACGCCTACCGTGCCCACGGACCATTCGATCCGGCACGCGGGCTCCGTTTCGATGCCGACAAGGTGTTGATCGATCCATACGGCCTCGCCGTCGCGGTGCCTGGCGCGTACTGCCGGGACGCGGCGTGCCGGCCGGGTTCCAGCGCCGCGACCGCCATGAAGAGCGTCGTGGCCGATCCCCAGCGGTACGACTGGGAAGGCGACGCGCCGCTCCATCGTCGCCCGGCCGAGACGGTGATCTACGAGCTGCACGTACGCGGCTTCACCAACCATCCCAGCTCGGGCGTCGCGCGCGCGCGGCGCGGGACGTACGCCGGATTGGTCGAAAAGATTCCCTACCTGAAGGAGCTCGGCATCACGGCGGTGGAACTGCTGCCCGTCTTCCAGTTCGATCCCCAGGATGCGCCGCGAGGCCGCACCAACTATTGGGGGTACCAGCCGGTTTCGTTCTTCGCGCCGCATCATGGCTACAGCTCGCGCCGGAACCCGCTCGGCGTGCTCGATGAATTCCGCGACATGGTCAAGGCGTTCCACCGAGCGGGCATCGAAGTCATCCTCGACGTGGTCTTCAATCACACGGCCGAAGACGGCGCGAACGGGCCGACGCTGTGCTACCGCGGCCTGGCCAACGACTTCTACTACACCCTCGAGGCGGACCGGTCGCGCTACGCCGACTACACCGGCTGCGGCAACACGCTGAACGCGAACCATCCGATCGTGCGGCGGCTGATCCAGGACAGTTTGCGGTACTGGGTGACTCACATGCACGTCGACGGCTTCCGCTTCGACCTCGCGTCGATCCTGTCGCGCGACGAGACGGGCCGGCCGCTGCCGAATCCACCCGTCCTGTGGGACATCGAGTCGGATCCGCTCCTGGCCGGGAGCAAGCTGATTGCGGAGGCCTGGGATGCCGCCGGCCTCTACCAAGTGGGACACTTCGTCGGCGACGCCTGGCAGGAGTGGAACGGCCGGTTTCGCGACGACGCGCGGCGCTTCCTGAAGGGCGACGATCGATCGGTGACGGCGCTCGCCGCACGGCTGCTCGGCAGCCCCGACATCTACGGACACGAGCAACGCGAGGCCGAGCAGAGCATCAACTTCGTCACCTGTCACGACGGGTTCACCCTCAACGATCTCGTGTCGTACGATCGAAAACACAACGAGGCGAACGGCGAGGACAACCGGGACGGCGCGGACGACAACGCGAGCTGGAACTGCGGCGTCGAAGGGCCGACCGACGACCCCGACATCGACGCGCTGCGCGATCGGCAGGTCAAGAACTTCCTGACGCTGACGCTGCTCGCTGCGGGCACGCCGATGCTGCTGATGGGCGACGAGGTCCGCCGGACGCAGTGCGGCAACAACAACGCGTATTGCCAGGACGCCGAGATCAGCTGGTTCGACTGGGGTCTGCTCGACCGACACGCCGGCATGCATCGGTTCGTGAAGGAACTCGCGGCGTTTCGCCAGCGGCGCGACATCGTGTCGGAGCCAACCGCGCCGGCGCTGAACGACCTGCTGCGCCGCGCACGCATCGACTGGCACGGTGTGAGGCTCGGCTGTCCGGACTGGAGCGATCACTCGCACTCGCTGGCCTTCACGCTCCGGAGCCTGCATTCACGGTTCGTGCTCCATTGCATGTTCAACGCGTACTGGGAGCCGCTCGCATTCGAGCTGCCGCCTGCTCCAGCCAATGGAGCCGCGCGCTGGCGGCGTTGCATCGACACCGCACTCGCTTCGCCCGCCGACATCTCGCGCTGGGCGCACGCACCGGACGTCGCCGACCCGACGTATGTGGTGCAGTCACGCTCGATCGCCGTCGTCGCGGCCCTGCTCGAACACGTCGATCCGGCGCTTCGCGCGCGGAGGTGATTCCGTGAGGGTTCATCCGCTGGCCAGTCAGCCCGCTCCGCGGGATCGCCTGATCGACGTCGCGGCGGTCCGGGACGCGTACGCCTCGCGCGCACCGGACATCGCCGACCGGGCGCAGCGCGTCAGCTTCGGCACCAGCGGCCACAGGGGCTCGTCGCTCGCCGGCACGTTCAACGAGGCGCACGTGCTGGCGATCACGCAGGCGATCTGCGACTACCGGAAGCTGCAGAAGATCACCGGGCCTCTCTACCTTGGCAAGGATCCGCACGCGCTGTCGGACCAGGCCTTCGCGACCGCGCTCGAGGTGCTCGCGGCCAACCGGGTCGACACGATGGTCGATGCGGCCGGCGGCTGCACGCCGACGCCGGCGATCTCGCACGCCATCCTGACGCACAACCACGGCCGGACGAATCACGTTGCCGATGGGATCGTCGTCACCCCGTCGCACAATCCGCCGGAGGACGGCGGCCTCAAGTACAACCCGCCGAACGGTGGACCGGCAGACACAGAGGTGACGCGCTGGATCGAGGAGAGAGCCAACCGGCTGCTCTCGAACCACCTGACGAGCGTATCGCGAACCGCGTTCCCGAAGGCTCGCCGCGCATCGACGACGCACGCCTACGACTACATCCGCTCCTACGTTGACGACCTTTCGGCCGTCGTGGACATGGACGCGGTCCGGAGCGCGAGCCTGCGCATCGCCGTCGATCCGCTTGGCGGAGCGAGCCTGCCCTTCTGGCAGCCGATTGCCGATCGCTATCGGTTCGATCTCGACATCCTCAACGACACGATCGACGAGACGTTCGGTTTCATGCCTCTCGACTGGGACGGCAAGATCCGGATGGACTGTTCATCCCGCTACGCGATGGCGAACCTGATCGCGCTGAAGTCCCGCTATGACATCGCGTTTGGCAACGATCCCGACGGCGACCGCCACGGCATCGTCACATCCGCGGGGCTGATGAACCCGAATCACTACCTCGCCGCGGCGGCGTCCTATCTCGTCACCCATCGCTCGGAGTGGCTGGCGGACGCCGCGATCGGCAAGACCGCGGTGACGAGCAGCATCATCGATCGGGTGGCGGAAAAGTTCAGACGGCCGCTGGTCGAAGTTCCGGTCGGGTTCAAGTGGTTCGTGGCCGGCCTGCTCGACGGGTCGCTCGGGTTTGCCGGCGAGGAGAGCGCGGGCGCGTCGTTCCTGCGGCGCAACGGCACGGTGTGGACCACCGACAAGGACGGGATCATCCTCGATCTGTTGGCGGTCGAACTGATGGCCCGCACGGGCCGCAACCCGTTCGAGTTGTACACCGATCTCACCGACGAGCTCGGGGCTCCCGTCTACGCGCGCATCGACGCCCCCGCGACGGCAGTCGAGAAGGCGGCGCTGCGGAATCTTTCGCCGGCAGACGTCGTGGCGTCGGAGCTCGCGGGCGAGCCGATCCAGGCGGTGCTCACGACGGCGCCCGGCAACGGCGCGCCGCTCGACGGCTTGAAGGTTATCACCGCCAATGGGTGGTTCGCCGCGCGCCCATCCGGCACGGAAGCCGTCTACAAGCTCTACGCGGAAAGCTTTCGCGGCCGCGAGCACCTGAAGCGGATTCAGGAGGAGGCACAGGCCATCGTCAGCCGGGCGTTTGCAGGCATCGTCCGATGAACACCTGGACGGATCAGCGCGTCTATCTGCTCCGCCACGGCGAGACGGCGTGGAGCCTGAGCGGGCAGCACACCGGTGTGACAGACCTCGCGCTCACCGAGAACGGAGAGAGGATGGCCACGCAGCTCGCACCGGCCCTGGCCGGGGAATGCTTCGCGCGGGTGCTGACGAGCCCGCTCACCCGTGCGCGGCGTACGTGCGAGCTGGCCGGCCTCGGCGACCGCGCCGAGATCGATCGCGATCTCGTGGAGTGGAACTACGGCGAGTACGAAGGCCTGACGCCGAAGGACATCAAGGTGAAGGCGCCCGACTGGTTGATCTTCAGGGATGGCTGTCCGGGTGGAGAAAGTCCCGAACAGGTGGGCGCCCGCGCCGATCGAGTGATCGCGAAGGTCCGATCGGCGGGCGGCTCGGTGGCGCTGTTCGCGCACGGCCACATTTTCAGAGTTGTCGTCGCCCGATGGCTGGGGCTGCCGACCCTGGCCGGCTGCCACTTCCAGCTCGGTACGGCAACGCTGAGCGTGCTCGGCTACTACCGCGGAATCCCGGCGGTGAAACGGTGGAACGCCGCGCTCGCGCCCCAGGAACACCCGGAGGAACCATGACGGATCTACACACGACCGCACGCGCCCTCGTCGACTCGGGCAAGGGCATTCTCGCCGCGGACGAGACGGTCTTCACCGTGACCAAGCGGCTCGCGGCGGTTGCGGTCCAATCGACGCCGGACAGCCGCCGCGAGTACCGCGAGATGTTCTTTACCACACCAGGCATCGCGGAATACATCAGCGGCGTCATTCTGCACGAGGAGACGATCCACCAGTGCAACTCGACGGGCGCACGGCTCGTCGACGTGCTCGCGCAGCAGAACATCATCCCGGGAATCAAGGTCGACGCCGGCACCCAGCCGTTCGCGGGCTCGACGAAGGAATCCATCACCGAGGGTCTCGACGGGCTTCGCGCCCGTCTGACGAGGTTCCGCGAGATCGGCGCCCGGTTCGCGAAGTGGCGCGCGGTCATCGTCGTCAGTGGACCGCTGCCCAGCGCAGCCTGCGTGCAGGCCAACGCGCACGCGCTGGCACGATATGCCGCTCTGTGTCAGGAGCAGGGTCTGGTGCCGATCGTCGAACCCGAGGTCCTGATGGACGGCCCGCACACGATCGCGCGCTGCGAGGAGGTGACCGGAAACGTCCTGCATGCGGTGTTCGAGGCGTTGTGGACCCAGACCGTGGCGCTCGACGACATCCTGCTCAAACCGAACATGGTGATCTCCGGACAACAGTGCGCCGCACAGGCCTCCGTCGCCAACGTCGCGGCGGCGACGGTTCGGTGTCTCCAGCGCTTCGTGCCCGCGTCGGTCCCGGGCATTGTGTTCCTGTCGGGGGGCCAGGATCATCTCCTCGCCACGCTGCACCTGAACGCCATCAACCGGTTCGACGCGCCGAAGCCGTGGCCGCTCACGTTTTCGTACGGACGCGCGCTGCAGGCGGAAGCTCTCAATGCGTGGCGAGGCCGGCCCGAAAACCTGATGGCCGGTCAGCAGGCGTTCTACCACCGCGCCAGGTGCGCGAGCGCGGCGGCGCTCGGCATGTACAAGCCGTCGATGGAGACGGTGTCTTTAGTCGTTTGAGAACGGGAGAAGTGCCGTGGAAAAAACGCGAGCGAGCCATAAAGGGGTGGCGGTGATGGATGCCGACAAGGCGTTGTCGGCCAAGGAGCTGGAGCTGATGCACGCCTACTGGCGCGCGTGCAATTACCTGTCGGTCGGGATGATCTATCTGAAGGACAACCCGCTGCTGAGAGAGCCGTTGATCACCGAGCACGTGAAGCACCGCCTTCTCGGCCACTGGGGCGCGAGCCCGGCGCTGTCGTTCGTGTGGGTCCATCTGAACCGCCTGATCGTCAAGCACGATCTCGACATGATCTTCGTCGCCGGGCCGGGCCACGGCGCGCCCGGCGTCCTCGGGCCGGCCTACCTGGAAGGCACGTATTCCGAGATCTATCCGGACAAGAGCCAGGACGCCGAGGGAATGCGGAAGTTCTTCAAGCAGTTCTCCTTCCCGGGTCATATCGGCAGCCATGTCACGCCCGAAACACCGGGCTCCATCCACGAAGGTGGCGAGCTGGGCTACAGCCTCTCGCACGCGTACGGCATGGCGTTCGACAACCCGAATCTCATCGTGGCGTGCGTCGTCGGCGACGGCGAAGCGGAGACGGGTCCGCTCGCGGCGTCGTGGCACTCCAACAAGTTCATCAACCCGGTCCGCGACGGCGCCGTGCTGCCGATTCTGAATCTCAACGGCTACAAGATCGCCAACCCGACGATCCTTTCGCGCATCAGTCACGAGGAACTGGACGCGCTGTTCGTCGGCTACGGCTACAAGCCCTATTTCGTCGAGGGGAGCGATCCCGCCGAGATGCACCAGAGGATGGCGTCGACGCTGGAAGACACGATCGGAGAGATTCGCACGCAACAAAGGAGGGCGCGCGACAGCAACCGGCCCTTCCGTCCCAGGTGGCCGATGATCGTGCTGCGGACGCCGAAGGGCTGGACCGGTCCGAAGGAGATCAAGGGACACAAGGTCGAAGGGTCCTGGCGGTCGCACCAGGTGCCGTTTTCCGACGTGCGGGACAATCCCGACAACCTCCAGCTGCTGAGCGACTGGTTGCGCAGCTACAAGCCCGAAGAGTTGTTCGACGGGAACGGCCGTCTCGTCCCCCATCTCAAGGCGCTCGCGCCAACGGGGACGCGCCGGATGAGCGCCAACCCGCACGCCAACGGCGGACTGCTCAGGAAGGATCTGACTCTTCCGGACTTTCGCCGGCATGCGGTCGACGTGCCGACGCGCGGCGCTGCGACATACGAGAACACCAGGCCGCTGGGCGAGTATCTCCGCGACGTGATGCGGAACAATCCGACGACGTTCCGCGTGTTCGGTCCTGACGAAACCGCCTCGAATCGGTTACAGGCCGTGTACGAGGTGAGCAAGAAGACCTGGATGGCCGATCTGCTGCCGGAGGACGCAGACGGCGGTGAGCTCGCCCCTGACGGTCGCGTGATGGAGATCCTGTCGGAGCACACGCTCCTCGGGTGGCTCGAAGGATATCTGCTCACCGGCCGCCACGGCCTGTTTCATACCTACGAAGCGTTCGCCCACGTGATCGACTCGATGTTCAACCAGCACGCGAAGTGGCTGGACATCAGCAAGAACCACGTGCACTGGCGTGCCTCGGTCGCGTCCGAGACCATCCTGCTGTCTTCCACCGTCTGGCGCCAGGACCACAACGGCTTCTCGCATCAGGATCCCGGCTTCATCGATCTCGTGACCAACAAGGGGGCTTCGGTGGTGCGCATCTACCTGCCGCCCGACGCCAACACGCTGCTGGCCGTCGCGGATCACTGCTTCCGCAGCAGCGACTGCATCAACGTGATCGTGGCCGACAAACAGAAGCACCTCCAGTTCGTGACGATCGACGAAGCCATCACGCATTGCGCCAAGGGCTTCGGCATCTGGGCGCGCGCGAGCACCGATGCCGGCGAAGAGCCTGACGTCGTGCTCGCGTCGTGCGGCGACGTGGCCACGATGGAAGCGCTGGCAGCCGCCGCGATCCTGCGCGATCGCGTCCCCGACTTGAAGCTGCGCTTCGTCAACGTCGTCGATCTGTTCAAGCTGCAGCCGGCGTCCGAACATCCGCACGGCTCGACCGAGCGTGAATTCGACGGGGTGTTCACGTCGGACAAACCGGTCGTCTTCAACTTTCACGGATATCCGTGGCTGATCCACAGGCTCGCGTACCGGTTCAAAGGCCACGAGAACCTGCACGTCCGCGGCTACAAGGAAAAGGGAAACATCAACACCCCGCTCGAACTGGCGATGCTGAACGAAACGTCCCGCTTCCACCTGGTCATCGACGTGATCGAGCGGGTGCCGAAGCTGCGAACACGGGCCGCGCACCTCAAAGAGGAGATGAAGAACGCCATCCTCGACAACATGCGGTTTGCGCACGAGCACGGCACCGATCGCCCGGAACTCGTGAACTGGACGTGGCCCTACTAGCGATGGCGCGGCACCCGTGCCGTCTGCCCGGCGGCCGCGGCATCGGGGCGGAGCTGAGCCGATGACGACCGAATCGAGCCTACGACATGCGACCGTCCGCGTCGACACGCCCGGCGTCGACATCGATCAGTTGTGCGTCAACACGATCCGAACGTTGTCGATGGACGCCGTGCAGGCGGCCAACTCGGGCCATCCCGGCACGCCGATGGCGCTTGCGCCGGTCGTCTACTGTCTGTGGCAACGCTTCCTGCGCGTCGATCCGAATCACCCGATCTGGCCGAATCGCGATCGGTTCGTGCTCTCGGTGGGCCACGCGTCGATGCTGCTCTACTCGATGCTGCACCTGACCGGCATGAAGGCGGTGAATCCGAAGTACGAAACGCTCGGCGATCCGGCGGTGACCCTCCAGGACATCGAGCGTTTTCGCCAGACCGACAGCAAGTGCCCCGGGCATCCGGAATACCGCTGGACCTCGGGCGTCGAGACGACGACCGGCCCGCTCGGGCAGGGTCTGGCGACGAGCGTCGGCATGGCCATCGCCGAACGCTGGCTGGCCAGCCACTTCAATCGTCCGGGATTCGACCTCTTCGACTACGACGTCTACGCCTTGTGCGGCGACGGCTGCATGATGGAAGGGATCACCGCCGAGGCGGCGTCGCTCGGCGGACACCTCAAGCTCTCGCACCTGTGCTGGATCTACGACAACAATCGAATCACGATCGAGGGAAACACGGCGCTGGCCTGCAGCGACGATGTGGCGACGCGGTTCGCCGGCTACGGCTGGAACGTCACGCGCGTTGGCGACGCGAACGATCTCGCGATGCTCGAGCGTGCGTTCCGAACCTTCAAGAACACGACCGATCGGCCCACCCTCATCATCGTCGACAGCCACATCGCCTACGGCGCGCCGAACAAGCAGGACACCAGCGCGGCGCATGGCGAACCGCTCGGCGCCGAGGAAATCAGGCTCGCCAAGCGGCATTACGGCTGGCCGGAAGACGCGAAGTTCCTCGTGCCCGACGCGGTGCGCGCTCATTTCGAGGCGGGCGTCTGCGCGCGCGGTGCGGCGCTGCATCGCGACTGGTGGGCGACTTTCGAAGAGTACCGCCGCGCCTATCCCGATCTCGCGGATCGCGGATTCCGCATGCTGCGGCGCGAGTTGCCGCCAGGCTGGGACCGGGAATTGCCGTCGTTTCCGGCGGACGGCAAGGGGATGGCGACGCGCGACGCATCCGGACAGGCGTTGAATGCGATCGGCAGGAACGTACCATGGCTGCTCGGAGGGTCGGCGGACCTGGGCCCGTCGTGCAAGACGCGCCTGACGTTCGACGGCGCCGATGACTTCAGCGCCGACAGTCCCGGCGGGCGCAATCTTCACTTCGGCATTCGCGAACACGCGATGGCGGCGGTTCTCAACGGCCTGTCGCTGTCGAAGGTCCGGCCGTACGGATCGGGATTCCTGATTTTCAGCGACTACGGGCGCGCGGCGATCCGCCTGAGCGCCCTGATGGAAATCCCGGTCATCCACGTCTTCACGCACGATTCGATTGGCGTCGGCGAGGATGGCCCGACGCACCAGCCGGTGGAGCATCTCGCGTCGCTGCGCGCGATCCCCGGTCTCATCACGCTGCGGCCGGCCGACGCGAACGAGACGGTCGAAGCCTGGCGCCTGATCATGCAGCTCCGCCACGCGCCGGTCGCGCTGATCCTGACGCGGCAGGCGGTGCCGACGCTGGACCGCACGAAGTACGCGTCGGCGGCGGGCGTGTCGCGCGGCGCGTACGTGCTGACCGATGCCGGCGATCGACCGGACGTGTTGCTGCTGGCCACCGGCAGCGAGGTCTCGCTCTGCGTCGAGGCGCACGAGCGCCTCCTCGCCGAGGGCATCAAGGCGCGGGTCGTCAGCATGCCGTCGTGGGAGCTGTTCGAGCGCTACTGTCGCGATCATCCTGAATACCGCGAGCAGGTGCTGCCATCCGCGGTCACCGCGCGCGTCTCAGTCGAAAAGGCGTCCACGCTCGGATGGACCCGGTATGTCGGCATTGACGGTCACAGTCTCGGCATGGAGACGTTCGGGGCCTCGGCGCCGCTGCTGGAGCTGCAGAAGAGGTTCGGTTTCACGGTCGACAACGTCGTCCTGGCCGCCAGACAACAGGTCGACAAGGGCGAGGTGACCCATGCGCGTGGCAATCGGCTCGGATCACGCCGGCTTTGAGCTGAAGGAGGCGGTGCGCGCGTTCCTCCGCGGACGGCAGCGCGAGGTCGTCGACGTCGGCACGTTCGACAAGGATCGGGCGGTCGACTACCCGGACTATGCGGAAGCGGTCGGCGCGGCGCTGCGCGAGCATCGGGTCGAGCGCGGCATCATCGTGTGCGGCAGCGGCGTCGGCGCGTCGATGGCGGCGAACAGGATTCAAGGCATTCGCGCCGGCCTCTGCCATGACACGTACTCCGCACACCAGGGCGTGGAGCACGACGACATGAACGTGCTCGTGCTCGGCGGCCGCGTCGTCGGCGTCGAGCTCGCATGCGAGCTGGTGGAGGCGTTTCTGAACGCCCGATTCTCGGGCGATGATCGCCACCTCCGACGGCTCGCCAAGATGACCGCGCTCGAGAACCCGGTGCGTGCGCTCCGAGTATTCGGGCAGTCCGTCTGGCTCGATTACGTGCGCCGCAGCCTGATCACCAGCGGCGAGCTGCGCCGGCTGATCAACGAGGACGGCGTCCGCGGCGTGACGTCCAATCCGGCCATTTTCGAAAAGGCCATCGCCGGGAGCTCCGATTACCGCGATCTGCTCGCCGCCCACACCGGAGCGGAGGACGCCAAGACGCTGTACGAAATGCTCGCCGTCCGCGACATTCAGGACGCGGCCGACGAACTGCGGAGCGTGTACGACGAGACGTCGAGACGCGACGGATACGTCAGCCTGGAAGTGTCGCCGTTCCTCGCCTACGACATAGCCGGCACGATCGACGAAGCACGGCGCCTGTGGCGCGCGGTGGGACGCGACAACCTGATGATCAAGGTTCCGGCGACGTCGCAGGGCATCGCCGCCGTCCGGCAGCTGATCAGCGAAGGCATCAACGTGAACGCGACGCTGCTGTTCGCGATCGACGCCTACGAGCAGGTCGCCGAGGCGTACCTCGCCGGACTGGAGCAGCGTGCCGCCCTCGGCGGCGACGTGGCGCGGATCGCGAGCGTTGCCAGCTTCTTCGTGAGCCGGATCGACACCGTGATCGACGCCCTCGTGTCCGCGCGCGCCGCGGCGACGACGAATGCGCGCGAACAGCGTGCGCTGCACGATTTGACCGGCCGGGTGGCGGTCGCCAATGCCAAGCTCGCGTATCAGCGGTACCAGGAGCTCTTCGCCGGCCCGCGGTGGCGCGCGCTGGCGGATCGGGGCGCGCAGACGCAGCGGTTGCTCTGGGCCAGCACCGGTACGAAAAATCCCGCCTACCGCGACGTCGTCTATGTCGAGGAGCTGGTCGGACCCGACACCGTCAACACCATCCCTCCTGCGACGCTCGCTGCCTTTCGCGATCATGGACGGCCGCGCGCCAGTCTGACCGAAGACCTCGAGTCGGCGCGCGACACCATGGCGTCGCTGCACGACGCCGGCATCGCCATGAGCGAGGTGACGGAAATGCTGCTGGCAGAGGGCGCGCAGCTGTTCTCCACCGCTTTTGAGAAGCTGCTGAAAGCCGTCGACGCGCAGCGTCTCCGGGGCGGAGCCGCGCCCCGCAACCGCATGTCGTACACGTTGCCCGAGCCCCTGGCCGCCGCGGTCGGTGAGTCGCTGACGGAATGGCGCGCGCAGGCCAACGTCAGGAGGCTGTGGGCTTGCGACGCGACGCTATGGAGCGGCAGAGACGAAGCGCAGTGGCTCGGCTGGCTCGGCATCACCAACGATCAACTCGCACACGTTCAGCGTCTCATCGCGATCAGGGACGCCGCCAGCAGCGCCCGGTTCGCTCACGTTCTGATCCTCGGCATGGGAGGATCCAGTCTCGGCCCGGAAGTCTTGAAGACGACGTTCGGAAGAATCGAAGGCTTTCCGGCGGTGCACGTGCTCGATTCGACCGACCCGGCCCAGGTGAAAGCCTTCGAGAACCAAATCGATCTGAAGAACACGTTGTTCATTGTCTCGAGCAAGTCGGGCTCGACGCTCGAACCGAACATCTTCAAGCAATACTTCTTCGATCGCGTGTCCCAACTGGTGGGACCCGAGCAAGCCGGCCGCCGCTTCATCGCCATCACCGACCCCGGCTCGAAAATGCAGCAGGCGGCCGAGAGCGATGGATTCCGCCGTGTCTTCTTCGGATGGCCGAATATCGGCGGCCGTTATTCGGTGCTGTCGGACTTCGGCCTGGTTCCCGCGGCAGTGATGGGTGTCGACGTCGTGAAGTTCCTCGATCGGACCGAGGAGATGGTCTGCGCCTGCATGCCGTCCGTGCCGGTCGAGGAGAACCCTGGCGTCGTGCTCGGCACGATTCTGGGCGTGGCCGCGACCCGATTCGGCCGGGACAAGTTGACGATCGTGGCGCCGCCGGGACTCGTGCCGCTCGGCGCGTGGCTGGAACAGCTCGTCGCCGAATCGACGGGCAAAGAGGGAAAAGGACTGATTCCGATCGATCGCGAGACACTCGGCGGTCCGGACCGGTATGGACGCGACCGCCTGTTCGTGTATCTGCGCCTGCTATCCTCGCCCGATGCGGCACAGGACGCATCAGTCGACGCGCTGGCGCGGGCCGGTCACCCCATCGTGCGCATCACGCTGGACGATCCCTACGATCTGGGGGCGGAATTCTTCCGCTGGGAGATCGCGACCGCCACAGCCGGCGCCATCCTCGGGATCAATCCATTCGACCAGCCCGACGTCGAAGCGAGCAAGACCGCGACGCGGAGGCTCACCGCCGAGTACGAAAAGACCGGAGCGCTTCCCGTGGAGACGCCGATCTTCTCGAGAGACGGGATCAAGCTGTTCACCGACGAGAAGAACGCGGCGGTGCTCGCGACGACGGCCGGCGGCGTGAATCGAACGCTCACGTCCTGCCTTCAGGCGCATCTGAATCGCCTCGAAGAGGGCGATTATTTTGCGCTGCTGGCCTACCTCGAAATGTCGCCAGAACACGAGCGGATCCTCCAGGCGATCCGGCACACCGTACGCGACGCCAGGCGCGTCGCGACCTGCCTCGAATTCGGCCCGCGGTTCCTGCACTCGACGGGCCAGGCCTACAAGGGCGGCCCGAACTCGGGCGTGTTCCTGCAGCTCACCTGCGACGACACCGCGGACGTGCCGGTGCCCGGGCGGAAATACACGTTCGGCGTCGTGAAAACCGCCCAGGCCCGGGGAGACTTCCAGGTGCTCGTGGAGCGGAACCGCCGTGCGCTACGGGTTCATCTCGGCGCCGATGTCGCGGCGGGTTTACGTACCGTGCAGGGCGCGGTGCTGGCCGCGCTGGCTCCGCTCGTCGCGTGACTCGATGACGTCTCCGCACTGATGCGCTTGTCCTGACGCATCCAGCGCGACAACCTGTTGACGCCGAGCGCGCGCCTGGGCTGCCGCGGCAGACCGTCTGCGGCCAGGGCAGCCGCCACGTCCAATTGTCCTCATCCGAAGAGATCCTGCATCGGCAGAATCAGGAGTTCCGACGAAGAAGCCGTCGTCAATTTCGAGCAGCGAGTCGCATGTGGCGGCGCCGCAGCCGCGTTCGGCCACATCGATCCGGCGCGAGGCCAGAAACGCGATCATAGAACAGGCATCGGCCGGCGAACCATTCAGCGTTGCAGGTTCACCACCAGGGCGGCCCGCCGATTCAGGCGGCGCGTCTCCTCGCGCGCGTTGTCGTACTTCGGCCGCTCCTCGCCGTAGCTCACCGTCTGCAGCCGGTCCGCCGCCACCCCGCGGCTCACCAGATACTCCTTCACCGCGTTGGCCCGCCGGTCGCCCAGCGCCAGGTTGTACTCCGCCGTCCCGATGTTGCACGTGTGCCCTTCGATCGTC
>JBKPAI010000050.1:0-18097 GCA_046726355.1 Acidobacteriota bacterium | reverse complement strand
GGACTGGACGAAGAATCCTGTCTCCGCTGAGGTGTCGGTGTTCCTGATGTGCGTCCGACGGCGCGAAACTTATTGTTGTGGGATTTCCCCCCGCGTCCTGGTGAGAAGCGATGACCATGCATATTGACGATCGTACGACGTTGAAGATGTGGACCGCGTCGACGTTCGACCCAGCCTGGCGGGAACCGTTCGAGCGCGGAAGGACCGCGTTCAACGACGGTTTCTGGAGCGAGAGCCTCGGTCGCCTTGCCGACGTGATCGATATCGATCATGTTCCCGGAACGCGCGACAACAGCTTCCGGCCGAACCAGGTTCTCGCGGTGGGAGGACTGCCGCTCACACTGCTCGAGACGGACCGGGCTCGGCGCGTCGTTGAGGCGGTGGAGCGGCATCTTCTCACGCCGTCCGGGCTGCGATCCCTCGCCCCCGGAGAACCGGGCTACGCGGCGCGCTACGAGGGCAATTCCGCGGCGCGCGACGCCGTGTGCCACCAGGGCACAGTGTGGCCGTGGTTGATCGGACCGTTCGTGGAGGCGTGGGTACGCGTGTTCGGGAACACGATCGAGACGCGGCGCGAGGCGCGGGAGCGGTTCCTCGATCCGGTCTTTGCACAGCTGCAGACGGCCGGGCTGGGACACGTGTCCGAGATCGCGGACGCCGAGCCGCCCTACACGCCGAGAGGATGTCCGTTCCAGGCGTGGTCCCTGGGGGAGCTGCGCCTCGACCGGGTGGTGCTGGCGGAACCCGGGCCGGCGCCGCGCGTCAGCGGGCGATCTCGAACTGTATCTTCAGCTCGTCTTTGACTTTCACCGCACCAGCGGCAATGCGGATCGGCTCGATGCCGAAGTCGCGCTGCTTGATCGCCACCTCGCCGCGGTAGCGGCCGTCAACCAGGGCGACCGGAAAGGCAATCGCGCGTGACTGCCCGTGAATCGTCAGCCGGCCGGTAACGTTCCAGCGCAGATCACCCGCCCGCTCGATCGCCGTCGATGTGAATGTGATGTCTGGAAACTTCATGGCATCAAGAACATCGGCGCTGAGCATCCGAGCCTGGACCTCGGCGCGGCGATCGGCCGCAAGGCCCGGATCGAGGACACGCAGATCGGCGGCCCGGACCGTCACCTCTACGGCCAGCGGCGGCTGGTCCGACAGCGACCCGGCGGCGATTGGCGCCTTGATGATGTGGTTGTCGGCAAAGGCCGAAAACAGGCCGGATTTGTACACGAACACGGACAGCGTCGACTGCTCGGTGTTGATGGGCACTGTCTCGGCGCGACCGCGGGCCGGCATCAGCGCGGCCGCGACGAACACGGCAAACAGAAATCGTCCACAGCGCGTGGCCTGCATCATGTCTGTGCGCCCCGGAACCCTTCGCATTAAGCTGGAGGAGTCAACAGGGTACTTGATCTGATGGGCCGTTGCCATCAAAAGTGTCAGGGCGTTCCGGTGGAGTGCGGACCTTCCCGCCTTCGCTTCGGCGCGGCGCGCCGTAGCAGCGCCACGCGCGGAGGCGGCAGGCCCGCGCCCGACGGCAGGCCTGACCACCTTCGCCAAGGCTACGGTGGTCCGCCGTAGCTTCAGCGAAGGCGGAGGGCCTGCACTACAAGCGATGCAGCTCCGGTCCAGAGTCGACGCGCTCCGCTGGTATCACACGATCGATCTCGGCCAGGGTGTCGTCACCAGAGGGGTGGACGATACGCCGCTTCGGCTCGCCCGCCTCGATTTTCCGCCCTCGCTGGCCGGCCGGTCGGTGCTCGATGTCGGCGCCTGGGACGGGTTTTTCTCGTTTGAGGCGGAGCGCCGCGGCGCGGCACGGGTTGTCGCGACCGACCATTACGCCTGGCATGGCGTGGGATGGGGCACTGCCAACGGGAAGGAACCGTTCGAACTGGCCCGGGCCGCGCTCGGCTCGCATGTCGAAGACGTCGACATCGACGTGATGGACCTCTGCCCGGCGCGGATCGGGACCTTCGACGTCGTGCTGTTCCTCGGCGTCTTGTACCACTTGCGGCATCCGTTGCTCGCGCTCGAGCGCGTCGCTTCTGTGACGCGCGATCTCCTGATCGTCGAAACGGTTGTGGATCTGGTGGGCTTCTCCAGGCCGGCGATGGCGTTCTACCCGGGACGCGAGTTGAAGGGCGATCCGACGAACTGGTGGGGCCCGAACGTTCCCGCCGTGCGCGCCATGCTGGCCAGCGTCGGCTTCGAACGGGTGCGCGTCGTGTCGCCGCAGAGGTCGGCCATCTACCGCGCTGCCCGCGCAGTCTTTCACGGCCTGAAGGGGCAGAACGTTGCCGCCGAGTACCGGCAGGATCGCGCCGTGTTCCACGCGTGGAAGCGACGCTGAACGGATTACTTGCGCAGATCTGCCTGCCCTCGCCGGGGATGAGCTCGGATCGATGGCTGATTCCAGGCGCCGCGGGCTTATCATTGAAGTTCAGCCAGCGTTTGACCGGAGGAGACCATGACACGATGGATCGCGGCGGCAGGCGCCGCCATGACGATCGCGTCTGCGCACGCCGCTTCAGCGCAGGACCTGGGCGAGCTGCGCAGGCTGTACGACTCGGGCCGTTATCAGCAGGTCGCCGGTGCAGCGGCGGACGACCCGCGAGTCACTTTTCTGATCGCGCAGAGCCAGCAGAAGCTCGGGCACCGCGACGAAGCGCGCCAGGCCTACGAACAGCTCGCGGCGCGCGGTGAGGACGATCCGTGGCACGGCATCGGTCAGGCGGGCCTCGCGTTGCTCGCGTCGAATGCGGGCGAGGCGGTCGAGGCAGCCAATCAAGCGGTCGCGCGCGGGGATTCTGTGCCGGAAGCGCACCTCCAGCAGGGGCTGGCGCTGAGCGTCCGCCAGGACATGGCCGCCGCTTCCGCCGCATTCGAGAAGGCATCCGAGCTCGACCCGTCGTGGGCGGACGCGCATTATTACGCCGGGCTCGCCTACTCGAAAATCAAGCGGGTCGATCTGATGGCGTCGCACTTCGATACGTTTCTGCGGCTGGCCCCGCAGTCGCCGCAGCGTGGGGAAGTGCAGTCGATCATGCGAACGTTGGGAGCAAAATAACCTTCGAAATGAAGATCGAATCACGACAATCAACGCGGAACTCGCAGAACCCGCGGACGAACACTATGGCGTTCTTTCTGCGTGCTCTGCGGGTTCTGCGTTGATCGTCGTGGATACTATCGAGGATTCCTTGGTGTCCTTTGTGTTTGCCAGCGCGGCGTCAACAATCCACATTTCAAACAATTCTAAATTCCAAATTCCTAATTCAAAAAGCCTGTCCCACTGAGAAAAACCACCGTCCCCGCCGCGGACCGAACGAGCTATCAAGCGGGAAGCCGACGTCGAAGCGCAGGAGCACGACCGGTGTCTGCACGCGCAGTCCGACGCCGGTCCCCGCTGACAAATCGCGCAACGCGATTCCCTTCACCTCATCGAACGCACGGCCGGCATCCAAGAAGCCGACTCCGCGCACCATCTTGAAAATCGGGAACCGGGCCTCGCCGTTGAGCACGATGAGCCCTGCGCCACCGATAGCGAACCCCAGCACGCTGTGAGGGCTCAACTCGTCCTCGGTGTAGCCGCGGACGCTGTTTCCTCCGCCAGCAAAGAAGCGCGCGCTCGGGATCAGCTCTTGACCGAACGCCGTCGCCAGCCCGAGGCGTCCGGCGCCGGCAAGCACGACGGGGCCGATAGTCCGATAGTAGCGCTGCTGCAGCAGATACCTGACGAACCGCACGTCCGATCCGAGTGAGGGGGGGGCATACTCGAGGTCTGAAGAATGAAACCAGCCGCGCGTTGCGTCGACCAGATCGTTCCGCGTGTCGAACAACGCCCCGGTCGCGACTCGTGCCACGTTCACGGTCACGTCGTAGGGGAAGAAGTTGAGCGGATCCGGATTGGGCTCGAAGGTGTGATTGCGCTCGAAGCCGTAGCGGTAGGAGACCTCCAGCTTCGGCAGCGGGCGAACGCGCTGTTCGAACGTGAGCGTCGTGAGGTCGCTGACGTACTTGACGGCCGCCGTGTCTCCGGCGTTGCCGAACTGCTCGCGCGATCGGGAGAGCGACACGATCGAGGTGACCGGAAGCCTGAACAGGGACGGTGCCGTCAAGTAGGTGCGCGCGGCGCGGAAATCGCGGGTATAGCGGCCGGCGATACCCGCCGACGCGGTCCGGCCGAGCAGATTCCGGACAGTCAGGTCGCTGGCGAATCCGAGGTCGACCGTCCGGCCGCCGCCGCTCGCCGGTTCGGGCGCCGCGTCGCGTGTGGCATCGCCGCCGGTCGACTGCTTGTCCTGCGCTTCCAGGCCGTAACGCAGGCGAAGACGGGGCCACTCTTCGACCGTGACCCGCGCGCGGATCGGCTCCTCTCCCGAGGGCGCCGGCGCGGCCGCCATCGGCTCGGGCTCGATCTCCACGTTTCGAAACGCGCCGGTCTCGTAGAGCCGGCGGCGCGCGCTCGACCAGGCCTCCAAGCTTACCGGTTGCCCCACGTCCAGTCGCAGGGCGCGGGCCACGAGCGCCGGCCGCGTGCGCACGAGGCCGGTCGTCACGATGTCCCGCACCCGCTGCTGCGCGCCTTCTTCCACGCTCACTGCCACGTCCACTTCGGGCCGATCCGGAACGGCTTCGGTGCGCAGCGTCACCGCGATGCGGTTGAACCCTTGCTGCCGATAGGTCTGGACGATCGCGCGCCGCGCGCGTTCGATGAGCCCCTGGGAAAACACTTCGCCCGCGGCGAGCGCCGACGCGGTCGTGATCTCGGCGACCGGCAGGGCGTTGACGCCGTCGACATGGACCTGACGCAGATGGAACAGCTCGCCTTCGCTGATCGAGATCGTGCGCGTGGCGACGGCTCCTTCCAGCGCGACCTCGGTCAGCCGGACGTCAGCATTCAGATAGCCTTCGCTTCGGTACAACGCCACCAGCCGGTCGCGCACGCGATCAGGGTGCAGCCAGACGGCGCGCGCCAGCTCCGGGTCCCGAATCGCGCCGTGCAGTTGCTCGGTCGACAGATGCTGGTTCCCCTCGAAGACGATGTGGCGATCGCGGGTAGGCGGACCGGGGTCCACAGTGACGCGCAGCTCTTTCGCATCGGGCCCAGCGTTGACCGCCGCCACCACGGAGGCGCGGAAGTACCCGCGATCCACGAGCTCGCCGCCCACGATGCCTTCGGCTTCGTCAATCAGGAACTCATCGATCACCGCGTGCGTCCATGCGGTCTTCAACGCGGAGTTGACGTGAGAAGAAAACGTGAACCCCTCGATGACGACCGTGGTGCGCGGCCCGGGCCGGATGTCGTAGATGATCTCGATTGTCGCACCAGCCTCGCTTCGCTGCGTCGTCACGCGCGCCTCGGCACGATCGCGATCGTGGTAGAAGGCTTCGAGCCAATCGCGATCGTCCTGCCAGCGGAAGAAGCTGAATCGGTCGCCCGCGTTCAGGCGCAGCAGTTTGCGCAAGGCTTGCTCGTCGGCGCCTGCGCCTGAGATTCTCACGCCGCTTACCCTCGACTGCGACGCGGGTGCCCGTGCCGGGGCCGCACGCCGTTGACCGAAGACGACATCGTGCCGGAAGTCGTAGCTGCGATCCCCGCTGTCGAGCGCGACCGCCCGCAATTCCGCCTGCGGGCGCGGCGCGTAGCTGACGATCCATGTCAGGCCGCCGCTTTCACGAAGACTCTGGGAGAAGACGACCTGCGTGCTCGATCCGATGTTCTTGCCGAACGTCAGGCGCGCGGCGGGATCGGTCTCGCTGGCGATCAGCCCCGCGTCGAAGCGGAGGTTTGGCGAGCCCCGCTCGATCCGGACGACGTCGAGCCCGATTGCGCGAGCGGCGGTGCCTAGCAGCTCCCCGGAAAGATAACCGAGCAGCTCTTCGGCGGGGGTGTAGCTGCTGGTTGCGACCTCGCCCGCCCCGCGCCCGGTCACGAGCAGCGAGACGAGGTCGCTCTCCGACCATGCCGGATGGGTGCTCGAACTCAGACTTGTCTGAAGCGTGGCCGGCGTTCCTTTCAGCTCCAGTGCAATCTGGACGGTTTCGCCGGTGGAGTTTACCTGCGTGACAGCCCGCAGATCGAGATCCGGCTCGATGATCGCCGGGTTGGTGAAATCAATAGAGCCCTGGCCGTCGATCCGATACCGGTTGCCGCCAAGGAAGATTGTGCCGCCCTCCACGAGAGCCACGTGACCAATCGGCACGGGTTGCGTAGCCGTGCCGCCGACGCGAAGATCCGCGCTCGCTGCCAGACGTGCGTAGTTGTTGTCGACGAGCAGATCGTCGCCCGTCGTGACCCGGATATCGAGCCGGACGTTGTCGAGCGGCGAGGCCACGTCGACCGGAGCCGGCATCGATGACGCGCGCAGGGCCTGCAGCAGTCCTCCCGTGAGCGACAGCGGCTCACGATACGAACTGCGCACGAGGGTTGCCGTCCCCGAGACAAGAGGACCGCGCGGCTCGAGCGTGAGGGTGAGGTCTGCGTCGGCCTCGGCCCGGAGCCCGGCGATCTCGATCGCGACATCACGACTGTGCAGCGTGATCGCGCCATCCAGCGGCTTGAGCCACTGATGGCGAAGCGAGCCCGCGATCTCCGTTCCGCCGCCGTTGACCGATGCCCAGAGCCGTTCGAACCTCATCGTATCGCGGGCGAACGTGACGGTTCCGGCCAGATCGGAGACGATGAGGCGCGGGTCGGCGACGCGAAGCTCGCCGTTGCTGAAGGTGACGAAGCCGTCGATGGAAGGATTGGTTGCGATGCCGCCGATGCGGATTTGTGCGTCGGCGCGACCGGCCGGTCTCGCCACGCCCGTGAACGCGCCGAGCAACCGGAGATCGAGCGCGCTCTTCGCCGTGACGTCGACCGCTTGCGAGCCCTGGAGCATCAGCCCGCCGCTCAGAGTGACATGGTTGTCGCCGCGGCCCCAGTCCCAGTCGGCAACCTCGAGGCGTCCGTTCCGCACGACCAGCCGTGTCGGCCGCTGCTGATCGAAAGAGACGCCCGAGACCGACAGGTCCGCCCGGTCGAACGTCACAGTGCCCGTCACCCGATCAAGTTCCGCGCGATCGGCCTGGAGCGAGACCGATGCGTCCACGTGGCCCTGAAGCTGTTCGAGCGTGGACGGAGCGAGGAACGGCGCGGCGACCTCAGGCGTCACCGAAGCGATCCGCATCGTCAAATCCGCGGCGCCGCCGGACTGCGGGATGATTTCGCGCCATCGCACCGGCAGCCGATCGCGAAACAGGTCGGCAGGAATCCGGCCGGAGGCGTCGAGCGTAGCGCCCTGGAATGCCGCGCGCACCTGCTCGATTGTCAGCACGCCCGACACGTATCGAGCTGTGACGTCCCCGCTGAGGTCGTGCTGAGGTGTCACCGGGAACCGGCCGTCCATGACCCGAAGCGTTCCTGACAGGACCGGACGCTCGAGCGATCCAGCCGCGTCGACACGGAAATCGATCGAGCCGGTGGCGCCCATTCCGATTCCGGATTGCGTGTCGCGGGTTGCGGATTGGGCGAAACGCTGAACGAAGGCCAGGTCGGCCAGCGAGCCGCGAAGAGTCCCCGTCAGCCCGGGTGATGCCGGCTCGCCGAGCGACCCGGCGATCGTCAGAATCGAGCCGCCGGTCGTCAATCGGAGATCGCGGACGCGAAGGACACGGCCGTCGTATTCGACGCGGGTCGGCCCTTCGAGCTGCACGGCCTGGGTATCGACATCGAGCGTCAGCCGATCGAGATCGGCCGTGACTCGCAAATCCTGCGGCCGATCGCGCGTCCCCGCCACCTCGATGCCCACCGACGCGGAGCCGGAGACGGGCAGCGGCGGCGACCAGGCGAATCGCTGCGCGATCGCCGCAATGTCTCCGGGGTCCCAGCGGCCCTGTATGGCGACCGGGCCATCACGATCGATCGCGACCGCACCTGTTGCGGTGAACGCCAGCGCCGGCGCGCGCATGTCTCCCGACACGCTGCGGCCGGCGGCGACAAGGTCGGCCTCGATTCGACCGACATCAACCGCATCCCATCGTGTGTCGGCCAGCGCCAGGCGGCCGCGGCCACTGAGATTCGTGAATGAGCCGTCGCCGTCGACCTCACCTGAGAGCGTCGTCGCGAGCGGTAGGAGCACCTTGTTGTCGACGCCAGGTACTGGCCGGACGGGGAGGCCGGCGGCCGCCGCGTGCACGGCGTAGGTCTGCCGCGCCAGATCGACGCGACCGCGTGCTTCGAAGAGGCAGGCATCGCTGTTTGCAAGACCTGCGGTTGTGTCGGTGTTCGCCGACAGGCACAGACGATCGATCGCCACAACCCGGTTGTCGAGTCGGATGTCGGCGTCGAGCCGGTCGATCTGCTGGCCGGCAGCAGCGAGCTTGCTGGCAGCGACCGCGGCGGCAATGTGAGGCGATCCGATGGAGCCGGAAACGATCGCTCGTGCATCGAACGATCCGTCCATCGGCACGGGAAGCTGCAGCGCGCGTGCAACCTCGCCGACGCCGTTCAGCGAGGCGTTGAACTGTCCGCTGATTTTTCCTGAAGGGATATTCAGCCGCAGGCGGCCCTCGACCGAGTTTACGCTCAAGCTGCCTCGAACATCCTCCAGGCGCACATCCGTGCTGGTGACAGCAACCCGCGCATGAAGCGTCGCCGGACTCAATGCGGCATACCGGAGGTCACGTGCGTCCACGCTGCCGTCAAGCCGCGGATCGCCGATGGTGCCGGCCAGGGCGAAAGCACCCTGCGCTTCGCCGGCGGCCAACGCCGCGGCGTCGACAATGCCGATCCGCGTCAGAAAGCGGGCGATGCCGGGAAGGTCCAGGGCCGTCACGTGAAGAACACCGCGCAAGGACGAGCGCAAGAGATCGCGTGCATCGAGCCGGCTTTCGGCCTCGATTACGGCCCGCGGGCGCCGATCGACGCTGCGTTCGCCGACCTGCGAGCGGTCGACGATCGCGGCTGCGTCGGCGCGCAGCGAGAGGCGCTGGCGCTCGACGTGGACGGACATCGAGCCGTCGAGGGGAAGACTGATCGGCGCCTGTCCGTGCCGCCCTTTGACGCTTTCCGTATTCGTCTCGACGGGAGTGAAACGGCTTTCGCTGCGAACCCGCAGCGTTTCCAGGCGCGGCGCATCCCATTGCGCATCGAGCCATCCGCTGGCTACCGTCGCAGGCTGCGCGCGCAGGTCCGGTCCCGCGACGCTTCGAAGCAGCGTCGCGGTCTGGAGCTGCTGCCATTCGACCCTGATCGCTCCAGCCCCGCCATCTCTGGTGACGCGGCCGTGCCCGGTTGCGGATCCGCCGGCGAATCGCGTGGTGAGCGACGTCAAGTCGGCGACGTTCTCTGCGACGCGTCCGGACGCCTCAACCTGAATGCCGGCGAGATTATCGAATCCGACATCGCGGCCCCTCGCCGTGACCACAGCGTTCAGTGCGGACGGCGAACCAGTGATGGTCCCGTCGACGTGGACCGCGCCGGTCAACCGGCGTTCGAGTGACAGCCACGGCGCAACCGCCGCGAGATCCGAATCGGCCACGACGCGCAGGTCGACCTGCGGATCTCCCGTCAGCGCGTGCACACGGCCATCCAGGCGGAGACGACCTTCGGCAAGCGTGAGGTCAAGCGCATCGATGGACAGGTCGCGGCTGTTCCAGGAGAGCCGGGCCTGGAGCGAGTTGATGCGGGCGTCACGGTTGTTCCACCGCACGCGGGCCGGCCCGTCAAGCCGAAGAGGTCCCGCGGTATCGCTGCCGGCCGGTGTCAGATCGATCGACAGGCCATGGAGCTCGGCGTTCAGCCCGGCGACCGCGTCGCGCCACACGATGTCGAGATCCGGGACGCGCACGCGGCCGAAGTGGAGGTCGTACGACGGGCGACCTGGTGGCTGTTCACGACCTTCCGAGGGCCAATTCGTCGTGCCGTCGGCGGTCCGAACGAGCGTCACGCGCAGGTGTGTCAGTTCGAGAACGCGGACGTCGATCTTTCCGGCGAGAACACTCCAGCCGAACACGGCACGCACTTCGTTCGCGGTCAGAAAGGGCTCGGCCGGCGCCGCCGGCGTGGCGAGCGTCAGGCCGCGAATCCGGATGGCGAGCCGCGAGAGGTCGTACGCGAGGTCATCCGCGCGCAGGACGATGCCCGAAGGCTCGAGGCGTGAAGCGAGCCAGGCGAGGATCCGGGCGCGCACCGGGGGCGCCTGCAGGAGCGCGAGCGCGATGAAGCCCAGAATCGCAGCGCCGCCGAGGACGGTCAGCCACGGCCTGCGCCGCGCAAGCTCGACAAAGCGCATGTCAGAGCATCATCGCACGGGGTCGAGTGGGTCGAGTGGGTCGAGTGGGTCAAGTGGGGAGGGTGGGAGCGCCCGCGGTCACACTGAGCCGAGCGACTGGGAATCGGAGGCGATGTATCAGCGTCCGTTCGCGCTGGGGTGCCCGCCTTCGCCAAGGCTACGGCGGGTCCGCCGTAACTCGCCCAAAACTGGCGGACGAGCGGAGGCTGGAGGGCCCCAGCGCCAGTGCAAAACGTCGGACAGGCTCCTACTGTGAGGACAGCTGCATTTTCTGAAAGGCGTCGAGCGATTCCCGCTCGGCTCTGTCCGCCTTGCGCAGGGTCGGCATACTGGACTTGTGCAGCGCCTCGGCTCGAAGGCGCCAGCTCTCGTCACGCAGCCGCAGATATTCATCCGCGCGGCTCACGATCGCCTGCTGCCCGCGTGGCACGTTCCGCAATGTCTTCAGACGCGTCTGGGCCGCACGGATTTCTGGCGTGATCGTGCCGTCGATCACCGCCGCCAGCTTTTCCGCGTTCACCCGGCCGTCCTTGAACCGCTCGACTTGAGACGCGTACGCGCTCGCCGTGCGGTCTTCGAGCGCGGCGAGGCGCTCGATTTCGGGCCTGACGTCGGCCATCCCCCGCAACGGCGCCGCGCAGGCCACAACGACTACTGCGGCGGCCAGCGTCACGGCGGCGAGCAGCCGGGGCGCGGGCTTCCGATCGCCGATGTTCTTCGTCAGCACCATGCCGCTGACGAGCCCTGCCGCAAGTCCGGTGAAGTGGAGCGTGCGGTCCGCGTCCGCGACCACAAGCTGATACAGGACGAACACGGCAGTACCCGGCAGAAGGCGTTTCAGCGCCGTGAGTGGAATCGTGACCGCAGAAGGGTGGCGCACGCTCCAGACATACGACGCGAGGAGCAGACCGTAGCTGGCGAAGATTGCCGCTGCCGCGCCGGCATTCACGGTCACCGGATGGATTGAGAGGCTCACCAGGCTCGCGCACACAGCGGCGGCGAGGTACGTGACCGCGAAGGCCGCCGGCCCGGCGAGGCGCTCCACCACGAGCCCGATCTGCATCAGTCCGGCAATGTTGACGAGCAGCGCCAGCGCTCCCGAGTGGATGAACGCGGTCGCGGCCAGCCGCCACCACTCCCCGTTGGTTGTGCGCGGCCCGAAGTTGCCGCCCCAGCGAACGAGCGTTTCAGGGTCGCCGAGAGAGCCGGCGCCGGCAAGCATGAACAGGAACACCAGCGCGTTCAAAGCCGCGAGCGCCGGCGTCACCAGCGCGCGCGGCGTCCGCGCGCGCAGCGCCTCGCGAAACGGTTCCTGCGCGGCGAGGCGAGCGGCCTCCTGCTTGGCTTCGTGCAGCCGTGCGAGCACGGCGTTCGCGAGCCGCGCACGCTCCTCGCCCGTTGTCGCGCGATACGCGACGTAGAGCACGACGCCAAGAAAAATGATAGTGACCACGCAAGCCGACGAAGGACAAGACGTGTGCCAATCGAACCGGGAGGGGTACCGGGCGCCACGATCGGGGTTTTCCGCCGCGTAGGCCTGCCGCAGGGACGCCGGATTGCGGATGTGTCATTCGCGCGATCGCCATGAGCCGGGTCAAACGCTTTCAAGATGGGGGGAGAACCGACCAACTCTGTAATGCGTCTTCCTCGATCTCCCTTTCGCGTAGGAATGCTCCGGCGTTCTCCGTGGTAGTGTCTTCCTGGCTGACCCAGTCGTGAAAAACATCGTGGAACAGGAGGCCGGCGATGTGGAACCGACGAGACTTTCTTCGCGCTGGCGGAGCGATCGGAACTGCTGCCCTGCTGCCGAAACGCTTCAACACGATTGAGCAGGTGGCGGCGGCATCGGCTGCGGTCGCCGATCGGACGCCCGACGAAGTGGCACAGGACGAGTTCTACTGGCGCGAGATCCAGGAGGCGTTCACCCTCGACCGTACGCTGACGAACCTCAATAACGGGAACAGTTGTCCGAGCCCGCGTGTGGTGCACGAAGCGGTGAAGCGCTACATGGACATGGCCAACATGCTGCCGGTGCAATACAACAACATGATTGGCCGCAACATCGGCACCGTGCGCCGTCGCCTGGCGGCGGAGTTCGGCTGCGATTCTTCGGAGCTGGCACTGACCCGCAACGCCAGCGAGTCGTTACAGATCGCGCAGAACGGCCTCGACATGAAGCCGGGCGACGAGGTGCTGACGACCGAACAGGATTACCCGCGCATGCTGACCACCTGGGACCAGCGTGTGCGTCGCGACCGGATCAAGGTGACCCGCATTCAGTTCCCGGTCCCGACGACCGGGGACGATCTGTACCAACGGTTCGAGCGAGCGATCACTCCGCAGACCAGGGTGCTGCACTTCTGCCACATCACGAACCTGACGGGTCAGCTCTTTCCGGTCCAGCGGCTCGCGCGGCTCGCCCGCTCCCGAGGCATCCTCACCATCGTCGACGGCGCGCACGCGCTCGCGCATTTCCCGTTCAAGCTCAGGGATCTGGAGTGCGACTACTACGGTGTCAGCCTGCACAAATGGCTGCTGGCGCCGCTCGGCAACGGCCTGCTCTACGTGCGCAAGGAGAACATCGCGAAGACATGGCCGCTGCAGGCGGTGCCCGACCGACAGGCGAACGACATCACCAAGTTCGAGGCGATCGGTACACACCCCGAAGCGCTCCGTGCCGCCGTCGCCGAAGCGCTCGCGTTTCATCAGGCGATTGGCGCCGAGCGCAAGGCCGCGCGACTTCGCTATCTGACGCTGCGCTGGGCCAACAAGGTCAAGGACCATCCAAAGATCAAAGTGCTCTCAAGCCTCGAACCGGGACAGACGTGGGGCGTCGCCATGGTGTCGATCGACGGGATCGATCCACGCCTGCTGTCGCAGCACCTGATGGACAAATACCGCATCGTCGTCAACGCGGTGATCGGAGGCGAGCCGCCCGGCCAGGTCTTCGATTACTCTGGCCTGCGGGTGACGCCCAACGTGTACACGACCATCGAGGAGATCGACACGTTCGCGGACGCGATGATCGAGGTGGCGAACCACGGCCTGCCGGCGCCCGCGACCGGCCGCCGGTAGTGTCCGGCTTTAGCCGGACCGGGCGACGTCCGCCTGAAGGCGGACACTACCAGAACGTAAGCTCTCAAGGAGGACAGCCGTGCGGTTCGTTCTCGCGATGATCATGGTTGTCTCGGCGACGTCCGCTGACGCCGCGGGCCAGTCCTTCCAGGGTGGCCTGCGAGGGACCGTCAAGGATCCTGAAGGGATCGTTCCCGGGGCGAGCGTGGCCCTGATCAATCAGGACACGAATGTTTCCCGCGACACCGTCAGCAACACCGCCGGCGAGTACTCGTTTCCGGGAGTTCCGCCTGGAACCTACACTGTCCGTGCCTCGGTCGCCGGATTCAAGACGTTCGAGCGGCAGGACGTGCGGATCGGGACGCAGCAGTTCCTGACGCTCGATATCGTGCTCGAAATCGGCGCCGTCGAAGAGCGGATTACCGTCGTCGCCGAGGCGCCGCTCATCGAAACCTCGAACGCATCGACCGGCGATGTGCTCGACCGGGCGACGCTGGAAACGCTGCCGTCAATCAGCCGAATGGTGTTTCTCGTCAGCAACACCGTGCCGACGGTCACCTACACCGGCAATCCGCATATGAACCGCATGCAGGACCAGACCGAAGCCTCACGCCTCGCGCTCGGCGGCGGCATTTCGGTCGGCAACAACTATCTGCTCGATGGATTTCCTATTACCGACCTGCAGAATCGCGCGTCGGCGAGCCCCAGCATCGAGGCGCTGGAAGACCTCAAAGTGCAGGTGCACACCTATGACGCGGAAATGGGGCGCACCGGCGGCGGCATGTTCAATGCGACGGCGAAGTCGGGGACGAACCGGCTTCAGGGCGCCGCGTTTTTCCTGGCGCGGCCGAGCGGGTTGATCGGACAGAACTTCTTTCTCAGGCTGCAGAACCGTCCCGACCCGCACCAGTTCTGGCGCAACGCGGGCGGCGGCGTCGGCGGCCCGATCGTCAGGAGCAGGACGTTCTTCTGGGCGGCGGCCGAAGGTTATCGCGACGGGCTGACACAGAACGGCAACCTGCACGTGCCGACGGCTGCGGAACGGACAGGCGATTTTTCCGGGCTGTTCGATTCGAGCGGCCGGCCCGTCACTATCTATGACCCGCTGACGACCGATCCCGTGACCGGCGCGCGGCAACCATTTCCCGGCAACCGGATCCCTGCCAACCGGATCAATCCCGTAGGCGCCAATATCGTGAAGTACCTGCCGCTGCCGAACAGCGGCAATACGAACGTCGACAACGGCAGCCCGAACTACGTCGCTGACAGCACGCCGAACAATCTGGGCCAGCAGGTGAGCGGGAAGATCGACCATCATTTCAACGAGAAGGTGGCGCTGAGCGGTGTCTATCTTTACCAGTACACGGAGGAGCCGGCGATCAGCTTCTTCCCCGACGCGCCGTTCGCGCAGGGAGGACAGAACAATCGGCCCGTTCATGTCACGGTCCTCAACAACACGTACGTCATCAACTCGTCAACCGTCCTGACCCTGCGCTACGGCCGGAACACGTTCGAGGACATCACGCCGCTGCTGTATCCTTTCGATGCGCACACGCTCGGCTTCAACCCGGTCTTCGCAGATGCCATTCCGGTGCAGCGGTTTCCCGCGATGACGCTGACCGGTTACCAGGGCACGAGCTTCACCGGGCAGGGCAAGACCCGCTTCTATTCGCAGGGCGCGAACGGCACGCTGACCCGGCTCGCCGGCGCGCACAGTTTCAAAATCGGCGCCGACTACCGCGTACTCGGCGTCAAATCCAAAACCTACGGCAACTCGGCGGGCACCTTCACGTTCACAGGACAATTCACGGGATCCAACGCGACCTCTCCGGCGAGCACGTCGCGCAACGCGATCGCCGATCTGCTGCTCGGGTATCCGGCAACCGGATCGATTCCGCTCAACCCGGAAATCGACGACTACGTCAACTACGCGAGCGCCTACGTCCAGGACGACTTTCGCGTGACCGGCCGCCTGACCGTCAACTACGGGCTGCGTCTGGAGCACGAGACCGGACTGGCCGAGCGCGAGAACCAGCTCGCCGTCGGCTTCGATACGGCCACCGTCAACCCGCTGAACGTCACCATTCCGGCCGGACTCGATCCGCTGCATCCGCAGGCTCGCCAGGTGAAAGGCGGATTGATCTACGCAGGCGTGAACGGGGCCCCGGCGCATCAGGGCGATCCGCCCGCGATCAAGCCGTCGCCGCGGGCCGGCGCCGTGTTCAAGTTCGACGAGGATACCGTGCTGCGCGGCGGATACGGGATGTTCTGGGCGCCCTGGAACTACAGCGCGGTCACGTCGACGGGCTATTCGCAGACGACGACGCTCACCCAGAACAACAATATTCCGATCACGTCGATCGACAACCCGTTTCCGGACGGGCTGCTTCAGCCCACGGGCAATACGCTCGGTCTCGCGTCCGGCGTCAGCAGCGGCGTCAGCTTCTTCGATCCCAGCGGCACGGCGCCGCGGGTGCAGCAGTACTCAGTCGACCTGCAACGCGAGCTGCCGGGAAATATGAGCGTCGGCGTCGGCTATGTGGGCTCGCGTGGTGATCACCTCAACTTCTACAGCGCCGTCAACCTCAATCAGCTTCCGGTCGAGTACCTCTCGCTCGGGCGCGCGCTCACCGCTCTCGTGCCGAATCCCTTCTTCGGCGTGGCCGGCGCGGGGACGCTTGCGACGCAGGCGACAGTGCAGCTGAACTCGTTGCTGGTGCCGTATCCGCAGTACGGCCTGAATGCGGTGGCGATGACGAGCCCAGGTGCGCACTCGCACTACAACGCGGCGGTGATTCAGCTGCGCAAGCGGGTGACGGCCGGCTGGGGCGGAAACTTCAGCTACACGTACAGCACGTTGAAGGACAACCAGATCGGTCAGTTTGGATCCGGGAATTACCTGGCCTTTGCCGCCGCGCCCGGGATTGTCGACAACTACAACTACATTCCCGGGTCGGCCAGCTACGATCCCGATGTCGACTTCGGCCCGAGCCTCAACGACATGCCGCACAAGATCGTCGTCGCACCCGTTATCGAGCTGCCGTTCGGTCCGGGGCGACGCTTCGCCAGTGAGGGATGGCTGTCCCGTGTCGCGGGTGGATGGACGGTCGCGCTCGTGGCCATGGTGCAGAGCGGATTTCCGATTCCGGTGACGCAGGCGCCCAACACGACCAACCTGAACGGCGCGGGACAGCGGCCGAATCTCGTGGCCGGCGTGGATCCGCTTGTGCCCGGCGACATCACGCAGCGGCTTCGGAACAATCCGGCCGACAACCTCTATCTCAATCCGGCCGCCTTCTCGCTCGCGCCGGCATTCACGCTGGGCGACGCGCCGTTTATCCTGGCGGGCGTCCGCTCGCCCGCGCGGAAGAGCGTCGATCTTGCTGTCAACAAGGATTTTGCGACCAGCCGCACGACCAAGGCGACGCTCCGGGTCGAGGTGATCAACCTGTTCAACACGCCGTGGTACACGCGCATGGCGAGCGCGAGCTTCGGGAACGCGAACTTCGGGCAGGTGACGACGCAGGCGAACTATTCGCGGTTTGCGCAGATCACGGTGCGATTCAGCTGGTGACTCGGACGGTGTCCGACTACCTGGTGGCCTGGCTTGAAAACCCGACGTTGAACGCACAACCCGCTGAGATCGCAGACCTTCAAGAAAACTCTGCGGTCTCTGCGCGTTCTGCGTTTTCGTGCGTTTCAGCATGGGGCGCCAAAAACACGGGGATTTCCGTTCAGACCCTGATCTGCGGCTCCGGATTCGGTGCCTCCCACGCCTGCTCGATGTCGTCGGTCGCCTTTCGCAGAATCTCGGTGACGCGGAGAATCGCGGGATGCTCCGGGCCTTTCCGCCACGCGCGCTTGTAAATCGAAGTCGCCAGCCGTGCGAACGCGCCATTGAGCTCGCCCATCGGCCCGCCCGCGAAATCGCGCACCGTTTCGCGAACGCGTTGGAAAATATCCTCCAGCACGTCGCGGTGTTCTGTCAGAAAGCGTTCGCCGTCCGGGGTGATGTGATACACGCGCTTGCCCTCGGTCTCCACGGCACGAACGTAGCCCTGGTCCTCGAGCAGTTGCAGGGTGGGGTAGATCGTCCCTGCGGATGGGGTGTAGCAGCCCCACATCTTCTCTTCGAGGGCTTTGATGATCTCGTAACCGTGCCGGGGCTGTTCCTTCAACAGCCGGAGAATCACGAATTTCATGTCACCCGATTCGAAAATCTGGCCTCTGCGCCTTCGGCCGCCGCTCCACGCCCGCCACTGCGCGCCCCAGTCGCCGGGACCGAATTTGGCCCGGAAGAACTCCCCGAAACCCCAGTCGTCGTCGCGTCTGCTCATGAGATGTCCCCGCTATGTCTTACGCAACGTTGTAAGATATATCGTGCGACATGTCAAGCCCGTCGCGATCAGCACCCTCGGTTCGTACGGCGGACCCTGGTGGTGGCCGAGGTGGCGCTCGCCTTCATGCTGCTCGTGAGTGCCGGCTTGCTGGTGCGCAGCCTCCCGCATCTATTCGCGATCTCTCCGGGCTTCGATGCTGCGCACCTGCTCACGATGGAAGTCCGCACGTCGGGCCGGCGCTTCGACAAGGACGCCACGCACCGGTTTTTCACGCAGGCACTCGACGCGGTACGGGAGGTGCCAGGCGTCGCGGCGGCAGGGTTCACCAGCCAGTTGCCGCTGAGCGGCGACTACAACGAGTACGGCGTCTTCTTCGAATTGCAACCGGATGCCAGCTTTCAAGGCGGC
>JBKPAI010000049.1:0-55728 GCA_046726355.1 Acidobacteriota bacterium | reverse complement strand
GTTTTCTAACTTCAATCGAGGAGCGCGCATGCCGCTGATATCGGATTCGCCCTCGACCGCCCGCGTTCTGAAAATCCCGTTGGCCATCGTGTCGCTGCTGCTCGCGGCGGGATGGAGCCCGGCACCTGCGGCCGCGCAGGCGGTGTACGGCAGCATCGCCGGGATCGTCAGCGATTCGAGCGGCGGCATCGTGCCCGGCGCGACGGTCACGATTACGAGCGTCGGTCGACAGACGTCCGACACCGTCGTCACCAACGAGTCAGGACGGTACGTGAAGGAACGGCTGCTGCCCGGCGTCTACGAGGTGAAAGCGGAACTGGCGGGCTTCAAGACCGCCGTGTTTTCCGACATCCGCGTCAACGTCGACACCCAGACGACGCTCGACATCAGAATGGCGATTGGCGAAGTCAGCGAAAACGTGACCGTCACCGGCTTCTCGCCGGTGCTCAAGACCGACCGCGCCGACGTCGCTTCGTCATTCGATGCGCAACAGATCACCGACCTGCCGGTGCTCGATCGCAACTTCACCAAGTTCATCCTGCTGACTCCTGGCACCCAGCAGCTGCAGTGGCAGCACGCGGCGAGCGAGAACCCGCAGGGCTCGACGCAGACGATGGTGAACGGGCAGCACTTCAGCGGGACGGGTTATCAGCTCGACGGCACCGAAAACCGGGATCCGATCCTCGGGATCATCGTGGTCAATCCCAACTTCGATGCCATCGCCGAGACCAAGATCACGTCGCAGAATTACGACGCCGAATTCGGCCAGGCGACGGCGGGCGTGGTGTCGGTGCAGACGAAGTCGGGGACCAACAGCCTGCACGGCACACTGTTCGAGTTCAACCAGACCGACAAAACGCAGTCGGCCAACCCGTTCACGCAGACGCAGCCCGATCCGATCACGGGCAAGTTGATTCCCGACACCAAGCGCAACCAGTTCGGCGGGTCGTTCGGTGGTCCGCTGCGGCGGGACCGCGCCTTTTTCTTCGGCGACTACCAGGGCACGCGCAGCAACGTCGGCGGCTCTCGCATCCTGACCGTGCCGACCGAGGCGGCGCGGCGCGGCGACCTGAGTGCGTACGGCGCCAACATCTACGACCCGCTGACCGGGGCGCCGGCGCAGCGCACGCAGTTCCCTGGCAACGTCATCCCGGCCGCGCGCCTATCGCCGCAGACGCAAGCATTATTGAAACTGCTCCCGCTGCCGAACCGCACCGGCATCGAGAACGGCACGCGCGAAAACTACGCGGTATCGGGCAGTGAGGTGTTCGACAACGACACCTTCGACGTCCGCGTAGACACGCGCATCAGCAACCAGCTGAACGCGTTCGGCCGCTACAGCTTCGCCGATTACACGCGTGACGGCCCCACCGGATTCGGACAGGGCGGCGGCCAGGAGATCGTGTCGCTCGGAGGCACGTCGAAGGTCCGCAATCAGAGCGTGGCCGCCGGCTTCGACCGGAGTATCGGCTCGAACATGACGCTCGACTTCCGCTTCGGGTTCTTCAAGTACAAGGTTGACGTGCTCCCGTTCGACTTCGGGACGACGCCGGCGAGGGATGCTGGTATTCCCGGTCTCAATCTCGATACCGGTTTTACGTCCGGCCTCTTCGGCGGGTTCGTCGGTGAAGACAGCGACAACCGGCGATTCAGGTTCGGCTCAGGGCTGGGCGTGAACCGCTGCAACTGTCCGCTGAACGAAGACGAGAAGCAGGCGCAGTTCGTCACCAACGTCACCAGGCTGATGGCAGACCACACAGTGAAGTTCGGCGTCGACATCCGCCGCGCCTGGAACCTGCGCGTGCCGAGCGACCAGCACCGCTCCGGCGAGCTGACCTTCAGCGCCACCCGCACGATCGGGCCCGCCGGCGGCGGCCTGGCGCTGGCCACGTTCCTGCTCGGCGACGTTACCGCCTTCCGCCGGTACGTGAGCCCGTTCACCGATGCGGCGGAGCGGCAGTGGCGTCACTTCTATTACGTTCAGGACACCTGGCACGCCACGTCGAAGCTGACGCTCAACTATGGCCTGCGCCTCGACTTCATCAACCCGCAGACCGTGAGCGACGCCGGCAAGGGCGGATTCCTCCTCGCCAGCGTGAGCGACGGCGCGTTTGCGGTGCCGTCTCCCGAAATCGCGGTGGCCGGCGTCGGCGGCATTCCGCTGAACGGCGGCGTGAAGAACCACGCCAACTGGGCGCCGCGCGTCGGCGGCACGTATCAGCTGAACGAGAAGACCGTGCTGCGCGCCGGCTACGGCCGCAGCTACGACATCGGCGTGTTCGGGTCGCTGTTCGGCCACACCGTGACCCAGAACCTGCCGGTGCTCGCGGCGCAGAACCTGAACGCGCCGTCGAATTTCGAGTCGGTGTTCAACCTCAGTCAGGGGCCGCCGGCACCGACGTTTCCGGACGTTCCCGCAAACGGGCGCTTCCGCGTGCCCAACGGAATTTTCACCCGCGTGCTGCCAGAGACGCAACGGCCCCCGACCGTCGACGCTTACAACGTCACCGTGCAGCGCGAGTTGACGCAGTCGGTTTCGGTCGAAGCCGGCTATGTCGGGAACCACGGGGCCCGGGTGTTCGTGGGCGACGGTCCCGGCGTGAACGGGAACCAGCCAGCGCTCAGCGGATATCCGAGCGTGCCGCGCAACAACCGGCGGCCGTTCTTCAACCAGTACGGCTGGACGCAGGACTTCGACGTCTACTGTAACTGCGCGACGAACCGGTACGACTCGCTGCAGACGAAGCTGACGAAGCGCTTCGCCGCCGGCTATTCTGTCTTCACGCAGTACACGCTGCAGCGGCAACGGATGCACGGCGGCGACCAGTTCTTCTACACGCCGGACCTCGAATACAGTCCGGCGGACTGGGATCGCAAGCACAATTTCAGCATCGCCACCACGTACGAGCTGCCGTTCCGCAGGAACGACGCCTGGCTGGGCGGCTGGTCGCTCAACCAGACGACCATCATTCAAAGCGGGCTGCCGTTCAACGTCACCTATCGGGACGGCGCCGCCGATCGCGACGTCGGCCCGAATCGGCCGGACCTGGTCGGCGACCCCAGCGGACCGAAGACGAAAGAACAATGGTTCAATGCCGCGCCAATCGGAGCGTCCAACAGCGCGTTCGCGCGGCCGGCACCCGGCACCTTCGGCAACCTGCCGCGCAACTATCTGCGCGGACCTGGGTACTGGAGGACGGATTTCGCCCTGCTCAAGCGCTTCGCCATCGGCGGTAGTCGCCTCCTCGAAGGGCGCGTGGAATCGGTGAACATCTTCAACCACACGAACCTGGGAAATCCTGATTCCGAGATCGGCGTACCCGGCAATCTCAACGCGAACGCCGGCCGGATCACGTCGACGGCGTACGGCAGTACCGATCCGATGCGGAATTTCCAGTTTGCGGTCAAGTACATCTTTTGACCACGAAAGACGCGGAGGACGCGGAGGTTCAATTCAGGTCGTAGAGACATCGGCAGTGTCCGGCTTCGCCGGACCCGCCATTGCCCGCTTTACTGAACGGCGACGGCCGCCAGCGGCTGGCCTTCCCAGTTGCTCGCCACGGCGCGCCGCCGCTCGAGCCCCGCCAGCAATTCGACAACGGCCGCATTCGTCCATCCGAACCCGACTTCGTTCGAGGTGTAGCCGAACCTGAGACCGGCCGCGAGGTCGGATGACCGGCGCTGCACGTCGTACTTCTCGACAATCACTCCGTGCGCGCCGAAGTCCTCCACGACCAGCGACACGAACTTGCGGGCAATCCGATCGGCAGGTGTCCGATACCCGTACCGCCGCAGCCCTTCCACGGCAATGATCTGAAGTGGCGCCCAGCCGAACGGCGCGTCCCACTGGCTCCCGCTCGTCTCGGTGCTCGTGAGGATTCCGCCGGGTGCCTCGAATCGCGGCAGGTTCGCCACGACGCGGCGGGCCTGCGCGGGCGATGAGAGGCCCGCCCACAGGGGATAAAAGGTCGTCGCGAACGGGTAGGGACGCCGCCGTCCGGTCTCGAAGTTGTAATCGAAATAGAGCCCGGCGCCCGGATCCCAGAGATAGCGATTCACCAGCTGCCGGCGGCGGCGCGCGCGTGCCTGCCACGCAGCCGCGGCCGACGACTCGCCGAGCAGGACGTGAATGCGGGCCGCGTCCTGTTCCATCCGGTACAGCAGCACATTGAGACAGACCGGTGCGTAGTCGATGATCGCGGCGCTGAACGGTCCGTACCGGTTCGACGGATCGAATCCGGACTCGCGCATCGATCGATCGGCCTTGTAGAAACGATCGGTCAGGCGATCGTTGGCGCGATCGTAAAACTGCGCGACGTCGTAATCGTCAATCTGGTGGGTGCGGTAGTACTCGCGAACACGGTCGTAGTGCGTCCGGCCCTGCGCGTCGCGCTCGTCGGAGAGCGCCTCGGGCGCGGGGCCGTCGCCCAGATCGAAGTAGCGTGAGAGGCCGATCGACTCGATGAGGTGCGGCGGGGTCGTCCAGAACCTGTAGTACCGCTCGATTGCCGGCAGCGTCCCGCGCAGCCAGGCGCGATCGTGCGTCTTCTCGTAGACGCCGAGGATCATCTCGGTGAGGAACGGCGGTTGCGAGCGCGTCAGAAAGTAGGTGCGGTTCGCGTTCAGAATCATGCCGTAGTGGGCGATCTCGTAGAGAAAGTTGTCGGTCATGTTCCGCGCGAGCTCCAGCTCGCCGTCGCGGAGCAGCCCGAGTTGAATGAAGTAACTGTCCCAACCGTACATCTCGTTGAAGCGGCCGCCGGGGACGACGTATGGGTGCGGCACGTACAGCAGCCCGTGCTCGCGGATCTGCTCAGGGCCCGGCGGCAGCGTGCGCAGCTCGATTCGCTGGAGATCGTCGGGTGACAAAACGGCCCGCAGCCGCTGTTCGATTTCGGCGCGGCTTTCATCGGCGGCGAGGTACACCGGCGACGGCTCGTCCGGCGCGCGCCGGAACTTCGGGTCAGGGGCAGCCTTCGGCAGATCGCGAGCCGAGCGCGTCAGCGTGTGCCAGCCTTGCTTGATGTAGGCGCGGATTTCAGCGATCTGCGCGGCAGGAGGAAATTGCGGCTGCCCGGCCGCGCCGATCGCGCTCAGCGAAAGGCAGAGTGCGATGAGCGCGGGTAAACATCTCCGGGAGTGTCCGCCTTTAGGCGGACTGTCGATGGTCCCGCGCAAGCGCGAGATCGTCCGGCTGAAGCCGGACACTACCATGGGCTCGGGCGAGGGTGGATGCGGAATCACGTTTCAAACCGCCTCGGTCGTGTCCGCCTTCAGCCGGACTTCTCCAGGTTCGGCTGAAGCCGGACGCTACAAGAGTCTATGATGTGCGGTACGAAAAGGCACTGATACGATTTTCTTCATGAAGCGCTTCTGGCTGCTGATCACGATTCTCGCTGCTGTTGTGACGGCCGGCGTCGCGCCGCTGTTCCGAAACGTCCGCACGGAAGACGCGATCGGCCGGGCACAGCTGCAGGCGCAGATATCAGACGATGCCTACCGCGCCAACAACCGGGGCGTCGCGCTGCTCGAGCAGTTCGACTACACCGGCGCCGCCGCGGCGTTCCGCGACGCGCTTCGACTGAGTCCAGCGCTGGCGCTCGCCCGCGTCAACCTGAGCATCGCCTTGCTCTACGCGCTCGATCACGACAGCGCGCAGCGCGAAGCCGAAGAGGCCGCGCGCCTGCTGCCGCGCGATCCGCGGCCGCAGTACCTGCTCGGTCTTATCGCCCGGGCGCAGGGCCGCACCGACGCGGCCCGCCAAGCGTTCGAACGGGTCCGTCAGATCGATTCGCGCGACGTCGGCACGCACGTCAATCTCGGACAGATCTACCTGCAGCAGCAGCGCTACGAGGACGCCCTGTCGGCGTTCCGCGCCGCGCTCGCCGAGGAACCGTACAACGTCACCGCTGCCTACAACCTTGGTCTCACCCTGACCCGGGCCGGTCAGCGGGACGAGGGCCGCAAAGCGATGGAGCACTCTCAGGCGCTGCGGACCGGTGGGTACGGGACGATCTTCTCGACCAGTTATCTGGAGCAGGGCCGCTACGCCGAAGCGATGGCTTCCACAGGAGCGGAGCGCGACCTGACGAATCCCGCGGTGCCGGATGTCACGCTTGTGCCGAGCCCGATCACGTTGCCGCCCACAGTGTCGCCCGCTCCAGCGGTCGACTCGCCATTCGGCCGGCGCTTCAGCGCGGGCGATCTCGCGGACGGCGGCCGCGCCATTGTCGACGCGCTCGGCGGCGGCATCGCGCCGATCGATTTCGATCGCGATGGCGATCTCGACCTGTTCGCAATCGGACCAGGACGCGCCCGGCTCCTGCGCAATGATCGCGGAACGTATGCGGACCTGACGGGCGAGTCAGGGCTGGCCCGGATTCTGCCGTCCGGAGGGATTGGGTGCGTCGCCGGCGATTACGACAACGACGGGCTCCCCGACGTGCTCGTGATCCGTTACGGCGGCAATGTTCTCGTGCACAACGACGGGAACGGCAGGTTTTCCGATGCCACGGTGCAGAGCGGATTGCCCGCGTACCCGTTTCTCTCTGTCTCTGCGGCGTTCGTCGACTTCGATCATGACGGTGATCTCGACATCGTCATTGCCGGCCTGGCCGATCTGAACGGCGCTCGTACCGGTGCTGCCGAGCGCACGCTGACCTTTCCGGACGATTTTCCCGGTGCGCCAATCCTGCTCGTTCAGAACAACGGCGACGGCAGGTTTACGGACGTGACTGCGAAGACACAGATTGCCGGTCTTCGGCACGCCATCGGGATCGTGCCGACGGACTACGACAACCGCCGCGATGTCGACCTGTTCATCGCGTCGCACGATGCCGCACCGGCGCTGTTCACGAACCTGCGGGACGGCACGTTTCGCGACGATGCGGCCAAGGCGGGATTGCGGGTCGACGGCATGATCAGCGTCGCCGCCGCCGATTTCAACAAGGATGAACTGCCCGATTTCTTTTTTGGCCGCGCCGGGGCGCCTGGCGTGTTCGCCGTCAGCGACGGCCCGGGCCGTTTTGCGCTCGTGCAGGCGCCGCCGGCAACCGCCGGCGCGGCGGCAGCGCACTTTCTCGATTACGACAATGACGGACTGCTCGACCTGCTCACGTGGTCGGCCGAAGGTCCGCACCTCCTCCGCAATGTGTCGGGTGAGTGGAATGACGTGACGACCCGGGCATTTCCGCGGGCGGGCCCGAGCCGGCCCGCAGCGCGAGTGGTCTCGGCGCGCGCGCTCGCTGCCGCCGATCTCGACGGGGACGGCGATCTCGATCTGATTGAGGATGACGGAAGCGGCCTTGCGGTCTGGCGAAATGATGGCGGCAACCGGAACAAGTCGCTGCACGTCCGACTGACAGGTCGCGTGAGCAACCGCTCGGGCGCGGGCGCAAAAATCGATCTCCGCGCCGGCAGCCTGCGCCAGCGGCTCGAAACGGCAGCGTCGACACCGCTCGCGGCTCCGGTTGATCTCCTGTTCGGCCTCGGAACCCGGCCCGGTGCGGACGTTGTGCGCGTGCTGTGGCCATCCGGAATTCTTCAGGCGGAAACAGCCGCGCCTGAAGCGGCCGGACTGGCATCTCCGCTCGTCGTCGAGGAGCTCAATCGGAAGCCGTCTTCATGTCCGTTCCTGTACACGTGGAACGGCCGGCAGTTCGAGTTCGTAACGGATTTCCTCGGCGCCGGCGAGATGGGGTACTGGGAGGCGCCGGGCGTGCGAAATCGTCCGGACCCGGTCGAATACGTGCGGATCCGCGACGGCCAGCTGCAGGCGAAAAACGGGCGCTACGAGGTTCGCGTCACAAACGAGCTCGAAGAGACGCTGTTTGTCGATCGGCTCGCGCTCCTCGCGGTCACGCACGACCGCGACATCGAGGTGTTTCCGAACGAGGGCATGGTTGATCCGCCGAAACCGTTCCGTCTGTCCCAGGCGAGCGCCGCGCATGCGCCGGCGCGGGTCGTCGACGATCACGGGCACGACGTTACGGAGCGGATCACAACAGTCGATGGCCGGTATCCGGACGATTTCGCGCTCGGCCCGATTCGCGGCTACGCTGTGTCGCACGCGTTGGACGTTGTCCTGGGACCGGCGGCGCCCGAGCTGCTGCTGCTGACCGGCTGGACCGACTATGCGTTCTCCAGCGACAACGTCGCGGCGCACCAGGCCGGACTCACACTGCAGCCGCCGGCGCTGCAGGCGCGCGGGAGCGACGGCCTCTGGCGCACCATTGTGGAGGACGTCGGCATTCCGGTCGGACGTCCGCAGACGCTTGTCGTCGACCTGGCCGGCAGACTGCCCTCGGCTGCCACCGAGATCCGCATCGTGACGAACATGCGGATCTATTGGGATCAGATTCTGTCTGCCCGCCGCGCGCACAACCGGCTGACCGTCGAGCGGCTCGAAGCGAACGCTGCCCTGCTGCGCGAGCGCGGGTTTTCCGCCGAGATCACGCCGCGGCCGCCGCAGGCGACGACCTACGATTACGACCGCGTGACGCGCCGGTCGCCCTGGAAGACGATGATCGGCGCCTACACACGCCAAGGCGACGTGCGGCCGCTCGTGGCTCGCGCCGACGATCGGTTCGTGATCGCCGCACCAGGGGATGAAGTAGCCGTGTCATTCGACGCCACGCGTCTCGCGCCGCTCCGGGAGGGACAACGGCGCACGTTCCTGTTGTTAGCCGACGGCTTCAGCAAGGAGATGGATCTCAACTCGGCGAGCCCGGATGTCGTCGAGCCGCTTCCGTTCCACGGCATGTCGGCGTATCCGTACCCCGCGTCCGAGCGTCCGCACGACAGCGCGGCGATGCGGCAGTATCGGGCGGATTACAACACGCGCCGGATACACAGGCCGCTGCCGCCGCTGCTGCCGCGACCTTGACGATGCCGCCTCGATCGCTGAGGCTGCGCTAGCCAACACAATGTGGTTTGCCCCGCAGGGTGTTCAGTTACGACTGAAGATCCAACACGACGATCGTGTCGATTGGTTCGACGACGTCGCTCGGGATCTTCAACACCACACCGAAATCGTGCTCCGAGAATTCGGCACGCCGGCCGCCGGTGAGGAATCTCGCCGCCTGAATCTTTGCGCCAAGCGGCGGAATCAACAGGGTCGGGTCCGGACTGTCGAGCACGTGCACGTACACGCGCGCGCCCTTGCGCGTTGTGACGCCCCAGGCATGAGGCGGGATCGGTCCGCCGCGGGTGCCGAAGAGTGCCTCACCATGAGTGGCCAGCCATCCGCCGATTTCGCGCAGCCGCGTCACGAACTCCGGCTGGATCCGGCCGTTGGGCATCGGCCCGACGTTCAGCAGGAAGTTCGCGTTCAGCCCGGCGGCCCGCACGAGATAGCGGACGAGATCGCGGGTCGATTTGTATCGCCGATCGGTCAGGTTGAATCCCCAGGCGCCGTTGATCGTCTCGCACGTCTCGAGCGGCAGGTCGCCCACCTCCGAGTCTTTGTTGAAGTCGGCGGTCTTCCCGCCCGGCAAATCCTTTTCGAACATCTGGAAGTCTTCGCCGGGGAACGGACGGCGATGATGATTGGCACCGATCAGCGCCTGCGGCTGGAGCTCGTGAATCAGCGCATACGTTCGATCCAGCTGCCAGTCGGCATCAGGCCGGTCCCACCAGCCGTCGAACCAGATGCCGCCGATATCGCCGTAGCCGGTGAGCAGCTCGCGAAGCTGTCCGTTCATGTACTCGATATAGCGCGGCCAGCTGCCCTGCTCCGGCCGACCCGCGTCGTGGCCCGTCCGTCCGCGCGGAAAGTAGTCGGGATGATGCCAGTCGAGCTGTGAGTAGTAGAAGAACAGTTTGAGGCCCTGGCGCCGGCACTCGTCGGCGAGCGCCTTCAACACATCTCTCTTGTACGGCGTGCGGGCGACGATGTTGTAGTCGGAGACCTTCGAGTCGAACATCGCGAAGCCGTCGTGATGTTTGCTCGTAATCGTGATGTATTTCATGCCTGCCGCCTTGGCCAGGCCGACCCACTCCTTCGCATCGAACTCGACTGGATTGAACTGCGCCGGCAGCTTCTCGTAATCGGCAATCGGGATCTTGCGATTGTTCATCACCCATTCGCCGTCGCTCAGCACGCTGTAGACACCCCAGTGCACGAACAGGCCGAAGCGCGCGTCCTGGAACCATTCCCGCGCGGCCAGGTTCGCCGCGCCCGGCCGGTAGCCGGTCTGGGCATGACCGGAACCCGTTGCGATCGCGACAGCAGACACGATCAGCGTCACCACAGGCCGGCTGACGATCGATGCATTGCTCATGGGCGTTGAATGCCTTCAGTTAGGTGCTCCACCAGGTGATCGGCGAAGGAATGTAGTATAGCGGCCGCTGAAGCTCAACGCTCGAGCGGGAACAGCTGTCATTTACATGCGGGACACTTCAAGGTCGGGCGAGCTGCGCCAGGATCCCATCCAGGCGCGCAATGAGCTCGGCGTGCCGCTGCGCCTCTGGCGTCGGTTTCTTGGCGAAGAAGCAGATGCCGCCGCCCGGCTCGAGAATCGCGCGCTCGACTTCGTCCAGCGAAGCGAACCCCTGCTTGTGAGCCGCCGCCTCGAACTCCGGCATGGTAATCACCTCGTGTTTCAGCCGGTCGGCCAGAATCCTTCCGCCTTCCATCAGCACGATCTCGTCTCCCACGACGAGCTGTTCGAGCCGTTGGTGCGAGTAGAAGTAGCGGACGACGACGTGGTTGGCCATGAGCAGGGTGGCGGCACCGATCAGCCCGCCGGTGACGCTGTTGTCCTCGCCGATGATCGCGTTCTGCACCGTGTTCGAAATAGTCAGCAGCACGACGAGATCGAACGGATTCAGCTGCGCCAGTTCGCGTTTGCCCGCCAGTCGCAGACCGACGACGAGAAACGCGTAAACGACGATCGGACGCAGCACCTTCTCCGGCACCGGCAGACCGAGCGCAAACATATCGTGAAGCAATGTCGTCATGCACCGATTATCGGTGTGCCGGATTCGAACTTCGTAAAAGCGGCCGGCGACTCTCGTGCCGGCCGTCCAAGGTAAGACCCGGTCGTTCGCGTATAGTCTGTTCTCGCAGTCCGCCGATCGCCCAGGCGGCCTCTTCCCAGGAGCGGGACATGTTGCGTTCGCAGATTGCGATGGCCGTCGCCGCGCTCGTGTGCAGCAGTGCGATCACCGTGCAGACGCAGCGTGGCGCGGGCGGTGGAGGAGCCACACCTGGAAGTCCGCGGTTGTGGTGGGTGGCGAAGGATCGGCCCGGCCAGTACGGGAAGAACAGGCCGCACATCAAGCTCGTGGACCTGAAAGCCCGCCACCAGGGTCAGACGAACTGGACGGAGGTGGTCGTCGACGACGAGAACTTCCATGCCGAATACAACCAGGGGAGCCCGGGATTCACGATGGCCACCCGCATGCATCCCGACACGCGCGAATTCTTTGCCGTGGTCGAAGGACAGGTGCGCTTCACGCTCGAGGGACAGCCGGCGCCGATCGTTGCCACCGCGACCTCGATCGTCAACATCCCGAAGAAGACCGCGTATTCCGCGCAGGTCATCGGCGACGCGCCGGCGCTCTGGGTCGACGCGAACCAGCAGAACTTCAAGACGCTCTATCCTGCCGACGGTCCGAAGCCGCCGCAGTCGCCGGGATTCACCGTGATGAAGATCGGACTGAGCAACGCCGGTGTGCCCGGCGCCTACGTCGGCAACAACAAGCCGCACTTCAACCTGCACGATGCCGAGAAGGATCCGAAATTCAACGGGCAGAACGTCGTTCAGGACGACCACATGTGGGCACAGGCGATCTGGGGCTACGAAAAGAACCTGCCGCCCTACGACCCCGACGACAAGGGACACTTTCACGTCGGTACTGCCGAGTGGTGGATCATCCTCGAAGGGCAGATCCGCCACAACATCGAGACGGTGGGCGACTTCACCTCGAGCGCTGGTGATGTCGTCTACGCGCCGGCGTCGACGTGGCACGCAACCCGGTTCGCCGGCCCGGGGCCATCCTGCCGGCTCGCCACCAGTACGTATCAGTTCACGAGCCTGCTCGAAGTTCCGCAGGATTGAACTATGATGGTACATTCCTCGCGCACAACCACTTAGCTGTGTAAGCACGGCGTAGGCGCGCGCAGCGCCCGCCGGCCGGGGCCACCGCGATGCGGTTTGTGCACCGTGGGGTGGTGGAGCGGAGCGGGGCGCTCGGGGCGTTCGGGGTCCCCGCGAGCGACGGCGTTGGGGGGTTCGGCGGGGCGAAGCCCCCCGTTTAACAATGATTGGCAAGACGATTTCTCACTATCGGATCGTTGCCCAGCTCGGCGCGGGCGGTATGGGCGTGGTCTACCGCGCCGAAGACATCCGGCTGGGACGCGAAGTCGCGCTCAAGTTTCTCTCCGACGATCTGGCGCACGACGAGCAGGCCGTGCGCCGCCTCCGCTCGGAGGCACGCGCGGCCTCGGCCTTGAACCACGCAAACATCTGTACGATCTACGACATCGACGAGCAGGACGGCCATCCCTTCATCGTGATGGAGCTGATGAAGGGCCGCACGCTGCGTGACAGTCTCACCGCCGGCCCGCTCAGGATTCACCAGATCGTCGACGTCGGCATCGAAATCGCGGATGCGCTCCAGGCAGCGCACACCCAGGGCATCATCCACCGCGACATCAAGCCCGGGAACATCTTCCTGACCGAACGCAACCACGTCAAAATCCTCGATTTCGGTCTGGCGAAGCTGAGCGCGCGCTTCGTGGACGCCGGCAGCACCGACAGCACGAACGATCACACGCTCGCCGGCGTCACGCTTGGAACGGTGCACTACATGTCGCCGGAGCAGGCGACCGGCGAGGAGCTCGATGGACGGACCGATCTCTTTTCGCTTGGCGTCGTGTTGTACGAATGCGCGACCGGCCGCCATCCGTTCCCGGGGAAGACATCCGCCGTCATCCTCGAGGCGATTCTCAATCGGGCGCCGACGGCGCCGATTGCCGTGAATCCCGAACTGCCGATCCGCCTGCAGGAGGTGATCAACAACTGCCTCGAAAAGGACCGCGAGCTGAGATATCAATCCGCTGCGGACCTGCGCGCCGATTTGAAGCGCGTGCGCCGCGATCTCGAATCCGGCCACTCCCAGGCGATCGAGGCCGTCACGAGCCGCGCAACGCCTCACAGACCGAGCCGGGCGCCATCTTCGTCCGGCCGGTTGGCTCAGGCCGGCGGCACCGGGCCGGCGCCTCGCGTGCGATCGCGTCTGGCCGTTGTCGCTGTCGTGGTTGCCGCGGCCGCCGTCATCGGAGCCGCATCGTACGCAGTGTGGCGCCGTCCGCCCGTTCCACCGGCGCAGGAGACGAACAGAATCGACGCGCTGTCGGACGCCGCGATCAAGAGCCGGGTCGCGTTGGCGAGCTCGAGTCTCGAAGCCAAAAACTATCGCGCGGCCCTGGCGTACGCGACCGAGGTGCTTGCCGTGGTCCCCGATCACGCGGCCGCCGCGAAGATTCGGGACGAAGCGCGGACGGCGCAGGAACGTTTCGATGCGTCGGTCGCCGACGCGCGGCGGCGCCTGTCAGCTGGCGATATCCTCGCCGCTGCGCGGGCACTCGACCTGGCGCGCACGCTCGATCCAACCGCGCCGAGTGTCAGCGAACTGTCGGCGCGTCTCGCGGAGCAGGTCCGCCAGAAGGAAGCCCTCGCTGAAGCACCGGTCAGGCCGCGTCCCGAGCCACCGGCTAGATCTGCTCGAACGGCGCCCAGTCCACCGCCTCAGCGAATCGAGTCGGCGCCACCGCCAGCGGCGGCTGCGCCAGCCTCGCCGCGCCTTCCGCCGCCCCCTGTCGCCCCGGTCGAACCGCCGCCGCCGCAGCCGGCGCCGTCACAGGCCGCGCCACCGCCTGCCTCCGAGCCTCCAGCCGCGGCACCGGCGCCTTCGCCTCCGCCGGTCGCGACCGAACGCCGCGAAGGATCATCGTCCCCAGCCGAGCCGACGGCTGAGGAGGACGAAGCCGCGATCCGGAAGGTCACAGGCGTCTATGCCCGAGCGATCGAGAACAAGGATCTTTCGTTGTTCCGCTCGATTAAACCGAACCTCTCCAGCGAGGAAGAGCGGCGCCTGCAGGCCGGGTTCCGCGCAGTGGCGCGGCAGCGCGTGAGCCTCACCGTTCAGTCGATCCAGCGGCGGGGCGATGAAGCGACCGTGGTCCTGCGCCGGCGGGACACGATTGAGGTTGATCGACGGCAACAGACCACCGAAAGTCAGCAGACGCTGACGATGGCTCGGGCGCGCGGCAGCTGGGTGATCCTCGACATCCGCTGATTCAGTTTTGAGCTTTGAGTTTTGAGTTCTGAGAGCCTGTGAAGCAATCCGCGGACAAATCAAACCACACAGACCACAAAGAAAGCCATTTTCCTTGTGGTCTTTGTGAGCTTCGTGGTCGTCAACAGCGCCGAACGTGCGATTTTCGTCACACTCTCTGAGCTCTGAGCTGTGAGGCGCCCGATTGCCTTCGCGGTATGGATCCTGGGATTGGCCGCGACCGCGGGGGCGCAGGAGCCCTACAACCTCGCGGCGCCGGTCAGGAACCTGGCCACGCTGTTCACTGATCTCTACGGTCCGAACGGTCTCATCGTGGACAGCGAGGCCACGCTTCCCGGTGAGCAGCCGCATACGGCGCACTTCAACAGCGATTTCCAGTTCAATTTCAGCCAGTTCAGCACCGCGGTCGTGAGCCAGCTGGTCAGCGTGCCCCTGCCATCGCCGGCGTCGGGCTTCACCTATCATTTTGATCCGAGCCTTGGCGTGTTTCAGCGGACGACGCAGAGTTTCGGGCCCATCCTCGCGGAGCGCGCCGAGACGATCGGAGCCGGCCGTGTGTCGTTCGGGTTCGCCTTTCAACGGTTCACGTTCGACACCGTCGAGGGTATCGATCTCGGCAAAGTGCCCACGGTGTTCACGCACGACAACGCCGCGCTGCGCGGCGGGCGCGAGGACGTCGTCACGACGACCACGTCCATCGAGGCCACGATCAGCCAGTCCACCACGTTCGTGACACTGGGCATCACGGAAAGCTTCGACGTGTCGGTGGCGGTGCCCTTTGTCGGGACCAGTCTGAAAGTCGTGTCAGACGCGACGATTCACAGACTTGGAACGACGAACCCGTTGACCCACTTCTTCCGGCAATCGAATGGAGACGTCGGCGACCGCCGGCTGTTCACGGCAGTTGGCAGCGCCAGCGGCCTCGGCGACGTCACCGTGCGGCTGAAGCACACGGCGAAAAAGGGGCCGGCCGGCGGTGTCGCGCTCGGCGTGGACGTACGGCTCCCGACCGGGGATGAGATGAACCTGCTCGGGAGCGGCGGCGCCGGCGTGCAGCCGTTCGCGGTCTGGTCGGCCACGTTTCAGAAAGTGTCGCCGCATGTGAACGCCGGCTACACGTGGAACCGGGCGAGTGTTCTCGCGGGCAATCCGGCGAGCGGCATCTCGTCGGACTTTCCCGATCAGGTCTCGTACATTGCGGGGCTCGACCTGAGCGCGAATTCACGGCTGACGCTCGCGTTTGACGTGCTCGGCCGGTACGTGTTCGACTCCGAGCGACTGCGCCAGGAGGACTTCCACGCGCTGGATGGCCGCTCCGTGTTTCCGAACATCGTGTTCACGCGCGAGTCGTTCAACGCGATGAGCGGCGCGCTGGGGCTGAAGGCGAACCTTCTGCAGCGGTTGCTCCTGGACGTCAATCTCATGTTCAAGCTCGATGAGCGGGGCCTCCGCGACAAGGTGACGCCGCTCGTCGGCGTCGAGTACTCTTTCTGAATAGTCCAGGCTGGCACATCTGAGACCTGCCAGTTCACCACGGAGGACGCGGAGGAAAGGAGGAACGATCCTGTTGCTTTTCACGCGCCGACGACGCCCGGAGTGCCCTGGTCGAAGGGCAGGATTGAACCTCCGCGTCCTCCGCGTCCTCCGTGGTCATTGTCAGGAATGCCACCAGTGACTCTTCACGACACGCATTGTCATTTTCTATCCCAGCGGTTTTACGAAGCGCTCGGGCGCGAGAAATACGGCCAGCAGGCGGGCGTGACGTCCGCACAGATTGCAGGCGAAGCCGGTTGGGAGGCGCCAGGGTCGCCGGATGCGCTGGCGGACAGGTGGGTCGCCGAGCTCGATCGACATGAGGTGTCGCGAGCGGCCCTCATCGCAAGCGTGCCGGGTGACGAGGACTCAGTCGCTGCGGCCGTGCGGCGGCAGCCGGCGCGCTTCGTCGGCTTCTTCATGTTGAATGCATCGGCCCCTGACGGGCCCGACCGGGCTCGCCGCGCGTTCTCGGAGCTCGGGTTGCGGTGCGCCTGTCTGTTCCCCGCCATGCACCGGTACCGCCTCGACGATGAACGGGTAACCCGCGTATTCGAGGCGGCGTCCGCGCACGGCGGCGTGATCTTCGCGCACTGCGGGTACCTGTCGATCGAGGCCCGCGCGAAGCTGGGGCTGCCGAATGTGCTGGACCTGCGGTTCGGCGACCCGCTCGCGCTTGCCGCGACGGCCGTGCGCTTCCCCAAGGTGCCGGTGATCGTCCCGCATTTCGGCGCCGGCTTCTTCCGCGAGGCGCTGATGGCGGCCGATTCGTGCCCGAACCTGTACCTCGACACGTCGAGCTCGAACAGCTGGGTGAGGTTCGTGCCCGGGCTGACGCTGACCGAGGTGTTCCGCCGTGCGCTGGCGGTTGCCGGACCGGACCGGCTGATCTTCGGCACCGATTCCTCGTATTTTCCGCGCGGCTGGCGGCGCGTGATTCACGGCGCGCAGCGCACGATCCTCGATGAGATCGGAGCGGAACGGGACGTCGTCGAGAAGATTTTCGGCGGCAACTTCGATCGGATTTTCCGGTAGTGCTGCTTCGGGCGCGCCGCCCGACTCGGCACGCTGTGCTCGCCACCACAGAACTCGCAGAACCATGTCAGGCGTTTCTGCGTGTTCCGCGAACTCTGCGTTGATCGTTGTAGAGCCCCGCAGGGGGTCGTCAGCACCTTGCAGCGTGAGGCCTCCGGCACCCGGCAGCGTCAGTTTCCAAGTAAGATTCGCGGCGTGGTGACCGTCGTGTCGCACGCCTGGCGCTCCTGGAAACACGCCAGGACGGTTGGCCTCGTCGCGATCGTGGCGCTGGCGGTCGGGATCGGATCGACGACCGCCGTATACACGGTGGTGCACGGCGTCATGTTCGCGCCGCTGCCGTACACGAACGGCGACCGCTTCGTGGCGCTGTACGGCGCCAGGTTCAGCGAACCAGGCTGGCGTGCCAGTCGGCTGTCGCCGATGGTCGCGATTCGTGACGAGCTGCGATGAGTCGCCGTGATGTCGTGCCGGGTGTTTTTCGGCTTCTTTTCGTTTCGATGTTTGCTGTTTCGCCCGTGCGTGCGGCTGACGTCAGGATTGAGTTCCACCCGGGCGGGCGATGCATGGTCACGATCCACGACGAGGCCTCGAGATCGGATCGGGTGGTCGACATACCGGCGGGGCCGGCAACGCCGTCGTCTGAGTTCAGGTGCGTTGTCTCGCCGCCGCGCAGCGGTCCCATCCGGCTTTCTGTGGTGCTGCCGCAGGGCGAGGCGCCATCCGGCGCCGAGTTCCCCCGGCTGGCCTGGACTGAACGCGACGGCAGCTGGATCGGGTCTGCGTCGCTGCCGGCTGCGCCGTCGTTCGTCCGTATTCCGAAGAACGGCAGCGGTGCGGCCGGGCGTGCCCGCCTGCTGGATTGGGCCGCGCTCGCCGCGACGGCGATCGCCATTCTATGGACCATCAAATTTGGAATCAGGAATTAGGAATGTGGAATCCGTGTGACGCATTCCACATTCCAAATTCCTCATTGCAAATTGCATTACATCACCAATGCCCTGGAACTTTTACGGCTGGTTCGTGTTCGCCGCCGTCTTCATCGCGGCGTATTTCGTCTGGGTGTGGTTCTCCGGCCGCAACAGGCCCGCGCGGGGACGGAGTCCTGAAGCCGAAAGCCTGAAGCCGGACGCCGAGTAAAGACCAACGACGATGTTGGTGCTGATCGTCCTGACCTACTTTGGCGCGGTCGTGACGCTCGCATGGTTCGGGTATCGCCGCACCCGGACCGCTGCCGATTTCGTGGTGGCCGGCCGGACGCTCGGCGCACTGGTCGGCGGCGCGACGCTCGCGGCGACACAAATCAGTGCCGGCACGTTTGTCGGGACCGTCGGCCTGCACTATATGGCCGGCGTCTGTTTCGCCTGGGTCTGGCCCGGCGCCTGGCTGGGGTGGATCGTCGCGGTGGTGTTCGTCGCGCCGAGACTGCGGGAATCGGGCGCGCTGACCCTGCCCGATTATTTCTCACGTCGCTATGGTGCGGCCGCCAGGACCTTTGCCGCCGCGTTGATTGTCGTCGCGTACACCATTTTTCTCGTCGCGCAATACAAGGCCAGCGGCATCATCGTCAACGCGGTCCTGGGCTGGCCCGAGTGGACGGGCATAGCGTTGGTCCTGGCAAGCACGACCGTCTACTCGCTTCTCGGCGGGTTGCACGGCGGCGCGCGGATCGATCTCCTGCAGGCCCTCGTCATGGTGACCGGCGTGGTGACCGCGGTGCCATACCTGCTGAGCCACCTTGGCGGCCTCGACGGACTGGCACGGCATCTCGGGACCGTCGATCCGCGGCTGCTGGGATGGTTTTACGGCTGGCGCGAACTGCTCGCCTTTGGCGCGGTGTTCGGGTTGTCGCTCGCCGCCACGCCGCTCGAGATCACGCGCTTCCTGGCGATGCGCGATCTGACGACGGCGAGGTATGCGGTCGGCGTCGGGTTCATCTTTCAAGCCGTGATCGGCGCAGCAATCATGATGATCGGGCTCTCGATGCGGGCGCTGTTCCCCGGGCTGCCGAGCGCGGATCAGGCGAGCTCGGTCATGGCGGCGCACGTGCTCACACCAATAGCGGGATCGCTGCTGGTAGTCGCGGCGTTTTCTGCGATCATGAGCACCGTCAACGCGCTCCTGCTCGTCGCGTCGGCGAGCGTCGTGCACGACATCTACGTCCCGATCAGGAAGGGCGCCGTGAGCGATCGACGCCGCCTTCTATCGAATCGTGTCGCCATCGTTCTACTGGCGCTCGTGCCGGTGTGGTTTGCAGTGCATGACGTGCCGCTGGTGCAATTCATCGTGCTCTTCCAGGCGAAGCTGATCGCCAGCTCTTTCTTCGCGCCCGTGGTCATCGGCTTGAACTGGAAGCGGGCTTCCGCCCCAGGCGCCCTGGCGTCGATGCTCGCTGGCCTGGTGGTGTGCATCTTGTGGAGCCTGCCGGGACGCCCGCCGCTCGGCCTCGACGCCATTTTTCCCGGAGTGGCCGTGAGCATTGTCGTGTTCGTTTCCGTGAGCCTCGCCGGGCACGCGTGAGCCGGCACCACCGGTAGTGTCCGGCTTTAGCCGGACCTGTGATGTCCGCCTGAAGGCGGACACTACCGGAATAGGGAGATGAGATCGGATGTTCAAAGATCCCGTTCTGGAAGCCGACGCGCGGCGTGCCATCTCGATGGACGAACCGCAGAAGCTGCTGGCCCGTTTCGCGGCGTTGACGCGCGAATCGGGAACGGCAGACGAGCACGCCGCCGGCGAGTACATCGCCGAGCGTCTCCGGGCGCTCGGGGTGCCTGTTACCGTACATCGGCCGGATCTGTTCCTGAGCATTCCAGAGCGATCGGAGCTCCGGCTGAAGCCGGCAGGCACGGGAGAAGAGGTGATTCGATCGCGTCCACCGGCCTTTGCGCTGTCGACCAACGGCGAGGAGATCGCAGGCGAACTGTGCTACGTGCCGTCGAAGTACGCGGGCGGAACCGGCGAGCTGTTCGACACGCCGGCGGCGGCATCAGCGGAGCTGGCATCCGATCCGGTGGCCGGGAAGATCGTCCTCACTGAAGGCTACTCGATGCCCGGGACGGTCAACGCGTTCGAACGGCGCGGAGCCGCAGGGCAGATCTATGTTCATCCCGGCAGCGACATTCACGAAGGCATCTGCACCTCGATCTGGGGTGCGCCGACGCCAGAATCGCTCCCGCGCAAGCCGCGCACGCCGGTTGTCTGCGTGAACGCGCCCGACGGCGCCAGGCTGGCGGCGATCGCGTCGAACGGCGGCGCACGCGTCGCGATCCGGACCTGGTTGCGCGAAGGGTGGGCGCCCTGTCTCGTCCCGGTTGCCGAAGTCAACGGCACCGACGATCCGGACGAATTCCTGCTCGTTCACGGGCACTACGACTCGTGGTACGTCGGCATCGGCGACAACGCCGTCGGCGACGCGGCGCTGTTGGAGCTGGCGCGCGTGCTGCACGGCCTGCGCAGCCGCCTGAAGCGGAGCGTACGCGTGGCCTGGTGGCCGGGCCACTCGACCGGACGCTATGCGGGCTCCACCTGGTACGCCGACTGCTTTGCCGACGATCTCGACGAATGGTGTATCGCTCACCTCAACATCGACTCCCCGGGCTGCGCCGACGCCACCGCATACGAGGAGGTGATGTGGATGGCCGAAGCCGCGGCGTTGTGCCGCGAAGCGATTGCCGATGCGGTGGGCGAGCCGGCAACGGGCATGCGGCCGCTCCGGGCCGGTGATTATTCCTTCAATCAGATCGGTCCGACCGCGTTCTACATGCTGCTCTCGAACATTCCGATCGCCGAGCGGCGCCGGCGCGGCTATTACGCCGTCGGCGGGAACGGCGGCAGCCCGACCTGGCACACGCCGAACGATCTGCCGCCGGTTGCGAGCCTTCCCATCCTTCAGCGGGATCTCGAAGTGTACCTGACCACGATCGTGCGCGTCCTGAACGCGCCGCTCCATCCGTTCGAGTACGGCGCGGCCATCGACGAGATCGCGGCCGCCGTGGCCGGCTATCGGGACCGCGCGGCCGGCGCAGTTGATCTCGCCCCGCTGGTGCACGATCTCGGGCGGCTCCGGGAAGCTGTCGCCAGGTGGCGTCCGGACGCCGAGCGTGCCGCCGGTCAGGACGCTGTTCAGCGTCGTCGTGCGAACGCGACGCTGCGGCGGCTCGCGCGAATCTTGGTACCGCTCAACTATGCCCGCGGCGAGCGATTCGACCACGATCCGGCGGTCAAGCTGCCTGTCGTTCCGCGGCTCGAGATCGCCGCGCGCCTCGCCGATGCGCCGCCCGATCGCAAGCCGTTCCTGAAGACGGCGCTGGTTCGCGAGCGGAACAAGGTACGGGCGATGATCCGGGCGGCGATGCGGGAGTTGAGCTAGCGGAGTGGACGGAGTTCACAGGAATAAGACGAAGTCAGTCCTGAGTCGTGGGTCTTGAGTCGTGAATTTCAGGCGTTCATCCGTGCCGCGCACGTCATCACTCGCGACTCACAACTCAAAACTTCACGAGCGGCTCTGCTCGTCTCCGTTTCTGTGCTGCGCTTTGTGATACCGTTTCCTCTGCAGCCTCCGTTGACAAGCACGGAGAGGAGGCACTGATGGCGAATCGAAGAGGCATCGTCGCCGTGTTCTTCTCGCTGGTGTGCGCCGTTCATCTGTCCGCGCAGAACACGAGCTGGCGGCCGACGATCGTCGCGCGCAACGGGATGGTGGCCGCCGGCCATCCGCTCGCCGCGGAAGCGGGGATGCGGATCCTCAAAGCCGGCGGCAACGCGGTCGACGCGGCGATCGCGACGTGGGCGGTGCAGGGCGAGGTCGAGCCGGGCATGACGGGTCTCGGCGCCGACATGTTCGTCCTGATCTATCTGGCCAAGACCGGTGAAGTGAAATTCATCAACGGCACCGGCTTCGCGCCGGGCGCGGCGACGATTGATTTCTACAAGAGCAAGGGCGGTATTCCCGATGAGGGTCCGCTGTCGATCTCGGTGCCGGGCGCGGTCGGCGGCGCGGCCCTCGCGCTCCAGAAGTACGGAACCAAGTCGCTCGGTGACGTCTTCGCGCCCGCCGTCGAGCTCGCCGAGCAGGGCTTCCCGATCACCGCGGCGCTGGCACAGGGCCTGCGCAGCGGCCGGGCCAAACTGGAGAAATACGCGTCGACGACGAAGCTGTGGTTCAAGGACGGCAAGCCGCTCGAAATGGGCGACGTCCTCGTCAACAAGGATCTCGCGCGAACGCTGCGGGCCATCGCTGCACAGGGACCGGACGCCTTCTATCGCGGTGAGGTGGCGCGGAACACCGCGGCGTTTCTGAAGTCGAACGGCGGCATCATCACCGAGGGCGACCTTGCCGGCTATCAGCCCTTCGAAGACACGCCGGTTCGCACGAACTACCGGGGCATCGACGTGTTCGAGTGCCCGCCGAACTCGCAGGGGTTCGTCATGCTCGAGGCGCTCAACATCCTCGAAGCCTTCGACCTGAAACGGATGGGCCACAACAGTGCGCCCTACTTGCACGCCGTCACCGAAGCCCTGAAGCTGTCGTTCGCCGACCGCAACAGGTTCGTCGCCGATCCGAAGTTTGTCCCGAACATCCCGATGAAGGCGCTGCTCTCGAAGGACTACGCGGCCACGCGGCGCGCGGCAATCGACCCGAATCGCGCGATTGCGGGGGAGCCGGCCCCGGGCGATCCCTCCCGCTTCACGCCGACGACGCAGGCGTACGCCGGTCCGCAGCCGATGCCGGCGGAGATCCTACCGTTCGATCCTGACCAGATCCTGAACCTCACGACGTATCTCGCCGTCGTCGACAAGGATCACAACATGGTTTCGGTGACCTCGAGTCTGCTGAGCGGGTTCGGCAGCGGCATGGTGGTGGAGAACGGCGGGTTCTTCCTGAACGACCGGATGCGCTACTGGTATCTCGACCCGCAACACGTCAACGCGCTCCAGCCGGGCAAGCGCGTGCGGCAGACGATCAATCCCGCGCTGGCGCTCCGGGACGGCAAGCCGTTCCTCGTGTTCGGCACGCCGGGGGCGGACACCCAGCCGCAGACGCAGCTTCAGTTCTTTCTCAACATCGTCGAGTTCGGGATGGAAGTGCAGCAGGCGCTCGAGCAGCCGGCGGTCATCAGCAACAGCTTCCAGGATTCCTACTACCCGCACAATGTCCTCGGGAAGCTATTGACGCCGGCAATGCTTCCGGAATCCGTTCGCCAGGAACTGGCCGCGAAAGGGCATCAACTCGACATCCGCGACGCGCGCGGGGTCGGATCGGTGAAGGGCATCATGGTGCACCCGCGCACCGGCGTGTTGATGGGCGGCGTGAGCCCGACCGGGGACAGCTACGTGATGGCGTGGTGAACACGCGAAGTAAAAAGCGATATCAATATCATTTCTGCTAACCTGATCGGAATGGTGCTGAACGGTCATCAGCACATGATTTGCAGTTCCCTGCAGTCATGGCGCGGAAGCGCGGGCGTGTCGGGCGGCCGCCGGTCGGGGCCTACGGCGAAAAGGTCAGCGAATACCCGCAGGTGATGATCCGGCTGCCCGGCGGCACGAAGGCTGTGCTGGACGCGCTGAGCGGCGTGACCGGCACACCCATCTGGCGGCTCATTGATCAGGCGGTGCAGGTCTACGTCGCGCAGCTGCCTCCGGCGGAGCGGCGTCTCCTGAAGGGCGTCCGCTCGCGCCGCGACGCGGAAAAACGGCGCCGGCCGCCAGGCAGCTAGCCGGGATGACATCCTGGGCTCGTATCATCTCGCGGGATGGAACCGCTGATTCGCGACATCACCGACACGGCGCGATGGGTGGCCGTCTACCGCGCGCGCGAGAGCGAACGGGCAGACGCGGTGTTTCGCGATCCGTACGCGCGGGCTCTCGCCGGCGATCGAGGCGAGCGGATCGCGAACGCCCTGCCGTTCGGCCAGGAGCATGCCTGGGCCTGGACGGCGAGAACCTATCTGTTCGATCGATACGTCTCGCAGCAGATTGCCGCGGGCGCCGATTTGATCCTGAACCTCGCGGCAGGCCTCGACGCGCGTCCCTATCGCATGGACCTGCCGGGCTCCCTGCGCTGGATTGAGGTCGATCTGCCCGAGACCCTCGACTACAAGGAACAGGTGCTTGCGGGGACGACGCCCAGATGCGCGCTCGAACGCGTGCCCCTCGATCTCTTCAATGTGGATGCGCGCCGCGGGCTGTTCGCCCGCCTCGGGCGCGGAGCGACGCGCATCGTCGTGCTCACCGAAGGGCTGCTGATTTATCTCATGACCGATGCGGTGGTCGGCCTCGGCCGTGATCTTGCCAATGCTGCGGCGATCCAGCACTGGATTGTCGATATCGTGTCGCCCGGCCTCCTCCGCATGCTCCAGGATCAGATGGGCGATATCGTCAAACAGGCGGGCGCGCCTTATTTGTTCGCGCCGGCGGAAGGCCCGGCGTTCTTCGAACAGGCAGGCTGGACGCCGATCGCCCTGAGTTCCATCCTCAAGACCGCACGCAAACTGGATCGGCTGCCGCCTTTCCTACGCATGATGGCCATGCTGCCCGAGTCGAAAGGACCGCAAGGCTCGCGGCCGTGGTCGGCGGTGTGTCTGCTGGCGAGGCAAAAAGGATACTAAGGACACAAAGGACACAAAGGATACTAAGGACCGCTGACAGAGCGCGGACGGAGCGGGCCGGATGCGCCCAGGACGGACTGGGGACGGAGCCGGGACGGAGCCGGGACGGACGCGGGACGGAGTAGGGACGAACCCGGGACGGACCCGGGACGGAGTAGGGACGGACCCGGGACGGAGTGGGGACGCAGTCGAAACTGAGTCTGGGCGGCGCGCGGGCGCGATTCAACGATCAGACAGGGAGACAGTTCGGGAGCCGGTCACCCGCTCGAGACGCGCGTAAACCGAAAGCACGGGATGCCGTGAGGCTTCGAGCTCCGCCAGGATCTCGCGTCCCCCGTTCGATCGGGCCATGTCGAGCAGCTGGTTGAGGAAGGCGACCCAGAGCGCCCGCCGATCGCGCTCGTACTCCGACTCGCGCAGGAAATCGATGAACGCCCGGATGGCGCGGCTGCGGACGATGGCGGGAGGCGTCAAATCGATCAGCCCGGTGAACAATGCGCCTTTCTGATAGAAGTAATCCCGCGCGGACGGCTCGCGCAGCCCGATCCATTGCTCGATCCCGGTCAGCAACAGATCCGCCTGATCGTGCCACTCCTTCGTCTGCCGGACCGCTGCCGGCAGCGGAACCTTGCCGTCGCCACGAAGGCCGGCTTCGTTGCGGTACAGGCGCCGGGATTCCGGTGTCTGCCAGTAATAGTCGAAGCGCGCCGGGCTGAGCAGCTTCGACGGGCGGATCGCGGCGTCATCCATTGGATCGACATCGCGCGCGGCGCCGACCCGCCCGACGGCGCCGTTGAATGCAGGCGCCACGAACTGCTCGGTCGTGCTGTCGCTGCAGCGCGGCCCGGCGAGCTGGGTCAGGAGGTACGCGCGGAGCGCTTCCAGCAGATACCAGCCGGGAACACCTCGTCGATGATCGGCCAGCTGCAGGTCCGCGATGCGCGAGACGATGTCGAGATTTGACGAGGAGAAGCCCCTTGGATCGCTGGCATTGCTCTCCAGAATCCAGCGAACCACGCCTTCCAGGTAGATCGCTTCGTCCAGTTGCGGGTGGAAGCGCTGGACGGCGAGCGCCAGGGCGGGCATCTCGCTCGGCAGACGCGCGCGCCACAAGTGGGTGATGAAGAACCGCATGGCTTCCGCACGGTCTGCAGCGAACGCGGTTCGCGCGATCAGGCTGAGCGCGGAATAATATTCGTCGACCGCAGGGACGAGCGGATCTTCGCATCGGCCGGGTGCGAGATTCAGTTCGATCCAGTCGAACAGCTCGCGCGCACGCGCCGGGTCGGTGAATGCCATCAGCTGCGTGGCGCGGACCTGCAGGGTCAGGCGGGTCAGGCCGGTGTCATACGCCAGCCGCTGCGCGCTCTGCCGGCTCTCGGGCTGCAGTGGGGCGGTCGTCGATAAACGATGGTCGTCGTACGCGCCGTACGCGCGCATGAACGCTTCGTCCAGCAGGTCGCGCCGCAGCTGATTCGAAGCGCGCGGCGATCCCGAGAGGCGGATCAGAGCATTGGCGGCGAATTCGGGCGGCAGGCCTTTGGCGTCGGCGACGAGATCGCGGAAATCCCGGGAGAGAGACGACGAATCCTGACCGCGCAGAGCAGCACCGGCGGCGGCGACCACCATGGCCGCGCACACGAGCCAGCGCCCGGGCGGCATCCGCCTATTTTAGCGGTGAAACACCTCGTACGGATCCAGTGGCGTGCCCTGCCACCAGTGACGATCGGGGTTCAGCTGGAAGACGGCAAAATGCAGGTGCGGCGTGTTTGCCGGCGCGTTGCCGGAGGTGCCCACGTACCCAATCACTTCGTTCTGGGCGACCGTCTGCCCTTCGTGCAGGCCGTCCGCATAGCGTTCGAGGTGCGCGTAGTAATAGCAGAGTCGGCCATCAGGATCGAATTGATAGACGGTGTTACCGCCCGCCTTGCTGAAGAACAGTTTCTCGACCGTGCCTGCTTCGACGGCGTGCACTGGTGTGTTGCGCGGCGCGAGGATGTCGATGGCTTCGTGCGGACGTCCATCGCGGCGCTCGTAGAAGCCGCCTTTCCACGACTCGACATCGGCGCCCTCGATCGGCACATTCAGGCGGCGGCGCGGACGGTTCCCGCTGGTTCCCACCGGTATTGCCGGGCTGGCGCCGGCGACAGAGGGCGTCGAACCAAGCGGACTGAATGCCACTCCAATACCGGCAGCCGGCTTCAGCTGATTCGTTGCCTGGGGCTGCACGCCCTGGTTGCCGCCGCTCGCGCCCGATGCGGGCTTCGGCGGTCCGTGCAACTGCAGCCACCACGCGAACACGATGCCCGCGCTGAATGCGACGAAGAGCGAGGCCACCTGGGACGGACGATCGCGCCGCTTGCGTGTCATCGGAAGACCACCGGCGTGCCTGGCCGGACCAGCGCAGCGAGCCGCGCTGCGTCCCAGTTCGTCAGCCGCACGCAGCCATGTGAGGCAACCCGGCCCACCTCTCCGGGCTCGGGCGTCCCGTGGAGGCCGTAGTGCTCGAGATCCAGGCCGATCCAGACGATGCCGACCGGATTGTTCGGACCCGCCTGGATGGTGCTTTTCGCGTCGCCCGGTTTCGCGTCCCAGAAGAGATCCGGGTTGTAGTGAAACACCGGGCGCCAGTTGATGCTGGTCACCTTCCAGCGGCCTGGCGGCAGCGGATCGTGCCGGCTGCCCGTCGTGACCGGGGCGAAAAAGACGAGCGTGCCGTCACTGCCCGAGACTCGCAGAGCGGATTCATCGCGCGAGACTTCGACGCTGACGTCCTGCGCCGCAGGGTCCGGCGCCGGCTTGTTCTCGGGATCAAACGGTTGCACCGCGGGGACTTTGATTTCGGCGCCGGCCGCGATCGTCAGGCCGGGATTCAGCTTCCGCAACAGCACCGGCGAGGCATGAAACCGCTCGGCGAGCTTCTCGAGCGGCGAGGCATACTCGAGCGCCGGCAGACTCGACTGATCGGCGAGCAACGGCGGGATGTCTTCTGCGAACTCGCCGTTGACGTCGTCTTCGGTCACGACATAAGTGGTGAGCGCAGGTTCGTCGTCGGCGCCGCCGAGCGCCTGCCACGTCTCGCAGTCGGGGCCGCCGGTAGCCGCGATGTTCCAGGCTGATCGCAACGCCGTGAGCGCGCGCGTGAAATTGCGCGTCGGCGAGGTGCCGAGTTGTCCGGGCGAAAACCCCTGGCGATCCAGCAGTACGGCAAACGACAATGCGTCGCCGCACGGCAGGCGCTGCGGCTTCGGGGTCTGCTGCGCCGCCCGAGGCACCGTGGCGATGCGCGGTGTCAGCGCTTCGACCCGCAGAGCCATGCAGGCGAGTACAAGCGCGGCGAACGGACGAGTCCCTCCACGCACGTAATGCGTAGGTGCAGGATGCGTGCCTCACGTCGGAATCAGACCTTATACGGCGCGTTGACAACGCTGTTCTCGTTGGAAGCGCGCCGGGCGCAGCGGTAGAGGCCCGCGCAGCGCGCCTGCGAGGGAGCGGCCCGCCTTCGCGCCGGAGGCGCGACGGCGCGTCCGCCCTAGCTTTAGCGGAGGCGGAAGCGGGGGAAAGGGCCCCGCGAGCGACCCCGGGGCCCCCACGGCGCGGACTCTGCGCCGTGGGGTGGTGTGAGCGGGGTCCGCGGCAGAGCCCCGTCCAGGTTGTCCGGCTGACCGCGGTGAAGTCAAATACAGTTGCGGTGTCCCAGCTGTTCCACGTCAATCGTTCCGATTGGTCGCTCCGCTCGTCCGCACCGGATGTCACGGCGGTGCTCGAAGCCGGCGACGTGGTTTTTCTGCCGAACCTGCGCTTCGTCCTGAAAGAGAGCGAAGCGGTGTTGCTGACACCGTCGATTCTCGGCCGATCGAAGAACGCCAGCTTCGATCCGGCAACGGGCAAAGTGAGCGGCACGACCGCCGCGGGCAGGGACGCCGACGCGTTGCGATCGCTGATGCAGCGGTTCAGCGATGCGGCGCTGGCGCTCGTCCGGGACTTGTCGCCCTCGTACGGGCCGAAGATCGAGCGGCGGCGCGCAAGCTTCCGTCCCGCCGAGATCGCCGGGCGTGCGACGAGCTGGCGCAAGGACGACACCCGACTGCACGTCGACAGCTTTCCGGCGACGCCGTCCGGCGGCCGGCGCATACTCCGTGTGTTTACGAACGTGAATCCTTGCGGCCGCGCACGCTCGTGGCGCATCGGCGGCGACTTCGAGACGGTGGCACGGCGGTTCGCGCCCGACCTCCATGTTCCAGTGCGCGGGAGCGCGGCGCTCCTGCGGTTGCTGCGGATCACGAAGACCAGACGGTCCGCCTACGACGCGCTGATGCTGCAGCTGCACGATCGGATGAAGGCCGATGCCGAATTTCAGGCCGGTGCGCCGCAGACCGCGGTCGAATTTCCCTCAGGCTCCACCTGGATCGCGTTCACCGACCAGGTGAGTCACGCAGCGATGGCGGGACAGCACCAGCTCGAACAGACGTTTCTCCTGCCGATTGCGGCGATGAGCGAGCCGGAGCGGTCGCCGCTTCGCGTGCTGGAACGCGTCACGGGACGGCGGCTGGTGTAGCAGGCCAAAAGACGCAAAGAAAACAGCATGCCTCTTCGGCCTTCGCGCTTGCCACGAGTACTCGGACGCGCTCCTACCGGAGAACGGTCGCCTTGACTTCGATGGTCACCTGACGATCGCCGACCGGATCAGCAGACTGCGCCACCAGGAGCGGCTTGCCGCTCTCGAGAATCATCCCCAGGTTCTCGTGTATCTCGGTTGTCCGCAGGGCGCCGGCGCCGGGCATGTCCGCAGCCTGCGACGAAGCGGCGGGCAGCGCGTACTGAAGGTTGACACGAAGCCGGACCTTGTTATCGGCGAGAAGTGCCGGCTCGATGTCCAGATTCAGCGGGACCGGTCCGATGCCGGAGTAGTTGGCCGATGAACGGATGAACCCGGACAGGCCGTCGCCCGTGACGACGGTCACCGTTTTCCGGAGCGCCTGGCTTCCTCCCCGCTGATCGGTGATCGTCACTTCGACCTTGACGTTGATTGGTTGGCCTTCGCGGCGCGGTGGAGCGACCTGCACCGTTGGCGCCGGCGCGGGTCTGGGGGTCGTGACGCGCGCCGGCTGCCCGGGCTCGGCCGCCGGCGGCGGCTGCCCGCCGATCGGGGGCGCCCACGCGACAGCAAGAAAGACAACAACTGCGAGGTGACGGATGGTCATGGGCGATCTCCTTCGCCAATCGGCTCCAGCGCTATCGAGAAGGTCTCGAGGCGATCGATGGTGATCGGATCCGGCTGTGCAATGCGGTCGACATCGAGGCGGCCAAGCTCCAGGCCCGACGGCGCCAACGCATCGACTTCTGAGAACAGGGCCATTGGAGGTGTGATCGGCCGTGTTCGCTCGCTTCCGCCGTGTGCTTCACTGTTTCGCGTGGCAGGCTGCGGCGGTGCGTGGACAATGCCGCCCTGAGCCACCGGAGCGGGTTCGATCCGGGCGGGGGCGGTTTGGTTGAGCCGAGAATCTCCTGCTGGTCCGGAGATCGTGAATTTTCGATCCGCCGGCCACCAGTGATACGCCATTGCCGCAATGACCACGAGTGCCGCGGTGGCTGCAAGAGCCGACCACCGCGGTGAGACGCGCCAGGGTGGACGCGCTCCCTCGATGCGTGCGAGCACACGGGCGGTGAAACCGGCCTGCGGCCCGCCCCCGGTCATCCGTCGTGCGACATCGTCGATCGCCGCATCGATCGGATCGCGGTCATCACTCCAAATGTCCATGCTGCACTCGGGCCGCTCACGCGCGGTCCTACCTGGCTATTCCCACGTGACCGTTGCTGATCAACTGCTTCCGAAGACGCCGTCGCGCTTCTGAGACGCGCCATTTGACGGTCCCGACAGGCGCGTCGAGCATGACGCTGATTTCCTCGTAGGTGTGCTCCCCCGATTGCGCCAGCAGGAGAGCGTCGCGCAGCGTCGGGCTCAACCTGCGAATCGCCCGCCTGATGGCGATCCTGAGCTGCTTGTCGGCTGCCGCAGTTTCCGGCGTCGGTCCAGGCGCAGCGATCTCGGCGAGCACTACGCCCGCGCGGTCGTCGCGCCAGGAAACAGTCAGGTGCCGCCAGAGCCTCGCCAGGCTGCGGCGGCGGTTGATCGCCTGGCGCCACGCGATCGTGAGGAGCCATGTCTTGAAGCTCGCGCGGCCGCGAAAGCTGTCGAGCCGCCGGTATGCAAGAAAAAACGCATCCTGCGCCGCGTCTTCGGCATCAGCGTGCGAGCCGAGGGCAGCGAAGGCGGCACGAAATACCGCCGAGCGATGCCGATCGATCAGCTCGCCAAACGCCGCGGCATCGCCCTGCCGCGCGTGCTCCACGAGGTCGGCATCGTCCACACAAACTGTAGACACGGAGAGCGGCCGGATGGTTGGGTGGATTCCTTCTGTGGCGCTTTCGTCGGGGCTTAACAAGAATGAACCACGGCCACAAAGGACACAAAGCAACGCGAGTAATGGTTTTCTTTGTGAGCTTTGCGGTCTTTGTGGTTGGTTGGGTCTCGATGTGGGCCAAAGCGCCATCGGCCAACTACCCAAGCCGTGAGCCGGGAGTGGTATGCCGAGAGCCTTAATCGTTCCGATCACGGCTCTGTGGTATAAAGTTCTCCACGTGAGTAAACCCGCTGAGCCGATTCATGCGCATGCCATCGAAAACATCCGGTTCATCCGCGAGACGATGGAGCGCGCCGGCGCCTTTACCGCGGTGCCGGGCTGGGGCGGCGTGCTCATGGGCGCCAGCGCGGTCGCGACCGCGATCGTTTCGGGGCCGCCCGATAACTCGATCCGCTGGATCGGTCTCTGGCTGGTTGAGGCGGCACTTGCGGCCGCCATCGCCGTCGTCGCCACCACGCGAAAGGCGCGGCGATCGGGGGCGCTGCTTTCGAGCGCGTCGACGCTGCGATTTGCGCGGGCATACCTGCCGCCGCTCGCGGCCGGCCTGGTGCTCACGCCGGTGTTCGCCGCGATGGGGCTGGCCGCGCGACTGCCCGCCTGCTGGCTCCTGCTTTACGGGACTGCCGTCGCGAGCGGCGGTGCGTTTTCAGTCCGCATTGTTCCCGTCATGGGTTTGTGCTTCATGGCGCTCGGCGCCTCGGCCTTCGCGGCGCCTGCGTCGGCGGGCCACTGGTTCATGGCCGCCGGCTTCGGCGGACTCCACATCGCCTTCGGCCTGGTGATCGCAAGGAGATACGGTGGGTAAATCAGTCGTCAGTCGTCAGTCGGCAGTCGGCAGTCGGCAGTCATCGGTCACGAGTCGCGAGCCGGCCGACGCCAGCAGGCCCGCGGATCCGGCGCGGGGACCGAGCAAGAGCCCACTCGGGCTCGACCGGCTGATACACGAGCGGCTCCGCCTCGGCATCGTCAGCGCGCTCGCTGTCAACGAACGCCTGACCTTCAACGACCTGAAACGTCTGCTGCAAACGACAGACGGCAACCTGAGCGTTCATGCCAGAAAACTGGAAGACGCTCAGTACATCAGGTGTGACAAGTCGTTCAAGGGCCGGGTTCCGCAGACCGAGTACAGTCTCACCGCTGCCGGCCGCCGCGCGCTCGAGAAATACCTGACCCACATGGAGGCCATCATCGAGGCGGTTCGAGAATAGTCAAGCTCTCGGCTTTGGGCTGATGGCTTTGGGCTCTCTCTCCCCGGTGCTGAAAACCCGACATTCAACGCGGAACCCGGTGAAACCGCAGAGGGCTCTTAGGAAAGAGACTCTGCGGTCTCTGCGTGTTCGTGCTCTTTCAGCATCCGGCTAGTTCTGCGCCCGAAGAAGCAGGACGGGAATCTTCACCAGATGGCGGACACGATCGGCGGTCGTGCCGTGCAGGAGATCAGACAGAAACCGGTGGCCGTGCGTCGACATGGCGATGAGATCGACATGCTGCTGTTCCACCGCCTTGATCAGCTCCGTTGCCGGATCGCCCATAGCGAGGTGCGTCTCGACCGCAAAGCCCTGGGCCGTAAGCTCGTCGCGCAGCTGATCGAGGTATGCGCGGTCGTCTTTCATCTCCTCCGATTCACGCAGCTCGAGCTGATCGAAATTGCGCGCGGCCCAGCCGTCCGCCACGTGCACGAGCACAAGGCGCGCGCCGGTCAGCTTGGCCAGGCCCGACACGTGATCGAGGATGGTGCGGTCGGCGGCGGAATGCTCGATAGCAACCAGGATGCGCTCGTACATTGATTTCGGTCTGGTTAGACCCCCGCAAACGTCTGGTACAGCAGATAGACGTTCAGCGCCCCGATGACGATCGCAACGGCCCAGGCGAGGAGGCTGACCCACCGCGGACTGACGAAGGCGCCCATCTTGGCGGGATCGCTGGTGAACATGACCAGCGGAAACACGGCAAATGGCAGCTGCAGGCTGAGGACAACCTGGCTCAGGATGATGAGCGGGCCGGTCCCGCGCTCCCCGTAGAGGGCGATGACCACGATGGCGGGCACGATAGCGATGAGGCGGGTGATCAGCCGCCGCAGCCAGGGACGAAGGCGCAGGTTGATGAAGCCTTCCATCACGATCTGGCCGGCGAGCGTTCCGGTGAGCGTCGCATTCTGACCCGAGCAGAGGAGCGCCACCGCAAACAGGATACTGGCCAGCGTCGTGCCGAGCAGTGGCGAGAGAAGCTGATAGGCATCGCCGATCTCCGCAACATCCTGATGACCCGTCCCATGGAACGTGGCCGCCGCCATGATCAGAATAGCCGCGTTGATGAAGAGCGCCGACATCAGCGCCACCGACGAATCAATCGTCGCGTAGCGGATGGCCTCGCGCCGGCTCTCGAGCGAATCGCTGTACTTCCGCGTCTGCACGATCGACGAGTGCAGGTAGAGATTGTGCGGCATCACCGTGGCACCCAGGATCCCGATGGCGATGTACAGCATGTCCGGGTTCCGGACGATTTCCGTCCGGGGGAGGAACCCGGCCGCCAGGGCTGCTGCTGCCGGGTGCGACAGCCACAACTCGACGGCGAACGATCCCGCAATCAGCACGATCAGTCCGACGACCAGCGCTTCGACGTAGCGGAACCCGCGATGCTGCAGGAAGAGCACGACCAGCACGTCGAGCGCCGTCAGCATCACTCCCCAGAGGAGAGGCAGCCCGAAGAGCAGGTTGAGCGCGATTGCCGCGCCGATGACTTCGGCCAGATCGCAGGCGGCGATCGCTATCTCGCACAGGACCCAGAGGATGAACGTGACCGGACGGGAGTAGGTGTCGCGGCATGCCTGGGCGAGGTCGCGTCCGCTGGCGATTCCGAGCCGCGCGGCCAGGGCCTGCAGCAGGATCGCCATGAGGTTGGAAATCATGATCACGCTGAGCAGCGTGTACCCGTACCGCGCGCCGCCCGCCAGGTCGGTCGCCCAATTGCCCGGGTCCATGTAGCCAACGGCAACCAGATACCCCGGCCCGGCAAAGGCGAAGAGTTTCTTCCAGAAACCCGCCTCGCTTGGGATTGGAATAGAACCGTGAACCTCAGGAAGGCTGACGCTCGTGCCCGTGAACCGCCAGCCGCGTGTCGTGTGTGCAGGATTTTCGCTCGCCATGCAATAATTTTGAGTAATCAAAAAGATATCACAGACGCCTAAAATCACGAAGGCTTAAATGACGGACGAAGCGGGGACGAACCCGGACGGACCCGGGACGGAGGCGGGACGGACCCGGGACGGAGGCGGGACGGAGGCGGGACGGACGCGGGACGGACCCGGGACGGATGCGGGACGGACCCGGGACGGATGCGGGACGGGACGGAGGCGGGACGGAGGCGGGACGGAGGCGGGACGGACCCGGGACGGATGCGGGACGGACCCGGGACGGACCCGGGACGGAGGAGGGACGGAGTCGAGATGCGGCGCGGAACGAAATGCCGCCGTGCGACCGATCACGCTTCTCGAATCACGTAGTTTCTGAACCGCTCCCGCAAGACGCTCTTTTGAAACTTGCCCGCCGACGTCCGCGGAATCGCCTCGACGAATTCGAACGCCTCGGGCAGCCAGAACTTCGGAAATTGAGGGGCGAGGAACGCTCGCAGATCGTCGGGCGACGCCGTCGCGCCCGGTTTCAGGACGACAGCCGCAAGCGGACGCTCGGCCCATGTCGGGTGGGCCACCGGAATCACGGCGGCTTCCGCCACGGCGGGATGGCCCATGAGCGCGCATTCGAGCGCCACGGAGCTGATCCACTCGCCCCCTGACTTGATCAAATCCTTCGCGCGGTCCTGCACCTGAATCGTCCCGGTGTCGTCGATCGTGACGATGTCCCCCGTCCGGAACCATCCATCGTCCGTGAACCGGTCCGCGGCGTCGATCCGGTTGTAATAGCCGCTCGCCACCCACGGGCCCCGGACCTCGAGCTCGCCCATTGTCACCCCATCCCACGGGACGAGGCCGGCATCGCCGCGGGCCCGTATTTCCACGAAAGGTGCCGGACGGCCCTGCCTGGCGCGGTAACGAAACTTCTCCTCGTCGGTCACATCGTGCAGGGCGTTCGGGAGCTGCGCAACCGTGCCGAGCGGAGCCATCTCGGTCATCCCCCACGCCTGGAAAATCCGGAGGCCGTAGCGCCGCTCGTACGCCTCGATGAGCGCCTGGGGCACCGCCGACCCGCCGACGAACATCGCGCGGATGCTCGACACGTCGTATTGACCGGGATTGGAATCGAGGTGCTGCAGCACGCCAATCCAGATCGTGGGAACGCCCGCGGCCACCGTAACCCGCTCGCGCTGAAACAGGTCGAGGAGGCTCGCGGGGTCGAGGTGCGGGCCGGGCAGGACCATCTTGGCGCCCGTCATCACGCAGGCGAATGGCAGGCCCCACGCATTGGCATGGAACATCGGCACGACGGGCGTCACCGTGTCGTTCTCGCAGATGCCCATGCAATGGTTCATCGCCAGCCCGAAGGTATGAAGCACGAGCGATCGATGCGTGTAGAGCACGCCTTTCGGCTTGCCTGTCGTCCCTGTCGTGTAGCACATCGCCGCGGCCGTGCGTTCGTCGACATCTTCGCGATCCGGAGCCGGCCCTGATTCGGCGAGCAGCGCCTCGTATTCGAGCAGGCCCGCCGCTGCAGGCGTCGACGCGCCGAGGACGATGACCGTCGGGACGTCGACGCGGGGACGGAGCTGGTTCCAGAGCGGGAGCAGGCTTTCGTCGACGAGAAGGGCGCGGTCGCCGGCATCGCTCACGATGTAGGCGAGTTCGTCGGCGTGGAGACGGAGGTTCAGCGTGTGCAGCACGGCGCCGACGAGAGGAACGGCGAAATACGCTTCGAGGTGCTGGGAATGGTTCCACCCGAGCGTCGCGACGCGATCGCCGGGCCGAATCCCGAGCCGGCAGAGAGCGCCGGCGAGACGGCGCGTGCGCGCGGCGAAGTCGGCGTAGGTGTAGCGGTGAAGCGATTTGTCCGGGAGGCGGCTGACGATTTCGCGACGACGGAAGAGCGTTTCACCGCGCCGGAAGATCGTGGACAGCGTCAGCGGGTAGTCCATCATCAGACCGGTCATGCGCGTCCTCGCTTGGGGTGTGCGGGTGCGATTGTATCCGGAACGAGGCTTCAGCGATTCTTGAGCTCAAAAGCTCAAGGCTGTGGGCTTGGCTCAGGCTCTGGCGTGAATGTCAGGATCAAACGCAAAGGCCGCAAAGGACGCAAAGAACGACTGGGATTTTCAGCGGCTTCCCCTTCACGGTTTTGCGTTCCACGACAACAGGCACTCTGCAATGCATTGTGTCGGCTCGCGCAGCGCCCCCGATAATTCGGAATGCAGCAGTCGGGAACACCCGCCCGGGAGCGAATCACAATGCCAGGAGGCCCGTTCGCCTTTACTCGAACGGCCTCCTGACGGAGATGAGAGGAATGCAGGAATGCCGGCAGTATTGCGGGCCTACGGCGTCGAGTTCAACGTCGATGAGTTCCTTGCGGGTTGCACGCGGCCTGTCTGCGCCGTGAAGCGACGAGGTGCACCAGTATCCCCTGCAAGTCAGCCGGATGGCCGCCGGCACGAGCAGTCCGGCATCCACATTTTGGCCAGCGATGCCGATTTCAGCGAGTTCCCACGGCAGGTGGAAGAATCGGTCATGTTTCTTCACCGCAATGAGGCGGAGGTTCGCCGGCTCTGTCAGTTCACGGGCGTCGAGGGAGTCACTTTGGACTTCGGTATCGAGCGGCGGGATGTGCCAGTTCAATGCGACCGTTTGCCGGCTGAACTGGTTCGGCTGGCCGGCTCCCTTGGCCTGAACATCGAGCTATCACAGTATCCATCGGGCAAGAAGACAGCGGACATCGACTGACGATCGCATAGCTTCAAGAAGATTTAGAGTGGCCCAGGATCAGGCGCAAACAGGCAAGCGTCGACGGTAACGCGTCGCGCCACAGCCAGTCCACGTCGATCCAGAAGCCCCGTACAACTTTGGAATCGAGGCGGCCCGATGTGAGGTTGTGCTCGTTATAAGTCGCGCCGATGCGGGTTGCTGCCAGCACACGCCGCTCGAATCGATCCACAATCCAGATCTCCTCGATGTTCGCGTCCCGGTAGCGCGGGAGCTTCTCCCGGTAGTCCAGCCGCGGATCGCTCTCGGACACGATTTCGACCACCATATCCGCTGGGCCGTCGAGATGACGCGGCGTCATCAGATGGCGATGTTCGTCCCGGACGACGAGAAGATCCGGTTCGGGCGACCACCGCTCATCGAGCCGCATCGGGTAGCGCGAGCCTCGCACGACGGCACCCTTGCGCTCGTCGAGAAAACCACTCAGCAGCGTCAGAAGACATCGAAACAAATCCTCGTGCTGATCGGATGCAGGCGAGTGCATGACGATCCTCCCGTCGAGGTACTCCCAGTCCTCGTCCTCGCCGGTCAACCGATAGAACTCTTCCTCGCTGATGCCCGGTTTGATGATGAGATAGGGCGGTTCGAGACTGATCTCCATGCACATGTCTCCTGAATGATCATTTCCGCCGCGTCACCCCGACATGATCGAGTGCCCCGGCGATTGGCGGGTTCTTCATGAACCAGGTCCACACCCGTCCGCTGCGCAGGTTCTCCGCGCTGAGCAGGGTGATGCCGAGATCGATGCCGATCACATCCGGATTGACCCACCCGCTGGTCGGATGGAACGCGTCGGCAAAGCCGTATCGCGCGTAGATTTTTTCTCCGAATCGACGGTGCAGCTCGCGGACCACGGGCACGGTCAGCTCCGGCGCCAGCATTAGCGATCCAGCGGCGGCCGCGGGCACGACAGAACCGTCGATGGCCTTGTGCCGTGGCGGCCCGCCCCAGGCCACGTATCCGTTTTGACTGTCGGACGCAGTGACGCCCCACGTGTCCTCTCCGTAGCCGGGAAATTCCCTTGCCAGGCTGAGACAGAACGCCTTGTGCGCGCGTGTCGCGTTGACCGAATTCTCGAACCAGTCGAGGCCGGTTCCCTGTTCGGTGCGGCCGCGGAAATCGATCCACGCGTGAGAGTACTGGTGCACGAACAGCGGATCCGCGCCGCTCACGTATCGAAACTGCTCGAAGGTCATGGCCGGGCGCGACCACGCATGCCAGGAGGCTGCCGGAATCGGATGCGTCGGCGAGCCGATGGCGAGGACGTACAGGATCATCAGCTCGCAGTAGTGATCCCACCTGGCCTGCAGAAATCCGGATTCCGGTCTCCAGCCGTGCGCCAGGAGCGTCGGGTGCCCCGCGAGCATCCACCGGAAATCTACGCGGCGATACAGGCGTTCCGCGTACTCGACGATCGCGCGGTCGTCGCCGAAGCACTGGCGAACCGTCAGCACGCCCGCCATCAGCAATGCGGTGTCAATCGAAGAGAGCTCGCTCTTCCACTCGCGAGCGCCGGTGTGGAGGTTGATGAAGTGGTAGAACCAGCCGTGCTCGTGTTCCTGCCCCTCGGCGAAGAACCGCAGCGTTGTCCGCACGCGATCGACAACCCTGGCGCGCGGCAGCCAGCCGCGCTCGGCTGCGATGCACATCCCGGTGAGTCCGAAGCCCACCGACGCGATGCTGCCGATGTCGCGTGCACGCGCGTCCGGCGGCGATCCATCGGTTCTCGCGCGATCGCGGACGATCCCGGTCTGTGGATCCGCCTGCTCCCAGAAGAACATGAACGTGCGGCGGGAGAGATCATCGAGGAGGGTATCGTCTGCCGCCGACGGCCGAAAGGAGTCGGCTCTGGTGGTGGAACCTGTCAGCAGGATCGCGACCGCGATCCACGCCCCCCGCTGCATCAGCGCACCTCCAGTGTTCCGGTCAGCCCGCCGTCCGAGCTGTTCGACACGCGAATCCTGAATTCACCCGGCTCGACGATCCATTTCATGTGCTGATCGAAGAAGCCCAGCTCGGCGGACCCGAGCGTGAATTCCACACGGCGATGTGCGCCGGGTTCGAGCGTGATGCGCTGAAACCCTTTCAGTTCCTGCACCGGACGGGTGACACTGGCGACCGCGTCCTGAACGTACAGCTGGATGACCTCTTCTCCCGGACGCGTGCCGCTGTTGGTGACGTCGACCGAGACAGTGACCGTGCCGTGCGCGGGCATCGTTGGTGCGCTCAGCCGCAGATCGCGCAGGCTGAACGTCGCGTAGCTGAGACCGTGCCCGAACGGGAACAGCGGCGTCCACGGTACGTCGAGGTACTTGGACGTGTATTTCGAGCTCGCCTCCGGCGGCCGCCCGGTGCTCTTGTGGTTGTAATAGATCGGCGCCTGCCCGGCCGCCCGTGGGAACGTCACCGGCAGTTTGCCGCCTGGATTCACGCGGCCGAAGACGACGTCGGCGACCGCGTTGCCGGCCTCGGTGCCGGGGAACCAGGCTTCGAGAATGGCGGGCGCATGCGCCGCGAGCCAGTCGATACTCAGCGGCCGGCCGTTCACGAGAATCACAGCCACGGGTTTGCCTGTCGCGATGATCTGTTGAACGAGCTCGAGCTGCCGGCCAGGCAGATCGAGAGACGCGCGAGACGCTGCCTCGCCGCTCATGTCGCCGGTTTCGCCGACGACGAGCAGCACCGCGTCGGCCGCGCCGGCGACGCCGGCGGCCCGGCGGATGCCGGCCTGCAGCGCACGGTGGTCGGGCGGCTCCGTCAAGTCTTTGAGGGCGAGTGTCACGCCCGGCACGTGCGTCACCTGCGTCTGCCTCGACACCGCGGCTTTGACGCCGTCGAGCACCGTCACCACGTCCTCCGGCCGGCCGTCGCCCGTCCAGTTCCCCATCATGTTCTTCCGGTCGTCCGCGAGGGGGCCGATGACCGCGAGTCGACGGACGTTCGGATCCAGCGGCAGCACACGATCGTTCTTCAGCAGGACCATCGATCGCGCCGCAACCTCACGCGCCGTCTGCCTCGATTCGGGCCGCAGCATGGCGGTGCGTTCGCGCTCGGGATCCGCGTACGGACGATCGAACAGCCCGGCGCGAAGCTTGATGCGCAGTACCCGCCGCACGGCCTGATCGACAGCGGCCGCGGAAATCCTGCCTTCCCGGACCAGCCTCGGACCATGCGCCGCAAACGTGCGGCTGACCATCTCCACGTCGACGCCCGCAGGCAGTGCCAGGCGTGCAGCATCGGCGGCGTCGGCTGCAAACCCGTGCTTCACCAGCTCGAGCACCGACGTGTAGTCGGACACAACCATTCCGTCGAACTGCCACTCGTCGCGCAGGACCGTGGTCAGCGTGAACGCGTTGCCTGAGGCCGGCACGCCGTTGAGATCGTTGAAGGCGCTCATGAACGATCCGACGCCCGCGTCCTTCGCCGCTTTGAACGGCGGGAAATAGACAGTGCGAAGCGTCCGTTCGGAGATGTCGACCGTGTTGTAATCGCGTCCGGCTTCCGCGGCGCCGTACGCCACCCAGTGCTTGGCGCAGGCGATGACCTTGTCGGGGCGGCTGTAATCGTCTCCCTGAAACCCACGGACGCGTGCACGCGCCATCGCCGCGCCGAGATACGGATCCTCGCCGGCGCCTTCGGCCACCCGGCCCCATCGCGCATCGCGCGCGATGTCGACCATCGGCGCGAACGTCCAGTGGAGGCCGGCGGCTCTTGCCTCGGCCGCCGCAATCGCGGCGGAGCGTTCCGCCATCGCCGGATCCCAGCTGGCCGCCTCCCCGAGCGGAATCGGAAACACGGTGCGGTACCCGTGAACGACGTCAAAGGCGAACAGCAGCGGGATTTTCAACCGCGATTCTTCCACGGCGATTCGCTGCAGCTCGTCGACGTTCTTGACGCCGCGAACATTGAGAGTGGATCCGAGAAGCCCGTTGCGCACCAGCTCCATGTGTTCGGGGCGGTACCGTCCGTCGGCCAGGCCGTCGAGCTGCTGGAGCTGGCCGAACTTCTCCTCGAGCGTCATCTGCGCAAGCAGCGATTCGATGCGATCCTCGCCGCGCTGGCCGACGACGGGAGTCATTGCGAGAAGAATGCCCGTCACGAACAGACTGATCAACCGTGCAGTGTTCATGTAGTGCGGACAGGCCTGAAGGCCTGCCCTCCAACCAAACTCTACTCAGAACGTGTAACGCAGGCCGAGCTGCAGCCGGCGGCTGCTGGCGTCGACCGTGCGCGAGGGCACACCAAAATTCGGATTTGTCGCCGGCAGCACTGGAATGTCACCGTTGTACTCTTTGAAGTTCGTGCTGTTGAAGATATTGAAGCCCTCGAACGCGATCGAGGCGCGCTGTCGCGTCGGCAGGCGGAAGATCTTCTCGACACGCAGATCGACGCTCTTGTAATTGAACGTGTCCGGCGGCCGGCCTGCGTACAGCAGGATCTGCCGCACGTCGAAATCGGAGCCGCGCGAGTTGTCGTTAATCGTGAACCCCAGCCCGGACGCGAGCGTCGTGAACGTGCTGGCGATCACGTCGCCAGGCAGGCCCACCATCCCGGTGGCGACAATGCGGTGACGTTCGTCCGTCTCTGCGGGATGGCGGGGGTAGTCGTTGACCGTGCGATAGTCGAGACTGAAGAGATCGCCGCCAATCGCCTCAGCCCGCCCGAGCGTGTAGTTGACGCGGAAGCCCCAGTGGCTGTCGAACGGCCGCTCCGCCGTCAGATACAGCGCATCGAACCAGTTCTTCTTGGCATCGCTCGAGATCAGGATGTTGCTGAAGCCGGGAATCCCCTGGCAGCAGGTGCCGTTCGGATTGCGGTTGCCGAACAGGAACGTGAGACCGTTGTGCCCCCGGATCCCGGCGTAGTTGGCGGTGAGGAGGATCCCGCGGGCGTTCGTCCGCACGCCGCCGTTGAACTGATCGGACACAGGCGGCCTGGTGTCGTTTGCGATCAGGAATACCTCGGGGTTCGGCGCCGTGCCGGTGGCAATGAGCTGATCGAGGCCTGCTTTGCTGAGATACGACGGGTTCCAGACGATGGTCTGCTGGCCGTTTCTGAGCGAGCCGTCGCTGGAGAACCGGAACGTGCGCACCGCGTACTGCAGCCGGAACTTCTCGTCGAGGCCGGCGTTGTAAATCACCCGGTCGTAGTAGCGCCCGTAGCCGCCGAACAGCACGTGCCGGCCGCCGCCGGTCAGATCGTAGGCGACGCCGACGCGCGGTTGCCACGCGCCATAGAACGGCGGGCGATTGCTGCCATCGGTGAAGTATTTGTTGGCGTCCACGAACCTCGCCGTCACGGCGCGGACGCTGGCCGGAGTGACGTAGTCGTTGTTCAGCATATCCGACTCGTCGTCCCACCGGACCCCGGCGTTCACGGTGAGGCGCCCCGTCGTCCAATCGTCCTGCACGTAAAACCCAACCTGGCGATTGTCGGTGCTGAGATCCGGGTTCCCGACCCCGTATCCCGCTTCGAACGGGAAGGCGAAGCCCTCATCCTGCCTGAACCGGAAGACCGGGTTGCCCGTGAACAACTTGGTGACGTCGTAGCGCAGGAAGCTGACGACCGCGCCGGCCTTCACGGTGTGTGCGCCGTTCCACGCGAGGAACCGTGAGTAGTCGTCCCTGAGCGACGTGCGGGTCTGAATGAAGTCCTGCGTCGTGTCGCGGCCCCCGATTCGCAGCACACTCTGGTAGTCAAGTCCGACATCGGTGATGTTCTCGGGCCGCGGGTTCCAGTTCGAGCGCTGCCAGGTCAGCGTCGCTTCGTTGAGCCATCGCATCCCCGGCAGGAGATACCGGCCGAGCACCGAGTCCACCTGATTGCGGACGTTTTCGGCGGAGGCGTAGCTGACGCGGTCGCCGAAGCTGCGGATGTCGGTTTCGTGGCGCGAACTGTAGCTGATGTCGACGGTCCGGCCGGCCCGCGGCTGGTTCGTGACTTTGCCGAAAAAGAGCCGCTCACGGAAGGGGCTGACAAACGTGCCTTCGTAGTCGTGCAGGAAGTTCAGGCTGGCGGGAAACGGCGTGGTGCCCACGGACACGCGATTGCTGCGATCCTGCCTGTTTTCTTCGTACGCCCCGAACACCTGCAGGCGGTCCTTGGTGAGCGGCCCGCCAACTGACACGCCGGGTTGAAACCGCTTGAAGACGGGCTTGGGCTCGCCGCGCAGTTTCGCGAAATACTCCTGGCCGACGAGGTTCTTGTTCTGATAGAAGAGGAAACCCTCGCCCGCCCACTGGTTCCCGCCGCTCTTCGTGACCGCGGTGATCACGAGGCTCGACGCCTTCTCGTGTTCCGCTTTGTAGTTCTGCGTAAGAACCTGGAATTCCTGGACCGCTGTCTGCGGAAACGGCGAGCCGCGGCTGGAGTCCTGGCCGACGACACCGCCGTCGAGGACGTCGTTCTTGTAGCTCACACCGTCGATGAAGACATTGATCTGTGTCGCGTCGAGCCCGCCTGCGGTCACCTGCTTGCGCGTCTCGTTGTCGGAAACGCGCGCGCCGGGGGCGAGCGCGGCGAAATTGAGAAAGTTGCGCTGGTTCTGCGGCAGGTAGCGGATCTGATCGGTGGTGACGTTGGTGGACACTTGCGCCGTGCGCGTCTCGACGAGGCGTGAATTGCCGACCACGTCCACCGATTCCGTGTAGACGACGTCCGGGTCGATCCTGAAATTGGCGGTGACCGTCTGTCCTACGAGCACCTGGACGGTCTTCGCCTGCGGCTTGTACTGGTTCATCGCCACAGCGATCTCGTAAGTGGCCGGCCGCAATCCGGCGAGATTGAACCCGCCTTGACCGTCGCTGACGGCTTCGTAGGTGAAACCGGTCTGTGTGTCTCTCGCCGTGATGGTGGCGCCGGGCAGCGGCCCGGTGGCATCGGCGATCGTGCCTTGGATTGTTGCCGTGGTGCCCTGCGCCCAGAGCCGCGACGGAAGCGCCGATGCGATGACGAGAATGACCAGTATTGCCGTCGACCATCGAGCTGCCGGACCACTCATCGGACCCCTCCGTGTGAATGTGATCTTCCGCGGCAACATTTCGGCTCGTGCCGGTAACGGAGCCGGCGGAGGAAACGGTAAAACCACAGAGGAGCGGAGAAACGGAGCCGAAACGGAGAAGATAATTCGATGATCTATTTCCGTGGATGTATCTCTCTGCTCGTCTCCTTTTCTCCGTTTCTCTGCGTTAATACGATTTCTCCGTGACCTCCGTTGGCTGCTGCCGGCCTTTGCTCTGTTGCTCAGGACAAGCTTCTGGACGCCGGATGGTTTAGCACCAGTCCATCAAGGCGTCAAATTTAGTCGTTAGTCAGTCGGTGCGCTGTTCGCGACCAACCTTCTGATCCAAAATCCGGCGGCCGGGTGGGCGGGCCTCGTCGCGCTGGCTATCCGCCGGGCGCTCGAACAGCGATACGCCGCACGCGCGCAGCCGGCGATGTACGTGCTGGCCGGCGGGAGGTTAGCTCTCAGGCACGTTCCGAAGGACTGCCGTAAACTGCAGGTCCATGAGCGGCTCCCGCAACTATGATACGCGCACTGAATTGGAGCAGCGAATCCGATCGCTTGCCGAGACGATCTGGCACTACCATCACCTCAATCACGAGTTGTCGCACGCCGATGCCATCCTGGTTCTCTGCAGCCACGACACGATCGTCGCAACACGCGGCGCCGAGCTGTTTCTACAGGGGTGGGCGCCGCTGCTGATCTTCGCCGGCGGGTTCGGCTCGATCACCAGACGATTCTGGCGGGACCCGGAGGCCGATCGGTTTGCGCGGATCGCCATCGCCATGGGTGTGCCGGAAGAAAAGATTCTGATCGAGAACAAGAGCACGAACACGGGCGAGAACATCCTGTTCACGAAGCAGCTGTTGTCCGAGCGCCAACTGGATCTGCAAACGTTCATTCTCGTGCAGAAGCCGTACATGGAACGCCGGAGCTACGCCACCTTCAGGAAGATGTGGCCGGAGAAACACGTGGTGGTCACATCGCCGCGAATGTCGATGGACGAATACTTGAGCGCGGGATCGCACGGCGAGTTGTCGCCCCACGACATCATCAGCATCATGGTCGGCGATCTGCAGCGCATCCGGCTGTATCCGGGCAAGGGCTTCCAGATCCCGCAGGAGATTCCTGCCGATGTCTGGCAGGCGTACGAAGAGCTGGTCCGCGCGGGATACGACGCGCATCTCGTAGCGCCCGAGGGCCGCTAATGAGGCGCTGAGGGCGGGCAAAAATCGGTTGGAGCGCAGCTCTTCCGCCTTTGCCAAGGCTACGGCGGAGCGCCGTAGCGTTAGCGGAGGCTGGTCAGGGCTGCCGGCGGCCGTGATGCAGGCCTGAAGGCCTGCGCGACAGAGAGGCCGCCGGCCGATTTTCACACCCACGCCTAATCGCCCCTAGGAGATCAAATCAAGCAGCTCGCAGAGCCGATCCGGATAGTCGGTGATAATCCCGGTGACGCCTGCCTCGACGAGCGACCGCATGCGCGCAGGATCATTTTCGGTCCATACGTTCACGCCCCGGCCGCCTTCGCGAATCGCCTTCACCGTGTCGCGACCGGGATTGTACCCGCCGGGATGCAGGGCGTCGGCGTCCAGACGGGTCAGATATTCCACCGGCTGAAACAGCCGGTCATCGGTCAACACGGCCGTCGCGATCGCGGCATCGAGTTGTCGCGCGACGGCGAGCGACTCGTGATCGAAGGACGAGACGAGGACGTCTCGAACCGCATCGGCGCGCGCGATCGCCGCCAAGACCTTTGCTTCGATTGCTGGATATGCTGCCGGCAGGTTCTTGATCTCGACATTCACGAGCAGCGCCAGGCGTCGGGCGCACGCGAGGCATTCTGACAAGGTTGGAATACGGGGATCCCGCCCGCGAATTTCAGCGAGTGTGAGGTTCCCGGGGGCGTCGTGGGTGACCACGAGCTCGCCGTCGCGGGACAGGTGGACGTCGATTTCCACCATGTCCGCGCCGAGGCGGGCGGCTCGTTCGATCGCCTCGACGGTGTTCTCGGGCGCGGACGCACGCGCGCCGCGGTGCGCGATGTTGAGGACGCGATCAAGCCCGCGGTACTCGTGGCGACGACGTTGCAGCAGCTCGATCCAGCGTTGTGACATTTGAAAATTCCACCACGGAGGACGCGGAGGACAGGAGGAAAAATCCTGTCGCCCTTTCAGGATTGAACCTCCGCGTCCTCTGCGTCCTCCTCGGTAGCTTGCTTTGCGCCGCGGATCTGGCGCGCGGCGGTCGCGACGACATCCTTGATCGCGATCGGCCGTGTCACGACGTGAAAGCCGAGACGCTCGATGCTGGCTGGTTCAACGGTCCCGATCGCCGTCAGCACGAGTACGCGGTCCGCCTTCATCAACAGCCGCAGGTCGTTCAGCACACCCTCCGGATCCGGAAGCCCACTCAGGTCGACGATGGCGAGGCGGGGCTTCGACCCGGGCCGGAGATGGCGGCGCATCGCCGTCCAGGTATCCGTGGCCACCACCGTCAATCCGTCTTCGAGCAGCTGGGCGCGAATCAACGCGCGCGGCTGCCATTCGACGGCGAAAAGGACGATATCTGGCGGTGATTCCTGCGCCATCGTGGCTCATGAATTGATATCATGTCTGTTCACCGCAGTCGTCCGGACTATGCAAGAACGAATCATGATGAGATGGCCGTTGATCGCCTGCGGAGTGCTCACGTTGTGCGCGAGCGGACTGGCAGCGGGTCAGAAGAACGGGACCGCAAGATTTCAAATTGGCGGTTCCCGCAATCTCAATCTGAAATCTGAACTCTTCAATCTGAAATCGCAGCAGGCGCAAGCCGTCATCACCAAGACCTGCGTGGCGTGTCATAACGAGCGGACCCGCAGCGGCAATCTGTCGCTGGAATCGTTCGACGTGGCCTCGGCCGGCCAGCATGCCGACATCGCCGAGAAGATGATCCGCAAATTGCGCGCGGGCCTGATGCCGCCGGCCGGAGCCAGACGGCCCGACGAAGGCGCGCTGGCGGAGCTGGCCGACGTGCTGGAGGCGCAGGCAGACGCGGCGATGACCGGGCCAGTGCCGGGCCGACGGAGCTTCCAGCGGCTCACGCGCGCGGAGTACGCCCGGTCCATCCACGATCTGCTTGCGCTCGACGTCGATGCCGGCGATTACCTGCCGCTCGATGCGAAGAGCGCCAATTTCGACAACATCGCCGACGCGCAGCTGATCTCCCCGACGCTGATGCAGGCGTACCTCACGGCCGCGGCCGAAATCAGCCGGCTGGCTGTGGGCGATCCGGCGGCGGCGCCGCGCGAAGCGACGTATGCGGTTTCGCGGTGGACCTCGCAGCGGGACCACGTGGAGGGCGCGCCGTACGGCACGCGCGGCGGCGTGTCCCTGGTGCATTCGTTCCCCGCCGACGGCGACTACCGGTTCAGAGTGTCCTTCTACCACGAAACGACCGGCGCGCTCTACGGCAACGGCCGCGCAGATTTGCAGAGCGCCGAGTCGCCGGAGCAGATCGAGATCTCGATCGACGGCGCCCGGGCGGCGCTGCTCGATATCGACCGGTGGATGAATACGTCGGATCCCGACGGCGTCAACCTGCGGACCGAGCCCATCGCCGTGACCGCGGGTCCGCACCGCGTGGCGGCGGCGTTCATCCGCCGGTTCGACGGACCCGTCCAGGATCTGATCTCGCCACTCGAGTGGTCGCTCGCGAGCACGAGCATCGCCGACGCGTACGGCTTCACGACGCTGCCACACCTGCGCGACCTCGCCGTTACCGGGCCGTTCACCATCACCGGCGTGTCGGAGACGCCGAGCCGCAGACGGATCTTCACCTGCCATCCGGCAACGGCCCCGCAGCAGACGGTGTGTGCCCGCGAAATCCTGTCCCGCCTCGCCTCGCAGGCGTACAGACGCACTGCGACTGAGCACGACGTGAACGACCTGATGCGGCTGTACGCGAAAGGCGCGTCCGACGGGTTCGAAGCCGGCATCCGCCTGGCGCTGGAAGCAGTGCTCGCCAGCCCGCGCTTCGTGTTCCGCTTCGAGGAGCCGCCTGCTGCGGCACGCGCCGGCTCCGCATACGCGCTGAGCGACGTGGACCTCGCCTCGCGCCTCTCATTCTTTCTGTGGGCAACAGGCCCTGACGAAGAGCTGGTCCGCGCCGCAGAGGCGGGCCGGCTGTCGACACCGGCGGTGCTCGAGCGAGAAGTCCGGCGGATGCTCCGCGACCCGCGCGCCGACGTGCTCCCGTCGCGGTTTGCAGCGCAGTGGCTGCGTCTGCAGGATCTGGAAAAGATCAATCCCGACGTCCGCTTCTATCCGGATTTCGACCAGCAGCTCAAAACGTCTCTGCTCCAGGAGACGGAGCTCTTCTTTCGCCACGTCGTGCGCGAGGACCGGCCGGTACGGGAACTGTTTTCTGCCGACTACACGTTTGTCGACGAGCGGCTGGCGCGGCACTACGGGATCCCCGGCGTCGTCGGCCCTGATTTCCGCAAGGTGCAGTATCCGGACGACACCCGGCGCGGCGTGTTGGGGCATGGCAGCGTCCTGACGTTGACGTCGCACGCCGATCGCACGTCGCCGGTGCTGCGCGGCAAATGGGTGATGGAGGTGCTCCTCGGCACCCCACCGCCGCCGCCGCCGCCGAACGTGCCCGATCTCGAAGCGACCGCTGAGGCGCAGGATGGGCGGCTGCGCACCGTGCGCGAGCGGATGGAACAACACCGCGCAAATCCCGCGTGCGCGTCGTGCCACCGCATGATCGATCCGATCGGGCTGGCCCTCGAGAACTTCGACGTGACCGGCGCATGGCGCAGCAAGGACAACGGCGCGCCGGTGGATGCGGCGGGCACGATGTACGACGGCACGGTGCTGACGGGGCCCGCCGATTTGCGGGCGGCTCTGCTCGAACGGTCGGGAGTCCTCATTCAGAACTTCGCCGAGAACCTCATGACCTTCGCTCTCGGGCGCCGGCTCACCTATACGGACATGCCGGCGGTCCGCGGCATCATCCGCGAAGCCGAGGGCGCCGATGGGAGGTTGTCCGCGTTCGTGCTCGGGATTGTCAGGAGTCCCGCGTTCCGGATGAAGGATGCAGACGTACCGACGTCGACCGCGGATGGCAGGTAATGACCGGTCAGGTGGGTCAGGTGGGTCAAGTGGGTCGGGTGGGGAAGACGCATCTGCCCTGCCTGGCGCAACCACCCTACTTGACCTACTTGACCTAAAGAGGGCGATCATGTCTTTCATCACCGGAAAACATATCCCCCGCCGCACTGTGCTGCGGGGACTGGGTGCGACCGTGGCGCTCCCGTTCCTCGACGCCATGGCCCCGGCCCGCGGCCTCTGGTCGAAGACGGCCCGGGCCGCATCGCTCGATCGTCCGCGCCTCGTCTGCATCGAAATGGTGCACGGTGCGGCGGGCAGCAACGAATGGGGTGCGAAGCAGCATCTCTGGTCGCCTGCCGAGACGGGATCGGCCTTCGACCTTGCACCGGGCGCGCTCAGTCCACTGGAACCGTTCCGCAAGTACCTGACGATTGTCAGCGACACCGACGTGCGCGGCGCAGAAGCGGTCACACAACCGGAGATCGGCGGCGACCATTTCCGTTCGAGCGCCGTGTTCCTGACGCAGACGCATCCGAGACAGACCGAGAGCTCGGACGTCCGCGCGGGGACGTCTCTGGATCAGATCTACGCGAAGCGGTTCGGACAGGACACACCGATCCCCTCGATGCAGCTCTGCATCGAGAACGTCGACCAGGCGGGAGGCTGCGCGTACGGCTATTCGTGCGTGTACACGGACATGATCAGCTGGGCGTCGCCGACCGAGCCGCTGCCGATGATCCGGGATCCGCGGATGGCCTTCGATCAGCTGTTCGGCGCCGGGGGCTCGACGCGCGAACGCCAGGCCAGACGGACGGCGGCCGCGAGCGTGCTCGATTACATCACGGGACAGGTCGCCGATCTGAACCGGCGGCTGGACGCCGCGGATCGGCAGCGGATGGAACAGTATCTGGACGGCGTTCGCGAGATCGAGCGTCGGATTCAGAAGGTCGAAGCGCGCAACGCGAGCGGCGACGCCCGTGAGCTGCCTGGCGCGCCGGCCGGGGTGCCGGACTCATTCGACGAGCACGTCAAGCTGTTGTTCGACCTGCAGGCGCTGGCGCTGCAGGCGGACGTCACGCGCGTCTTCTCGTTCAAGATGGGCCGTGATGCCTCGAGCCGGGTGTATCCGGAGAGCGGGATCTCGAAAGGCTTCCATCCGGCCTCGCATCACGGAAACAAGCCGGCCAACATCGTCGAGTTCGGCCAGATCAACCGGTACCACGTCAGCCTGCTGCCGTATTTTCTCGAAAAGCTGCAGTCGATCCAGGACGGCGATGCCTCGCTGCTCGATCGGAGCCTGATCCTGTACGGGTCGCCGATGGGCGACGGCAACATTCACAACCACAAACGGTGTCCGCTGATTCTGCTCGGCGGAGCGAACGGTCAGCTCGCAGGGAATCTGCATCTCCGGGCGCCGGCCGGAACCCCGATGGCGAACGTGATGCTGACATTGATGCACAAAATCGGCCTGGACGTCGAGCAGTTCGGCGATTCGACGGGGACGTTGTCGTTGGGTTAGAACGGTTCTACAAACAAGACTCCACCGCGGAGGACACGGAGGACAGGCGGAAAATCCTGCTCACTGACAGGATTGAACCTCCGCGTCCTCCGCGTCCTCTGTGGTTATCCGCTAGTCCGTTTCTCGTGAGGTCGTCCATGAAGACCCGGAGAATCATTACGTTGATGTACGGGTGCGCGACGCTGCTGCTCTGGAGCGCAGCGCCAATGGCGGGCACGCGGGACTCACGCGTCGCCGATGCCGCCAGGCGCGGCGATGCAGCGGCTGTCCGCAGCCTGCTGCAGCAGGGCGGAGACGTAAACGGCGCCGAAGGGGACGGCATGACGGCCCTCCATTGGGCTGCGGACCGCGGCGACCAGGATCTCGCCGCGCTGCTGCTCCGGTCCGGCGCCGACCCGGGCGCCGTCACGCGAATCGGAAGGCATACGCCGCTCCACGTCGCGGCGACACGGGGGCACTCTGCCGTTGTTCGGCTGCTGGTCGAGGCCAGGGCCGATGTCGGGGCGAAGACGACGACTGGAGCGGTTCCGCTTCATTTCGCCGCGGCGTCGGGCAGCAGGGAGACGGTGGCCCTCCTGCTCGACCACCGCGCCGACGCGGATGTCCGCGAGCCGCAATGGGGACAGACTCCCCTGATGTTCGCGGCGGCGGCAGGGCGCACCGCAGTGGTTGAGGAGCTGCTCGCCCGCGGCGCCGATCCGAAGATCACGGGGAGAGTCGTCGACATCAGCGCGCGCAATCGGCAGGACAGCGCCGACAGCCGCGCGCGGAATGCACGTGTCGCGGCGATTCAGAAGGATCTGGCCGCACGTGCCGCGGCCGCCCCCGCCGCCACGGCGCGGCCTGCGCCAGGACGTGCGAGAGACGGGGACTCGGGAGGAGAACCGGAGCCGCTCGGTTATGCCGATCTCGTGGGTTCGCACGGAGGTTTGACCGCGCTGCTGCTCGCGGCACGTGAAGGTCACGAGGCGACGGCGTTCGCGTTGCTCGCCGGCGGGGCCGACGTCAACCAGGTGAGCGCATCCGATCGTACGAGCCCGCTGCTGATGGCAACGATCAACGGACAGTTCGACCTCGCGCTGCGGCTGGTCGAGCGCGGCGCCGATGTGACGCTCGCCAGCGACGCCGGAGCCACGCCGCTCTACGGCGTGCTGAACATGCAATGGGCGCCGAAGGCGCGCCATCCGCAGCCGGCGAAATACATGCAGCAGAAAGTCGGGTATCTGGAGCTGGCCGAAGCGATCCTCAAGGCGGGCGCCGATCCGAATGCGCGCCTGCGCAAGTCGCTGTGGTACACGACCTACAACCGCGATCTGCTCAGCGTGGACCGGACCGGCGCCACCCCCTTCTGGTGGGCCGCCTACACGCTCGACGTCCCGGCGATGCGGCTGCTGGTCAAATACGGTGCGGATCCGAATATCGGCACGGCCAAGGTGCCGGAACGGTACGAAGAGGGCGGCCCGGATCCGAGCGTGCCCGATCGATCGGGGCTGCCGCCGATTCCATGGTACGGTCCGGCGGTCGCGCCGATTCACGCCGCGTCCGGCGTGGGCTACGGCCTGGGTTTCGCCGGCAACACGCATCGCCACGTGCCGGACGGGTGGCTGGCGGCGGTGAAGTTCCTCGTCGAGGAGCTCGGCGCGGACGTCAACGCCCGCGATCACAATGGCTACACGCCGCTGCACCATGCCGCGTCGAGAGGCGACAACGATCTCCTCAAGTACCTGGTCTCGAAAGGCGCCGACGTCAAGGCTGTCAGTCGCACAGGTCAGACCACGGTCGACATGGCGAACGGCCCGGTGCAGCGGGTGCAGCCGTTCCCCGACACGATCGCTCTGCTGGAAAGCCTGGGTGCAAAGAACAATCACCGCTGCGTCAGTTGCTGATCATGTTAGACCGGGGGGCTTCGCCCCGCCGGACGCCCCAACGCCGTCGCTCGCGGGGCCCCGGCAAGCCCCGCTTCCGCCTCCGCTAAGCTACGGCGGACGCGCTGTGCGCGCCTAAGCCGTGCAACACGGCCTTCTTTGTCCGTTCACGGAACCCGCGTTGGCGGAGACTACCGGGATCTGGTTGCGGGCGTGTCCGACGCCGCAACCGCCAGATCGTTGTAGTTCAACACCGCATTGAACAGCATGTTGAACTCGCCGAAATTCTGCCAGCGATAGCAGGGATTGCCGGCGAACAGGATGATGTGCCCCTGGCCCGCGCGCTCGTCGATGATCGCAGGCCGGTTGCGGATTTCGTTCGCGCCCCGCATGAGACCGCTCAACACGTGATCGTCCCCTCCCGGGTAGCGCATCAGCACGCTGTCGGGTGTCGGCGGCGGCGCACCGGTTGCGTCGAAGGGGTTGGCCGGGGTCTGCACGCTGAGCAGCGGTCCGCTGCCGTATCGCACCGGGATCATTTTCCTGTCGTAACCGTAGAAAATCGGGTGCTCCGGCTTCAGGATTTCCGCATCGACGATCGGCCCCGGCGCGTAGAACTGCGGCGACGTGGGCGCGGCATCGATTTTCGACGCCAATCCGAAATCAGCGGGGAAGTAGCTGGCCGTTCCGAGCGTGACCAGCACGCCACCGCTCTTCACGAACCGGTCGAGCTCGGCGACGCCTTCGAGACCCATGCCTCCGGTGATGTCGTCGGACTCGCCGTACATGCCGAGATTGGCGAACCGATCCGATTTGCGGTACTCGATCGGCTGCCCCCGGTTCTCGATGTCGAAGACGAGCCGCTTGCCGCTGCCCGCCTGGTTCGGGATGACGATGAGGTCGTACGCGCGTCGCAGGTCGCCTTGCCGGACACGCTCCTTGTAGATTAAGTCGTAGGACACCTCGAACGTGTCGAGCGCGTAACGGACCCAGCCGACGTCCTGCGTGCTGCCCCACGTGCTGTAAATCGCGGCCCTCGGCAGATCCACATCGTGCAGCGCGACCTCCGGCGGCGACGTCAGCGCCGCCGCGGTCAGACCGAGGGCTTCGACCGCGCGTTTCACGCGGGCGGGATCGCCGGATACGACGAACGAACCGGCTGGAAACGAGATGCCTCCCTGCTTGAACTCCTTTTCCGCCGCCTGGACCCGCAGATCCTTCAGGCGGTATCGGAGGGTAATCATGTTATTGGAGCCGTAATGCGCCACTGCCATGAGCGGTCCGCTGCCGGTCACCGTTCCGCGGATCTGAATCTCCTTGTCCTTTACCGGCGCAACCGCGATGTCGAGCACCTTCTTGTCAGCGATTTCCCGGACCTCGGTCTGCGTCATCATCCCCATGGACCATGACGAATCGTCGTAGGTGCGCAGATTCGGATCGGGATACGCCTGCTTCTCGAGCAGCGTCTTGGCCAGACGGCTGTACGGCTGGTCGCGTTTGATCACGAACGAGCCGGCAGGAAATCTCCCGTCCTGCAGCATCACCTCGCCGTCTGCCCTGCCGATCTCGATGCCCTGGAGGCGCAGGAGATTGACGAGCCGGGCCACGCGCGTCATATCGCGCTGACCCGACGGGATCACGTACGCGGCGACCGCCTCCGTGCGCCCGGTCTCGATCGAGTTCCTCGACTTGACATAGAAGTTTTCGAGAATGATCGGCGCAAACTGCGACGTGTACTGCAGCGCGGTGAGAACGCCCGTCTCGCCGTAGTTGGTGTTGTTCCGCAGCGACCACTCGAATTCGCCCGTCGCCGGCCACGGCCGGTACCACTCGCGTTGACTCTGACTGCCGCGCCCTGCCGGCGCTGCGGCTTGTTCGGCTCCGCCCGATCGCCCCGCTCCTCGCCCGGCGCCGCTCGCAGACGGCTGCGCCGAGCCGGCCGGGGTCGTGAGGCGAACTTTCTGGGTGTTTGCGCCGCTGAAGCCCTGGATTTCGTACATCCGCACCATGCCGTTGTGATTCGACGACATGAACGCCAGATAACCGGGCGACCACATGTCCACGAAGCCGTGCGTCCACACGCCGGGCATCCCGTACTTGGCGAACTGCGCCATCTCGAAATTCGCGATCATCGGCAGCTCGCCGTACAGGATCGGGTCGAGGTTGGGGTTCTGCGGTGCCTGCCCGCTGAAAGTGTACAGAAGCGTTTGCGCCTGGTGCAGGTCGTGCATGATGGGCGGATGCCACTCGAGGTACCAGTCCAGCAGCGATCGCATCTCGACCTGCGAGTAGTTGATATCGCGGTTGTCGTCGTGAAAGACGTACTTGCCCCAGTAGGGAACGCCGGCGCCTGTCGGCCGGCCTTCCGTCTCGTTGATGCCGTAGCGGTAATACCAGTCGACGTTCCGGTCGCGCCCGTCCGGATCGGCAACCGGCGTGATCGAGACGATCACCCGCTCCCGAATCTGTCGGATGATCGGCGAGTCTTCGGTGGCCAGCCGGAACGCCAGCTCCATCAGCATCTCTGACGGTCCGACCTCGCCGCTGTGCAGGCCGCCAATCAGGTGGTAGATCGGCTTCGCGTTCGCGGTGATCTCCGCCACCTCGCTGGAGGAGATGGTCCGCGGATCTGCGAGTTGACCGAGGAACCTGCGGTACTGATCGAGGTTCCTCAGCGATTCATCGGCGCCGACGAAGACGACGATGAGCTCGCGGCCCTCATGGCTCCTGCCGATCGAGACGATCTTGACCCGCGGGGTCGCTGCCTCCAGCGCCCGGTAGTACTTGAGGATGTCGCGGTAATAGGTCAGCTTCCTGGGTTCGCCGATGTGGTGTCCAAGCACGTCCTTCGGCGACGGGATCCCTTCCGTCTTGGGCAAGTGATCGACGAGTGGGCTTAAGAATTCGGGCCGCGTCGTCCACTCCCTCACAACCCGCGCGAAGTCGGGGTCTTCTGATGCAGATGCCCGAACTTGCTTGCTTACAGTGGATTGCGCGAACATGCCGGTGCCGAGCGCGGCCAGGACGGTCAGAGTCGCGGCAAACCGCCGAGGTCTGCTCCCCTGCTCGGACATGACAGAAACTCCTTGGGTCAGTGATACTTAGCGGTGCGAAGGTGAAACGGTTGAGTCTCGACGGCCGTGAGCAGGCGAAAAAGTCATTGAGACACCCGCCAATCGCTCAGTACAATTCGCGTCTTTACATCGGGGAAACGGGTTGGTCAGGGCAGGGCCGCAAATGGACAGCTACCGACCAGGCTTACCCGACCTACTCGGCCCACCCGGCTCGGTCCTACACCTATGATCAATGTTGCCGCAATCCAGATGCAGCAGTTCGGGGTGCAATTCTACCAAGCTTCGCTGACGGCAAGTGACATCGATAAGCTGGTCCGGTTCGAGGTCCTGAGCTACGG
>JBKPAI010000048.1:0-30711 GCA_046726355.1 Acidobacteriota bacterium | reverse complement strand
GGCGAAAAGCGCACGCGGATGATGTCGGACGTAACAGCCGTGATCGATACCACCGACCGAGCGTCGCGGAAGGTGATCGAGGTGGACGAGCGGCCCGCTGGTCGCATGGCGCCGACCGTCGTCCACTGCGCCTGGCCGGTGCTGGCCGACAGCGTGGCCGCCATGAAGGCCAGCGCGATCCGGTAGTTCTGCATCATGGCTGAATTTACTGACGAATTGGACATTAATTCACCTTCAATTCACCTTCGTGTCCTTCATGTTTGCCCCGCAGGTCCTTCATGTTTGCCCGCAGGGTTCGACATCGTAATGCTGAGATCCGAAGCCGTGCTGTGACCACGGCCGTGCCGCGACGGCACGATCGTGGCATCAGCACCGACAGGGGGAGAGCACATGAAATCAATAGGGGCGGCGCTCTGTTTCGTCGCTTTCTGCGCGGTTACCCTTGGAGCACAATCAACCGCCCAAACGACTCAGACCGAACGCAAGTCGAAAATCGAGGTGAAGGGCGGCAAGGACCTGACGGTGACCGGTTGCGTCGAGCCGTCGGCAAGCGACAGCGGCTTCATGCTCACCCACGTTGCCGACAAGTCCGGATCACTGCACAGCTATATGCTGGTGTCTGACGATTCCGACCTGGCGAAGCACGTTGGCCATCGCGTCCAGATCAGCGGCAAGGCAGCGGATCAGGGCGATGCGACGATCAAGACGGAAAGCACGACGAAAAGAAAGGTAGAACCAGGCGACGATAAAGAGACACACAGCAAGTCTGAAGTGCGCGGCGATCTGTCCGGTGTGCCGTTCCTGAGCGTGAAATCCGTCAAGATGATTGCCGCAGCGTGCCCGTAACGGGCAGGCCTTGGCTCTGGGCATCTGCGCTCTGGGCTTTCGGCTCAGGGCTCTGAGCCTTGTGAAAAATCGTTTCTGACGTCGTGCGGACCTTCACCTTCGACTTCGCTCGGGGGGCCCTGAGCAACGTCGAAGGACGGTCCGCCCGACACTTGTCATGAAGGCGCGCCTGCACTACAAAGCATCACGTCTCTCGAGCGCGCTACCGCAGATGGGCAGAATACACGGACCGTCCGAGCCGGGGTGTTTTTCTGCGGGTTCTGCGAGTTCTGCGCTGTACGTTGTCACGTTCGCCTGCCGTCGTCGTTTGTTTCGCCCTGCCAAACACTGCCGGCCAGCATAATTTGTCCGATCCGATTGCCCGCGACTTCTACTAGTCTCCACAGGAGCACGTACGAAGAAGGAGGGGACGGATTCATGGACGGCAGGCTCCGTGTTCTGGCCGCCGCGCTGGCAGCGGCGCTGATCACCGCAACCGCGCACGCGCAGATTGGGGGCAGCGGCTCCATCCAGGGCACCGTGCTCGATACGTCGGGTGCCGCGGTTCCCGGCGCCACGGTCACCGCGACCAACGTGGCGACGGGCGTCGCCACGACTCGTGTCACCACCGAAGCCGGCGTCTACACGCTCTCGCCGCTCGCCGCCGGCGAGTACCGCGTGGACGTGACGCTCGACGGTTTCCGCCCGTTCAGGCGCGAGAACGTCATTGTCGACGCGCTCGGCGTCGTCGGCCTCAACGTGACGCTCGAAATCGGGGCGCTCACTCAGGAGGTGACGGTGCAGGCCGCCGCGCCGCTCCTGGGCACTGCCGATGCGCGGCTGGGCCAGACGGTTCGTAACGACGTCTACACCGCGCTGCCGCTGGTAATGAACACGGGCGGACCGCGCGATCCGACCGCCTTCATGTTCCTCATGCCCGGCGTCCAGTCGGTCGGCCGGTGGGGCAACGTCATGGGCGGGCAGGATTTCACCAACGACACGTATGTGGAAGGCGTGCCGATCACCAACTCGGTCGTGCAGGGCGAGGGACGGAACCTTCAGTTCGGCATCTCAGTCGAGGCCGTCGACCAGTTCCAGGTCGAAACGAGCGGCACGGCGGTCATGTACAACGGACAGGGCGCGTCGAACTACGTGATCAAGTCAGGAACAAACCGGTTTCGCGGCACCGGGTTCGAGTTCTTCCGCAACAAGGCGCTCGACGCGAAAGCCTTCTTCGCCGCGGTGAAACCGGACGACAACCAGCACGAGTACGGGGCGACGTTCGGTGGTCCGATCCGCCGGAACCGCATGTTTTTCTTCGCCGCGTACGACGGCTACCGCGATCGAAGACAGACCGAGTCCCGGCTGGTCTCGATCCCGACGCTCGCTGAACGCAACGGCGACTTCAGCGCGCTCCCCGTCATCATCTACGATCCGCTCACCACAAGGCCGAATCCGGCCGGGACCGGCTTCGTCCGCGATCCCTTCCCCGGCAACATCATTCCGCCGAACCGGATCTCGTCAGTCTCGCGTTATTTCCAGTCCTTCCTGCCCGACCCCTCGAGCGGCGGCCTGCAGAACAACTATCTCGGCGGCTCGCTGCCGATCGGGTTCAACAACGACAGCGTGACGGTCAAGATCGATCTGAACGCGTCGGCCCGACACCAGCTGTCGGTGCTGTTCGCACGCGGCGCCCGGCGCCAGCACACGCCATATCGCGGAGGCACGAATGCGCAGACGGCGCTCCCGCTGCCGTATACCGAGACGCGTCTGGTCGAGGAGATTCCGACCACAGCGCAAGTCCGGCACACCTACGTAATCAGCTCACGCTGGGTGAATCAGGTGAACGCCGGATTCGCGCGGCTGTCGGTGCCCATCAAGAACGCAACGATTGACGGCCGATATCCGCTGCAGGCCGGCCTGCGCGGCCTTCCCGGCGGCGAGGCTGACTCGTCGTTCCCCGAGCTGACGTTTGCCGGGCCGAACGCGCCGACGCAGTGGCGCGGCACCGATGCGCGCGCCTTCACCGAATACCTGAACAACTACACGCTGCAGGACAACCTGCAGTGGACGCGCGGCAAGCACGCGTTCACGTTCGGATTCCAGAGCCAGCGGCTGGACGCCAACGAGCGCGAGCGGACGTACGGCAGCCTCGCGACCTTCGCGTTCAGCAACATGCTGCGTCGCCTGACCCGGAACCTTGAGCTGAAATCGACGCTGGAAGAGGAACGGCGATGCTGGGAACGTTGTTGCCGCTGGGGATGCTGATGCCGCCTGAACCGGGAACACGCCTCGGTCCGTACACGATCGAGGCGCTCGCCGGGGCGGGCGGGATGGGCGAAGTCTACCGCGCACGGGACACGAGACTTGGTCGAATCGTCGCAATCAAGGTCGTCGGCGCCGCATTAGGCGCCAGGCCGGACATGCGCCGCCGGTTCCAGAAGGATGGACAAGGGCTTCTTTGGATCCGTTCATTTGAAGGGGTCGCCGCCGAGCCATTGGCCGGGACGGACAACGGTTCCGCGCCATTCTGGTCGCCCGACGGCCGGTATCTCGGATTCTTCACGACCGATGGGAAGCTCAAGACCATCAACGTGACGGGCGGTCCGCCGATGACGGTGTGCGACGGATGCCGCGGGAAGGTACGTGGAGCCGCCGCGGAGTCATCGTTTTTGCTCCTGGCCGGACGGGAACTCCCCTGCAGAGGGTGTCGGCATCTGGCGGTACCCCGACGGCAGCTGCAGTCCTCGCCAGAGACGAAATCACTCACCGCCGTCCCCAATTTCTTCCGGACGGCGAGCACTTCCTTTACTATGTCGTTCCCGCCGCTGACACTCCCGGCAGACCGGCGTACGTCGCTTCGCTCGATTCGAGCGAACATCCTCGCCGAGTGAGCGACGACTGGCGGCAGTTGTTTTACGCCGGAACCCATGTGCTCTTTGCACGTGAAACGACGCTGATGGCACAGCCGTTCGACGCACGGCGTGTCATAGCGAGCGGAGACGCGTTCGCGATCGTGGAAGGAATCCAGACACCAGTCAATACCGCCGTGTTTTCGGCCTCGCCGAACGATGTGCTCGTCTATCAAGCCAAGGCGCCCAATGCCGGGCAACTGGTCTGGTTCGATCGTCGCGGGACAGGCTCGGGGTGCTCGGCGCTCCAGCTGATTATGGCGATATCGAGGTTTCTCCCGACGGGAAGCGGGTTGCCGCCAGTTTGTCGGACGCACAAGGCCATCGTCTTTCGCTCCTTGACGCGGGGCGGGGCGTGCGGGCGCGTTTCACGACCTACCGGAGGCTGGAATTCTCGCCGATCTGGTCGCCCGACGGGAACCGCATCGCCTTCTCATGCTCCCGGGCAAGCACCGATATCTGTCAACGCCCTTCGAATGGTGTCGGGGCCGAGGAGGTTCTGGTTTCCAGCAATCGACCAAGGTGCCGGTCAGCTGGTCGCCGGATGGCCGGTTCATTCTGTACATTGCGCCCGGCGTGGACGATCGCCGAGTGACATTGTGGGTGTTGCCGCTCTCCGGCGATCGAAAGCCATTGCCGTTTACTGAAATCACTACGCACAATGGTTCAGGGCAATTCTCACCAGATGGCCGATGGATCGCGTATGTGTCGGGTGAGACCGGACGAGATGAGGTGTATATCGCGTCGTTTCCGGGTTCTGCGAGCAAAACCCGCGTGTCGCCGGCTGGTGGCTCGTATCCCCGGTGGAGGCCCGACGGGACCGAATTGTTCTATCTCACGCCGACACCGGGCGCGAAATTGATGGCGGCGACACTGGTTCGGCGTGGTGCTGCTCTGGATGTCACCGCCGTGCGGGCAATGTTCGATCCGCAGGTCAGCCAAACCGGACGATATATGTACGACGTGTCGCCCGATGGGCAGCGTTTTCTTGTCAACACGATTGACGAGGCTGCGCTCAAGCCGCAGCCCATGACCGTGGTCCTCAATTGGCCGGCGGCGCTGATAAGAAGGTAAATCGGTTCCAGATCGCGGCCCGTACGGCGGCCAAGAACGCGTCAAAACACGAACCGCACGCCCACTCCCGCGACCATCGGCGGTCCCCACGGCGCCTGTGCGCCGTGGGGTGGAGTCCGCCCTGGGGCACGGCCTGCAGGCCGTGCCCTACAGGGTTTCTGCCGTGGTGCATCGCGATCGCGAATGGCGTGGGCCGCTAAAGACGGTCATCTGTAGTGCGGCCCTTCAGGGCTTCACGACGGCCGGCGCGGGCGATGCGGGAAGCGCGATGCGAATGTCGAACGGCGCATAGGTGACCCGATCGAAGACCTGCAACTCGCTGACACAGAGCGTGCGCTTCGGAGTGATGTGATACTTGACGTAACGCGCCTGCACCGGCGACGCCATCCTGCGCTCGAAGTTCCAGCCGGTCGCCTTCTCGTCGTCCTGCAGCATATGATTGATCGGGACGTCCTTCTTCCAGAGCGAGGTTTGCAACAGGCCCTGGCTGACGAACGCAGCGCCGTCCAACGAGGTCAGCACCTCGACGCGATCCTGAACCTGACCGCGGAACGCATCCCAGAACGGAGAGCCAAACAGGTGCGCCCGGATCGCGCCCACGGCTCGCGCCGTACCGAGATCGATCTGGATGTCGACGTCGTGGCCCGAGCTCCAACACTGCCCCCACCAGTAGCTGGTGCCGCCTGTGGCCGGTGCCCCGACGACTCCGTCGGTCAGAATCGTGGAGTTGCCGGCGCCGGCCGACGACTGGAAGCCGGACGACGGGCGTGAAATCGTGTAGGGCCGATTCCTGGCGAGGTCGGTTCCGTCCGTCCGCCTGGTGTGCACGTACTTCTGACCGCCTGCATCGACACCGTCGCTGTAGCCGTACGGCACCGTGTCACTCGGATCGACGAGGGTCATCTTGATCGACTCCATGATCGGATGATCGCTTCCGCCGACGTTGACCACATACTTGAACGGGTAGGAGGTAACCTTCTGCCGGTGGCTCCGTGCGACCAGCGTGCGATCGGAGCGGACCTCGCTCCAGCGGAAAGTCACGTCGAGTGGTTTGCTCGTCGTGTTGAGCGGCCGGTAATTCGCTTCCATCCGCACCGCGTAGAGGCCGCTGGCGCGCATCGCCTCGGTGTTGGTGTTGTGAATCAGGAACTTGAACAGCACCGACTTGACACCGGCGGGAATGGCGGTAACGGTCTCATAGTGAATCACGTCGTACGGCTTGCTGGTGTCGCTCAGCCGGTAGGAGCGAATCCAGGTGGCCCCTCCATCGAATGAATGCAGGAAATCGATGTAGGAACCCGGCCTGAAGTTGTGGAGCCGGCCGCCGTAGACCAGCCGGGTGACATCGGCCGGCGCCGTCATCCGATAGGTGAGATAGGCGTCCTCGGTCAACACCGACGGATAGACGACCGCCGTGTAGGGGCGCGGCACATTGAGCGGTTGACTCGCGATGTTGCGCGAGTCGGCGACATCGTTCTTCCAGAGGCCGCCGCGCAGGTCGGGCCAGAGGACCATGGTGTCGGACGGATCCCCCTTCGCGACGACGATCTCGTTGCGGCCGACATTCAGTTTCGGCAGCGCCTTGGTGTTGACCTGCGTCAGCGTGTCAATCTTCAACTGCGTCAGCACCACGCCGCTCGGCGAGCCGCGGGGGACGAACATCTGGATGCGAATCAACGTTTCGTAGCCGCCGCTCACCTCGCTACGGAGATTCACCGCGACCGGCACCGCGCCCACCGCGGTTCCGATGTCTGCCACCTGCATCCAGGTCGTGCCGTGGTTCAGACTCACCGCAATGGTCGCGGTGGCCGATGGATCGGTCCGGGTCAATCGCGCTTGAATCTTCTGTGACGTGATCGCGTTGGCGGCCTGAACCTTGTAGACGACCTCCGCGGCCGTTCCGGCAACGCCGGGTTGGAGCCCGGCGGCGACGGCGGTGATGTTGTTCGCGCGATACACGGATCGACTCCAGGCGTCGGCCGTGAGCTTCGGCGTGAACGACCACGCTCCATTGCCGCGGATGCCGAAGCGGTTCACGGCATCGATCTCGTAGGTGTGCGTCGGATCGGGAGAGCTGACCTTTTCGCTGCCAACCCAGTAGTCAGACGTTGCCCCCAGTCTCCGGTAATACCGGGTGTACGATTCATCCTCCCTCAGGTTCAGCACGTAGCGATGGCCCGAATTCCAGTTGTAGTAGTAGTCACGGAATTTCAGTCCGGTTTCGCAGAAAGCTCTCGAGTAGCCGGTGGCGATCGTTCCCGTGACCGGACTGGCGAAATCGGTCAGATTACGGCTCGCGTCCGAACCGGTGAGAAACCCGTTCGGGCCGGTCGCATACAGGCTGCGCTCGCGCACGAGTCGGGCAGAACCGGCCGCGGCCTGCTGAATCGACGCCAGGGTCACGCCATCATCGGTGGTCACGAGGTTCGACATCGAGCTGTCGATCATGTGAAACGCGCCGTCGTACTCGACGTTCGAAACAGAGTGGTTGCAGATGTCCCAGTATTGATGGCGGAGGCCGAGCGCCTCGTACAGCGATTGGTTGATCCCCGAGATCGTGCTGCACTGCGTGAAGCCGTAGTCGACGAGGTTGCGGATCGGGTCGGTCAGTTCGAAGCCATGAATCACCATCGGCGCGGTCTGGCGCTTCAGCAGGCGGCTCCAGTAAAACAGACTCCATACCTTCTCCCGATTGGACGTCCACCGCGACGTGGTGCTGTAGATGAGACTGTTCAGATCGGTCAGATCCGGCGACGCATCCGAGACAACCTTGAGGTTGTACGCAGCTGCTCCGGCGGTCGCGCCCGCAGCGACGGCAACCATGTCCGGAGCGGCCGGTGCCGCGACGGTCGGCGTCATGGCCGTGGTTGCACGTGAAGCGCTCGAGTTCGCGACGACAGCTTCGAGGCGAGTCGCCGGCGCGGTTGAACCGGCGACCCGGCCGGCCCCTCCCGGGTTCGAGTACATCGATCGCTCGACTGCGAGCTGCGCGGCTGGATCGCCGAGACTCTCCACAACCGCACCGAACCGCTTGTCTTTGGCAGCGGCAAACTTCTCAGCGACGTTCAGGGTGAAGCGGCTCGTGGCCAGGAGTGCGAACTCTTTCTCGGCACTCGTGCCGTCCTCGAAAAGCAGCGTGATCCGGACCAGACCGGCCGTCGCCGACGTATTGGCGATGATGATGTACGTCTCGGTGCCCGCCGGCCCGCCCGCCTCTCCTTCCGCCAGCGCCCACCTCGTCGCCGTCTCCGGGGCCCCGGTGCTGGTGATCGGATTCTGCCAGGTCGAAGCAGTCGCGCCCGGCCACGACATCGAACGCTCCACGACAACGGGGATGCGGTTCGTCGACGTGATTGAGATCGACACCGCCGTATCCGCGAGGCGGCTATCTTCATCGTCTACCCGGACGTCGAAGCGGCTGTTTCCCGCCACGCTGTAGTTCTTCGTGATGGTCTCGCCGGACGGCACGAGATAGCGCGCGCGCACATCCGCCGGTGCATCATTCGGATTGACCAGCCGCAGGTCGACATCGAATGGTGGACTGGTCTGTCCTTCAGCGAAGTGCCAGTCGGTGGCCGGTGCCGTGATCCCGGTCTTGCCGTGCCGTTCTCCGAAGATCGCGCCTGCGCCGTCCAGGTACAGCGCTCTTTCGGCGATCACAGGAACACTAGAGGTGATCGCTGCCGACACGTCCGCCGCCGCCAGTGCGGCCAGGGCCGGGTCATGTCGTGCCTCGGCGTTGACGTGGATGGTGCCGCGACTGTTGGCGGGGACCCGATATGTTTTCGACAGCGGCGCGCCGGGCGCAGGCAGCAGATAACGCAGCTGGACATCGGCAGCAACTGCAGCCGGATTCCAGATCGTGTAGGCGAGATTGAATCCGGAATGGGTGGCGCCCTCCGCAAAGAACCAGCGAGTGGACGGCGCCGGCAGGCTGGTCTCGGTGTGGCTCGCATAGCCGCTGCCGTTCCACGACATCGATCCGTCGACGGCAACAGGTTCGTCCGATTCGATGGTGGTGCTGAACGTCGCCGCCTCGAGGCCCCGGATCAATGCCGGCATCACCGTCGCGCGCGCGGCTGGCCTGATCTGGATGCGGCTGGCGAAGCGTTCGCCGTCGGATCGGACGAAGGTCAAGCGGACGGCAGCCGGGCGAGGTCCGGGATTGACGATCGCAATGCGGGTGTCGATGCTCGGTCCAGTCGCGCCATCGACGAGGTGACGAGTGGACAAACTGTCGCGAGCCGGATCGGGCAGTCGATCGGCGGCGGCGGCGGGTGTCACCGCGGCGGCGGCTGCCCTCTGATCGGAAAGGCGGGCAACCGCCTCGATCGTTCCCCGCGTGTGCCCTGCAGTGCGTAGCCCGCTCACGTTTTCCGCGAGCAGGCCGCGCGCAGCCAGGACTATGAGCAGTATCGACGCCGAGCATTTGACTATGCGAGTACGGTTGACCGTGTTGTACGTGCGACTGCTGTGCATCTTGCCGTTCCCCCTTTTGAAAGTCGTGATGCGGGGGGATCGGCAACCGCAATGCCGCGCACCAACCCTCAGGCGCGCGTGCGAGCGAGAAGTGTCAGATCACTTCGGAAATTCTCGAGAACGGGATCGAATGGCGGGACGCTCCGGCGTCGACGCGCGCACGCGTCGTAACCATGTGGATAGTCGACTCGTGATTCGGTTAGGCGGTCCGGCCGGAGCGATCTGTTGCAGTACTCGAGATGTGGATGCGTGGCTATCCGACCGGCGTGTCGAAACTAACTACTCGGATAGTCGGCGGCTGCTGAAGTTTGCTCATCTGAGACCCGCCTTACACGCATTTGCGCGCTAATTCGAAAGTTCTTGAACCGCAAGATACGGCCGCGCTCGCGGCGCGCCACGGTACTGCCGTTGCCAATCATCCCGGCGTTTCCCGCAATCGAGCAGGAACCTCCGGAGGGGATGACCGTGGCACAGTGCAGTCACAGGTTTCGACGGAGTGCGCCCACTTGCGGTGGCCTTCGCGCGTTTTTCCAACTCGCGCGCGCGGTTTCCAGTGGCGTTCTGGATCGCTGCTGCCGCGGTGAGCCCGGTCGCGATCGAAGCGCAGGTCGACGTGCTGACGAATCGCTATGACCGGCAGCTGTCGGGCGCGAACCTGCGTGAGACGCGCCTGACAACCCAGAACGTCAATGTGAACCAGTTCGGCAAACTCTACTCGTATCCCGTGGACGGTGCCGTCTACGGGCAGCCGTTGTACGTCTCGGGCCTCACCATCCAGGGAGCCGCGCGAAACGTGCTGTACGTCGCGACCATGAACGACAAGGTATACGCATTCGACGCCGACAGCTCGTCGCCAACACCGCTCTGGAGCAGGGATTTCACCTCGCCGCCGTCGGTGATGCCCGTGGCGATCACCGACATCGCATCCGGCGGGAACATCATCGGGAGCGTCGGCATCCAGAGCACGCCGGTGATCGATCGCGCCGCCCGTACGCTGTATCTCGTCGCGCGCACCAAGGAGAACGAAACCTACATCCAGCGCCTTCATGCGCTGGACTCAGGACGGGGCAGGAACGTCCGGGAAGTCCCGTGAAAATCAAGGGATCCGTCTGTGTTGAAGTTCAGCGTGAGTCGAACCGGGCTGAGGCTGATCGAGTATTTCACGCCGGGCAACGAGGCTCAACTCAGTCTCAATGACAACGATCTGAGCGGATCGAGCTTCACCCTGCTCCCCGGAACCAATCTGCTCCTCGGCGGCGGCAAGGAAGGAGTGCTCTACCTCCTGAACGCTGCCAATCTGCGCGGGAAGGTGGCGAACGACACCCAGATCGTGCAGAAGGTCAACGTCAATGGCGGCCACGTCATGGGCGGGCCCGTATTCTGGGAGTCGTCAACGGCCAACACGTCATTCTCGGCGGTGTTCAGGCGGGCGGCCAACGGGCCGGGCAACTACGTCGGGTTCACCATGACCGGCACCGCCTTCACAATCACGGCAAAGCCGCTCAAGGCCGATACCGCCACGCTTCGCGCCGCCGTCAATGGCATACAGATCGTGCCGCGGGTCACGGCGCCTGCCGCCGAACAATCGGTTCCATGAACGCGCACGGGCTTCGGTCACCTCGAGCGTTCTCGAAGCGGCGACCCGGAGCCCGGGGGACGCCGCTTCTACCAGCGACATCTCGAGTTTAGTTCCAGAGTCTGGCGGTTCACGCGTCTGCAATCACGCGGGATTCTCGCTGCGCGACGAACTGCTCGGCTCGTCGCGCACATTTGTGTTGCGGAACACCGGCGACGATACATAGACTGGCGGCTTCCACACATGGTGCCGTCAGTCTCCGAACCCCAACCGGGGAGCGGATGCCCGCGCCTCGTCGGGATTGCAGGCCCGCTCACCGGCGACGTCCTGCCGCTGGGACCGAACGACGTGACCATCGGCCGTGACGTCACGAATACGATCTGCCTGTCGGATCTCTCGCTATCGCGCTGCCACTGCGCTATTGCGCCCGGAAACGGCGCCTGGGTTCTGCGTGATCTGAAAAGCTCGAACGGCACGTTCGTTAACGGCATGCAGGTGACGGAACAGCAACTGCACCATGGCGACCGGCTCACGCTTGGCGAATCGGTGTTTCTGTTCGTGGCCAAGGCGGCCGAGCACGATGTGCCGGTTCGGCTGCACGGCGGTGGCGAGAACACGCCGACGGCGCGGCTGGACATCTTCGATACCACCTACCTGCAGCCGCACCCTGTGCCCGGCGCTCCGCGGTCGGCGCGAGTCGAGCGCGGTCTCCGCGCGCTGGTGAAGATCAGCACGACGGTCAATTCGATCAAAGAGGAGGACGAGCTGTATCGGCAGCTCCTCGATCTGATCGCCACGATCATTCCCGCCGAGCAGCTCGCGATCATCGTCCTCGGTCAGGATGGCGAAGCGAGAACGGCTCACACGCAGGCTGTGGGCGGGTCGGCTCCGTTGCACATCAACGGAACCGTCATCCGCCAGGCCATCGAACAGCACGCCGCGGTCCTGCACCGCGATGCGCCGACCAACCTCGGGCTGGCGGCAGCGGACAGTGTCGCGTCGGCCAGCAGCCACTCGATCATGTGCGTGCCGATGGTGATTCGCGATCGGGTCCTGGGCGCGCTCTATTTCACGACCACGGCACGGGCGGCGTTCGACGACGACGACCTCCAGCTCGTTGCCGCCATCGCCAGCGTGGCCGCCATTGCGATCGACAACGTCCGCCATGCCGCCTGGCTGCAGAACGAGGCCGAACGGCTGCAGCGCGACAGCCAGCTCGAACACAGCATCGTCGGCAACAGCGCGGCCATGCGACGAATCTACGACATCGTCGCCCGGGTGTCGCGATCGGCGGCGACGTCGGTGCTGATTCTCGGCGAGACCGGCACCGGCAAGGAGCTCGTCGCCCGCGCCATCCACGTGAACAGCGAGCGGGCGAAGCGGCTGTTCGTCGCCATCAACTGCGCCGCGCTGACCGAGACGCTGCTCGAGACGGAACTCTTCGGGCACGAGCGCGGCGCGTTCACCGGCGCAGTGGCGCAGAAGAAGGGCAAGCTCGAGATCGCCGACGGCGGCACCGTGTTCCTCGACGAAGTGGGTGAGCTCGCGCCGGCGCTGCAGACCAAGCTGCTCCGCGTCCTGCAGGAGCGCGAGTTCGAGCGCGTCGGCGCCGTCCGCCCGACCCGCGTCGACATCCGGGTGATTGCGGCCACCAATCGCAATCTCGCTGAGGAAGTGGCCGCGAGAAGGTTCCGCGAAGACCTCTACCACCGGCTCAACGTCGTCCGCGTCAACGTGCCGCCGCTGCGCGAGCGGCGGGAGGACATTCCCCAGCTGGCGCGCCACTTCCTCGCGAAGTTCGGCCGCAAGTCGGCGCGGCCGCTGCGCTGCATCGCGCCTGCGGCAATGCGGCACCTGCTCACCTATCCCTGGCCGGGCAACGTGCGCGAGCTCGAGAACGCCATCGAGCGCGCCGTGGTGCTCGGATCGTCGGAAGAGGTGCTTCTCGACGACCTGCCGGAGACCCTGATCGAGGGCGTGTCCGCGCGGGATTCCGACCTGCCGCGTTTCCACGACGCCCTGCGCCGGACCAAGCAGCGGATCATCGTCGATGCCTTCTACCAGGCAAAGGGCAGCTACTTGGAAACCGCGCGCCTGCTCGGCCTGCACCCCAATTACCTGCACCGCCTGATTCGCAATCTCGAGTTGAAGCCGGCGCTGGAAGCCCAGGAGGTTTGAGTGGCGCTCGAACCGGGAACGAGGCTGGGCCCCTACGCCGTGGTCGGGCTCGTCGGCGCGGGCGGGATGGGTGAGGTCTACCGCGCGCGCGACACCAGGCTGGGCCGCGCGGTGGCGATCAAGGTGATTGGATCCGCGTTCGGCGGCCGGCCGGACATGCGCCGGCGATTCGAAGAAGAAGGGCGGATGGTCGCCAGCCTGGATCACCCACGCATCTGCGCGATGCACGACATCGGTCACGCCGCCGGCGTCGACTACCTGGTGATGGATTTCGTGGAAGGCCGGTCGCTTGCCGAGCGAATCAGCGAGGGGCCGCTGCCCATGACGGATCTGATCGGGTACGCGATCGAGATTGCCCAGGGGGTGGCGCACGCCCATTCGCGGGGCGTCGTCCACCGCGACCTGAAGCCCGGGAACGTGCTGCTGACTGCCTGCGGCGTCAAGGTGATCGACTTCGGTCTCGGCAAGCTTCGCCGAGCCGAACAGACGTCGTCCGACGACGTCGCGGCCATGAAAACGGCGCCGTCGCCGTTCACCACACCCGGATCGGTTCCGGGAACCGCTCAGTACGTGCCGCCTGAGCGGCTGCAGGGCGGAGAAGGCGATCACCGCAGCGACATTTTTGCGTTCGGGACGATTGTGTACGAGATGGCGACCGGGCGTCGTGTATTCGACGCGCCGACGCCAGCCGATCTCATCGCCGCGATCATGACCGCTGAGCCGCCGCCCCTGACTGCCAAGGGCGCTGCCGTAGCCGAGCTCGACTGGCTCGTGCGGCGCTGCCTGCGCAAGAACCCGGATGACCGCTGGCAGTCGATGGCCGACGTCGAGGCCGTGCTGGAGCGCATTGCGTCCAACGCCGCCAACGCGAACGACGTCACGCCCCAGGCGCCGGTCCGAAGAAGGATATCGGCGGTCGCGATCGGATCAGCGTTGACCCTGGTCCTCGCGCTCGCTGCCGCAGCATGGCCGCTGATGGCCGGCCGCCCGTATGCGACGGCGCAGCCAGGGCCGCTCGTCGCACTCACGATTCCGCCACCCCCGGACGGCCTGTTCACACCAACCCAGAGCTCGGCTCAGTCGGTGCAGCTGGCGGTTTCGCCCGATGGGCGTCAGCTGGCATTCGTGGCGGCGGGGCCGAGCGGAATTCCCCACGTCTGGGTCCGGCGAATCGCCTCGACGACCGCGCGCGAGATCCCCGGCACCGCCGGCGCGCTTTACCCCTTCTGGTCCCCGAACAGCCGCTCCATCGGGTTCTTCACCGACGCCGAGAACGAAGTGAAGCGGGTGGATCTCGACGGCGGCGCCCCGCGCCGGCTCGCACACGCTCAAAACGGACGCGGGGGCGCGTGGAGCGCCGACGATGTCGTCCTGTTCTCGCCCGACACGACCGCTCCGATCTACCGCGTCAGCCGGCAGGGCACTACGGTTCCACAGACGACGCTGAATGCCGGGCGGCATGAGACGTCCCACCGGTGGCCGCAGTTTCTCCCGGATGGGCGGCATTTCATCTATTTCGCGCGCAGCACCGATCCGGCGGCGGAAGGGATCTACCTGGCTTCGCTCGACTCGACGGACAGCACCATGCTGGTCCGATCCGGGTTCGGCGCGGCGTACCTGCCGACAGGGCAGCTGCTGTACTTGTCCGACGGCTCACTGTTCGCGGCAGACGTCGACGTGGTGCACGGCCGGCTCACTGGAGAACCAACCTTCGTCGCCAATGGCATCGGCACGTCGAGCAACTTCTATGGGGCGTTCTCGGTCTCTGCCGCGGGTGTCCTGGCGTTTGCTTCGCAGGCGACCGCCTCCGAGCTGGTGTGGATGAGCCGCGACGGGCAGCGGCTGGAGGTCGCAGGCGCGCGCGGCCGGTACGTCGACTTCAAGCTGTCGCCCGACGGCCGGCACGTCGCGATTGCGGAACTGGAAGAGCACTCGGATCGCTCGGACATCCGGCTACTCGATCTCGTGAGGGGCACGAATTTTCGCCTCACCACGACACCGGCGACCGACGCGTCGCCGCTGTGGGCGGCCGACGGGTCCAGTATCGTGTTTCGCTCCAATCGCGAGCAGGTGCACGACCTGTACATCCGCACATTGAACGGAGGCGCGGGCGATCAGCCGTTGCTGAAGACGTCGCAGGCGAAATACCCCACCTACTGGGGGCCTGATGACTCCCTTGTCTATCACACCAACGTCGAAGGGTCGGGCTACGACATCTGGTCGGTGTCGGTCAAGGGCGGCAAACCGCAGCCGCTCGTTCAGACCGGCTTCAACGAGATGCAGGGCCAGATCTCTCCGGATGGACGGTGGCTGGCGTACACGTCGGATGAATCCTCACGGCTCGAGGTCTATGCGCAGCCGCGCCACGGTGAAGGCCGCAAGTGGCAGATTTCGGTGGACGGCGGCAGCGAGCCGCGATGGCGTGCCGACGGCGCGGAGCTGTTCTACCTGGCGCGCGACAGCCGGTTGATGGTGGTGGAGGTGCGACCGGGCAGCGGACTCGATCCCGGGACGCCGCGCCCACTGTTTCGGCTGACCGCCGCCGCCGTCACCGCCCCGTATCTGGCCACCTACGACGTCGACCAGAAGGGTCAACGGATGCTCGTCCGCGTTCCGCTGGAAGACCTTCGCACGTTTCCCCTGAGAATGTTCGTGAACTGGTCCCCTCATTCGAGCATCAGTCATTGACAGATCGCCGACCCGTGATCGAGATCCGGAACGCACAAGCGGCAGATCAACTCCACAGGTACGGTCCTCTTTGTGCTCGTTGTGAGCCTTGTGGTTTCGCCTTCGTGAGCTTTGTGGCTTACCCCGTCGTGGCTGCCACTCAGGAGGCATAGACCTGATGTCGGATCCCGATCTCGAGGGGACCATTCTGGCAGCCTGGCGGACGAACAACCGAATCACGACGAGTCTGATCCAGGCCTTGCCGGATCACGTATGGGAGGCCTCTGTTCCCGGTATAGGGCGGCGGTCCGTTCGCACGATTGCCGCCCACCTTCACAATGCGCGGAGCCGCTGGATCAAGACCCTTGGCGCGGAGCACGGAATCGCGCGACCTCCGCTGGTCGACTTGCGGACCGTTGGCCGCCGCGCGCTCGTAACGGCGCTGGAGCGCAGCAGTGCCGGTATCGAATCGCTCTTGACCCTTGGGCTGGCCAATGGGGGCTGCGTCCCGCCGTCGAAGGCGTATGTCTGGCAGAACCTCCCGCTGGATGTCGGTCACGTCCTCACCTACTTCGTCGCGCACGAAGCCCATCATCGCGGGCAGATCGTCATGATCGCGCGGCAGCTCGGCCGCCGACTGCCGCAACGTGTGACGAACGGTCTGTGGTGGTGGAAGTCCGCCACACGTGCAAGCCGGCGGTCGAGAGTACGCGTCGATAGTTGATCGTCGAAGAGCCCCGTCCATTTTGGACCGCATTGATCGCACTCGCCGAGCCCAGCGCTACGGCGCCAGCGTGTGAGCCAGCTCCGTCAAGTCGTTCCCGCGCCCATCGTCGCGAGGTTCCGCCGCCAGCCGTGCGAACATCCACAACCGGACCCGTTCGGAATCGACACCCAGCAACCCCGCGAATCGCCGAATCGTGCCAAGCGGCTCCATGCGCAGCCTGCCGATAGAGTTCAGCAGGTGCTGTGTCGCGTCGAACGCAGGGTCACCGACGAAGGGCTTCGGATCTATGACGAGCCAGGCCTCGCGTTGCGCCGCCAGGAATAGTTGTAGACCGCGAGGGAAGTCAGGACACCCCAGTGGAGTTTTCGGGGATCGGCGGTCGTAACTCCCGGGAGGACGACGTAGGCCAGGATTATCAGTGCAACGCCAATGGCCGTGGCACCGACGGTCCGCGGCCATGTCGTCTAGAAGCGAAACGCTCGGTAGTTACCCGTCGTCCTTCGATGCGTAACGAGTGCTGCGATGGTCGGTCCGCATGCGGCTACGGCTATCCACTCTGGTCGGATGTGATGGCGATCGGGTGCTCCAAGCAGTCCAGGGTCTCTCTGCTCACCTCCGGTCCTCTGCGTGCGATACCGTTCGTCCGTAGCCTCAGTTCACGACGGAGGGCGTGCGAAAAATCAGCTGTAATGCAGCCCTTCAGGGCTGCCCGGCGACCGTGATGCAGGCCTGAAAGGCCTGCGCTACCAGATGGCCGCGGGCCAAGTTATTCACACGCCCGGAGCAATCAGAACGCGAACCGCACCCCCAGCCGCGCGACCATTGGCGGCAGGATGGCGAGCGGACTGCCGAAAAGCGCTCCCGCGTTCGTGTTGATGTTCGTCTTCGCGTTCTGGTTGAGCAGGTTGAAGACATCGGCCATGACCTCGAGCTGGCGGCCCTGTTTCAACTGGAACACTTTCGAGCCCCGTACGTCCCACAGCGCAACGTCGTCGAGCCGCGTCGCTCCGACCGGTTCGGCCCGGACGCTGACGGTCCCCTGGTTGAGGCCGCGGACCGTGATCAGCTTCTGCACCGGCTGGCCGGTGAAATAGCGGAAGTTGGTGCTGAACGTCACGGCATGCGGAAACACGTAGCTGCCGATCAATTTCGCGACGTAGGTGCTGTCCATGCCGATCAAGCCGTCCTGCCGGTAGAGATTCGCGTTCGGGTTGTTGAAGTCGTCGTTCAAGCCGGTGTCGTACAGCCCTTTGTCGCGCCCGATCGTGAAGCCCGCAATCATCTGCCAGCGATCGACCATCCGGCGGGTCGCGGTGAACTCCACCCCGTGATAGGTGTCTTCGAGGCCGTCGACGTTCGTGATGATCCGGTTCGCCAGGCCGATGGTCGCCGCATCCTGGTTATAGACCGTCGTCGGCAGGCCGTCCGGTCCGGCCACGGTCGTCGAGGCGTAAGCGCCCGGCGGAACCGCCAGGTTCACGCCGCTGAAGCGGCGGCCGTTGTGCCGCCGATAGTAGGTGACACCGGCTGAAAGATTCGGCATGACCTCGCGTTCGATGCCGGCGTCCACCTCGTCGGAATATGGCTGATTGAGATTCGGATCGATCTTGTTCACCCGGCCGCCGTAAGGCCGGGCCGCGGGCCCGAGCTCGGTCAACTGTGCGATGTTGTCGTGGTTGCTGTCGGTCCAGGCGCGGTAATCGCCGCCGAGATCGTTGGGATTCACCTGCTGCACCAGCCGCGTGCCCTCCTGCACCATGAAGCGGCCGTAGAACGCCTTCACCGCCGTCTTCCCGTCACCCTGCAGATCGTAAGAAGCCCCCACCCGCCAGACGAGGTTGTTCCAGAGCGGAATGTTCTTGAGCAGGCCGAACGTCTGTGCCGGAAAGAACTGGTTGCCCGCCTGCGACTGCGGCGGCGCCAGGCCGACGAGCCGCTCGAACCGTCCGCCGTAGTTGAGGGTGAGGCGCCGGTTCGTGATCCATGAATCCTGTCCGTACACCGAGATCGTGTTGATCTGGTTATCGCCGGTGATCGGCGTGTTGTAGGTCTGGACCTCGAGCGGGGCGCCGTCGAAGTAGCGCAGGACGTAGTTGCCGTTGGCGGCATATTCGTTCCGGTTGAACGCCCGGCCGTACTCGAAACCGGTCTTGAACGTGTGCGGGCCCACGAAATACGACGCGGAGATGTTCGCCTGACTGCGGGTGGCGAGATTTACATAGTCGTACGTGGCCGCATCCGTCAGCGTGTGGCGTACGATGTCCTGACGCGCCAGATCGTTCGGCCCGACGTCGGCCTGGTAGTGCAGCGGGAAGATCAGGTGAAGGTACCCGTACCGGGCGTCGAGATAGAGCGCCGGCGTCAGGATGGAGGTCCACTGAAATTGCGCGATATAGGCCGGCTCGATCTGCCGCCAGGAGGCTTTCTCCTGAACCAGGTCGGTGGTCGGCCGCCGGAAGAACCGGTTCTGATAGTTGAAGTTGAATTCCGCGCTGATCTTGTTCTTGTCGTTGAGTTGCGCAGTGGACTTGCCGACGAAGTTCGACTGGTGATTGAGGTCGGGTGCGGGCGACCCGTCCGGCCGCGTGATGCCCAGCACCTGCGTGCTGATGTCGAAGCGGCGGTACGAAGAAAAGAACCACACCCTGTCCCTCTTGATCGGGCCGCCGAGATTGCCGTTCAGGTCGTAGATGTAATTGATCGGGTTTCCCTTGGTCACGCCCTGCGTCCGCAGCGCGTCCGACACGTTGTCTCCCTGGAACGAATCGTCTTCCCAGTAGATGCTCGCGCCGCCGCGGAGCTGATTGCCGCCCGACTTCGTGACGGTGTTCATGTAGACGCCGCCGGTCCCCACCTCCGCCGGTGCGCCGTTGGTCATGACGTTGATTTCGGCGAAGCTGTCCTGGTCGAAGTAGAACGCGGTTGCGCCGCCGTTGCCTCCGGGCCAGTTCAGTTTCAGACCGTTGACGGCGTATTCCTGCTGGCCCGCCATTGAACCGTGGACCGCCATCGCCGTCTGCTGCGCGCTGCCGGCGCCGCCGACGTTGAAGCCGCCCTCGGTTGCGCCGGGCACCTGTTCCACTGTCGACCAGATTTCCCGTGCCTGCGGAATCGCCGTCAGCAGCGAGCTGTCGAAATTCGTGCCCTTGCTGGTGCTCTTCACGTCGACGCTGGGTGTCTGGCCGACCACCTGCACGGTCTCGCTGACCGCCGCCACTTTCATGACCTGATCCACGGTGGTGACCACGGCGACGTTCACCCGAATGTCCCGTCGGGCGAGCGACGCGAAGCCGGTGAGATCGAACTTCAGCGTGTAGATGCCGGGCGGCAACGCGATGAAGCTGTATCCGCCTCGTTCGTTGCTGACGGCCGACTGCGGGCGGATAATCGCCGGGCTCCCGAGTGTCACCGTGACGCCCGGCAGCACGGCTCCCTGCTCGTCGGTCACGATGCCGGTAATGGTCCCTGTCTGTGTCTGCGCGTGCGCGACGTGCGGGGCACCGATCACGAGCACAGCCAGGATACGAAGGGCAAGCCACTGATCGATACGGATCATGGAGTACCTCCAGCAAAAGCCTGTGAGCGAGCGGAGGCGGGCACGTGCGCTACTGACTCGTGATCGCCTGACCGTGTTTGAGATGGCGGTCGAAGAACTCTTCGATGCGGCGCCACGCGTCGCGCAGCACGTGGCCGCGGCGGAAAAAGTGAATCTCGCCGGGATAGACGCCCATCTCGAAGTCCTTCCCCGCTTTTTCGAGAACGTCAATGACGCGGAGGGAATCGCGAAACGCGACGTTGCGATCGTTGGTGCCGTGCAGGATGAGCAGCGGGCGCTGCAGCTTGTCCATATGGTAAATCGGCGCCGACACCCTGTAGATCTCCGGATTTTCCACCGGCGTGCCGAGCCGGGGCGTCGTGTAGCCTGCGGGGTAGGTCGCCCAGTCAACAACGCCGGCAACGTCGACTCCCGCGCGCCACAACGCCGGATCGACGGTCAGCGCTTGAAGCGTCAGGAATCCGCCGTAGCTGAGACCGAACACGCCGATGCGATCGCCGTCCACGTACCCGAGCGTCTTCAGGTAATCGGCGCCCGACGCGACGTCCGCCGTGTCGCCGACGCCGATGCTCATGTACACGCCGGTGGACCACTCCCGGCTGTAACCGGAGCTGCCGCGGTAATCGGGTGTGAGAATCACGTAGCCTTGCTGCGCCAGGTACTGGCACAGCGAGTAGTACATGCGATAGCTGCCCGGATGCCAGCCGAGGAAGTTCTGGTCGGAGCCGGAGCCGTGAATCCAGACGAGCGCCGGATGCCGGCGGGTGCGATCGAGGTGTTTCGGAACCATCAGCGTCGCGGGCACCGGCTTGCCATCGAGCCGGCTCGGAAACTGCACCGGCACCGGAGCGGTCAAGTCCGCCTTGTTCAAGCCTGCCGGCATGGAGTTGGTCAATCGGACAGCGGCGGCCTCCTGGTGGACCGGAGCCATGTAGAGATCGAGCGAGTTTTCGACATCGCTCCGCTGATAGACGATCTGAGTGCCGTCGGGCGAGAACGCCGCTTCGAGGTTGACTCCGCGAGAGGTAATGACGGGCGTGCTCTTGCCCGTAGCGACGTCGACGACATCGATGAACCGTTCCATCTGATTGCCGGCCGCGCTGTGGTGATAGACGATGCGCTTGCTGTCGGGCGACCAGTTTCCCAGTCCAGCGAGATAGCTGCCCGACGTGAGTTGCCGCGCCTGTCCTTCGGCCGTGGCCCCGACCGGCATCTCGTACAGATGAATCCACCCGGTGCGATCGCTCACGAACGCGACCGACCCGCCGTCGGGAGCGACGAGCAGCCTGGAGTCGCGGTTGGTCGGTGAAAACCACCGATCATCGTGATCCCGCCACAACGTGCGCGGCGGCCTCCCCGGTGCCGCCGTCTTGATTTCACGGGTCTTTCCGTCGGGTGAGGTCTCCTGATAAATCACCGATGCGTCCGCTGTCCACTGAATGCCGCTGATGCTTCCGATCGTCGGCACCCAGGCAGGATCGCCGCCGGAGACTGACATCAGCCCCAGCCGCCGATCCGCGGTTGTGATGTTCTCGAACGAGCGCAGACGATCGCCGTTCCATCGCAGCTCGTCGGCCTCGACCGACGTGCGCGCGCTGGTGAACGCCAGCCATTTCCCGTCCCTGGAAAAAGTCGGCAGCGAGGCGGCCAGACCGGAGGCAAGAAACGTCAGCTGCCGCTCCGTCACGGCCGACACCGACGCCAGCCAGATCTGCCCTCTACGAAGCAGGGCGATCGCCTTCCGATCGGGCGACACTGCGAAATCCGACGCGTCGCCGAACGCCGCGACGCGCGCCGCGCGCGGCGCCGACGGCGACACGGTCCACAGATGGCCGTTTTTCACGAAGATGATTTCATCGGCCGACAACCAGGCAAATGTCCCGATGTCGGACACCAGCAGGTCGGGATCGACCGGGAAATCGGTGAGCGCGATCGGCTCCTCACCAGGTATGACGACGAAGAGGTCCTGCTTGCCCGCCGCATCCCAGAGAAAGGCGATCCTGCGGCCGTCAGGTGAAAAGGCGGGACTGGTCGGGTATTTGATCGCCGCGATACGGTCGATTGTGATGCTTCCACGCGGGGGCGCGGCCGCGCTGGGGGCGGCCAGGCATGCGAGGATCGCGAGACAGACAGCCAGGCGCTTCATATCGACTCCATCCGCAAGCCGTGCTTGACATCGCGTGATTGTGGACCAACCTGCCAGGTTTGCCGCGCAAGCATGGCTCAGGCGCGCATGGTAGCGCGCCCAGCTGGAGCGGCGCGCCTTCGCGCCGGAGGCGCTACGCCGCGTCCGCCGTAGCTTGAGCGGAGGCGGAAGCGGGGCGCTCGGGGGTCCCCGCGAGCGACGGCGTCGGGGGCCAGCAGGGCGAAGCCCCCGGTCTAGAGTGGTGTGATGATACCGCCAGACCGTGCACCGATGGATATCCGCCCCGCAACCCCCGCCGATCACGATTCCATCTGGAACGTCCTCGCGCCGATGATCCAGGCGGGCGACACCTACCCGCTGCCGCGCGACATGGGCCGCGGCGAGGCGCTGGCCTACTGGTTCTCGCCCGGCCACGAGGTCTTCGTCGCCCATCAGGGCGGCGAAATCCTCGGCACCTACTACTTGCGCGCGAATCAGAAGGGGGGCGGCGCGCACGTCGCCAACTGCGGCTACGTCACCGCCTCGTGGGCGACCGGCCGCGGCGTTGCCCGCACGATGTGCCGGCATTCCCTCGCTGCGGCCTCGTCGCGAGGGTTCCGGGCCATGCAGTTCAATTTCGTAGTCAGCACGAACGAGCGGGCGGTGCGGCTCTGGCAGGCCTGCGGCTTCGAAATCGTCGGTCGGCTGCCCGAGGCGTTCAACCATCCCGGCCGCGGGTATGTGGATGCGCTCGTGATGTACCGATCCCTCGATGCCGCCTGATCGGATCGCTATACGGCGCGTTATGGGGATTTTGTTCTCGTTGTGAGCGCGCTGTATAGCGGTAGGCGCGCGCAGCGCGCCTGCGACGCCGGGGCCCCCGCGGCGCGGACTGTGCGCCGTGGGGTGGTCTGAGCCGGGGTCCGGGGCAGAGCCCCGTCTGGACGTGTCGTATTCCTGTCCACGATGGTGGCCAGTATGGCGACAGCCGTCGTGAAAGGTGGTCGGCTGTTCCCGGTCATCCGGTACTCCTCCCGGAGCGCGACTAAGGTCTGATCGGCCGGACCGTCGTGCGCCTGTGTGCCGCCGTTCGCAGTTTCGTCCACCCGGGAAGGCCTGAAAAATGGCCCGTGAACGCACACCAAGGCTGGTGACGCACGACCCGCGCTGGCGTGTCAATTGCTATGTGATTTTCAGCGGCTGAAGGTCCCCCGCTTCACCGTGCAGGCGGTTCTCAAACATTTTCCCGAAGGCTACGAAGGATATGGGCCCTCCGCGAATCGGATTGGCGCTCGGCGGAGGTTTCGCCCGCGGCATCGCTCACGCAGGAATCCTGAGCGCGTTCGAACGGCACGGGATTCCGCTGCATTGCATCACCGGCGTCAGCGCCGGCTCCATCGTCGCGGCCGCCTACGCCAGCGGCGTGACGCCCGAGGAAATCTGGCGGGCGGGCTCGTCGGTGCGGTTCCGCGATGTGGCGCGCTGGAGCCTGTGCAAGATGGGTTTCATGGCGACCGAGCGGATGAAGCGGTTCCTCGAGCGGTTGCTCAGGGCGCACACGTTCGAGGAGATGCGCATCCCCCTGGGCGTTGTCGCGACCGACCTCTGCACCGGCGATGCGGTGTCCTTCCGGGACCGCGGCGACGTGTTCGTGCCCATTCGCGCGAGCTGCGCATATCCTGGTCTGTTCCAGCCGGTGCGTTCAGGGGAGCATCTGCTCGTGGACGGCGCCATGAGCATCGAGATTCCCGCCCTGCAGGCGCGCGAGCTCGGCGCCACGCACGTTATTTCCGTATCATTATCGTCAGGCACCTACCAGCGGCCGCCGGCCGATGTCTTCCAAGTCATCCGCCGGTGCTTCCAAATCATGCAGGGCCGCACGGAAGAGAGCTGGCGGCAATTGAGCGATCTGGTGATCACGCCTGACCTCCAGAACATCGAATGGGACAGCTTCGAGTCCGGGCCTGAGATGGTGAAAGCTGGAGAGGCCGCGGCGCTGGCGGCGATGCCAGTGATTCGATCCTGGCTGCTCGAGGAACCGTCTGAGCTGACCGCTTGAAAACCTGCGCAGCCCCCGGTATGGTACGCGCACCCAACGCCACTGCCGAGGGTGGGACATGGCCGTGTCGACAGTACCGGTCCGGGTGGTTCAGCGTCGGTTGGGCGAGACGGCGCGCCGCGACTTCTGGTGGATCCAGCCGCTGCTCGTCCTGATCGGCCTTTCGACGTTCGTCGTCTACGCGACGTGGGCGGCGTTCCAGGGCGATCACTACGCCTACGGGCCCTACCTCTCGCCGTTTTATTCGCCCGTCCTTTTCGGCGACTCGCCTCACAGCTGGTTCGGGCCCAGGCCGGCGTCGTGGCCGCTGTGGCTGCCGTTTTCCCCGGCGCTGCTGATCCTGCCCATTCCTGCACTGTTTCGCGTGACCTGCTACTACTACCGGGGCGCCTACTACAAAGCGTTCTGGGCCGACCCGCCGTCGTGCACGGTCGGCGAGCCCCGCTCGAGCTACTGGGGCGAGAATTCATTTCCGCTCGTCCTGCAGAACGTGCACCGCTACATGCTGTTCATCTCGGTGTTCATTCTGCTCATCCTGACAATCGACGCCGTACGGTCCTACTGGTTCACCAACCCGGCTGACGGCTCGGTGTCATTCGGCATCGGCGTCGGCACGCTGGTGCTGACGGCAAACGCCGTGCTGCTGACCGGCTATCTGTTCGGGTGCCATTCGATGCGCCATGTCGTCGGCGGGTGCGTTGATCAGCTCTCGCGCGCGCCGTTGGGTCTTCGCACCTACTCGTGCGTGACCTGCCTCAATCGCCGGCACATGGCGTGGGCGTGGACCAGCCTCTTCTCCGTCGGCTTCGCTGACCTGTACGTCCGGCTCTGCTCGATGGGCGTGTGGTCGGACGTCAGGATCTGGTGATGCCGGAATACCAGACCCACGATCACGATGTGCTCGTCATCGGCGCCGGCGGCGCCGGGCTGCGCGCGGCAATCGAGGCGTCTGCCGCCGGCGTCTCGGTCGGGCTCGTCTGCAAGTCGCTCCTCGGCAAGGCGCACACCGTCATGGCGGAGGGCGGCATCGCGGCCGCGCTCGCCAACGTCGACGATCGCGACAATTGGAAAGTGCATTTCGCCGACACGATGCGCGGCGGCCAGTACGTAAACAACTGGCGCATGGCGGAGCTGCACGCGAAGGAAGCGCCCGATCGCGTCCGCGAGCTCGAAGCGTGGGGCGCGATGTTCGACCGCACCGCGGACGGCCGCATCCTCCAGCGCAACTTCGGCGGCCATCGTTATCCGCGTCTCGCGCACGTCGGCGATCGCACCGGCCTGGAGATGATCCGCACCCTGCAGGATCACGGCATCCATCAGGGCATCGACGTGCACATGGAGTGCACGATCACGAGGCTGCTCAAGGACGGCGATCGTGTGGTCGGCGCCTTCGGCTACGAGCGCGAGCGCGGCCGTTTCCGCGTCTTTCGTGCCAAGGCCGTCGTGCTGGCCACGGGGGGCATCGGCCGCGCCTACCAGATCACGAGCAACAGCTGGGAATACACCGGCGACGGCCACACGCTGGCCTACGATGCCGGCGCCGATCTGATGGACATGGAATTCGTCCAGTTCCACCCGACCGGCATGATCTGGCCGCCGAGCGTCCGCGGCATCCTCGTCACGGAAGGGGTGCGCGGCGAAGGCGGTGTCCTCAAGAACAGCGAGGGCCGCCGCTTCATGTTCGACGACATTCCCGAGAATTACCGGGCACAGACGGCCGACAACGAAGACGAAGGCTGGCGCTACACGCAGGGCGACAAGAACGCGCGACGCCCGCCGGAGCTGCTCACGCGCGACCACGTCAGCCGCTGCATCGTGCGCGAGATCAAGTCGGGCCGCGGCACCCCGCACGGCGGCGTGTATCTCGATATTTCGTGGATCAGGAAGCGCCTGCCCAACGCCGCCGAGCACATCCGGAAAAAGCTGCCGAGCATGTATCACCAGTTCAAGCAGCTGGCCGACATCGACATCACGAAGGAGCCGATGGAGGTCGGTCCGACGACGCACTACATCATGGGCGGCGTGCGCGTCGATGCCGATACGCAGATGTCCTCGGTGCCCGGACTGTTTGCCGCCGGCGAGTGCGCCGCGGGGATCAACGGGGCGAACCGGCTCGGCGGCAACTCGCTGTCAGACCTGCTGGTATTCGGCAAGCGCGCCGGCGAGTTCGCGGCGCAATTTGCGCAGGCGCAGCCGTCCGCGGCCATCGACGCGGGGCAGGTCGAAGAGGCCGCGCGCCGGGCTGTGGAACCGTTCGACCGGGGCAGCAGCGCCGAGGGCCCGTTCCCGATCCAGTATGCGCTGCAGGAGATGATGCAGGATCTGGTGGGCATCGTGCGCAACGCCTCGGAGATGCAGCGGGCGCTGCACGGGATCGAGGCGTTGCGGACCCGCGCGCGTCGCGTCGGCGTTCGCGGCAATCGCGAGTACAACCCAGGCTGGCATGCGGCGCTGGATCTGCACAACCTCCTGACGGTCTCGGAAGCCATCACCCGGTCGGCGCTCGAGCGCTGCGAGAGCCGCGGCGGGCACTTCCGCGACGATTATCCGAGCAGGGATCCGGGCTTCAGCACGTTCAACTTCATCATCCGCAAGGCGCCCGATGGCGCGATGGAAATCAGTCATGCCCCGATTCCGGACATGCCCGAAGAACTGAGACAGATCATCGACGAGATGGGATGAAAATAGAAGGACACAAAGGATACAAAGGACACAAAGGATACAAAGGACACAAAGGACCCAAGGACACAAAGAAACCTGGTCCGCCGGCGACGACGACCGGCAGACCTGCACTGTTGACTCCTGAGACACCAGATGGCCGGACAAAAAGCAACGTTTCAGATCTGGCGCGGCGATGCGAAGACGGGCCGGTTCAAGGACTACACGACGGAGGTCTCGGAAGGCATGGTGGTCCTCGACGCCGTCCACCAGATCCAGGCGTACCAGGCCAACGATCTGGCGGTGCGCTGGAACTGCAAGGCCGGCAAGTGCGGATCCTGTTCCGCCGAGGTGAACGGCCATCCGCGGCTCATGTGCATGACGCGCCTGAACCAGCTCAATTTGTCGCAACCGGTCACAATCGAGCCGATGCGGGCGTTTCCGCACGTCAAGGATCTGGTGACCGACGTGTCGTGGAACTTTCGCGCGAAGAAGAGCATCCGCCCGTTCACGCCGCGCGCGCCCGACGCCGCAGACGGCACGTGGCGGATGGCCCAGGTCGACGTGGAGCGGGTCCAGGAGTTCCGGAAGTGCATCGAGTGCTTCCTGTGCCAGGACGTCTGCCACGTCCTGCGCGAGCACCGGATGTTCGAGCAGTTCGTCGGGCCGCGTCATCTCGTCTACGCGGCGGCGCTGGAGATGAATCCGCTCGATACCGAGAACCGCGTGCGCGACCTGAAGACCGCGCACGGCGTCGGCTACTGCAACATCACCAAATGCTGCACCAAGGTGTGTCCCGAGAACATCACGATCACCGACAACGCCATTATTCCCCTGAAGGAGCGCGTGATCGATCAGCTCTACGACCCGGTCGCCAAGTTGTTACGAGTGCTGCGATCGTGAACGGCAATTCTGAAATGCAGGAGGTCTTCGTGGAATTCACTCTCAAGCCTCTGTCGCCTGAAGCCGTTCCCAGAGCGCTAGCCAAGGCCGAGCGGTACCGGCTGCTCAACGAACCGGGAGAAGCCGAGAGCATCTGCCGCGATGCGCTCGAGGCCGATCCGGACAACCAGGAAGCCCTGGTCATGCTCCTGCTCGCCCTCACCGACCAGTTCGACGATGAGGGGACCGCGGCGGTCGACCACGCGACGACGTGCACCGAGCGGATCCGGGCCGAATACGAACGCGCGTATTACACCGGGATTGTGTGGGAACGGCGGGCAAAGGCGCGCCTCAAACGCGGCGTCCCCGACAGCGGTCCGCGCGCGTACGAATGGCTGCGCGAGGCAATGTCCTGGTTTGAGAAGGCGGAAGCCGTCCGGCCGGCGGGCAACGATGACGCGCTGCTGCGCTGGAACGCGTGTGCCCGGCTGATCATGCGCGATCGACGGCTGGTGCCCGCCGCCGAAGAACGCGGCGAGCCGCTGCTGCTCGAGTGAGCGCGGTGCCGTTGCCGAACATGACGATTGAACGCAGAGGCCGCAAAACTAAGCACGCAGACAAGCACGTATTCCTTCGCGGCCTTTGCGTGCAGTCGGCATCGTCATTTGTCCGGAATCTCCCACTGGCCTGACGCTGCCGACCGGAAGATCGCGTCAATTGCCGCCATGTTCCGGACCGAATCTTCGAGCGGGTACGCGGGCGCGCGTTCGCCGCGCACGGCCTGAGAGAACAGGTCGGCCTGAATCGTGTACTGGTCGCACGACTCCACCTCGATCCGCTCGATCCCGCCGCCGAACAGGTCCGACCCGTCGTCCACCACGACCCGGCAGGGTCGATCGCGCGGCGCGTTGAACGGAATCTCGATCTCCACCCGCCCGCGTGTGCCGAAGAGAATCACGCGCTGATACGGAACCATCTGGATGCTGCACGTCCCGATGGCATGCGCCGCTCCGAAGTCGAAGAGGATCGACGCGAGGCGGTCGATCCCGAGCCGCGGGTCGCGATCGATCGCCGCGACGACGCGGCCGGGCTCGCGGCCGAACACGAGGCGCGCCGTGTTGACCAGATAACAGCCGATGTCCATGATCGCGCCGCCGCCATAGGCCGGTACGTTGCGGATGTTCGCGGCATTGTCGTTGAAGAAGCTGAAGGCGCCCATCACCGACCTGACCGTTCCAATCCGGCCCGATTCCGCGATCTCGACGGTCCGTGCCCACTGCGGGTGGGTGCGGATCATGAACGCCTCCTGGATGACGACGCCGGTGCGATCACGGACCGCCAGCAGCGAGCGCGCCTCGGCGGCGTTCATGCCGATCGGCTTCTCACAGAGCACGTGCTTCCCCTGTTCGGCCGCACGGATCGACCACGGGACGTGCAAGTGGTTGGGCAGCGGATTGTAGACGGCCTCGACGTCGGGATCGGCCAGCAGCTCGTCGTACGATCCGTACGCGCGCGGGATGCCGAGCGCCGAAGCGGCCGCGCGCGCCTTCTCGAGATCCCTCGACGCGATCGCGCTGACGCCGGCCCACCGGCTGCATTGCATCGCCGGAATGACCTTTTCCCTCGCAATCTTCGCTGCCCCCAGCACGCCCCAGCGCACTTTGTCGACCATGGCTCCTCACCGGTCCGGCTGATCGACACGCGGAATAAAGATTCCGTCGTGTCACGATTGTTTCATGAACGCGACGCGATTTTGCCACGAACGGCCGGTCTGACTCATATGTGAAGGCGCTGGAGACCCTCCGCCTCAGCTCGAGTACCACAGGGCGGTGAGGATGCGACCGGCGCCAGAAGGTGAGGGAATCATGGCGCGCTGGTTTTCCTGTGGTCGTCGCGGTGATGCATCAGGGTTGAGTGATCGGAAGGCGTTCAGGCGGCAGCGAGCGATCCCAATCGTCATCGCAGCGCTGCTCGTGGCCTTCGCAATCGCGTGTGGAAGTTCGGCCACCGCTCCGACAACGGTTTCGACCGTCGCCGTGACGGGAACGGCGCCGGCTGTGGGAGCCACATCACAGTTCACGGCGACGGCCACGTTCATGGACGGCACGACCCAGGACGTCACCAGCCAGGCAACGTGGTCGTCATCGAACACGTCGGACGCGACCGTCTCGTCGAGCGGGCTCGTGACCGGCGTTGCCGCGGGTACGGTTGCGATACAGGCGACATACGGCTCTAGGCAGCTTTCGGCTTCCGGCTTTCGGCTGGCCAACGCCAAAGCCTAAAGCGATGAACCCAAGCGCAGAACGTCGACCGGAGCCCGAACTGGACCGTCCGCGGGTTGAGCGCTGCGATGATCCGGTTGAACGTCGCGCCGCTGGTGACGAAAAATTCGTCACCGCGTTCGAGTTGGTGACGTTGTAGACGTCGAGCATGTCCGTGACCTTGACCTCGCCGGCGACCTTGATCGCGCTGTCCACGCGCAGATCGAGGAGCGCGGCGTTGTCGGCGCGGCGGTTGTCGATGTTGTCGACGAAGACGTTCTGTGTGCGCGCGTTGGGAAGCCGAACGTTCGCGATCGGAGCCCACGGATATCCGCTCTGTACGCGCATGTTCGCGCCGACGCCGACACCGGCAACGGGGAGCTCGTAGCGGGCAGCCGCGCCTGCCAGTTCGTGCTCTTCTGACGGTTCGAAGTGTCGGCGCTGTAGTTCAGGGGAACGGTGCTGCCGTACGAGTACACGCGGATCGGGTCGGTGTTCAACGGGCTCGTCGAGGGGGATGCGGGCGAGCGGATCTCGTCGCGCCAGTGACGATCGACCCCGCCCTGCACGAACAGGCCGCGGAAGCGGTGCTGCAGCGAGAACGACATCGTATCGTAGGACGCCTCGGAATCCGGCACGTTCGTAAACTGGTTCCGCACGACCCCGCGCAGCGAAGTGGAATGTCGAGAAGGTTCAACGTCCGGGTCGCGTCAAACGGATCCGGCATGGTGA
>JBKPAI010000047.1:0-60012 GCA_046726355.1 Acidobacteriota bacterium | reverse complement strand
ACTAAATCGGGGGGCTTCGCCCCGCCGGACCCCCCAACGCCGTCGCTCGCGCGGACCCCCGAGCGCCCCGCTCCGCTCCGGCGGGCGCGCTGCGCGCGCCTCACTCGGGGGGCTTCGCCCCCCGCCGGACCCCCCAACGCCGTCGCTCGCGGGGACCCTCGAGCGCCCCGCTCCGCTCCGGCGGGCGCGCTGCGCGCGCCTAAGCCGGTTTTGCGCGTCGCTGCGTCACACAAAATCCTCGTTTGAGCTTCGCCCCCGCGGACCCCCCGCGCCGTCGCTCGCGGGGACCCCGCAAGCCCCGCTCCGCTTCGGCGGGCGCGCTGCGCGCGCCAGCGCTCGAGAAGACGCGGGATTCTAGAGGGAATCAGCAGGCGGAACGACGGGACCGGCCGCACAGACCTTGCAAACGATCACGAATGTTTGCAAGGAAAAGACGACAGCGTACTGCAGTGAACTTTATGATCAGAGGCACGGACGGCCTGGACCTCGAGGACGGTAAAACACAGAGGAGCCGAGCAACGAAGACAGAGGCTACGACCCGAACGCCTCGAGGAGGATTGGCAGCAGGGCGTGCATGCGTGCGATCGCGGGCGGCTGCGGCGTCAGCCCGCGTCGAAACCCACGGGCCAGCAGGCGGTCCAGCACGGGCGTCCGGGTGGCGATCACGTGCACAGGCACGTTCCACGTGGCGCCCTCGCCGGTGACCAGGGCCGGCGGTTGATGGTCGCCGAGCACGATCATCACGAAGTCGCGCGTCACGTTCCTCTGCAGATAGCCGGCAAGCATCTCGAGCTCGTACGACATCGCATCCACGTAACCGGGCACGAAGTTCGTCCAGTCGGGCTCGCGCGCGTAGGCGCGCACGATTTCGGGACCATCGAACGGACGGGCGGTGGCGACGCGGCGCCAGTCGGGTTGATACGGCGGTGTGGGATTGAATGGGAAATGCGTAGTGAGTGTCGGGAAGAACACGAAAAGCGGCGGCCGCGGCGAACGGTTCCGTTCGAGCGTGTCGAGCCGCTCGAGCGAATACTGGTCGGGGATCGCGAACCACCCGAACTCGGGACCGTGATACGCAAGGCGGTCGGCTCCGTAGATCTCGTCGAAGCCGTAGAAGGCGCCTTCGGGCCATCGCTGGCGCAGGCCGGGCATCAGCGCGATCGTGCGAAACCCCCGGCGCGAGAACAGGCGGACCAGCGTATCGCGGTGCTCGGTCATCAGTCGAGCGTTGGTGTCGGGATCACGGACCTCGACTCCCGACATCAGACTCAGGTGCGCCAGCCACGATGATCCGCCGAAGGTCGGCGATTCGACATACGCAGAGACAAGGTCGCGCTCCGGGCTGCGGGCAACGGTTTCCAGCTTCCGCCGGACCGCGGCGAGCGGTCGCGCAATGTCGCTTCGTTCGAAGCTGACAGCCCCATACGACTCGACGAACACGAGGAGAACGTCCGCCCCGTGCACGCGCGACAGGTCCGAGTCCATGGCCGGACTGCCGGCAACCGGCGAGGCTCGGGAGATCGCCTGCACCACGAACCGCACCTGACGCGCATAGGTCACTGTGACGGGCCGAGCCACGATCGACGCCTCGGAGCTGTGCGCGGCCAGCCTCCCGCCGGCGCACGCGATCAATGCCGCGAACGATACGGCGATGACGGCCCGCCGGAGCGTTATTCTCGAACGCAGACCGCAGGTCGCGGCCCGGGCATTTGATCCGGAACCCGCAATCGGCGATCCGCGAGGCGGCTCCTGCAGCGCCGCCACAATCGTACGCCATGCCGATCGCACCAGCACGTAAAGAAGCGCGAGGACCGAAACGGCAGCGGCCATGCTCGCGACAATCAGCCACGACGGCGCGACGCGCGTCGCCATCGCGACAACGTCGGGGATGAAACGAATGTCCCAGTACAGGTTGATGTCACGGCCGTAGAGCGCGGGGGCGGTCACCTCCGCATAACGGCCAAGTACGAGGGCGGTCCACAGCACGCTCAACCAGCGAACGTGGCTCGATCGAGGAAGCCCCTCACGACCGCTGACCAGGGAAACGAGCAGCACGCAGGCAGCGAGCTCGAGCGACAACCGGCCGTGCCAGCGAATGGCCGGCGTCGGCCAGATATTGTCAAACGTGACCGATGCGTCGAGAAAAAACAGAGCGACTGCGAACCCGATCGCGCGGCCCCTCATGCCTCCAGCCGGTGCGTCCACTGCCTGCGGGAGTCGATCAGGAACGAGGCCGCCAGGGCGGGCAATGCCAGCGCCGGCAGCAGCGCGCTGGCGGGCGGGCGAAGCTGAGGCAACAGCGCCACAATCAAGGCGATGATCTGGAAGACGCAGATCGCCCTGGCGCGAAACGTGGGCGGCAATGGGCGGCCCATCCAGGGCCACAGCCATCCCGACGCGACGAAGGCGTAGCGCAGCAGCCCGGAAAGCAGCACCCAGGGTCCAGCCTTGCCCCAGCGCCACGCCAGGATTGCCAGCACCTGGATGAGCAGCGCGTCGACTTCCATGTCGAACCGCGCGCCGAACGCGCTTTCCATCCGGGTTCGCCGGGCGAGCCAGCCGTCCGCGCCGTCCAGGACCGTTGCCAGGGTAGTGGCCGCAACGGTACCGGCGGCGACATCCCGGTGTGGTGCTTCCCCGATCGACCCGGCGGCGAGCGAGACCAGCAGCGCACGCACCGTCGTCACACGATTGGCAGGTCCGAAGCGATCGAACGGATGGTGCGCGCGCAGGCGGCTCAGCGCGACCAGCATGATCGCGATGAACACCGCGGCGGCCTTGACCACATACAGGTCGCTCACCACCCGGATTCTAACTAAATTAGATTCGGGGCTTCGCCCCCGCGGCCCCCCACGGCACCGGTGACCACCGTTGAACGGTCGAAGTTGTGAAAAAATCAGCCGATGCACAACGGGACCGCGCGCGCGTTCTGGGTTGCGGCGCCCGGCCGCGGAGAGATTCGCGAGGAGGAGATCGGGCCGGCACGAACCGGCGAGGTACTGGTTCGCGCGATGTACAGCGCAATCAGCCGCGGGACGGAAGCGCTCGTCTTCCGCGGCCGCGTCCCGGTGAGTGAATACGAGCGCATGCGGGCGCCGTTTCAAGCCGGCGATTTTTCTGCGGCGGTGAAGTACGGGTACTCGAATGTCGGCCGGATCGAAGACGGCCCGGGCGACCTCCGGGACCGGCTCGTGTTTGTGCTGTACCCGCACCAGACGCGCTATCTCGTGCCCATCCACGCCGCGCATCTCCTGCCCGAAGGCGTGCCGCCTCAGCGCGCGGTGCTTGCGGCCAACCTGGAGACGGCCGTCAACGGGCTCTGGGACGCCGCACCGAAGGTGGGCGATCGCATCGCGGTGATCGGCGCCGGCACGGTGGGCTGCCTCGTGGCGTGGCTCGCGGGGCGCATACCCGGCTGCCCGGTCGAACTGATCGACGTCAACCCGCACAGGGCGTCCATCGCCAGTTGTCTCGGCGTTGCGTTCGCGTTACCCGATCGGGCAATGGAAAATGCGGACGTCGTGATTCATGCGAGCGGCTCCCCCGCGGGCCTCGACGCAGCCCTGCGGATTGCCGGCTTCGAAGCGACGATTCTGGAGATGAGCTGGTACGGCAGTGAAATCGTCCCGCTGCCGCTCGGCGCGGCGTTTCACGCGCGCCGGCTGACCCTCAAGTCGTCGCAGGTGGGCACGGTTGCGGCGTCCCAGCGGGGGCGGTGGGACGCGCGGCGGCGCATGCAGCTCACGTTTTCGCTGCTGACCGATCCGATCCTCGACCGCTTGATCACGGGAGAGAGCCCGTTCGAGGCGTTGCCGCAGGTGATGGAAAGGCTGGCAGCATCGCCGGGGGAGACGCTGTGCCACCGGATTCGCTATTGAGCGGGTCTCAAGGCTTGCGCCGAGAGCTTTGACCCGACAGCCAAAAGCCTCGATGTACACCGTTTCCGTTCGCGGCCACATGATGATTGCCCACAGCCTCCGCGGGGCGGTCTTCGGTCCCGCCCAGCAGCTCCACGGCGCCACCTACGTCGTCGACGTCGAATTTCGACGGGCGGATCTCGACGCCGACGGCATCGTCGTCGACATCGCCCGCGCCTCCGACGCGTTGAGCGGCATTCTGTCAGGATTGAGTTATCGAAATTTGGACGACGATCCCGCGTTTGAAGCGCAGAACACGACCACCGAGTTCCTGGCCCGCGTCGTGTTCGACCGTATGGCGGACGCGGTCAGGAAGGGCGCTCTCGGCGCGTCAGCCCGCGAAGTGCGGAGCCTGAAGGTGACGCTGCGCGAGTCGCATCTCGCATCGGCCAGTTTTGCAGCTGACATCACCTGACGTGATGAAACCTTCAAGGATTACATGAGGCGTTTCGACGCCCGATCAGTAGTCGTCGACGACGTCGAACCCCATTAGGAAGATGGTCCGAGGTTCAGGCGAAGCGCCTCATGTCTTCAGTGGCCGGCAAATCCTCGGTCGTGCTGATCGCACCCGGATCCCTCGACGCCAGAACGGGCGGGTACGAGTACGACCGCAGGATGGTTGCGGGGCTGCGCGACGGGGGCTGGCGGATTGAGACGCGTGAGCTGGACGCAAGTTTCCCGCGACCGACCCGAGCCGCATTGAGGAACGCGGCTCGCGTGCTGGCCCTGATACCCGACGGCGCCACGATCCTGGTCGACGGCCTGGCCCTGGCGGCGATGCCGGACGAGATCGAACGGGCCTCCTCGCGTCTCCGCATTGTCGCCCTCGTGCACCTTCCGATTGCCGACCAAGTCGGACTCGATCCCGTCACTGCCGCCGCATTCCGGGAGACTGAGCGGCGGGCGCTCGCGGCGTCGTCGCTCGTGGTTGTGACCGGCCGCGCCAGCATGCCAGCAATCGAAGCGTACGGGATCCCACGCGATCGAATCGCGGTGGTGGAACCTGGGACCACGCCTGCACCGCTGGCGCGCGGCTCGCCGGGCGAATCACTGCAGCTGCTCTGCGTTGCCACGCTCAATCAAGGGAAAGGCCACGCGATCCTGTTCCGTGCGCTCAGGTCGATTCTGGATCGCGACTGGCGGCTCACGTGCGCCGGCAGCCTGGATCGCGATCCTCCGACGGCGCAGCGGCTCCGCGATCAGCTCCGGTCCGATGCGCTCGAAGAGCGCGTGACGCTCGCGGGCGAGCTCGAGCAGCCGGATCTCGACGCGTTGTACGATCGGGCCGATCTGTTCGTGCTGGCAACCCTCCACGAGTCGTACGGGATGGCTGTTGCCGAAGCGATCGCGCGCGGCCTGCCAGTCGTGAGCACGAGAACCGGCGCGATACCCGACCTCGCAGGCGACGAGGCCGGGAGACTTGTCGCTCCGGGTGACGAGCGGGCACTGGCAGCCGCTCTCCGTGAGGTCGTCGCCGACCGCCAGCTGCGTGCACGGCTGGCCGAGGGCGCCCGGCGCAGGCGCGATCGATTACCGTCGTGGGAAGAGGCGGTCAGAAAAATGTCCGTGGTCCTGAAATCGCTGTCAAGAGATGGCCGGGTCTCTCTTTGACTGGCTCGCGCTGCGGGAAGCCGCCGATACGGCGGCCCGCTCCGCGAGCCTGACCCGCCGGATCGCGTCGGCGATAGGTGGCCAGGCTCCACTCCGCATCGTCGATCTCGGCGCCGGTACCGGCGCGAATGTCCGGTACCTGGCGAGTCAACTGCCGCGGCCGCAACACTGGCTGCTGGTCGATCGCGATCGCGGGCTCCTCGAAGAAGCCCGCCGGCGCACGCACGCGGCAGATCTGGTGGAAACGCGCGACGTCGATCTCGGTACGCTCGACGGTCTCGACATCTTTGCCGGACGTCATCTGGTCACGGCCTCGGCGCTGCTCGATCTGGTTTCGGAGACGTGGCTGCGATCACTTGCCGCGCACACCTGTACTGCCGGCGCGGCGGCGCTCTTTGCGCTGACCTATGACGGCCGGTCCCGCTGCTCGCCCGCCGAGCCCGAAGACGAGATCGTGCGAACGCTGTTCAATCAGCACCAGACCTGCAGCAACAAGGGATTCGGCGCGGCTGCCGGGCCGGACGCGACGGCGTGCGCCGCGCGGGCGTTCACGTCGGTCGGTTATCAGGTGCACGTCGAGAAGAGCGACTGGATCCTGGACCCGGCGTCGCGCGATCTGCAGCGTGAATTGATTGAAGGATGGGCGACGGCGGCGCGTGAGATCGCCCCACAGCAGTCAGCGATGATTTCCAGTTGGACCAGCCGGCGGCTCGCACACGTCGATGCCGGCCGTTCACATATCACCGTGGGGCACCAGGACCTGATTGCATGGGGTCGATCACGAGATTGCTGATTGTTGATTGTTGATTGTTGATTGCAATTGCTGATTGCTGATTGCTGATTGCTGATTTGGTGATTGTTGATTGTTTTGAATCAAAAATCAGCAATCACCAATCTGCAATCTCGCCTTCTTTAGATCACCCTGCCGATTGGCGCCTGCCCGTTCGACGACGACGATCGCTGGTCGCCGGCGAGCTCCGTGAGATCGCAATCGAACAACACGTCGGGGCCCATCCGGAACACGCGATAACGCGGCCGGTGGCAATCGCCGAGCGCTGCCCGCGGCGAGAGGCGTATCGCGGGGCGGCCGTTGCCGATCAGCAGCGGCGCAATGGCCACGTGCAGCCGGTCGAGCATATTCGCTTCCAGAAACATCGAGACGGTCACGCCGCCGCCTTCCACGAACACGCGCCTGCATCCCCGCGCGCACAGCAGGCGGCCGACCTCGGTGAGGTCGATTCCGCGCGCGCCCGTCTCGGCGACACCGACGACCAGGGCGCGCCCGAACCTCCGCTCGCCGGGACGGACCAGCGATCGGGCGCACACATAGATTGACTCGGCCTCGCCGTCGCTGAACACCCGGTGATGTTCACCGAGACGGCGGGTCGGATCGAGGATCACGCGCAGCGGGTTCGGCCCCGACACCAGCCGCGTTGTGAGCTGCGGATCGTCGGCGGCGACCGTGCCGGCGCCGACGACAACGGCGTCGCACAACGCGCGGAGGCGATGCGCGTGCAGCACGTTTTCGTAGCCTGTGACCCAGCGCGATTCGCCCGCGTGCGTGGCGATGAAGCCATCCAGGCTCTGCCCGAGGTGACCGATGATGATCGGCCGCGCCGACGTTGCGCTGCAGATCGGGAGATAGAGGTCGATCAGCGCGTGGGCATCGCCGGCGGGCGTCGCGATCCGCCAGCCGTCCTTCGGACGCCACGCAATCAACGCGTCGGGATCTGTGGCCGGCACCTCCCGCAGCTGAGCCGTATCGTCCGAGGCGAACGAGGCCGCCCGGTTTGTCAGCGCCAGCGCTTCAGCAAGTCGCGCCGCCTCGACAACGACCGACCACGCGTGATCTCTGACGTCGCTATCTGCCGGCTGTTGAGGAAGTTCCGGGATCCGCGGCCACATGCCCGATTGATTATAAGTCGGGTTTGCGCCTCGCGCTCCCGCCGAGGTCCGACGTCAGTCTGACCGAAGTCCCGATCGACCTCCGACCAAGGGCAGAGCTCACTCGATCGAAGCTCAACTGCACGCGCGGGCGCACGACTCCGCCCTTACTCCACCCGCAGGGCGACGGTCGGATCAACGGCCGTCGCGCGGCGTGCGGGAATGAGGCTCGCGACGAAGCCTGCCGCCGCCAGCAGGGCCGGCACGGCAACAAACACGACGGGATCGAGCGGGCGGACCTCGTATAACAACCCCGACAGCACACGCGTCACCGCGACGGAAACGGCCAAGCCGAGGGCGGTACCGCAGCCGACGAGCATCATGCTGCGGCCCATCACCAGCCTCAGCGTGGCCGCCTGGTCTGCGCCGAGGGCCATCCGAACCCCGAGCTCACGGGTTCGTTCCGTGACGGCATAGGACACCACGCCGTAGATGCCGACGACCGCCAGCAGCAGCGCCGATGACGCAAACGACACGAGCAACAGCATGCTGACGCGCGGCAGAAAGAGTGATCGTGTCACGACGTCGGCCATTGTCGTCGCGTCGTAGATGGGCTGCTGGGCATCGACCGCCACGATTTGACGCCGGATCGATTCAACGAACGCCTGCGGATCCGAAGCGGTGCGGACGACGAGGGCCATACCGTTCAATGGGTTCTGCCACGCCGGCATGAACAGCTCGGCGCGAGGCTCCCGGTCGAGACCGTAGTGCTTCACATCGGCGACAATCCCGACCACCGCGGCGCGGCCGTGCGGATTACTGACGATGCGGCCGACAGGATCCTCCCCATTGAAGTAGCGGCGCGCCATCGTTTCGTTGATGACCATCGCGCCCGGGGCGCCCTGCCGATCGCGCTCGTCGATAGTCCGCCCCTCGAGGAGCGCCATCTTCATCGTCTCAAAATATTTCGGCGTGGCGATACGAATGTCGGCGCGCGGCTCTTCGCCGTTCGCGGGCAGCGGTCTGCCCTCGATCGTGAACGGCAGCGCGAAATCGATCCCGACGGGATACATCGGCAGGGCGCTCACCGCCGCCGCCGATTGCACGCCCGGCAGCATCGAGATGCGGCGCAGCGATTCGACGTAGAAGCGCGTGCGATCGAGCCCGGTCTTGTACTTCGCCTGCGGGAGATAGATCTGTACTGCCAGCAAATTCCGCGGCTCGAACCCGGGCGACACCCGCATCAACTGCGCGACGCTCCGCGTCATCAATCCCGCTGCGACGAGCAGCGTGAGCGCCAGCGCGACTTCGATGACGACAAGCAGGCCCAGCAGACGCGTGCGCGAACGCCCCGGCGAGCCCGAGAAGGCGTTCACCGTGTCGCGCAGGCCGGAGCGCGCCGCGTGCAGACCTGGAGCCAGTCCGAACCCGAGGGCAGTCAGCGCCGACAGGCCGACGGCGAACAGCAGGACTCCGCCGTCAATCTGCACGCTGTCCATCCGCGGCAGACTGCCGGCCGGAAGCGTGTGCACCAAGCGGACGCCGCCCCAGGCGACGAACAGACCGGCGGCACAACCGGCCGCCGCCAGCAGGAGGCTTTCGGCCGCGATCTGACGCATCAGCCGCAGCGGACCGGCGCCCAGCGCCGCGCGCAAGGCGATTTCGGCGCGACGGCTGGACAGGCGGGCGAGGAAGAGGTTGGCGACATTCGCGCACACAATGAGCAGGAGGAAGCCGACCGCCGCCGAAATCATCAGCAGCGCCGGACGCACCGTCGTCACGAGCTGGTCGTGCGCCGAGACGACGCGGACGCCCCACCCGGCGTTGCTGTCTGGGTAGGTTGTCGCCAGGCGGGCGGCGATGATCGTCATCTCGCGTTGTGCCTGCTCGTGGCTGATCCCGGCGCCCAGCCGGCCGACGACGTTCAGCGATCGGGCCTTTCGCGAACGGCTGTGCGCGTCGCCGGGATCGAAGCTGAGCGGCGTCCAGACATCGATCGACGCGCTCGGCGGAAAGTCGAAATTCGCCGGCATGACGCCGACGACTGTGTACGCCTGCGCGTCGAGCTGAATCGTCTTGCCGAGGACGCCGGGCGATCCGCCGAAGTGACGGTGCCAGAACGCCTGACCGAGAACCGCTACCCGATCGCGGCCTGGCTGGCCTTCCTCCCGGAGAAACGTGCGGCCGAGCATCGCATTGACGCGGAGGACCGCGAACAGGCTCGGCGTCGCCCGAACGCTCGGTACATCGAGCGGCTCGCCTGTACCCGCGAACGCATATCGGAGCTGGCGGAACGCGGCGAGCGATTCGACCGCCCGCGTCTGCGCTTTCCAGTCCAGATACGTGAGGGGCGCAACGAGGTCGAGGTTGCCGTCCGGGTTCCGTTCCGAAAGAACCACGAGCCTCGCCGGTTCGTCGTACGGCAGCTGATTGAGCAGGATCGCCTTGATGACGCTGAAAATCGCGGTGTTCGTCCCGATTCCAAGCACCAACGTGAGAACGGCCACTGCAGTGAACGTCGGCTGGCGCACGAGCGAACGGAAGGCGTAGCGCAATTCAGACAGCATGGCGGTATCAAAGATTGCGAGATCGCACCCTTGTTCTGAACACCGCGGATAGGATACCGCGTTGGAGTGAACCGATGCGCATGATCGCTCGAACCATCGTCATGTTCCTCTGCACTGTCGCCCCCGCGGTCGCGCAGGACCGGATGCCGCCGATCGCCGCCGACAAGCTGACCGAGGCACAAAAGAAAGCGATCGACGAGTTCAAGACTGCGCGATCGACCGACATCAGCGGTCCGTTCGTGCCGCTGCTGCGCAGTCCCGAGGTCCTCAGCCGCGCCCGCGCACTGAGCGACTATCTGAGGTTCCGCAGCGCACTGCCGCCGCGTCTGAGCGAGTTCGTCATCCTCCTGACGGCACGCAGCTGGACGCAGAACTACGAATGGAACGCCCACGCGCCGCTGGCGCGGCAGGCCGGCCTCAGCGCCGGCGTGATCGCGGCGATCGCCGAAGGGCGCCGTCCGGAGGGGATGACCGACGATGAGGACATCCTCTTCACGTTCTGCGAAGAGCTGCGGCGCAATCAGAGCGTGAGCGATGCGACCTACGCGCGAATGGCCGGCCGGTTTGGCGAACGCGGCGTGATCGACACAGTCGGTCTGGTCGGGTACTACACGATGATCGCGATGGTGCTCAACACCGCACGCACGCCGCTGCCGGCCGGTGCGGTGCCGGCGCTCACGCCGCTGCCGCGATAGATCCAAGGATACAAAGGACACCAAGGGCTATCCGTACGTTCCCCGCCCCCGCGTGACGTAGTCGCCGGCCGTCAACGTCAGCAGGATGACCAGCCAGAAGACGGCGCCGATGACCACCAGCCAGGTGAGCCGGGAGCTGTAGCGCACGTGCATGAAGAAGAGCACCACGAGCACGGCCTTGAAGACCGCGATCGTCAGTGCGGCGACGACATTGAGTGAGCCGAGATCGAAGAACGCGACCTGCACGGTGATGAACGTGCAGAGCATCAAGATGCCGAAAATCGTGTAGTACACGCGGGTCGGAAGTATGTGCTCAGTGTCCATGCCGGCCAATCAGATACAACAGTGGAAACAGGAAGATCCAGACGATGTCGACGAAGTGCCAGTAGAGCCCGCTGATTTCGATCGGACTGTAGTACTCGGCGGTGATCGTGCCCTTCCACGCCCACCACAGCATGAACAACATGATCCCGAAGCCGATGACCATGTGCAGGGCGTGGAGGCCGGTCATGATGAAATACAGGGAGAAAAAAATCTGTACGTGGCGGGCATACTCCTCCGGTTCGAACTGGAACGACGGACCGGGAACGTGGTGCTCGACGAACTTGTGGTAGTACTCGACCGCCTTGATTCCGAGAAACACGCCGCCGAGCGCCATGGTCGCGACGAGAAACAGCATCAGCGCCCGGCGGTGCCCGAGCTGCGCGGCATGGACGGCGAGCGCCATCGTCAGGCTGCTGGTGATGAGCACCGCCGTGTTGATGCCGCCGAGTACGATGTCGAGCTCGTGGCTGCCCGCGGCAAACGCGTCGGGATACCACGCCCGGTAGATCGAATAGACGAGGAACAGCCCGCCGAAGAAGAGCACCTCGGTGACGAGGAACACCCACATGCCCAGCGCCGCCGCTTCGTGCTGCTGCCCGAGATCGTCGAAGTGGTGCGCGAGCGCGGGCGGATGATGATGGTCGACCGTCTCAGGCAACATGGCCCTCTACCGGCGAGTGATATTCGTAGGCGTCCCAGGTGACCACGGGCGTCTCGATGAAGTTCTCGGTCGGCGGCGGCGACGAAATCGTCCATTCGAGACCGACTGCGCCCCACGGGTTGGCGCCGGCCACGCGCCCGTACCGGAGCGACCACATCAGATAGACCATCGGAATGAGATATCCCACGCCGAGGATCGACGCGCCCGCCGACGACAATACGTTCAGCACCTGAAATTCTTCCGGATACGCGTGATAGCGCCGCGGCATCCCGAGATAGCCGACGACGAACTGGGGAAAGAACGTGAGGTTGAAGCCGACGAAAATGATGCCGGCGCTCAGCTTCGCGAGCCCCTCGTTGTACAGACGGCCGCTGATTTTCGGCCACCAGTAATGCAGGCCGCCGAGGTACCCCATGATGGTGCCGCCGACCATGATGTAGTGGAAGTGCGCGACGATGAAGTAGGTGTCGGTGACGTGCACGTCGAGGCCGATCGCGGCGAGAAAGAGGCCGGTCAGGCCGCCAATCGTGAACAGGCCGATGAACCCGTAGGCATAGAGCATCGGGGTCTCCCACGAGACAGCGCCCTTGTACATCGTCGCCGTCCAGTTGAAGACTTTGACCGCCGACGGAATCGCAACGAGAAAGCTCAGGATCGAAAAGATCATCGCCCCGTAGACCGACTGGCCGGCGACGAACATGTGGTGGCCCCAGACGAAAAACCCGATGACGGCGATGGCCAGGCTGGCGAACGCGACGAACGCATAGCCGAACACCGGCTTGCGGCAGCCGGCGGCGACGAGCTCGCTGATCACCCCCATGGCGGGAAGGACCATGATGTACACGGCGGGATGTGAATAGAACCAGAACAGGTGCTGAAACAGCACCGGGTCGCCGCCCACGGCCGGATTGAAGAATCCGAAATGGAACACGCGTTCGGCCGCCACGAGCAGGATGGTGATGGCGATCACCGGGGTTCCGAGCACGTTGATCAGGCTGGTGGCGTAGGTGGACCACAGGAACAGCGGCAGCCGGAACCACGTCAGCCCGGGCGCGCGCAGCCGGTGAATGGTGACGATGAAGTTCAGGCCGGTGAGGATGGACGAGAAACCGGTGATGAAGATGCCGAGCGCGGCGGAGATGACGTTCGACGTCGACGCCAGCGTGCTGAACGGCGCATAGAACGTCCACCCGGTATCGAGGCCGCCCGTGACCAGCGAGTACAGCGTGAACAGCCCGCCGGTGATGTAGATATACCAGCTCGCGAGGTTCAGTTTCGGAAAGGCGACGTCCTTCGCCCCGACCATGATCGGCACGAGGAAGTTGCCGAGCACGGCGGGAATGGCAGGGATGAGGAAGAAGAACACCATCATCACGCCGTGCATCGTGAACAGCTTGTTGTAGGTTTCGTCCGAGACCAGGTCGCCCGGCGGCGTGGCCAGTTCCAGCCGGATCATGACCGCCATCGCGCCGCCGACGAAGAAGAAGAACGTGACGCCGGCAAGATAGAGCAGGGCGATCCGCTTGTGATCGCGCGTGAGCAGCCACGACCGGATGCCATAGCCGTCGTTCAGATAATGACGAGCCGGAAGGAGCACAGTAGCCATCGCTATCTCGTTTGCACCTGCGGCAGCGCCTGCAGTGACTTGACGTATTCAATCAGCGCCAGCAGCTGTTCTTCGCTGACCAGGCCCTGAAACGCCGGCATGATCGGTTGAAATCCGGCGGCCACTTTCGCGGCGGGGGTCAGAATCGACTCGCGCACGTACGCTTCGTCGACGCTGATTCGCTCGCCGCTCTGCAGCTCGATCGAGCGGCCGAACAGACCCTCCAACACCGGCCCGCGGCCCTGTGCGTCGGGTCGGTGGCACGTGTTGCACGCGAGGTCCTGAAACAGCTTCGCGCCAGTTGACGCGAGCGATCCTTCCGGCGCGCCGCCGCTCAGCCAGACCTGGTACTCATTCGGGTCCATCACCACGACACTGCCGATCATCCCGGAGTGGCGGGTTCCGCAATACTCGGCGCAGAACAGGTGGTAGCGGCCGGGCTTCGTCGGTTGAAACCAGATCGTCGTGTAGCGGCCCGGAATCACGTCCGCCTTCATCCTGAACTCGGGAACGAAGAAATCGTGGATGACGTCCTCCGACGTCATGATCAATTTCACCGGCCGGCCGACAGGAACGTGCAGCTCGTTGATCTCACGCTGACCGTCAAGGTGCTGGATCTTCCACATCCACTGCTTGCCGACGACGTAGACGTTCAACGTGTCCTCGGGCGGACGCGACATGGCGAAGAACACGCTTGCGCCCCAGACGAAGATCACCATCGTGATCAGCAAAGGGATCACTGACCAGGTGATTTCGAGCACCATGCCGCCGTGGATCCTGGCGCCGACCTGATCGGGGTGGCGGCGGTGAAAGCGCACGGCGAAGTAGACGATCAGCCCGGCGATGAGCAGCGAAAAGAACACGGTGATGCCGATCAGAAAGAAGTACAAGGCATCGACCCGCCCGGCCATCGCCGACGCGCGGTCGGGAAACAGAGGGGTGCCGGTCCACATGATCAGGAAACCGTCGCGGCCGAGCCATGCGTCGGCCCCGCCCGCTCGCGCCGGAGCATGACCACGATGAACGTCACGAGCGCCAGCACGGTCGCGGCTCCGCCGAGCCGGACCGCGCGCATGATGACGAGGCCATAACGGCCGGTCATCGGGTCGTAGTGGTAGCAATAGAGCAGCAGCGCGTCGACTTTCGAGCCGACCTTGCCCGACGAGGCCTCGACCAGCGCGAAGCGGAGGTCGCGCGGGCCGTACTCGATGCCGAACAGGTAGCGCGCGAGCTCGCCTTCCGGCGTCAGCACGATCACGCCGCTCGGGTGCGCGTACTGCCTGGTGGCGGAATCCCAGGTGTAGCGAAAGCCGGCGGCACGCGTGACCCGCCTGATTGACTCCTCGTCGCCGGTGAGAAAATGCCAGCCTTCGGCGGCGCCGGCGCGCTTGTACCGGTTGAGAGCCGCCGCCTTCTTGGCCGCCGCCGCCGCCGGCGTGTCGGCGGGATTGAAGCTGACGGTCACGATCTCGAAATCGCGGTGCGGTTCGAGCGAGAGCACGTCCAGCGCCGACGCCAGACCGGTGATGACGAGTCCGCAGAGCATCGGGCAGTCGTAGTACGCGAACACCATGACGACCGGCCGGCTGCCGAAGTAGTCGCCGAGCCGCACCGCCCGGCCCGTCTCATCGCGGAAGACCGTATCGAGCGGCACCGGCTGACCGAGGTTCTGGTCGAATCCAATCTCGCGCAGCGCGGGCGGCAGGGTCGCGGATGACGTCCCGGCATCGCGTTTGTACCCGGCGGCCGGAGCGCCGTTCATCTGGGCACGCAGCGGCTGCGCGGCGCTTACAACGAAGGACGCACAGGATACAAAGGACACAAAGATCCGGACCGTAACGGTCATTGCGTACCTGCCTGATTCGGAGACCCTTTCGGTACCTGCCTTGTCGGGAGGCCCTTTTGGACCACGATCTTCATCGCTTCCTCGATCGGAATCCGCACGACGCCGGCGTTTTTATCCACCCAGCCGTAGCTGGTCAGCACCTCGTCCTCGTGAGCGCGGAGCTCGTGCAGGTCTTCCCGCGGATTCGTCTGGAGCCGCGGCTCGGGCGGAAGCCGGTTCTCCTGGACCACGGCAAGGGGATATTCGCGGGCGCCGCGGACCGTTTCGCGGTTGTTGAAATACCCGAACAACACCCACACGAGCAGGCAGACAATGCCGGTGACGACGAACAGGCCGGTTCCGAACAGCAGCACGCCGCCGACATTGATGTCGCTGACCTCGTGGTGGATCTCCGCGCGGTCGTGCGGGACGTGGGCTTCAGCCATGGTTAAAGATCAGTGCGCCGTCCTCGGCGGCGTGCCGCGTTCGATGATCGGACCCAGCGTCTCACCGAACTCCGGATCATGAACCGGCAGAATCGCGCGGCCGCGCAGCTGCCGGAAGAAACATCCGAGCCAGACCGTTCCGAGCGACACCGGCAGCACGACGTCAAGCCAGCTGACCGACAGCCCCTGCGGCTGTAAATCCGGCGCAATCAGCCAGAACATGTCGACCAGGCGCATGACCAGGATTCCCACAGCGACCCTGACCAGCGCGGTCCGTTCCCGCTTCGTCACCCGCGACAGCAGCAGGACGAACGGCACGGCGAAGTGAAACAGCATCAGCGAAACGCCCACGGCTCGCCAGGTCGTGTCGAGACGATGTTGATACCAGCCGATCTCGAGCGGCAGGTTGCCCGCCCAGATGATCAGGTACTGAGAAAACGAGAAGTACGCCCAGAGCATGACGAACGCGAGCAGGAGGTTGCCGAGATCGTGAAAGTGCGCCGGCAGCACGACTCGATCGAGAGGCGGACGCCGGCTCAGCCAGACGACCATCGTGATGAGAAACGCCAGCGCCGAGAGTCCCTGGCCGCCCAGGATCAAGACACCGTACATCGTGGAAAACCATTCCGGCGCGAGCGACATCAGCCAGTCGAACGAGGCGAAGGTAATCGTCAGGAAATAACCGAGCAGTCCCGCGGCGCTCAACCGCTGCATGCGGCGGGCAATGCGCGGGTCGGGCGTGCGATCCTGTTCGAGCGACCAGGCGTTGAGAAAATAGGTGATGGCGTTCCAGACCACGAAATAGATGGCGGCGCGAACGAGGAAGAACGGCGTGTTGAGATAGAGCCGTTTGTGTTGCAGCAGCTCGCTGCGACCGACCACATCCGCGCTCGTCCAGGAGTAGATATATGTCATGCCGAACGCAATCGGCAGGAACAGCGCGGTCATCACCGGCAGGACCCGGCTGGCGGCGCCGATGGGCCGGCGCAGCACGACGCCCCACGCGCCGCCGGACAACTGATGGACCATGCCGAGCGCGAGGCTGCCGAGCGTGACCCCCAGGCACAGCATGTATCCCATCAGGTACGACTGCAGGAACTGCCTGACGTCGACGAGCAGGCCGACCAGGGACACCGCCGCGCCCGCGGCGCCAGCGAGCAGAAACCGGCGTTGCAAGCCTGCGAGCTCCGGAATGGCGACGTCGGCAGTGGTTCGCAGTTCCATGGTTGATCTGGCTACCAGAGAGGACGCGGTGGACGCGGAGGTTCAGTCTTCAAAAACAACAGGATTTTCCTCCTGTCCTCCCGCCTTCGCTGAAGCTTTGGCGGGCCACCGTAGCCTTGCGCGAAGGTGGCCGCGTCCTCCGTGGTGAGTTCGTCATCTCTCGCATTCGCTCCTATCGTTCCGGCGGCGTGGCCGTCCGGTCCAGTTCGCCCCGGCGATCGGGCGGTACGTCCGCAACGGTCGCATGCTCGCTGAGCTGCAGCGCGCGGACGAACGCCACGATCTTCCATCGATCCTCGGCCGGGATCTGCGTGGCGTAGTCGGGCATCGCGCCAAACCCGTTCGTGATCACGTCGAAGAAATGGCCGACCGGCGACTCGCGCAGCCGATCCTGGTGGAACGTCGGCGGCCGGCGATAGCCGCGGCGGACGATCATGCCGTCGCCCTGGCCGGTCCGGCCGTGGCAGGGCGCGCAGTAGATGTTGAAGCGCTCATGGCCGCGCGCCATCGCCGGCTCGTCTATGACAAATGGAAAGATCGTCGCATCGGCGCCGTTCACCTTGCCGGTGTAGAGCAAGGCGTCTTCGCGAAGGTGTCCGCGCGCGACGGTGCCCGCCACCAACGACCGCGCCGATCGCTGGTCGGCGAAGAACGTCGACTCGCGCAGCGGGATGTATTTCGGCTGATCGTGCATGTCGCGGCGGCAGGCGGAAAGAGCCAGCGCACCCAGCAGCGCGGCCACGACGATCAACGCGGAACCCGCAGAACCCGAAGAGACAACCCGATCGGCGAGCTCGGCGTGCTCGGTGCTGCTTCTCGCCATCCGGGACAGCCTAGTCGGCAACGGTTGAGACCTCCCGTGGCCTGAGCATCTCGAGGAAGCGCCGCGTCCCGTTGAGATCGAATCGCGGATCGCGCGCCTCGATGCACAAAAAGAACCGATCGCGGCTCGCGAGCGCAAATCGCGGGGCATTGAAGACCGGGTGATACGGCATCGGCAGGCCGTTGAGCGCGAGCATGCCGAGGACCGCGGACAGCGAAGCCGCCAGAATCGTGCACTCGAAGGTGACGGGAATGAATGCCGGCCAGCTGTGGAACGGTTTGCCGCCGACGTTGACCGGATAGGCGATTGCCGAGATCCAATACTGCAGGAGATATCCGCCAAGGCAGCCGCAGAGTCCGCCGATCAACACGATCAACGGCAGCCGGGTATGATGCGCTCCGAGCGCCTCGTGCAACTCCTCGATGGGGTAGGGCGAATACGCATCCATGCGCCGGTAGCCTTCCTGGTAGGCGCGATGGGTGGCCGCGACGAGCAGCGTCGGCTCGTCGAACTCGGCCATCAAACCGTAAATTCCGGGTACCTTCGACATTTCTCTGGATCCTCAAATCGTCGACAGAAACGACGATCAACGCAGAAACCGCAGAACTCGCGGAGCAATGTCATGATTTTCTGCGTGTTCCGCGAGCTCTGCGTTGAACGTCGTTTGGTCGACTTCTTTGTGTCCGTTGTGTCCTTCGTGGTTCCGAAAAGTCATCTCCAGCACGGCACACTCTCGAATTCAAATCACCCGCAAATCCTCATCAATCTTTGCTTCCGGCAGAATCGTCCGCATCTCGAAGATCGAAATCATCGGCAGGAAGCGCAGGAACAGGAACAGCAGCGCCAGAAACAGCCCGATGGTCCCGACGTAGGTCGACCAGTCCCAGATCGTCGGCGCATAGCGGCCCCACGCCGACGGCAGGAAGTCGCGGTGCAGACTGGTGACGACGATGATGAACCGTTCGAGCCACATGCCGATGTTGACGATGATGGCGATGACGAACAGCGGAACCGGACTCGACCGGATTCGCCGGAACCAGAGCGCCTGCGGCGCGACGATGTTGCAGAACAGCAGGCTCCAATAGTACGGCGCGTACGGCCCGGTCATCCGGTTGTACGGCACGAAGACCTCGAACTTGTCCGCGCTGTACCACGACGTGAACGCCTCGATCAGGTACCCGTACCCCACCATCAGCCCGGTCACCAGCATGACCTTGGCCATGTTCTGCAGGTGCCGTACCGTGATGAAATCCTCGAGGCCGTACACCGCGCGAATCGGGATCGCCAGCGTGAGAACCATGGCGAAGCCGGAGTAAATCGCACCGGCGACGAAATACGGCGGGAAGATCGTGGCGTGCCATCCCGGCACGATGCCGATCGAGAAGTCGAAGCTCACAACAGTGTGGACCGAGACGACGAGCGGTGTGGCCAGGCCGGCGAGAAGGAGATAAGCCACTTCGTAGCGGTGCCAGTGCTCCGCCGACCCGCGCCATCCCATCGCGAGCATTCCATAGATCACGCGTCCGGTCCGCGAGTGCGAGCGATCGCGCAGCGTCGCCAGATCCGGAATCAACCCGACGAACCAGAAAAGCAGGGACACCGTGCCGTAGGTCGAGACGGCGAACACGTCCCACATGATCGGGCTGCGAAACTGCGGCCACACCCCCATGGTGTTGGGGTACGGCAGCAGCCAGTAGTCGAGCCAGGGACGCCCGGTGTGAATGGCGGGGAACAACCCCGCGCAGGCCACGGCGAACAGCGTCATCGCTTCGGCAAAGCGGTTGATCGACGTGCGCCAGGTCTGCTTGAGCAGCAGCAGAATCGCCGAAATCAGCGTGCCGGCATGTCCAATCCCGATCCACCACACGAAGTTGGTGATCTCGAAGGCCCATCCAACCGGAATGTTGTTGCCCCAGATGCCGATGCCCTCGAGAAACAGCTTCGTCACCGCTACGAGCAGCAGCATCGTCAGCAGGAACGAGATGCCGAACCCGGCATACCATCCCAGCGACGTCTTGCGCGTGAGGACGATGGCGCTGATCTTGTCGGTGACCGTGCTGAAGGTATGGCCCGGCGCAATCACCGACGGGCGCGCCGTGCCTGCCACGGCGTGCAGCGGATCCTCCATCGAGAGCTTGGTCTGGTGGTCGATATCGGCCATGGTTCAGAGGCACCCGGTGATCGCGCGGCCCGGCGCGCGGCGGCGGCAGCGGCTTCCGCATCGTGGGCACGCAGGTCGCGTGGGTCCGCGTGGGGCACGTCGAGCAACCCGACCCGCCAGACTTACCCCGCCTACCTGACCGAACCGGCCGCCGGAGCGTTGCGTCATTCCCCGAGCTCCGGGTTCACGTTGCGGACCGCGGCCAGGTAGGTCGTGCGCGGCCGGGTGTTCAGCTCGCCGAGCAGCGAGTAGTTCCGCGCTTCCGCCTGCAGCTTGGCCACCCGGCTGCCGTGATCGTTGAGATCGCCGAAGACGATGGCATCCGCCGGGCACGCCTGCTGGCACGCGGTCTGGATCTCGCCATCCTTGATGGGCCGATCCTCCTTTTCTGAAGCGATCTTCACGGCATTGATGCGCTGCACGCAGTAGGTGCATTTCTCCATCACGCCGCGGCTGCGAACGGTGACGTCCGGGTTCCGACCGAGCTTCAGGCTCGGCGTGTTCCAGTCCTGATAGAGGAAGTAGTTGAAGCGCCGGACCTTGTAGGGGCAGTTGTTCGAGCAGTAGCGCGTGCCGACACAGCGGTTGTACACCATGTCGTTCAGCCCTTCGTGGCTGTGTACGGTGGCGGCGACCGGGCAGACCGTTTCGCACGGCGCGTTCTCGCAGTGCATGCACGGAACCGGCTGGAAGTAGGTTTCAGGATGCTCGGGCTCGCCGCGATAGTACGTGTCGATGCGAAGCCAGTGCATTTCTCGGCCGCGCAGCACCTCGGTCTTGCCGACCACCGCGATGTTGTTCTCCGCCTGGCAGCCCACGACGCACGCGTTGCAGCCGATGCAGGCGTTGACGTCGATGGCCATCCCCCATTTGTGGCCCTCGTATGTGTATTGAGGGTACAGCGTCACGGTGCGCGGCGGCGTCTCGTCGCCTTCGTGAATCGACTTGGGATCGTGCGCAAACTCATCGCGCGTGACGGCGCGGACCAGGCCGCGCCCTTCCATCAGATGGTGATACTGCGTGCAGGCGAGCGGGTAGGTCGATCCGGTCAGAGCGATTCCGGCGCCGCGGCCGTGAAAGAGCCCGGACGATGTCCGGATCGCGTTGGCGTTGAAGCCGGTCCCACGGCCCACACGTCCGCCGTGCGAGCGGCCGTACCCGAGATGGACGGTGACGCAGTTGTCGGGATGCCCGACGACGGCGAACACGGGGCCGCGCACGCTGCGGCCCTGGTACTTGATCTCCACGACGTCGGCGAGGATCTGCCCGTGTTCGCCGCCGGTGAATGCCGGATAATTCGAGACCTTGAGGTGCTCGGCGGCGGCGGGGCTGACAATGACCGCGTTGTCCCAGGTCAGCTTGGTGATCGGCTTCGGAAGCTCCTGCAGCCAGCCGTTGTTGGCAAAGCGGCCATCGAGGACGCATGGATCGTTGCGGAAAACGATTTCAAAGCCCTGGTCATCCGAGGCAGACGTTGAATCGGTCCCGGCCGCTCCCCGTGGCGCCGTCGCGGTGATGCGGGTCGTCTTCGGCGCGAAGGCCGTATTCGGCACGACGCCGTCGTGAAGCCAGCGGCGCCATTGGACCTCGAATTGATCTTTTGGTCCCGGTACGGCGGCGCTCCAATGCTCGCGGACAATGTCGTACCCGCTCCGTTCGGGTCGATCGGTCATGGCCGCGAGCAGCTCGTGCGCGGAGCGGCCGCCGTAGAGCGGCGCGATCAGCGGCTGCACGATCGAGGCCGTGCCGTCGTGGCCGCGGGCATCGCTCCATGCTTCGAGAAAGTGCGCTTCCGGAATCTGCCAGTGACACAGCTCCGAGGTTTCGTCCTCGTACAGACTGAGGTGCACGCGCATCTGGACCTTGGCCATCGCATCGGCGAACCCGAGATCCGCAGGGGCCGTGTACACGGGATTGCCGCCCACGATGACCAGAGCGTCCACTTTGCCGGCGTTCATGTCGGCGACGAGACTGCGCAGCGATTCGAGCTGATTGACCGGTTCCGCTTCGATCGGATCGGTGTACACAACCGTCGTGCCGGCATTGGCCAGCGCGTCGTTCATCACGTGCGCCAGCGCGTGGACCGGCGGCGGCTGATGATCGCCGGCGACGACCAGACCGCGGCCGCGGTGCGCGAGAAGATCTTTCGACACCGCGTCAATCCATCTGCCGTACCGTTCGGCCCCACCTGCCCTGCCTGCCCTGCCCGCCCCGGCGCGCACCGCGTCGGCAATCGTGCGGGCAATCGCTTCGATCTCGCTCGGCCTGGCCGGCAGCCGGTGATCCGCACGGGAGCCAGTCGGCGTCGGCATCGACTCGATGGCGTAGAAGCGCGACATCCGGTCCGGCTGGCCGGGCTGCCGGCGCGCGGCGAAGTCGCGCGCGTAGCGCAGGCTGCCCGCACCGCAGTTCAGCAAGTCGGAATCGAGAGCGAGAATCACATCCGCCTGCTCCAGCCGGTACTGCGCTGCGACGTACTGGCCGAATGCCACCTTCGAGCCTTCGCGGGCACTCTCAGGGCTGGCGGGATCCCACTGATGCCAGCGGGCAGCCGGATACTTCCCGAGGACCTCGCGAATCTGGGCAGCCAGCGTCGGCGAGCTCACCGATTCGGTGAGGATCCGCAAGCCCGCACCGCGGAGCGGCGCCTGGGCGTTGAGGGCGGCGCGGATCGCGCCGAGAAACGCCGACCAGGGCCGGATGTCGCCGAGGTTCATCAGCGTCTGCGATCGATCGGGGTCGTAGAGGCTCAGGATGGCTGCCTGCGCGAACACGTCAGTGGCGCCGAGGCTGCTCGGGTGCAGCGGGTTGCCTTCAATCTTCGTCGGCCGGCCTTCGTGGCTTTCCACGAGCAGTCCGGTCGCGACGCCGCCGAGCGTCATGGCCGTCGCGAAGAACAACGGTCTGCCGGGAATGAGCTCCTCCGGCTGGCGCACGTACGGGACGATCTTCTCGAGCGGCTGGCGCGTGCAGGCGGTCACGCCGGCCAGCGCGATCGAGGCGCCCATCAACTTCAGAAAGTTCCGGCGCGCGACGGGATCGGTGATCGCTTCGACTTCCGACGGGAACTCGTTGAACAGGCGCTGTTGAAATGCGGGATCCTGCGCCCGTTCCTCGAGCGTGCGCCAGGCGGGCTTCATCGATGACACGTCGAACAACTGGTGAGCCTTTGAATGTGATAGTCCTCGACCAGTTGCCTCCCGAGCTCGAGCTGGTTGGCCGGCGGCTCGTAATCGACGCGAAACACGGCGGATCGCGGACGGACGTAGCGTTCCGGATTCCGATGACAGTTGAGGCACCACTCCATCTGCAGCGACTGCTCCTGCCACATCAGCGGCATGCGGTCGACCTGCCCGTGACACGTGGTGCAGCCGATGCCCTTGTTGATGTGAATGCTGTGGTTGAAGTAGACGAAGTCCGGCAGATCGTGCACGCGCGTCCACTCGATGGATCGGCCGGTCCGGAAGCTCTCACGGACGGGCTCCAGGAACGGACTGTTGGCGAAGATCTGCGAGTGACAGTTCATGCATGTCCGCGTCGGCGGAATGCCGGCGAACGACGAATCCTCGACCGATGTGTGGCAGTAGCGGCAATCGATGCCATTGCCCGCGACGTGACGCTCATGGCTGAACTGGATCGGTTGTTCGCGGGCAACGCGCGCCCCGGTCACCCACGGCGAACGATTCACCTGCTCGATGAGCAGCAGCAGGCCGGCGATGAAAAACACAGCGCCGAAGATGCTGACGCGCGCGATGGTGTTGGCGCTCGGATGAAAGATCTGCGACATCGGTCGTAGAACGTGAAGCGGAGCATGACGTCGGAGAGAACGCCGACGAGGTGACGCACCGCTGGTCGTCGAACTTTGAGCTTACTCTGTTTGGCAGGTCGCGCGCCAGAAAACGCTATGGCGTTTTTTCCCACACGTAAGCGCGGCTCATCGCATAGCGTTCGAACCACTCGAGCTCGGCGTTCGCCTTGAACAGCAGATGCCGGAGCTCTCCCCACTGATGGGGTTCTCGGGGCGCGATCAACAGTTTCGTAAGAACGCCATTGCTGCGCAGCGCACGGAACATCTCGATTGCCTGTTCCTTGGGGATGCGTGCATCGTTCTCGCCAGCGAACAGCAGGGTCGGCGTCGTGACGTTGGCGACATCCTTGAGCGGCGATTGATTCCAGTAGTTCGCGATCGGCGCATCCTTCTGCCAGGGCGTCCCCCCGAACCACACGGTCCGGTTGGCCCGCAGGTCGCTCTGCGCGTACAGCGAGGTCCAGTTCGCGGCGCCCGCTCCGGACGACGCGGCCTTGAATCGCGGCGTCATCGAAATCAGCTTGTTCGCGAGGTGGCCGCCGGCACTCCATCCCATCAACACGAGCCGATCGGGATCGGCCAGCCCGCGCTGAATCAAGGCGTCGACGCCGGACAGGATGTCGAGCGGCATGTTGTCGAAGTAATGGCCGATGACATCGCGCAGGAATGCGTTGCCGTAGCCGGCGCTGCCGCGATAGTTCGGCCTGAGCACCAGATAGCCCTTCGCCGTCAGCACGGGAAAATAATTGAGCACCAGCCCCGCCCCGGCGCCGAACTTGTCCGAATCCATCGGGCCGCCATGCATCTGCACGACCAGCGGATACCTCTTCGCCGCGTCGTAGTCGAGCGGATAGAACACCAGCCCCTCGATCGTCGTCCCATCCGCGCCGGGCCACTCGACTTTTTCCTGGCGTGGAAGGATGAAGCCGCCCTCGAGGCCATCGTAGATGTTGGTCACCCGCTTCGGCGCCGACTTCTCGCCGAGCCGCAGGAGGTAGACCTCGCCGAAGCGCGAGGGCTCGTCGAATTGCACGACCATCGTCCGCGCCGGCTCGACGATGCTCCAGCCCGGCGGGATGTAGTGCCGCCCATCCGTCAACTGCGAGAAACTTCCCGCGCGCGTGTCGATTTGAAAGACCTCGCTGTGGACGCCCATGTTCACGGCGGCATAGATCGACCGGCCGTCCGGCGCCCAGGTCGCCTGATCAACCGCGTAGGGAAAGTCGGGCAGCAGAAGGCGGCTTGCGCCGCCGTTTGCCGGGACCAGGAACACGTTGGAGTTGTAATACGGCTCGAGGCCGGCGTTCGCCTCGGCGAGAAACAGGACCTGTGTGCCGTCCGGCGACAGTTCGGCGGAGGCCTCCTCGATGCTGTTCTGCGTCAGCGCGCGCGCATTTCCCCCGCTCGCGTCCATGATCCAGACTTCCCCGCGCGGCGCGTCGGGCGTCAACGGCGACGGCGCCCGATGGAACACGATGCGCTTGCCATCCCGCGCGAGCCGGAAGCCGAGGATCGACCAGTCACCGGATGTCACCCGCGTCTCGACGCCGGTGGCGGCGGTCACCATCCAGAGGTGGCGCTGCTTGAACGTCGTCTCGTCGAGCGCGTACACATCGTCGCGGAGACGATCGCGTTCGCGCTCTTCGCTCGTGCGCTCGTCCGCAGCGGTGAAGTAGACGGCGGTGCCGTCGGGTGTCCACGCGGGCGCGATGGCGGGGGTCACGCTCGTGGCATGGTGCGTGAGCTGTCGCGCTTCCCCACCGGCCGCCGGCAGCAGGAACAGCTGGCCGTCGCGCCAGAACAGCAGCGACCGGCCGTCCGGGGACCATCGCGTCATGCCGGGCACTTCGCCGTTCTCGGTGAAGGTGAGTTGGTGCGGTGTCTCGCCGATGTTCTGTCGCCAGAGGTTCCAGACCGGCCGGCCAAGCTTCCAGTCGGCGTGACTGCGCATGTAGACGAGGGTGCGGCCGTCTGGCGAGAGCTGAGGGTCGAGGAGGCGTGGCAGCTCGGCAAGATCGACGAGCGTCATCGGCCGGCGCGATGCCTGGCCGGCGACAGAGGGCAGGACAGGCGGGAAAGGCCGGACCGACGGGAGGGCGATGACAAACAGACACAGCAATGCGACCCGCGGAAGGCGCTTTCCAGGTCCAGCCGGCGCGCGAGAGCGCAGTGTTTTCATACAGAATTGACGGTCCGCCCTCAGTCGAAGTTCGACCGGACTTGAGTCGGACTTCGGTCGGAGCGAAGTCCGACCGGGCTCCGACCGGACTCCGACTCAGCCCTCACTGCTGTTCGGTCGTCGGCTTCGCGTCCTTCTTGTCGTCGGCCGGCGCTTTCTCCGGCGTGAACGGCCGCCTGGTGACGTACTTCTCGAACCACTCGATTTCGGTGTTCAGCTTGAACAGCTGGTGCCGGAGCTCGGTCCATCCATGCGGCTCACGCGGCGCGATATAGAGATGCGTCGGCGCGCCGTTGGCCTTCAACGCCCGATACATCTCGATCGACTGCGGCATCGGCACGCGCGGGTCGCGCTCGCCCACGAAGAACAACGTCGGCGTCGTGACGTTCGCGACGTCCTTCAGCGGCGAGTTGTTCCAGTAGGCTTCGATCGGCGCGTTCTTCTGCCACGGCGTGCCGCCGAACCACGGCGTGCGGAACGATCGGATGTCGCTCTGCGCATACATCGAGATCCAGTTTGCGGCGCCGGCCCCCGAAGATGCCGCTTTGAACCGATCGGTAAAGGTGACGATCTTGTTCGTCATGTGGCCGCCGCCGCTCCATCCCATCTTCAGCATCCGATCGGGATCGGCGATGCCGCGGCGGATCACTTCGTCGACGCCGGTCATGACATCGAGGTGCGCCTGCTGGAAGTAGTGGCCGACCATGTCGCGCAGAAACGCGTCGCCGTATCCGGTGCTGCCGCGGTAATTCGGCTGCAGCGTCGCGTATCCCTTGCCGGCCAGCACCTGGAACTCGTACGCCACCGACCCGATGCTGTATTTGTCCGCGGCCTGCGGTCCGCCGTGGGTCATCACCGCCAGCGGATATTTCTGCCCCGCCTGATAGTCGACCGGATACGTCAGAATCCCTTCCACCGTCGTGCCGTCCGCCCCCTTCCACTGGATCGCCTCCTGCCGTCCGAGCTTGAAGTCGCGCGTGAGATAGTCGAACACGCGCGTCACGCGCTTCGGCGCGGTGTCGGCGCCGGCCATCACGAAGACCTCGCCGCCCGAAGTGGAATCGCTGAGCGTGAACGCGAACCGATCGCCGGCTTTCGACATGCTGCCGATGTTGTGCTTTCCGCTGGTCACCTGGCGCGGCTTGCCGCCGGCGGCCGGGACGACGAAGAGCTCCTCGTGCACGCCGAGATTGGCGAGGAAGAAGATCGACTTGCCGTCTGGCGACCAGAACGCGCGGTCGACGTCGTAAGGGTCGTTTTCACCGACCAGCACGCGCGGGCTGCCACCGGCGACCGGCACGAGGAACAGCCGGCTGTTGTAGTAATCCTCGAACCGCGCATTGGCGCCGGCCAGGAACAGCACCTGTGAATTGTCGGGCGACAGCACGGCGTTGCTCTCCTGGACGGCGTTCTTCGTCAACTGGAGAGCGCCCGAGCCGTCGGCGTTCATCACCCAGACTTCACCGTCGGCACCGGATCCGAGCAGCGGCGTCGGCTGACGATGAAACGCGATTTTCCTGCCGTCATCGGACACCTCGTAGCTGGTCACCGAAAAGTCTCCGCTGGTGATGCGCGTCTCGGTGCCGCTCTTGACATCGACTTTCCAGAGGTGGGTCTGCTTGTAGTTCTCGTCGAACGAATAGACGTCGTCCTTGACCTTGTCGCGCGCCCTTTCCTCCTCGGTCTTCGGCTCGGCGGCGGTGAACAGCAATCCGGAGCCGTCAGGCATCCATTCGATATGAGAGACCGCGCTGGCATGTCTCGTGAGCGGCTTCGCCTCGCCGCCGTCCACGGGCAGGAGATAAATCTGGGCGAATTCGTTTTCGCCGCGCTTCGTGGTGAACGCGATCGTCCGGCCATCAGGCGACCACCTGGCCGCTTCCTCGTTTTCGGTTCCGTTGGTCAACTGCGCCGGGGCGGCGCCGCCGTCGACGCGTGCACGCCAGATATGGGTGATCCGCTTGCCGCTCTTCCAGTCGGCATCGCTTTTGGTGAACAGGACGTCGCGGCCGTCGGGCGAAATCTGCGGTTCGGTGAGCCGCGGCACACTGAGCAGGTCGACGATCCCCATGGGGCGCGGGGCTTGTGCCGAGAGCGGGATGAGTCCGAGTGGTGCGGCGACCACGGCCGCGGACAACAGGCGGATCCAGCGAGAGCGCGACATCGTCCCTCCTCTCCGAAAGGGAGATTGTAAATTGCAGATTGCAGATTGTAGATTGCAGATTGGAGAATGGAGATTGGAGATTCCAGATTTTGGATGCGAGTCGAAATGTGCGTCACCACAGCTCTGCGGCATCTTGCTACTCCACGGAGGCGCTGGTATAAAGGCGGAATCTTCAGGTACTTGTAGTCCACGGCTACTAGGAGTGCATCCAGAAAAAGCATTTCACCACGGAGGACACTGAGGACACGGAGGAAAAATCCTGTCGCCCTCGGCGATTCACCCTCCGCGTCCTCCGCGGTAGTCGTCGGTTCTTTTCCGGAGGTCCCGATGGTGCACAGATGTTTCGTGCTGACGTCGTCTGTGGTGCTCCTGCTCGTGACGGCGGCCAGCGTGACGGCCCAGACCGGGCAGGGCAGCCTGCGCGGCTACGTCAAAGACGAGCAGGGCGGCGCGCTGCCAGGTGCGACCGTCACCGCCACCAGTCCGGCGCTCATTCAGCCGGCCACGGCCGTCACCGATGCGGAAGGCTACTACCGGTTGATCAACCTGCCGCCCGGCACGTACACCGTTGCAACCGACCTGACGGGATTCGCGCCCTACAAGCGCGAGGACATCCTGCTGCGAGCCGGCGCGACATTCCAGGTCGACGTGACCATGAAGATCGGCACGCTGCAGGAAAGCGTGACCGTCTCCGGCGAGTCGCCGATGCTCGAGGTGAGCAAGCCGAGCAACGTGCTCAACATCTCGGGTGAGTTCCAGCGCGAAATGCCGATTTCCTCGCGCCGCAACTGGAGCGACTTTCTCGAGATCACGCCCGGCGTGCACTCCAGGCCGTTTGACGACGGCAGCGGCCGGATGGTGTATTTCGGGCACAGCACTGAACACTTCGCCCACGTGATCCAGCTCGAAGGCGCGATCGCGTCCAACTACCAGGACGCGCAGGTGACCTACGTCGCCATGGGCGCGGACATGATCGACGACGTCCAGGTGAAAACCGGCGGTGTCGACGCGTCGGCACCGATGGGCACCGGCCTGAACATCAACGTCATCACGAAGAGCGGCGGCAACCAGTTCAAAGGGTCGGCGGCGTTTGCCTATCAGCCCGACGGCTGGAACGGCAACAACGTGAACAACTGTTCGCCGAGTGCTGGTTGCAGGCCGGCGGCTTCGGCCGGCGTCGGCACTCCGACCACGGCCGTCGTGCGGCAGTTCGACGGCGGTCTCGGCGGTCCGATCAAGCGCGACAAGGTCTGGTTCTTCGGCTCCGTGCGACGGGCCGATCTCGAGGCGGGCATCAGCCGCACGCCCAACGAGGTCACTCAGCTGAAGGCCTTCTTTCCCGGCAGCGAGTTGTTCAACAACACGACCGAGAGCTGGCAGCCGTACGGCAAGGTCACGGCGAAGCTCACCGCGTCGCACGAAGTGGCCGCGTTCGTTCAGCAGGATCGGTTAACGGCGACGGGCGACCGTGAGTATCACTACAGCCGCGCGGTCGTGTATTCCACCGGCGGCGGCCTGTACGGCGGCAAGCTGACCTCGGTGTGGGGCCAGAACCTGACGACGACATTCCTCGCCTCCTACAACAACAAGGGCGGATCGGACGCGAGCACCTTCGAAGGGCGCATCGGGTCCGGCCCGACGATCACCATTCACAACGCGGCGAACCTGCAGGGCGGCCGGCTGGTTGGCAGCGGGCGGCTAGTCTCGGGGGGCAATCTCGACGACGGCACCGGAAGCGCGGGCCAGGCCGCGATCTCGTACCTCCCTTCGTCTCAGATCACGCTTCGCGCCGACCTGACCTATTTCAAGGATGGATGGGCGGGGTCGCACGAATTCCAGACCGGCTTCTTCGGCTCGCCACGCAGCACGTACGATACCGAAACGATCTACCTGAATGACGGCTTCATCCTGGAGGAGCGGCGGCAGGTGGACCCGCGCGATCCGTCGAAGGGAACCGTGCCCTTCCACCGGCGCTTTGCCAGCCCGCTGGACTTGACCACGCGTCTCGCGCGCGACCGCAACTATGCGTTCTACGGACAGGACAGCTGGAAGCCGAGCGCCCGGCTGACCGCGGTCCTCGGCCTGCGTCTCGACTGGGTGAAGCGCTACGACAAGATCTTCGATGTCACGCGCGAGAACTCCCACATCCTTCAGCCGCGGGCCGGATTCTCGTATCTGGTGACCGGCGACGCCCGCAACGTGCTGCGCGGCAGCTACGTGCGCGTCGGCGAGCAGATGATGGGCCGCGATGCGGTCACGCTGTTCGGTGCCGGCGGACGCGCAGGATTCGTCGACACCTACGATCTGGACGGCGATGGAGCGTTCGAAACGCGATTCGACGATCCGGCGCGGACCGGCTCCCTGGCGGCGAGCGAGTTCGATCCCGACCTGCATCAGCCGTATCTCGACGAGATGATCGTCGGCTTTCGCAAACAGTTCCCGTCGGCGCTCGGCATCGACGTCGCCGCCATCCACCGCGTCTACAAGGACACCTACGCGCGCCCGGACATCAACGGCTTCTATCCCTCCGGGCCGAACCAGGCGTTCGGCGGCTTCGGCAAACTCGATCCCAATCGCGGCATCGTGTTCCAGCAGACGAACAACTCGTGGAGCCGGTTGAACTACACCGCGCTGGAAGTCACCGCCACGAAAAATCTGTCGCGCGGCCTCCAGTTCATGGCCGGGATCAACCGGCAGTGGCAGCACATCAGCGGTGACTGGAATCCGACGGATCCAGCGCGCTTTATCCAGCCGAGTGCGTTTCCGAACGACAAGCTCCTCTACATGCCGCGCGGCAACAACGAGGAGAACAGCCTTCCGATCGCAACCGGCTCAACGGTCCACACCTACGGACCGACGTGGCAGAAATACCGGCTGAATTTCGGCGGCAGCTACCAGGCGCCGCTGGGTGTCACCCTCGCGGCCAGCTATACCATCCAGGCCGGTCCGTGGTCGGGTGCGATTGTCGACCTGCTTCCGGTTGGCGACCCGCAGCTTGCGGTGTTCGGTCCGGCGACGGTGGTGTCCTCCACCGGCGTGCCGCAGTCGAACCCGCTCTCGACGCGCATGCGGTTTGTCTACCCCACGCGTGGCGAGGGCCAGGTCATGGCGCCGAACGTCAAGACGCTCGGGCTCAAGATCGGCAAGAAGCTCGCCCTCGGCGGGTCCCGACAGGCGGAGCTCGCGGCGAACATCTTCAACCTGCTCAACGCCGGCGACTTTACGCAGTACAACTACAACGGTGCCAACGAGCGGTTCAACACGGCGAACTACCTGCAGATGCGCAACCAGCAGCCGGCGCGCGCGCTGCAGGCGACGATGGTTTATCGCTTTTAACAGGCTCTGGGCTGTGGGGTGTGTCTGAGTCATGGCAAGTCCCACCGCGGAGGCCAGGAGGAAAACCCTGTTAGCTTTCAGGATTGAACCTCCGCGTCCTCAGCGTTCTCCGTGGTAGCGCTCCCGGGCTCAAGGCCCGCGGAGTCGTGGACCGCCCCTACGACGGAATTGAGATCGACATGACAACGATGTTTCGACGGGTGACCGCGACCTCATTCGCCGCAGCGATCGCGGTCACGGCCTTGCTCGCGCTGTCGTACCAGCCGGCCGGCCAGGGTTCCGCATTCCCTGACGCGATATGGCATCGCGCGCCGGACGTCGCCGGCGCCGGCTGGTCCTCAGCTGGTCTCAACGCTGCGCGCGAGTACTCGCAAACCATTCCCACCGCCGCCGTCATGATCGTGACTGGCGGCATGGTCATCGACGAGTGGGGCGAGACCGCGGCACGCTACAACATCCATTCGATTCGCAAGAGCTTTCTGAGCGCCCTGTACGGCATCCATGTGCGCAGCGGCCACATCGACCTGTCGCAGACGCTGGAGAAGCTCGGGATCGACGACAACGCGCCGTCGTTGACGCCGGCCGAAAAGCAGGCCGTGCTGCACGATGTTCTGAAGGCCCGCTCCGGTGTGTACCACCCGGCCCTCTACGAGACGCCGGGTATGAGAGCGGCGCGCCCGGCCAGGGGCAGTCACGCCCCGGGCACCTTCTGGTATTACAACAACTGGGACTTCAACGTGCTCGGCACGGTGTTCGAGCGGTTGACGAAGACGAACCTCTTCGCCGAGTTCAAAGACCGTATCGGCGATCCGATCGGCATGGAGGACTATCGAATCGAGGACGGTACGTACGTGGCGGGGTCGGATTCGGTCTATCCGGCGTATCCCTTTCGTATGAGCGCGCGCGACCTGGCGCGCTTCGGGTTGCTCTTCCTGCAGAACGGGTCGTGGCGCGGCCGCCAGGTCATACCCGCCGACTGGGTGCAGGAGAGCACGGCGTCGTATTCCGATGCCGGCGCGGCGGGCGGATACGGGTACCTGTGGTGGGTTGCCGTGAACGGCAGGCACTTCCCGGGCGTGACAGTGCCCGAGGGCACCTATTCGGCGCGCGGCGCCGGCGGGCACTACATTGTCGTCATCCCGGCGTACGACACGGTGATCGTGCATCGCGTCAACACCGACATTCCCGGCCGCCAGGTCACGGGCGAGCAATTCGGCCGTCTGTTGAAGCTGATTCTCGACGCGCGATCGCCCTCCCGTCCAGCGACTGCGGCCACGCAGCCCGTCGGCCTGCCAACTCGAGGCGCGCACGGCGCGCCTGCGAGAGAGCGGAGTGGGGCGCAGGGGTCCCCACGAGCGACCGAGTCGGGGTCCGGGGCAGAGCCCCGTATAAACGAAGGCGACTTCGCCATCGCGAACTTCCGCTTCGGGACCGGCGAGACGCTGCCGTCGCTGAACCTTCACTATCGGACGCTCGGCACTCTGCAGACCGATGCCTCCGGCGTGGTCCGCAATGCGGTGCTGATCCTGCATGGGACCGGCGGCAGCGGTGCCGGGTTCCTGGGCCCGACATTCGCGGGCGAACTGTTCGGACCGGGACAGCTGCTCGACGCGACGCGCTACTTCATCGTGCTGCCCGACGGGATCGGTCACGGCAAATCGAGCAAGCCGAGCGACGGTCTGCGTGCGCGGTTCCCGAAGTACACCTACGACGACATGGTGCGCGCGCAGCACGACCTGCTCACCCAGGGCTTGAAGGTTAATCATCTGCGCCTCGTGCTCGGGACATCCATGGGCGCGATGCACTGCTGGGTCTGGAGCGAGATGTACCCGGACTTCGTCGACGGCGCAGTGCCGCTGGCCGGCGCGCCGACGGCGATCGCGGGCCGCAACCGGGTGATGCGGAAGATGATCATGGACAGCATCACGCACGATCCCGCCTGGAGAAACGGCGATTACACGGAGCAGCCGCACCAAGGCCTCGTCGGTGCCGTCAATCTCCTGATGATGATGACGAGCAGCCCGCTGCAATGGCACCGCGCGGGGTCGACGCGCGACGCGGCGGACAAGTGGTACGAGGATCAAATCAAGTCGAGGCTGGCGAGCATCGACGCCAACGACATGCTGTACCAGTACAACGCGTCCCGCGACTACGATCCGTCGCCGAGCCTGGAGAAGATCACCGCCGCCGTACTCGCTATCAATTCTGCGGACGATGTCGTCAATCCTCCGGAGCTGGGGCTGATGGAGAAGCTGATGCCGCGCGTGAAACGCGGACGCTACGTCCTGGTTCCCACCAGCGATAGAACGCGGGGCCACGGCACTCACTCGTTGCCCGCGATCTGGGGCGGCTATCTCGCCGAGTTTCTCAAGGACCTGACGCCGGCGACCTCTCAATAGCCGGCAGGCCTGCAGGACTGTGAAACGATCGGCCGGCGGCCTCCCGTCGCGGAGGCCTTTGCCCTGCATCACGGCCGCCGGGCAGCCCTGACCAGCCTCCGCTAAAGCTACGGCGGTCCGCCGTAGCGTTGGCGAAGGGATTTCCCCCGGGCGGCATCCGGATTGCCCCTTCATGCCCGGACCACGGGCGTTCCGACGAGTTTCCGACAGCAGCGGGCACTTTCCCCGATGCGGTGCCGGCTTCACGGGCGTCCGGATCGCCGGATTTCCGGCACTCTCGAGGACCCCATGCAGTGCTCGATGCACGAAGACCCCGCCACCGGTGAAGAGTATCTGGCCGTCGACACAGACGGGCCCGACCTGCTCGTCAATCCGCTGACAAACAAAGGGACGGCATTTCCGCTCGAAGAGCGTGAGCGTCTCCGTCTCGACGGCCTCCTCCCGCCGGTCGTTTCCACAATCTGCGAGCAGGGCGAGCGGGTGTACGAGAACTATCAGGCCAAGCCGACCGACCTCGAACGCTACATCCATCTGGTCTCACTGCAGGATCGCAACGAGACGCTGTTCTACCGGCTGCTGCTCGATCACATCGAGGAGATGATGCCCATTGTCTACACGCCGGTCGTCGGTGAAGCGTGCCAGCGATATTCACACATTTACCGGCGCGCGCGCGGCCTGTACATCTCCTACGACCAGCGCGATCGGATCGACGCGATTCTCGCGAACCAGACTCGTCAGCCGGCGGTAATTGTGGTGACCGACGGCGAGCGCATCCTCGGCCTCGGCGACCAGGGCGTCGGCGGAATGGGTATTCCGATCGGCAAGCTCGCGCTGTATACGGCCTGCGCAGGCATCCCGCCGCAGCTGACGCTGCCGATTACGCTCGACGTCGGCACGGACAACGAGGAACGCCTGCGCGATCCGCTGTACATCGGCCTGCGCCATCGGCGGATTCGCGGGCCGGAGTACCAGGCCTTCATCGACCGGTTTGTCGCAGCTGTCACCCGCGTCTTCCCCGATGCCGTGCTGCAGTGGGAAGACTTCCTCAAGGCGAACGCCATCGCCCAGCTCCAGCGGTTTCGCCATCGGCTGTGCACCTTCAACGACGATATCCAGGGCACGGCGGCAATCGTGGTCGCCGGCGTCTACGCCGCCATGCGGATCACCCGCCAGCCGCTCCGCGATCAGCGGCTCGTGCTGGCTGGCGCCGGCGCTTCGGCGCAGGGTATCGCCGATCTGTTCGTTGCCGCGCTGATGCAGGAAGGGTTGTCGCCCGAGGAGGCGCGTCGCCGGATCTGGACCGTCGACAGCCGCGGACTGGTGACCGCCGACCGGCCGGATCTCGAGGACTTCAAGGCGGCGTATGCCCGTCCGGTCCACGAAACCGCCGGCGTGGAGTGGCGCGATCGCCCGCGCATTTCGCTCGAAGAGACGATTCGCCATTTCAAGCCCACGATCCTCATCGGAACGTCAGGCACTCCCGGGCTGTTCTCCCAAGACGTCGTCGTCGCGATGGCGGCGGTTAACGACCGTCCGCTCGTATTTCCTCTATCCAATCCGACGAGCAAGAGCGAGTGCACACCGGAAAACGCGCTGCGCTGGTCGGATGGCCGCGCCATCGTCGCCGCCGGCAGCCCGTTCGCGCCCGTGGATTGTCGCGGCCGCCGGTATCGCATCGGCCAGTGCAACAACGCCTTCATCTTTCCCGGCGTCGGGCTGGGCCTCTGGGTGGGGAGAGTGCAGCGGGTCACCGACGCGATGTTCCTGGCCGCGGCGCGGGCGATGGCGGAACAGGTGACCGCCGCGGATCTCGACGCCGGCGCCGTGTATCCCGATCTCAAACGCATGCGCGATTGTTCGCACGCGGTGGCCTGCGCGGTCATCCGCCGGGCCGTCGCTGACGGACATGCGGAAGCGGGCGTCCTGATCGATCTGGAGCACGTGGTCCGCGCCGCGATGTGGGTGCCGCGCTACCGGCCGATCAAGCTGCGGCCGCAGCACGTGGCCGGCCGCGAGAGCCGAATGCGCGAGGAGGTTTCGACTCGATGACAAGCCGGCAACGGCACGTCCGTTGCGCTGTCCGGGGGAATCCGAGGGATCTGCCGGATTATCGGTAACCGCCTTTCGTAATGGAGGCTCTGATGCGATCGAGAATCTTCGTCGGTGCGTTTCTGCTCTTTTCTGCACTCAGCGCGGGAATCCTGGCGACCAGCGCGGCCGGCAAACACTGGTCGATCGTCAATTTCCCCAATCCGGTGCAGGTGCAGAAGGAAATCGTGATGGGGCCGGTCCTCATCGTCCATGACGACGCGAAGATGGCCCAAGGCGAGCCGTGCACCACGTTCTACCGGTTCGATCCAAAGACCGGTCCGGGCGCCGAGATCGTGTCGTTCCACTGCATTCCGGTGGCGCGCGCGGCTGTTGACAAGACCACGTTCACCGTGTCCGATCAGGTGGTGAACTGCAAGCGGCTGGTCGAATATCAGATCGCCGGCGAAGCGGAAGCCCACGGCGTGCCGGTGCAGTAAGACTCGCGCACGAGCCGGGTGTCGATTGGCCCAGCAGTCGGAACCCGCCGGTCGGGTAATTGGCTGCTGCAAACCAAGGGGCGGCTCCGCCCCACACCCGGCTCCCGCACCCTGGCTTGCGGGGACTCCTCCCCCGCTCGGCTTCTCAGCCCCGGGCCCGGTCCGCCGTGTCTCTCGAGCGGGCTGCTGACAATACGGCGGCGCCGCGCCGCCGCGCCGGCGTCGTCGAGAAAATGCCCCGTTTGCAGCCATCGGGCATCTTCGCCCCTCGCGGGCTATACTGCTGGCACGACCCGCGCGTCCACGCCCGAACGTGTTAAGTTTTGCGTGACAAGCAGGGTGTGGGGCAGAGCCCCACGTGAGGAGGCGCGCCTGGCGCGCCCGCGCGGGAGCCGGGCGCAGGGGCCCCGCGAGCGACCGAGCCGGGGTGTGGGGCAGAGCCCCACCTAAAGATGTCCGACAGGAAATACAGACAACGGGGCTATCAGGACGACTCGCGCGAGCGCGGAGCGCAGTCGCCCAAGCCGAAGCCTCCGCAGGAGCGGGCCCCGGGGCGCCAGCTCCAGGACGAGCGGGGACCGAAGACGCCCAACCTGATGGCCGCCCGCGAGGTGTTCCGGTGCGCGCGCTGCGGGAACCTGCTGTCGGTGCCGGTCGGCCTCCTGGATCGCTGCTCGCGCTGCGGCGTCGACGTGCACGCGTGCATCCAGTGCGTGTCGTTCGACACGAGCGTCCGGTGGGAGTGCACGCAGCACACTCGCATCCCCGCGCGCGTCGTGCCCAAAGACGAGCGCAACTCGTGCGCTCTCTTTACGGCTCGTACAACCGTCGAGCGCCAGACTGGCACGTCCGGAACCAGTGGATCCGCCACGTCTTCGGGATCCTCCAGCAGCGCAAAAAAGGCTTTTGACGATCTGTTCAAATAACCGCGAGGCGTTAGCCGGACTGGTCGGGCTTCGGCCGACAACCTGGATTCGTTTGCCGTCATAATCGGATCGATGGCTCTCCTGTCAACAGCTGATCAGCAGAGGCTCCGCGAGGCGTTCCACGAGATGAAGTCGCCTGTCCGTCTGCTCTTTTTCACGCAGACGATCGATTGCGAAACGTGCCCGCTGACCCGACAGATTCTCGACGAGCTCCCCACCCTGTCGGACAAGATCGCGATCGAAGAGGTGAATTTCGTACTCGACCGCGATAAGTCGGCGCGTTACGGAATCGACCGGGTTCCGGGCATCGTGCTCGAAACACTCGACGCCGAGGGACAGCCGCACGATGCGCGAATACGGTTCATCGGCGCGCCGTCCGGCTATGAGTTCATGTCACTGGTGCAGGCGGTCCTGCTCGTCGGCGGCAGGCCGACGAGTCTGAGCGAGGAGAACCGCCGCCGCGTCATGGCGGTGACCCAGCCCGTTCACCTGCAGGTGTTCACGACGCCGACGTGACCGCACTGCCCGCGGGCGGTCAGCCTCGCGCATGAAATGGCGTTCCTGAACCCGAACATCACCGCCGCCGCCGTGGAGGCGTCGGAATTTCCGGATCTCGCGCGGCGTTACCGGGTCACCGGCGTTCCCAAGACCGTCGTCAACGAAGAGATCGAGATCCTCGGCGCCCTGCCGCCGGACGCGTTCATCGAGCAGGCGCTGTCGCAGGTGGATCGAGGGACGTCGAAGCAGGAAGCGTAACAGGTCGCTGAAAACGCAACGTTCAACGCGCAGAACCCGCTGAGATCGCAGAGAATCGTCTGGAAAACGATTCTGCGGTCTCTGCGAGTTCTGCGTTTTCGTGCTTTTTCAGCATCCTGTTAAAGGACCGACCGCGGCCGCCAGAGCCAGAACAGGAATCCAATCAGGCTCCAGCCAGCAAACGACAGCCATTCTGTCCCGCTGAAGCTCCCGGGTACGCCCGGAATCACTTTCATCAGGATGATGGCCCCGCTGACGAGGCTTCCAGCGACTGCCATCGCCGTTGGCTCAGGCGACGGGGCGCGCTGAATGTCCATCTGTCCGCCCGCCGTTTTCCGCCGGCGAAGGTAGGCGACGCAGGCTGACAACCATCCGATGCCGACCGCCAGCGATCCGACTTCACTGATAGGTACCAGAATGGCGTCGCCGAGCATCGAGGCCGCGGCCGTCAGAATACCCATCAGCATGATCGCCGCCGCCGGCGTGCCGAACGAAGGATGGACCGCACCGAGCGCCGGGTGCACGTAGCGGCGGCGCCCGAGCGCATAGAGCATCCGCGTGGCGGCCACGAAGTTCCCGTTGAAGATCTTCAGCAGCGACAGAAACGCGCCGAACAGAATGAGCTGGGCGATCGCCTGCGACCCGAACGCGCGCTCGAAGGCCACTTCCGTCCGGACGTGTCCGGAAACGATTTCCTGCCAGGGATAGACCCACGCGACGACCGCGATGATGGTGACGTAGAAGACGAACCCGGCGATGAGGGCCGCATAAATGGCCGTGCCGAAGCTGCGCGGATCGAATCCCCGCCTGGCTTCTTCCGATCCCTTGGCGACGGATTCCCAGCCGGTCATGTAGTACGGAACGATCTGCATGACCAGGAGGATCGAAAGCCAGGGTCCGGCCGGGCCCGTCCGCGCGAAAAGCGGCTGCATGTTCGCGCTCGACCCGCGCGCGAACCCGAGCAGCGTGAAGATCGCGAACGTTGCCAGCAGTCCGAACGTCATCACGTCCTGGAACACGCCGCTCGGTTTGATGCCGCGGTAGTTCACGCCGGCGATGAGAACGGTGAGAAGGAGGCCGACGGCAAGCCGCGGCGCGTAGATGGGCGTGCCGGCCACGGTATAGAGATGGTAGGAATTGAGCGCGGGAAACACGCGGGCGAGGAGATTGCCGGTGGCGACCGCCTCCCATGGACACACAATCGCGTAGGCGAGCACCATCGTCCATCCCGCAGCGAAGCTGACCAGCGGCGGGAAGACGCCCTCGGTGTACGCGATCTCGGCGCCGGCGTCGCGGATCTGGCGCACGAGCCGCGCGTAGGTGTGCGCAATCGGGAACAGCAGGAGGCCGCCAATCAGGAATCCCAGCATTCCGCCGCCGGGTCCGCCTCGCGACAGCCAGTCGTCCATCAGGACCACCCAGCCGACGCCGATCATGGTGCCGAACCCGAAGGTGAAGTATTCGACGACGCTCAGACTGCCGTGCAGGGCCGGGCTCGCCGCGGGCTCGCCAACCAAGGTGCGGGGGATCTTACGGTGCAAGGTGCTGGGGATCTTACGCGGGATCTGACGCTGCAAAGTGCTGGGAGCCTGACGCTGCAAGGTGCTGGGAGCCTGACGCTGCAAGGTGCTGGGAGCCTGACGCTGCAAGGTGCTGGGAGCCTGACGCGGGAAGGTGCTGGGAGCCTGACGCGGGAAGGTGCTGGGAGCCTGACGCTGTAGGGTGCTGGGGGCCCTCACACTGCAAAGTGCTGGGGGCCTGCCGCTGCACGGTGCTGGGAACCTGCCGCTGCAAGGTGCTGGGGAGCCTGACGCTGCAAGGTGCTGGGCCTCACGCTGCAAAGTGCTGGGGGGCTGACGCAAGGTGTCGGCGCCTGACGCTGCAAGGTGCTGGGAGCCTGCCGCTGCAAAGTGCTGGGGGCCTGCCGCTGCAAGGTGTCTCGGAGGGCCGCGCGATGCTCCCGGCACTCTGCACCGCTAGCCTCCCAGCACCCTGCACCGCCAGCCTCCCGGCACCCTGCCGCGAAGAATCCCATTAGAATTCCAGGTATGACCCATCAACCGCGGGCGTCGTTCAAGTCGCCGCGCTTCGCACAGCCGGCGACGTTCATGCGCCTGCCGCACGTGGAGGACCCGCACGGGCTCGACGTCGCCATCGTCGGCGTCCCCTTCGACGGAGGCACCTCCTACCGGCCCGGGGCACGCTACGGCCCGCGCGAGATCCGCAACCAGTCGTCGCTGATCCGCTCGTACAGCTATTTTCAGCGCATCGCGCCCTTCGACCGGCTGAACGTCGCCGATACCGGCGATATCGACGCCCCGCCGGTCAGCATCGAAAAGTGCTACGACGTCGTCGAGGCGCGGATCGGCGCGATTGCCGACGCCGGCGCCCGGCCGCTGGTCGTGGGTGGCGACCATTCGATTTCGCTGCCGATCCTTCGCGCGCTGGCGCGGCGCCACGGTCCGCTCGCGCTCGTCCAGTTCGACGCCCATGTCGACACGTGGGACGAGTATTTCGGCGGCAAGTACTTCCACGGCACGCCGTTCCGCCGCGCCATCGAAGAAGGGCTCGTCGATGGGCGCCGCTTCATTCAGGTCGGTATTCGCGGGCCGATGTACGGGGCGGAGGACTTCGACTTTCACCGCGAGCACGGGATCACCGTCATTGACATCGATCAGGTGAAGGATCGCGGCGTCGCATGGGCGGCCGGCGAGATTCGCCGCGTGGTTGCGGGCGCCGCCTACATGACGTTCGATGTCGATTCGGTCGATCCCGCTTTCGCGCCGGGGACCGGAACCCCGGAAATCGGCGGCTTCACGAGCCACGAAGCGCAGCGGCTCGTCCGCAGCCTGGCCGGCCTGGCGCTCGTCGGCGGCGACATCGTGGAAGTGGCGCCGGTGTACGATGGCCCCGGACACATCACCTCGGTGCTCGCCGCGAACCTGATGTTCGAGTTCCTGTGTGCCCTCGCCGCGGGCGCCGGGATCAAGGCGTAGGCGCGCGCAGCGCGCCCGCCGGAGCGGAGCGGGGCGATGGGGCCCCGCGAGCGAAGGCGTGGGGGCGAAGCCCCCCGGATCTAGAACATGAAGCCGTTGTTCATCAACCCGGAGTGATCGCATGTGGATTCGACTGCTGGCCGCCTCACTGCTGCTGTTCCCGTTGACCGGTCACGCCCAGGCGCCTGCCCGCCAGAATCCGGGAGGCGCCAAAACCGTCTGGTACTTCTATCGCGTGAAATGGGGATTTCAGGACGAGTTCCAGACCCTGTTCGCGCGCAATCATCTGCCCGTCCTGCGGGACCAGATCAAGACCGGCCGGATCGTGTCGGTCAAGACGTTCGTGCCCAGCTACCACGGCGACGGCCGCGCCGACTGGACGTTCGCCGTGCAGATCGTGTTCAAGGACGAGGCTGCGCTCAGCGCGCCGTCGGGCGAGGAAGAGATTCAGAAGCGGCTGTATCCGGACCGCGCGAAGTTCCTCATGGAGGAACATCGCCGATTCGAGATTCTCGACGCGCACTGGGACGTACCCTTGAACGAGTTGAATCTGAACCCCTGATCGACGGCGAAGGCGGACCTCCGTTTGAAGTTATCCAGACGTCTTTTCGCGACGAGTGTCGTCTGCCTCGCCATTGCCGGCGGCAGCAGCGCGAACGGACCGGTCCGGTACCGGCTGTCGATTCCCGAACCGCAGCACCGCTGGCTGCAGGTGGAGGCGACGTTCCGTGACGTGGTCCACGCACCGCTGGAATTGCGCATGAGTCGTGCCTCGCCGGGCCGCTATTCCCTGCACGATTTCGCGAAGAACGTGTACGACGTCCATGCCTTCGGCAGGGACGGCCGCGAACTGCCCGCCTCGAGGCCGGATCCAGACGGGTGGACGGTCGCCGATCACGGCGGCGCGGTTACGGTCAAGTACAAGGTCTACGGCGATCGCGTTGACGGCACGTATCTCGCGATCGATCCGACGCATGCGCACATCAACATGCCGGCGGCGATCATGTGGGCCCGCGGCCTCGAGGATCGACCGGCGACGGTGACGTTCGAACAGCCTCCCGGCGCCGCCTGGCGGATCGCGACCCAACTGCACCCGGGCGCGGCGCCGCTCGAATTCACCGCCGGCAACCTGCAGTACCTGATGGACAGCCCCATCGAATTCGGGCCGATTACAATGCGGCAGTTCACCGTCGGCCTGCGCACCTTCCGCGTCGCCCTGCACCACACCGGGACCGATGCGGATCTCGACGCCTACGTCAAGGACGTCGAAAAGATCGTTCGACAAGAAGGCGCCATCTTCGGCGAGTATCCGGAATTCGAACCAGGCCACTATACGTTCCTGGTCGACTCGCTGCCCTACGCGCACGGCGATGGCATGGAACATCGCAACAGCACGGTGATCACGTCATCGTTGTCGCTGGCTACCGCCCGTGCGGATCTGCTCGACACCGCCGCGCACGAGTTCTTCCACTGCTGGAACGTGGAGCGGATCCGGCCGAAGGGACTGGAGCCGTTCGACTTCGATCGCACAAACCTGTCGGGAGAGCTGTGGCTGGCGGAAGGGTTCACGCAGTATTACGGGCCGCTCGTCCTTCACCGCGCCGGTCTCGTGGACTTCGCATCGACGGCACGCGCGCTCGGCGGTCTGGTCGATACCGTCATCAACGATTCCGGCCGGCGCGTACGGTCGGCAGAAGACATGAGCCGCATGGCGGCCTTCATCGACGGCGGACATACCGTCGACCGCACCAACTGGACGAACACCGTCATTTCGTACTATTCATTCGGCGGCGCGATTGCTCTGGCCCTTGATCTGAGCCTCCGCGATCGGACCGACAGCCGGGTCTCGCTGGACGACTTCATGCGCGCGATGTGGCGCCGGTACGGCGGGCCCGGCGGCAGCCGCGAAGGATACGTCGATCGTCCCTACACGATTGACGATGCGGAAGCCGCGCTGGCCCATGTTGGCGGCGACAGGACGTTCGCACGGGAGTTCTTCGCACGATACATCCGTGGTCGCGATGCGGCAGATTATCCACGGCTTCTCGCTCGCGCGGGGTTCAACGTGCGCAAACAGCATCCGGGACGGGCCTGGCTCGGCGACGTCCGGCTCCTCGCCCGCAGCGGCAATCGAATTGCGTCGCTGGTGGCGCCGGACTGGCCGGCCTATGCCGCGGGGCTCGAACAGGACGATGAGCTGCAGGCGGTGGCCGGGCATCGCGTGAGCGGCGACAGCGATCTGAGCGCGATCCTCGGGCGCCACAAGCCCGGCGATCGAGTCGCGGTGGTGTTCGCCGATCGCACCGGCCGTTCGAAGAGTGTGACTGTGGTGCTGGCCGAGGATCCGCACGTCGAGATCGTTCCGATCGCAGCACCCACCGACGCGCAGAAAGCATTTCGTGATCGCTGGTTGGGCGAACGATGATCTCAAGCCCGGAGCCGTGAGCCCTGAGCCGAGAGCCTACAAAAATGCCAGTACCGTGGCTTCGTATTGTCGACGTGGTGATCGGCCTGACCGATATCGTGCGCGGCCGGAAAACACCTCCGCCGGCACAGGATCTCAATGAGCAGCTGCAGCTCGATCCGGGCCCGGCCGGCTCGCTGGGCGGCCTCGAAACCCGGCTTGCCGGCGTCGTCGTCGCCGCGCTGAAGGAAGCGTTCGACCGTGATTCGCGCCGGCTCGAGCTGGAGCGCACCGAGCTGGCGGCGGAACGCGAGCGCGCCGAGCGCGCGCTGCGGCTCGAGCTGCGGCGGCAGGCCGGCGACCGTGAGATCGGGCGCCTGCGCCTGCTCGCGGGCATTGCTGTGGCGAGCTGGATCGGCACGTTGTTCTTCTCGTTGAGGCTGTTGAGCGGCGGCGCCGGGCCGCGCCTGACGCTTGGCGGCGCGTGGCTCCTGCTCCTGCTCGCGTTCGCGGCGGCATTCGTCGGCCAGTCGCGCGTGGCCGAATCGCTCGCCCAAAGCGAAAACCGCGACCTTGGCTCCGGCACCGCTGGCGTCATGGCATTGTGGTTGATTGTGTCGGGGCTGGCGATGGTGGGGCTGGCGGTCCTGCTGGTGTGATTCTCATGTGGTGCGGACCTTCAGCCGGGCCCCCACGGCGCGGACTCTGCGCCGTGGGGTGGAGATCCGCCCGACACGGCAGGCCTGAAGGCCTGCACTACATTCCCTCGCGCTGGAAAATCACCCCCGGTGCCATTTTCCACTCCGGGTCGATCGCACGTTTCACGCGCCGCATCTCCTCGATCCCACCGTGTCCGTACAGCTCCGCGAGCAGCCGTTGCTTCACCGGATGGCGGCCGACGCCGTGCTCGGCAAGCGGCGATCCGCCCAGCCGGATGACTTCCCGGCCGAACGCGAGAATCGCCTCCTTCCCCGATTCCACGTCGGCAAACGAGCGCGGAATGACGTTGGGATGCAGGTTCCCGTCGGAAATGTGGCCCCACGTCGCGGCGTCGAGGCCCCGGCGCGCGAATTCGTCGCCGTAAAACGCCAGCAGCTCCGGCAGGCGGTCGAATGGCACGATCATGTCTGCTGCGGTCTTCGCGATCCGCGAATCGACCGCCAGCTTCGCGCGGCCAACCCGCGCGTTCACCGCAGCGGGGACGGCCTCGCGCAGCGCCAGCAGTTGGGCCGCGCGAGTCCGTTCGCCCGGCACGGCAATCTGCACGTCGTCGAGCACGCCGGCGGCATCGAGCATTCGACAGAAGCGGCCGAGCGCGGTGGCCGGCGCCGTCGCCTCGCGTGCGCGGCCGATGTCTTCGTACGCCTGCGCCGCGTCTGTTCCGGCCCTGAGCTCGATCGTGACCAGCACCGCCATCACCGTCCCGTGCGGAATCGCCACCGCCTGAAGGCGGTCAACGCCGTCTTCACGCAAGAGGGCCAGGCAGCGAGCGTCCAGGTGCTCGATGGCCGAGACATCGAGACCGGCCGGATCGCTCGTCCGCCAGGTCTCGCGCGCCTCGCCGCGCAGCCGCTTGACGAATGCCAGAGCGGCGGTCTGATCAGCGAACGGCACGAAGGCCAGGCACTCTGCCGGACGCGACGGCGCGACTCGCAGCGTGACGTCGGTGATGACCCCGAGCGTTCCCTCCGATCCGATAAAGAGATCGATGAGATCCATGTGTGGCGCGGCAAAATATCCGGCGGAGGATTTCGGCACCTGCGGCAGCCGATAGCCCGGTACCGTCACCGTGGCTGTGCGATCGGCGAGAACGATCTCGAACGTCCCATCGTCGCGCGCGCACGCGGCACCGCGCTCGATGTCGAGCACCTGCCCGTTGGGCAGCACCACCGTGAGCGCGACAACCCAGTCGCGCGTCGGACCGTACTTGAACGTTCTGGCGCCGGCGGCGTTCGTCGCGACGGTCCCGCCAACGAACGCGCCGGTGAAAGTCGGCGCGGGCGGGTAGGACTTGCCGGCGGCGGCGAGCGCCTCGTCGAGGGCGGCCAGTGTAACGCCGGCCTGCACGCGGACCCGATCCGCGCCAATCTGCTCGATGCGGTTCAACCGCGAGGTGCTCACCACGATCTCGCCCATCGGTGTAGCGCCCCCTGTGAGCGACGACTGCGCGCCGATCGGCAGAATGCTGCACGCGCAGCGGACCGCCGCGGCCACGTCCGCTTCGCTCGAAGCGACGATCAGCGCTTCCATGTGTCCGCCCGGGCAATGGGAGGCGTCCTCGAGGTGAGACGCCAGCGCTTCCGGAACGCGGCTGATTCGCGTCGACGCCGGCCCGTGCGGCGGACGCGCTCGGATGGAATGTCCGGGCATGGGCGTATATTAAAGTGGATGCGAAGCCTGCTTTTCGGGCTCATCCTGTCCGTCGTCTCGCAAGGTATCGACGCGCCTCGCGTGTCGCAGGACGAGTTCAAGAAACTCTTCACTTCCGGGAACGTCATCATCGTCGATACGCGAAATCAGGGCGCGTATGCGGCGGGCCACATCCCCGGCGCGGTTCTCCTGCCGCTCGAGGGTCTGCAGACATGGCCGGAGCAGTACGAGAAGACGGTCGTGTCCCGGCTGCTGGCAACCACGAAACCGGTGGTCACCTATTGTGCGTGACACGACGAGGCGACGAGCGCCCGTGCGGCGCTCATGCTTCAACAGCGCGGCGTCAAGAACATCCGCGCGCTCACCGGCGGCTGGAACGAATGGGTGAGGAACGGCAATCCGACGGAGAAATGATACCGTTCACCTGCATCCCTCGACTGCGATGGACAGCGACGCTTCGCTACGCAGGGGTTGCAGCATGCTCGACTTCGCCCCGGATCGTTTGAGCCGGGTCAAAAGGGCATCACGCCCGCCGGGCTACTTTCCATTCAGCGATCGGTCGCCGTTGCGGTTCGACCTCGCAGGCACGTCGTCGAGCACGAACCGGCAGGTCGCGAATCGCGCCCCGACGTGTCCCTGCTCGGTCATGCGGACAATCTCGCCTGCGCACATCATCTGTCCCGGCGCCATGTCCCCGATCGGCACCGGCGAAGCGAACATCACTTCCACCTGGGTACCGGGCTGCGGCGAGGCGATGGCTGGTCCGAAAAGCACCCCTGAATCGCTGATGTTCAGGATGCGGCTGTCCAACCAGTGTTCGTGGCCTGCCACGCGATAGCGTATCGAAAACGAGACGCGCATGCGCTCCGCGCGGTCGACCTGCGGTTTCATCATCGCGGCTACCTCAGACAGTCCGCAAATCATATACTTCGATCGTGCGCTTTGCGCCGGAATATGTGACCTACGTCCTCAACGAAAATTTCGAGGACGCCAAGGAGCTGTTCCTGTCGCCGTTGATGGCGATTCACTACGCGCACCTGACGATGCTGGCGGCTCAGGGCATCCTTTCAGCCGAAGACGCGCATCGTATTCGTGAGGCGCTGGATAGCGTCTCGGCTGATGAGGTTCGTCGCGTCAAGTATGACGGGTCGTGCGAGGATCTCTTCTTTTACATCGAACGCCTCATCTTTAATGCTTGCGGCGATGCGGTCGCCGGCCGCCTGCATACGGCACGGTCGCGCAACGACATCGACATGACGATGTATCGCATGCGGCAGCGGGAGTTCATCCTCGGGCTCATCGCCGCCGTGTTCGAGCTCCGTCGATCGTTGCTGAACCTGATCGATCGGCATCGCGAGACCGTCCTCGCGGTCCATACCCATACGCAGCGTGCCCAGCCCACAACCGTCGCGCATTATCTGCTTGCCGCCGTCGAGCAACTCGAGCGCGACGTGGTTCGATTGAAAGGCGCCTACGATCGCACCAATCGGAACCCGCTTGGATCCTGTGCGATCACCGGGACCGGATTCCCGATCGACCGCCATCTCACGTCCGAGCTGCTCGGCTTCTGCGGTCCCACCGTGAACACCTACGGCAGCATCGCCACGGTGGATTACCTGCTGGAGAGTACCTCCGCGGCCGCCGTGCTGCTGGCCGGGCTCGGACGCGTCGTGCAGGACCTGCTGCTCTGGTGCACGGCGGAGTTCGACTACGTCCGCTTCGGCGACGGGTTCGTACAGTGCAGCTCGATCATGCCGCAGAAGCGCAATCCTGTCGCGATCGAGCACGCGCGGGCGATCGGCAGCAAGGCGCTCGGCCAGGCGCAGGCCATCGTTCTGGCCGTCCACAACACGCCCTTCGGCGACATCGTCGATACCGAAGACGATCTGCAGCCGCTGGTATTCGCGATGTTCCGCGATGCGACGCGGGCGGTGAAGCTGGTCGCGGCGGCGATGACGACGGCGGAATTCGACGCCGAACGCCTCGAGGCGCGGGCCGCGGACGGGTGGACGACGCTGACCGAGCTGGCCGACACGCTCGTCCGCGACCACGGCCTGCCATTCACGAGCGCCCATGCGATCGCCGGCCGCCTGATGGCCGCGCGTCAACGCGAGCCGCATCGTCCGCTCGCGGAGGTGCTCGGCGACGCATCCCGCGAGGTACTCGGTTCCCGCCTGACGTACACCGAGGCCGAGCTGACGACCATCCTCAGCCCGCGCCACTTCGTAAGCGTCCGGACGACGCTTGGCGGGCCGGCGCCGGAAGAAACCGCGCGCGCCGCGCACGCGTCGCGGCTGCAGCTCGAGGCCGATGAAGCGTGGTGGAACGGCGCGACTGCCGCACTAACGGCAGCCGAGCGCAGCCTGGCCGAGCGGAGCGCCGCGTTGTGACGTCGAACTACATTCGAGTGATCGTCATCGAAGCGGCGATCATCGGGATTCTGTGGATCGTCGGCCGCGTGTTTTCGTGACCGACGCCCGATCGAAGCAAGCAATCATCACCAAGGACACCACGGATACAAAGGCAGGCCTGCAGGGCTGCGCAGCGACCAACGACTAAAGACGAACGACCAAAGACTAACGGCCATTCATGCATGCGATCGACTGGGCGATCGTTCTCGGCTACATCCTCTGGGTGGTCGCCGACGGTCTGCGGCGGGCGAAGGGGACCGACAAGATCGATGGCTACTTCGTCGCCAACAGGTCGCTGCCCTGGTGGGTGGCGGGACTGTCGGTCATGGCCACGCAGATGAGCGCGGTGACGCTCGTCGGGACCACGGGACAAGCCTACCTGACCGGCCTGCGGTTCATTCAATTCTACTTCGGCCTGCCGCTCGCCATGGTCATCCTGTCGCTCACGGTCGTCCCGTTCTTTCATCGCGCCAGGGTCTATACGGCTTACGAGTACCTCGAGCAGCGCTTCGACGTGCGCGTCCGGACGCTGACCGCATTGCTTTTTCTCGTCGGTCGCGCGATGTCGCTCGGCGTCACGCTGGCGGCGCCCGCGGTGGTCATTTCTGCGATTCTCGAATGGAACCTGCCGATCACGGTGCTCATGATCTGCGTGCCGATGATCCTGTACACGAGCCTTGGCGGCGTGCAGGCGGTGGCGTGGACCGACGTGAAGCAGATGTTCATCATCGTCTCGGGCATGGGTGCCGCTGTCGCGATACTTGTGTTCGGCATCCCGCGCGAGGTCGGGTTGGTCCAGGCGCTTCACATGGCCGGCGCGACGGGCCGGCTCCAGGCGCTCGATTTCCGGCTCAACCTGCGCGAAACCTACACCGTGTGGTCGGGGTTGATCGGCGGACTGTTCCTGATGCTCGCCTATTTCGGCTGCGACCAGAGCCAGGTGCAACGCTATCTGACCGCGAAGTCGGTCGACGAGGCACGGTCGTCGCTGATGATGAGCGCGTACGTGAAGATTCCGCTGCAGCTGCTCGTGCTCTCGACCGGCGTCCTGGTGTTCGTCTTCTACGTGTTTCAGACGCCACCGCTGCTGTTCAATCGCACCTACGACGCCCGGGTGGCCGCCGGTCCGCAGGCGGCGGAGTATGCCGCGCTCGAGCGGCAGTTCGGCCAGGCGATCGACGCGCGCCGGCAGGCGGCCGCACAGGCGGACCGCGCCGCGTTTCTGGCGGCCGACGAGCGCGTCAGGGCCGTTCGCGCGCGGGCCGTTGCGATTGTGAAAGACACCAGCGGCGACGAGCGCTACAACGACGTCAACTATGTCTTTCCGACGTTCATCACCACTCGAATGCCGATCGGCCTGGTCGGCCTGATGATTGCGGCAATCTTCGCCGCCGCGATGTCGGCGAGCGCGGGCGAGCTGAATTCGCTCGCTACGGCCACGGTCATCGATTTCTACCGCCGTCACTTCATGACCGGCGCGACGGACGCGCATTACCTCACCGTCTCGAAACTGGCCACGATCGCCTGGGGCCTGTTTTCGTGCGTCGTCGCGATGTATGCTGCGAACCAGGGATCGTTGATCGAGGTGGTGAACCGGTACGGGTCGTTCTTCTACGGCTCGCTGCTCGGCGTCTTCATCCTCGCGATCCTGACCACGCGCGCGACCGCCGCCGGCGCGTTCTGGGGACTCGTCGCGGGGATGGCCGCCGTCCTGACCGTCGCCTTTACGCTGCCGATTGCCTTCCTGTGGCACAACCTGATCGGCGCAGTCGTCGTCGTCGTCGTGGGTCTTGGGATCAGCGCCGTCCGGCCGGCTCAGGGGGTCGCGGCGGCGGCCCGCTGAGCGATGGCCCGGCCGGCTCCGTAACCTTTTCCCCCTCTCCCTCGTTTATATATTCAGCGGACGACATGGACGCCGACGAGCGTCTCCAGATCAAAGCGGCTCAGCAGGATCCGGCGAAGTTCGGGGAGCTGTACGAACGGCATTTCGAGCGCGTCTATGCGTTCGTGGTCAGCCGCGTGCGCGACCGCGCCGCCGCGGAAGACGTCACGGCGGAGGTATTTCACAAGGCGCTCGCGGCGCTGCCGGCATTTCAGCTGCGCGGCTCACCGTTTGCCGCCTGGCTCCTCCGCATCGCCGCCAACGCGCTTGCCGATCGATACAAGCGCGGGACACGGGAGGTACTCCTCGGCGGCGACGCGCCCGAACCGAGCGTGGAGCCGGAGGCGGAGCGGTCCGATCGGCACGCCGATCTCTTCCGCTTCGTGAACGATCTGCCGGCGGACCAGCGCCGCGTGATCGTCGAGCGCTTCGTCGAGCAGCGGAGCATCCGCGAGATCGCGCGTCGCCTGAACCGGACCGAAGGCGCGGTCAAACAGCTGCAGCTGCGCGCGCTGCAGAACCTCCGCATGCGGATGGAGGGTGCCGGTGCCTGAACGCCCATTCGTCGATCGGCTGGACGATGCGATTCAGGCGGCGCTGAACGCGACCGGGGCGCCCCCTGGTGGCAACGCCGGCCGCGACCTCGCGCCATTCGTGTCCATCGCGCTCGTGTTGTGCAACCTGCCGCGACCGTCGTTCAGGGCGCGGCTCAAAGCGGATTTGCGGGGAGGACCGCCCATGGCCACAACCACTGAACCGTTGACAGGCGTCAAGCAGACCGCCAGCGCACGCCTTCGCGTCAGAAACGCCGGCGCCGCCATCGACTTCTACAAGATTGCCTTCGGCGCGCATGAGCTGATGCGCTTCGAGGCCGGAGGCCGAATCGCCCACGCGGAGCTGGCCATCGGTAACTCAATCATCATGCTCGGCGAGGAAGCGCCGGACCACGGGTTCCCGGGACCGGAGGCGCTCGGCGGATCGCCGGTCTGGATGCATCTCTCTGTCGACGATGCGGACGCGTGGGTCGAGCGGGCAGTGAAAGCGGGTGCACGCCTGGTCAACCCGGTCACCGACCAGTTCTACGGCGACCGATCCGGAGCCGTGGCCGACCCGTTCGGCTACACCTGGTCGATTGCCATGCGCAAAGAGGAGATGTCGGTCGAAGAGATGCATCGCCGCATGGCCGCAATGGAGGCGCAGCGGCAACCGCGCGAGTCGCCGTCGCACCTGCCGAAAGGCTTCCGGACGGTCACGCCCTACCTGGTGGTGAATGACGCCCCGGCGCTTATCGAGTTCACCGCGCGCGTGTTCGGCGCGGAGGAGACGCACCGATCGTCGGGCTCGGCCGGCGGCGTTCACGCCGAAGTCCGCATCGGCGATTCGATGCTGATGATCGGCGGCGGCGCCGCGGGCCATCCCCTCGGCCGGACGGCGATGCCGACGGCACTGCATGTCTACGTCGAAGACACCGACGCGATCTACCGCCGGGCACTGGATGCCGGGGCGACGTCGATCGGCGAGCCGACCGATCAGCCGTACGGCGAGCGAAGCGCCGGCGTGAAGGACGCATCGGGGACGGTGTGGTACATCGCGACCGCGATCGGCGAGCGCCATATCCCGGCCGGCCTGCACACCGTGAACGTCTACCTCCATCCCCTGCGTGCCGAACCGGTAATCAAGTTCATGGAGCGCGCCTTCGGTGCGACCGGCGTCGAGAAGTACGCCTCACCCGACGGCGTCATCCATCACGCGCGCGTGACGATTGTCGATTCGGTGATCGAGATGGGCGAGGCGCAAGGCCCCTATCAGCCGATGCCGACAATGTTCTACTTGTACGTGCCTGATGTGGACGCGGCGTACTACCGCGCGGTGAACGCTGGCGGCGAGTCCATCAGCGCGCCGGCCGATCAGGCGTATGGCGACCGGACCGCTGCAGTGAAGGACGCATTCGGAAACCAGTGGTACCTGGCCACCCAACTGCGGGAGACCCGCTGAGGACGCTGGCGCTTACGGCTTTGGGCTCTGGGCGCTGGGCGCTCAGGGCTCACGGCTATGGCTCTTTGACTTGAGGTTCGACCCTCGGAGATTCGTTGACCCTTGAGCCGCCTTGCGCCCAAGGCGGTCCAAAGCCGCAAGCCGCCTCAAGGCCAACGCCCTGAGCCCAAAGCCCCTAATCCAGCGCCGGCCCCATCAATTCTGTAATCCGACATACCGAATCGATCCTCCGGGAGCGCCGCCGGCACGACATTCCGCGCCAAAACCACAGGAATCAAGCACTTTTCTCGACAGCCTGGGCGGGCATCTCCCTTGCGCTGCTGAAAGCCGGATGAATCAGTCCAGGCAGGAGTTCGGCTTCACTCTTCTCGAAACCCTGTTCGTCATTGCGGTCATGGGCGTGATCGCGGCGATCGCTATCCCGATGACCGGCAACCAGCTGAACTACCTCCGCCTGAGCGGCGACAGCCGCAACGTCTCGAACGCGCTGATGCTCACGAAGATGCGGGCGGCGGCGACGTTCACGCAGGCGCGGCTCTACGTCGATCTGGCGGGGAAGAGCTTTCGCATCGAGACCTGGGAGAGAAACGCCGCCACGCCGGACTGGGTGACTGACGGCGGAACAACCTATCTCTCGAGCAGCGTTCGCTTCGATTTTGGATCGGTGAGCGCCGCACCGCCGTTCACGCAGGTCACCATCCAACAGGCGCCGCCTTGTTACACAAATTCCGGCGCTGTCATCGCCAATACGTCGTGCATCGTCTTCAACTCGCGCGGGGTGCCGATCGTTGCGGTCGGCAAGCCGGTGGGAAACGAATCACCGGCCGCGACGAACGCCGTGTACCTGACCGACGACACCGCGGTGTACGGTGCGACGGTCTCGGCGACCGGCATGATCCATTTGTGGCGAACCCGTCCAACCGGGACACCGAACTGGGCGGTGCAATGAGAGACGCCCGTTCTTCATGCGATCGGCCGCGGCAGTCCTTGTCTTCCGGCGCGCAAGGGGGATTCTCGCTCGTCGAAACCGTCATTGCGACCGGCATACTGCTCGTCGTGCTGGTGGGATTGATGTCGGCAATGGGGGTGGCCGCGGCGCTGACTGAGAACGAGGGGCATCTGTCCGCGCGCGCGGCCGAGTACGCGCAGGACAAGATGGAACAGCTGCTCGCGCTCGCCTACTCGGACACGACGAGCGATACGACTCAGATTCCGACGGCGACAGCGAACGGGGCCGGGCTCGCCAAAGGCGGCAGCTCGAATCCGGACACGCCGGTCGCGCTATATGTCGATTACCTCGACTCGGACGGGAAGCCGTTGTGTCCCTGCTCGGGTACGACGCCGCCCGCCCAGTGGTTCTACAAGCGAGTGTGGGAAATTTCGACGCCGACGGGGACCACGAACCTGAAACAGATCACGGTGACGGCAATTGTCGCCAGGAGCGTCGCCAACAAGATCATCCCGCGCGCGACGGTGACGGCTCTGCGGTCCCAAATCGGCAATGAGTGAACCACGCAATCGGGCACAGGCCGGCTTCTCGCTGATCGAGCTGCTCATCGCCACTGGCGTGCTGCTGATCATCACCAGCGTGGTGACGACGGGGCTGCTCCAGATGACGCGAGGGCAGCGGACTCTTGCGAACCGCACTGACATGCACAGCGGGGTTCGCAGCGCCACCGAACTCCTGCAGCAAGAAGTGGGTCAGGCCGGGCGCATCGCGGTGCCGACGCCGATTACCGTGACCGCCGCGGTGATTGAGAACGATACCACGGCGACGCTCTCCTCCGTCGCCGGGTTGTTCAGATACGAGCTGATCACCATCGAGGGCAGCAATCCGCTGATCAACATGAAACCGGAAACGGTGCAGATAACCGACATCAATGTCGCCGCAAATCAGATTACGGTCAAACATGTCTCGGCCAAAGGCGTGCTGACGGACAAATTTCAGAACAAGCATCCGGCGGGCGCTGCGGTGACGCCTAGCGGCGGTTTCGGGACCGGCGTGGTCCCGCCGGCGCCGCCGCTCGGGACGTTCACCAACGGATCGACCGGCAGCATCCTGAAGCTGTACGGCGACATCAACGGCGACGGCAACATGGTGTACGTCGAGTACGTGTGCGACACGGCCAACGGTGCGCTGTATCGCAACATGATGGCGTGGGACGACGCGAGCAAAACGGCGCTGACGCCGGCCAACATTCTCTTGACCAACATTCTGGCAAATCCCGCGCAGACGACAGGCGGTCCGAACCTGCCCTGTTTCCAGTATCAGATGGACGTGTTCGGCAACTACGTGCTCGACGTGGCCATCACGCTGACCGTCCAGACCCAGCAGCTCGATCCGATCACACGGCAGTTTCAGCGCGAGACGAAAGCGCTGCTGAACGTGTCGCCGCGGAACGTGATCACCGCCTGGCAGTCGGCCGGGGTCAATCTGAACCGGGTCCAGCCGATGCCCGAGAACATCAAGAACAACCTGCTGCCATGAACCACGAGAGCATCGCTCCAGCGCCGCGATCGGAACGTGGAATCGCCCTCGTTCTCAGCCTCTTTCTCATGATGGCGATGTCGGTGATTGCGGCATCGGTCATGTTCATCGCCCAGACCGAAACCTACGGGACGATGAACTACCGGATGATGTCGCAGGCGCGGTACGCGGCCGAATCCGGCGTGCACAAAGCGGTCAATTACCTGCTCAACGACTATAACAGCGTGAAGCCGAAGACCGCGAGCGATCTTGCCCTCTTCGACATGACCGTGTCGCCGGTGAAATACAACGGCAAGGCAGTCGTCTTGTCGGCCGTCAGCTCGACGATCGCGGAGTCCAATTATCCGGTCGTCGCGGTCAAGAACGCATTTGCCGCGGCCGCTCAGGGGACGCTCAAGGCCAACATGGCGTCGATTCAATATGGCGCCTACGCGACCTTGATGTCGATGCAGTTGACCGAGAGCAACGAGGTCGTTCAGCGCTGGGAGATCACCGCCACCGGCACGGTCGGCGGAACCCGTCCCGCGACGGAAGAAGTGACCGCGACGCTCGAGACCCAGATCGTACCGACGCACGGGTACTCCGCCTTTGCCACGGCGGCGGCGTGTGGAGCGATCACGCTCCAGGGCGGCGCCGTCAGCGACAGCTACGATTCCACGACGTACACGGGCAACGGCTCGACCCCCCCGACCACGACGACAACGAACGGCGACATCGGGACCAACGGCAACCTGAGTGAAGGCGGCAACGGCACCGTGATCAACGGCAGCTTGTATACCCCGCGGACGGGTGTCGGGAACTGCAACAACGGCAACGTCACCGCTTTGACCTCGAGTGGAGGGGCCACTGTGACCGGCGGGATTGTCGAGATGCCGCAGACGTGGACGCCGCCGACGCCGACGATTGTCACTCCGAGCCCGCTGCCGACCGGGGACATGAGCATTGACAACACGACCACGTGCGCGAGTCTGACGTCCTCGCTGCCTGCCGGCGCTACTTGCAGCGTCGTCAGTACCGGAGGCGTCTCCTATCTCACGATCAACCCCAACGGCGCGACGGTCTCATGGGGAAACGTCAGCATCACGAACGGCGCGAAAATCACGTTCCTTCCCGGGACGTACAATTTCAACAGCCTCTCAGTAAAACAGAGCACGACCTGGCTGAACATCGGTGATCCGCGGCCCACCGGTACTGTCGGCATCGTCTCCGGCGCTGTGACCATGACGCTCGTCGGGGCCAGCGCATCGACCACCGTCGACGTCAGCAGCAACGGCACGCTGGCCGTCCCGTCGAACCGGGAAACGAGCTTCGTGATGAACATCGTGGCTCAAGAGGGGAACAACACGCCGGTGAACGTGACCGGCGGCGGCGTGTTCGTGAACCAGACTTACGATCCGCAGCTGTTTTCGATCAACTACGCGGGCAACAAGGAGTCGAGCATCAGCGGCGGCGCCGCGACGGCGTTCGTGATGAATTCACCGAACGCCGACCTGACGCTGACCGGAGGCTCGGACTTCTACGGCTCGTTGATCGTCAAGAAGTTGAAGGATACCGGCGGTACGAAGCTTCACTACGACAAGAATCTCGGCAGCTTCTACGGCATTGCCGGGAACCCGCTGCTGACCTCATTCAGCTGGAAGCGGTTCTGAAGCCTTGCGGCGCCGCGCGCCCGCTCCGGGTGCGCCGGCGCCGCGATCGCACGCGCCAGGCGGTCGCCGCCGCGACGATCAGCGCGCAGCCTTCCACATAGACCTTTTCCGCATCGATGAAGTCCACGGGCCGGTTCTGCAGCAGCGGATCGGCAAGCGTCCCGTGCAGGAAAAAGATCGCGGCGGCCGCGTACGACGTGTAGTGGAGCTGCTTCCAGCGGTGGCGGCCGAACAGCCGCCGGAAATACGACGTCACCACGACGAAGGTCACGAGATAGAAAGCCGTGGCGCCCAGCGTGTTCTCGAACGGCTGCTTCGGCGACCAGAGGGGGACGAAGATGTCGAACAGACGGAACCCCGCGGTGGTGGACAGCAGCAGGATGAACGGATGCACCAGCGCCGTCGTCAGGCCGATGTAGCCGAGCCAGTTGTGAAACGTGAACAGCTTGATCGGCCGCCGCGGCCATTTCCTCAGCGGGTTGTAACCCACGGACAGGAGCAGCCCGAGCAGGATCTGCGCGGTGAAGAGGCCGACCGCGATCAGGCCGACAACCGACGATACGTCGATCGCCGTCGGCATACTAGCGCGTCGTCACCACGTAGTCTTTGAAGTAGCTCGTGCTGTCGGTCTTTGCCCACAACCCGATTCGGCCGGCCACGGGTGGGCGGAGCACCGGATTGTTGGCCGGGAACACGTCCGGATGCGGCGGGGCGTTGTTGCGTCCCGGCCCGGGCTCGCTCCCCAGTGTGTAGTCGAGTGCCGGCTTGCCGTCGATGTACGCTTTGAAATCGGCGCCGTCAACCGTCATCTTCAGCTCGTGCCACGCGGCGCGGTCGAGCATCCACTGGCGCGGCTGGCCGAATTTCACCGGCCGCCGGATGCCGTTGTGGAATTCCCAGAGCGCAACGTTGTTCTCGGTGTCGTTGTAACGGATCGCCAGCCAGTCGCCGTTCGGCTTGACGTTGAACACAATGCCCGATGCACGGTCGGCTTCGCCCGCGATGGTCTTGAACCTGACGCTGATCGCGCCGTTCGAGAACGAGTCGATCCCTTTCAGCACAGCGACCGGGTAGTAGGCGAACTGCTTCGCGTTGTCCATCAGCTCTTCATTCGACGTTCCGTAAAGGCGGCGGGCGCTCTCGATCAGCAGCTTCGTCGGGTTGTCCTTGCTGCCGACCCATGGACGGCCGTCGACCATGATCACGTTGTCGGAGCCGTCCCGCGCAACGACCCATGTGCCGACCATCGGCTCGAAGCTGACCGGCGGCCGGCCCACTTGTTCCCTGGTCAAATCGACCTTGACTTCGGTGCCTGACGCTCCTGTTGTAGTGCAGACCTTCAGGTCTGCGGGCATCACCCACATCAACAAAAGCGCGCAGGCAGCGCCGCCCGCATGCAGGACCTTTCTCTTCATACTGATCTCCTGTGCGTAAGAAAGGCGGCGGCCGCGATGGCGGCCGGCCAGACACCGTAGAAGACCGCCGCTGCGCCTCGAGGTGGAACCGGCAGCGGATGCCCGCGGAAAATATCGTTGTCGTTTTCCGTCGGCGGGACGACACCGGCCAGCGCATAGATGGTTTCGAGCACGCCTTCGACCGTCGTGGCCCGGCTCACAATGCGCCGCCCGCCCAGCTCATACCGGATTTCGCCGTACTGCGCGGCGGTCTGCTCGAACAGTCCGGTGGAGGTGGCCGACACATACTCCACGTCCACCGACGGCATCACGCGCCGCAGCTTCGCGAGTGCGCGGTGCTCGAGGTCGAACCGTCTTGGATCCTCGGGCGCGAGGTGCGCTTCAATGCGGAGCGGTCCACGAATCTGTCTGAGCGCCTGTTCATCCGCCGTCGGGAACGAATTGATCCGGCTCTCCGACAAGTCCCAGCTTGGTGTCATGAACGTGCACGCCAACAGGACGGCGGCGGCGGTGGCGCCGAGCGCGGCCGACTCGTAGACGCGGTGATGCACCGCCACGCCAAGCCGCATCCACACCGCGGCCAGCCCGAGGCCCAGCAGGATGAACGTGAGCGCAGCGAAAACAACGTCGAGGCGGATCAGGCCGTGCTGAAATTCGGCGACCATGGCGGTCGGCGTGTAGCCGGCAGTACGCTCCCAGAGGCCGCCGTGCACGGCGGCGATGAAATTGATGATCCACGTGCCGACGGTCACGGTCAGGGTGAGGATCGCGGCGGTCGAGGGGTGCTCGGTCAGTGAGGCGGTTGCGGCCGCCAGCGCGATCGTCAGTCCCGCATTCAGGAGATGGCCCACCGCGACGGCGACCAGCTCGGGCACGTACAGTGCGCCGCCGTAGCTCTTCCACAACAGGATCGCAACGACCGGCGCCGCCGACGCCACCAGCCAGCCGGCGAACAGCACGATCGTCTTCGCCGCAATCCGGGCGGCGGCCGACATCGGCCGCTGCAGTTCGAGCTTGAGCGCACCGTCCTGCCGGTCGCCGCCGACCAGGCGGATGCCGACGAAGGGCAGCAGGAAGGCGGCGGCCAGCTCGCAGGCGCTGAACGTCGGCGCCCAGATGCCGACGAGCGGCGAGAAGGCTTCGCCAACGCCGGCCGCGGTGCCGTTCAGACCGCTCAGCTCCGCGTACGTCCGCACGGCGGTGATAAACGAGACGCCGACGAGCGGACCGATCGCGAACAGCAGCACCCACCAGGACCGCGACGCCGTGAGCTCGCGCCATTCCTTGTCGAGCAGCCACAGAAATGGTCGTCTACGACGGAGGTCGCGGAGGACGCGGAGGTCCGGTCTTGAGAACCAACCGGATCTTTCCTCCTGCGTTCCATATCCTCCGTGGTAAATCCTCATAGACACGTCCGGCGGCCTAGGTCAGCGCAAGGAAGACCTCTTCGAGGCTGTCGCGCCCGGGCGCGAGCGCAGAGAGCTCGTCGAGCGTGCCCTCGCCGCAGACACGTCCGCCGCTCAACAGCACGAATCGATCGCAGACCCGCGCGGCATCGGAGATCTGATGAATCGACAGCACCAGCGTCCGTCCCGCCGCGGCGTGGCCGCGCAGCGTGCCGCCGACGTCTCTCGTCTGCCGGAGATCGAGACCGTCGAACGGTTCGTCACTCAGGAGTACCGGCTGGGGCGTCAGCAGGCCGATGGCCAGGAGCACCCGCTTGCGCTGGCCTTTGGACAGCGTCCCGATGCGCGCATCGAGCAGCGGCGCCAGATCGAGCTGCTCAACGACCGCCCCGGGCGCCGTGCTCGGGCCCGCGCCAAAGAAGCCGACTGCGAAGTCGATTGCCCAGCGGACCGTCTGCGCCGGCCAGGGCGCGATGCCATCGGGCAGGTAGAAGAACCTGGTGCGACGCGCGTCCGCCGTCAGCGCACGGCCATCTTCGAGCACCCTCGCGCGGTCGGCAGGCAGGACGCCGCCGAGGCATTCGAACAACGTGGTCTTGCCCGATCCGTTCGGACCAATCAGTCCGAGCACTTCGCCCGGCCGGATCGAAAACGACACGTCGTCGAGCGCCGTCAGGTGCCCGTACCGTTTGGTCAGACCCGTAACATGGAGCAAATTGTCAATCTATTTTGGCGGTTCGGTTACTACCATCCGCCGTACATCGTACTTTCGCTGCAGGGTGCTTGGGGCCTGACGCTGCACGGTGCTTCGGGCCTGACGCTGCACGGTGCTCGGAGCCTGACGCTGCACGGTGCTTCGGGCCTGACGCTGCACGGTGCTTCGGGCCTGACGCTGCACGGTGCTGGGAGCCTGACGCTGCACGGTGCTGGGAGCCTGGCGCTGCACACGGTGCTGGGAGCCTGACGCTGCACGGTGCTGGGGCCTGACGCTGCACGGTGCTTGGGGGCTGACGCTTCAAGGTGCTGGGAGCCTGGCGCCTGGCGCTGCACGGTGCTGGGAGCCTGGCGCTGCACGGTGCTGGGAGCCTGACGCTGCACGGTGCTGGGGGCCTGACGCTGCACGGTGCTGGGGGCCTGACGCTGCACGGTGCTGGGG
>JBKPAI010000046.1:0-20315 GCA_046726355.1 Acidobacteriota bacterium | reverse complement strand
GGCTAACGTCAGCCATGGAGCCCACAGTTCGAGCCTTCGGTTCCTCGACATACGACCCCGGCTTCAGGTCTTGCGGATGCGGCCGATGTGATGGCGCAAATCGTGCACGATCTGCGTGAACGCGTCCGTATACGTCGTTTCCAAATCGCGCGGGCGCGGCAGGTCGATCTCTCTCGCGGCGACGATTCGACCAGGCCGCCCGCTCATACAGTACACCCTGTTGGCGAGAAACGTGGCTTCCCGCAAGTCGTGTGTGACGAGCACCACGGTGAAGCGCTTCGCTGCCCACAGATCGTGCAGCACACACCAGAGCTCTTCGCGCGTGAATGCGTCCAGTGCGCTGAACGGCTCGTCGAGCATGAGCAGTTCGGGGTCGTGGATGAGGGCACGACAAATCGATGTGCGCTGCTGCATGCCGCCGGACAACTGCCAGGGGAATTTGGTTTCGCTGCTTTCGAGACCGACGGTCCGGAGCAGGGCCCTCGCACGTTCGGCGTATTCCGCGCGATTGCGCTTGAAACTCGATCGATACGGCTCGACGATCTCCAGTGGCAGCAGCACGTTGTCAAGCGTCGTGCGCCAGGGCAACAGATTCGGTGCCTGGAACGCCATCCCGGCGATCGTGAGTGGCCCGGCCACTTCCCGGCCGCCCACGACCACCGTGCCTTGCGTGAGTGCACGCAAGCCACTCCAGAGCTTCAACAACGTCGACTTGCCGCATCCTGAGGGCCCGACGATGGCGACGAAATCGCCCTGGAGAATGCGCAACGTGATGTCTTCGACGGCATTGCCACTGACCGCATCGTCGGCAAGACACACCCGGTCGAAGTCGACGAATGCTGGGGACAACGACCGATTCTCCTGATGTTCACCGGGTACGATAGAGGGTGTTCCTCTCGCAGAGCTTTTGCCGGACCGGGCGCTACTTCACATGAATCTGTCGCTCGTTCGCAACCGGCAGGAAAGTCGAGTTGAAGAGCGCGTCAGCGCTCGGCCTTGTGTCCAGATTGAACGCCTCCACCACCTGCGCCACCGTCGCCTGCAATTTCTGCCGATCGGCGGCGCCAATGCCGTTTGCCTTGACAGCCGGTGTCGCGATCACGTGTCGATAGCGAGGCGCAACCGACGACGCTCGAGCGCTTCGTCGATGAGCGGATCACGCTGCTTGACGTACTTGATGGCACCGTCTGGATCGGCGAGCACCTCACGCACGCCCTTCGTAAGCGCACGCAGAAAGGCGGCGATCGCCGTCGGCCGGCGATCAATGAACTTGGTCATCGATCTCTTCTCCAGGCGCAACAAGAACGCCGCTGTGGCCATGAGCGACTGGGCGGTCAGGCGTGATGCGGCCGCATCTCGGCGAGAAATTTTCGGGCCGATTTCTCGATGTCGTCCGCAAAGTATTCAAATACGCTCGGCTCGCCGATCTTTCAGCAATCCACTGCACGACCCGTCGCAGCAGCTCTGTTTGAGCCGGATTGAACGGGCTCCGCTTGTGGATGTACACGACGTGGTGCCGCTGCCCAAGGAGGCGGAAGACAAACTCCTCCCGGGGTGGCTCTTCCGCGAGCGTTTCCCACAGAAACGCGCGATGCGCACGCGCGTAGTAGGCAAGCGCCGGTGGGCTCAGGACCGACCACTCTTCGAGAAAGTACGCGGCGCCGAAGACTGGGTCGTCCTTCAGACCTCGCAAGTGTGCAAGAACGTCCTGCCAGGTCCTGCCGGAGTAACAGCGGACGGCGCACTCTTTTTCCGGATGATCGAATCCGTTCCAGAGCACTAGCTCGTTGTCGTGAGGCCAGTCACCTTGGCCAAAGCCAGTCATGATCTCGCGGTGTAGCGAATCCATTTTGCCGTCAGCGTCAGCAGTTCCCACGGCCGTCGATTAGCGATTATGCGTGGATACCGGGCGCGGACACCTCGGTCGCAACGAGTCGGGACAAGGCCGCCAGGATGTCTCGGTCATCCTCGCGCTGGTGAATCTTCCGTTTCGAGGTGAGCTTCCAGCCCGAATCCCTCTGGCGGTTTTTAGCGGCCGTGTGGTCACGTGCGTTGCCGCGCCGCTCGAGCACGCGTGTCAAGGTCATCTCACCGCGCCCGGCTCGGCGACTTGCTCGAGCGAGTGGTCATGCTCGAGCGCCAGCACGACCGCCATCGCGACAAAGCCGATTCCTGCCAGGGACAGCAGCCCGACGGTGTACGTGCCCGTCAGGTCCTTGAGGCGCCCCATGACGTAAGGACCGGCAAAGCCGGCGAGGTTTCCGATCGAGTTGATTAGCGCGATCCCGCCGGCCGCGGCAGCTCCGGACAGAAACGCAGTCGGGTAGGTCCAGAAGACCGGCAGACACCCGAAGATGCCGAAGCCCGCTATCGAAAGGGCCAGCATCTTCGTCGTCGGATTGTCCAGCACGGCGGCGCTGGCGAGCCCGGCGGATGCCACAAACAGCGGGAACGCGAGATGGCGTTTCCGTTCGCGCTTGCGGTCGGACCGGCGTCCCCACAGCACGATGCTGACCGTACCGACGGCGTACGGCAGGGCGGCGATCACTCCGGCCTGCACGTTCGAGACGCCGAAGGCCTTGACGATCTGCGGGAGGAAAAAGCTCATGCCATAGTTCGTCGCGACGGCGCCGAAATACACGAGGCTGAGCGCCAGGACCTTCGGGTTCAGCAGCGCTTCGGCGACTCTATAGCGCCTGACCGCCTCGCGCTGCCGCTGTTCCTGCCCGAGCCGGGAGTCGAGCCATTCGCGTTCCTCGGGCGCGAGCCACTCGGCGTCGGCCGGCCGGTCGGTGAGATGGAAGAACACGACGATTGAGAGAATCAGCGCGGGCAACGCTTCGAGGACGAAGAGCCACTGCCATCCCTTGAGCCCCATCAGCCCGTCGAAGCCCAACAGCAGCCCCGAGATCGGCGCGCCGATCACGGTGGACAGCGGGATCGCGGCCATGAAGTAGCCGATGATCCGCGCTCGGTAAACCGCAGGGAACCAGAGCGTGAGGTAGAAGATAATCCCCGGGAAGAAGCCGGCTTCGGCCACACCCAGCAGGACCCGGAGCACGTAGAAGCTGATCTCGCCGCTCGTGAAGGCCATCGCGCCCGAGATGACGCCCCACGTGAACATGATGCGTGCGATCCACTTGCGCGCGCCGACCCGTTCGAGAAACAGGTTCGACGGCACCTCGAACAGGAAGTACGCGAGGAAGAAGACGCCGGCCCCGAAGCCGAACACCGACGCCGAGAACCCCAGATCCCTGTTCATCGTCAGCGCCGCGAAACTCACGTTGACCCGGTCTAGATATGCGACGAAGTAACAGAGGATCAGAAACGGGACGAGCCGGGCCGACATTTTCCCGATGGTGCGCTGCTCGAGCGATTCCATTCTGGACCTTCCCAACTGGTTGAAGGTGCGGGGCTGAAGATCCCGCGTGACGGGCGAGTCATCTACCATCCCGGTCACTATTTCAGGGGCGTCCGCACGACGCGTTCCCGTCACACCAGATCCGGCAGCCCGGGCGCGTGCATGTCCCGTGGCGCGCGGGTCCGCTGCGTCCATACCAGCGTGAGCGCGAGCGCGACGAAAATCAGGCCGATCGACAAGCCAATCCAGAGTCCGCTCACTCCCCATCCGCTCCAGAAACAGAGCACGTAGCCGGCAGGCAGTCCCAGGACCCAGTGGCCGATCACGTTCATCATCATCGGCGAGCGGGTGTCGGACACGCCGCGGAGCACGCCAGTTGCCACCGCTTGAGTCCCGTCGAACAGCTGAAACGCGGCGGCAATCGCCAGGAGCGATGCGCCGGTACGGAGCACCTGCGGATCGGGCGTGAACACGAGCAGCATGGGCCGGGGTACCGTGAACAGCAGCACGGCAACCGCCGAGGTGAATACCGCAGCGATGACGAGCGCCGTCCACCCTGCCCGCACCGCACCTCTGAAATCTCCGGCGCCGACGGCATGCCCGACGCGCACGGCGGCCGCAGACGACATGCCCAGCGGCACCATGAACGTCAGCGCCACGATATTCAGCGCGATTTGATGGGACGCCAGCGATATCGCGTCGAGCATGCCGGCCAGCGCCGTCGCCGCCGCGAACACGCCGACCTCCAGCGTGATCTGTGACGCCGCGGGAAGGCCCAACGCGATCAGCCGGCGCATCCGTGCGGCTTCAATCCGGAACGGCACATGGGGATGCGCATCCCCGCGCCGACGGTGCTCGAGCGCGATTGCCGCGAACAGGAATACCGCCATGTACACCCGCGCGAGACAGGTTGCCCACGCCGAGCCCTGCGTGCCCATCGCGCGGAATCCGAGGTGACCGTAAATCAATGTCCAGTTGCCGGCGAGATTGACGATGTTGGCGGTGAGCAGGGCAATCATCACCGGTTTCACACGGTGCAGGCCCTGGAGATAGCGCCGCGCCGATGCGTAGAGCAGGAGCGGCAGCACGCCAATCAGCAAGACCCGCATGTACGGCTCCGCCAGGCGCCGGACCTCGTCGTTCAGGCCCCACGCACTCATCGTGGCGATCGCCGTCCAGCCAACGACCATCAGCGGCAGCGTGAGGACGACGCTCAGCACGATGCCGTGGTGGAGCCAGGACAGGCAGTCATCGAGCCGTCGCGCCCCGTAGGACTGCGACACGAGCGCGTCGAGGCCAAGCATCAGTCCCATGCCGAACACCGCGATCGCCAAGAGCAGGGAGGCACTCATGCCGGCGGCGCCGATCGACGCCGCCCCGAGCGGCCCCACCATGATCGTGTCGACGATCCCCATGCACATCCAGCCGATCTCGGCGAGGACGACCGGCCCGGCGAGTTTCAGCATGGCGACGAGCTCGCGTCGCATGTGTCGTTACTTTAACAGTCGCGGTTGGTTTCATAGTTGTTGCGAGCGACGGGGTGTTTAAGCTCAGGAAACGATGAACGTGCGGGCAGCAGGCGATCGCGCTTACGGTCACGGTGGTTGCCATGGGAGTGGCGGGCCGCGCCCAGACCGGCACTGCCGAATATTCTCGAAAGTCTGACGTGATCTACGGGCGCAGGATGGGGCTCGGCCTGACGATGGAGCTGCTCACTCCGGCTCATCCGGTGTCATCCGTCACGCCGGATGATCCGCCGACGATTCTGATTCACGGAGATGCCGATCAGGCGGAGCCGCTGCAGCAGTCGCGGCGGCTCATTGACCGGCTGAAGGCGGCGAACGTAGAAGGTCGGCTCGTCATCCGGGAAGGCATGCGTCACGCGTGGCCGGGATGGGAAGCGGACAGCGAGTTGATTGCGCAGTGGTTCGATTCGCACCTGCATCCCAGCTCGCCCCGATGATGTTTGGAGCGGAATCCTGGCGCGGTGCTGCTCGATGCACCGGAGATGCGGGGTGCTGGCAGCGACCAGGGGCTCCGTGTTGTACGCTGCTATGAACAGTCGGACGTTGCCGGCCTCGGACGAGGCCAGCCGTAATGCGATGGAGGCACAAGATGCTGTTCGCCGTGAACTGGGTTCCAAGAGGCGATGTCACCGAGGAGCGTGACAAGCGCACTCTCAAACTGTTTACGAACTGGAAACCGCCCGCCGGTTTGGATTTTAAAGGGTTCTACGACTACGTCGATGGCAATGGCGGCGTTGCCATCATCGAAGCCACGTCGGCCGAGGCGATGCTCGAGGGGTTGGCCCCGTGGGCGACGTTCTTCGAGTTCACGGTCAGGCCGATCGTACCCACTGAGAAATCGACGCCGATCTTGGAGAAGGCGATCGCCTGGCGCGATTCTGTGCGGTGAGTCGAGGCTGAGGCACTCAATCGCCAGCAGCGCGGCCGGCTGACACGGCCCGATCTGACGCGCCAGTAACACGTAGCGCCGAAGGTCGGTCCTGTCCGTCGGACGGCAACCTAACGTGGGGCTCCGCCCCACACCCCGGCTCGGTCGCTCGCGGGGGCCCTATGCCCCGCTCCGCTCCCTCGCGGGCGCGCTTTGCGCGCCGCCGTGATGCGGCAGCGAGAAGAGAATGCTTCGTGGGTGACGCATAACGGTCAAGCTGCTGTCGGCCGGGCGGAGAAAACGATGAACCTATGTCGCCTGCTCTCAGTCTTGTTCGTGCTCGCGGTCGCGATTGCCGGTTCACGGCTCGCGGCGCAATCGATCGGCTACGCTGCGAAGCGGCCTGTCTTCGGCGGCGCGTGTCCCACCTGCCCGTGGGGCGCCATGGCCGACATCGTCAAAGCGGCGATGAAGCCGCACGGGTGGGACGTGCAGGTCTGCTACTCCTGCGCCGGCGGCCCACGCGAGGCGCGTCTCGTGTCGGCGAAAGCGATGGCGACGCCCCCGCAGAATGCGACCGCGGCCGCGCTTCCGACCCCGCCGGGCCCGATCGACTTCGGCGCGACGAGCGTCGAGCTTCTCCAGTACGCGTACCTTGGAATCCACGATTTCGCCAGGGATCCCGAAGGGCCGCGGAAGCAGCTGCGCCTGGTCGCCACGATTCAGACGCCGAGCTACTTCATGGTCGCGGTGAACGTGAAGTCCGGAATTGACGATCTGCGGCAGATCGCAGACCGGAAGATGCCGGTCAAGCTCGTTGCACGTGGCGGCGCGACCGAGCCGATCAACGCCGCGGTGCTCGAGTACTGGGGGCTGTCCGAGGAGAAAATCAAAACGTTCGGTGGCGCGGCGGCCGGCGGCTACACCAAAGGCTCAGACGTGGACGTCATCATCGGATGGGCCGCGCTCACCAACGCACCGGAATACGCGCTGTGGTATTCGGCGACGCAGGAGCACGACTTCAAGTACCTCGAGCTGCCGGCGGACTTGCGTACCCGGCTGGCGAAGGCGTTCTACGTCCAGACGCACGAAGCGCCGATCCTGCTGCGCGGCGTCGATCGCCGGATCCCGACCATCGCCCGCGACGGCACCGCGGTGTTTGGCCGGACCGACATGCCCGACGACTTCGCGTACACGCTCGCGAGGGCCCTCGACGAGCAGCAGGAGCTCTTTCACTGGAGCCACATGCCGTTCTCGTACAACCCGAAGACGGTCTGGAAGGCGTGGGACGTACCGCTCCATCCGGGCGCGGCGCGGTATTACAAAGAGCGCGGGTACATGAAGTAGGGTCCGACGCTTCTGTTGCTCAATCGCTGGCAAATCGCCGACCCATCGGAGATTCATCGTCTCTAATTCCCTTGCCTCGCATCCTTGGGACCGCTATCCTCCAGCGCAACTACTCGTTCACACTGCGTTGTCGTTCCCGTCATCCAGACAGGAGAATTCATGCCTGCGAAGCTGCATGACACCGACGCGGGACATGACGAGCTCGCCGAAACCCCTCCGGCCGGCGTGACCCGACGCGAACTTTTCCATATTGGAAACGTGCTCGCTCTGCCGGTGCTTCTGGGCGGCGTGAGAGGCGACGCGGAGGCAGCGGCCGGTCCGCTCAGCCCTGGACCGGAGATCTACCAGTCGATTGGCGTAGAACCCATCATCAATTGCCGCGGGACCTTCACCATCATCGGCGGATCCGTCGAGCGGCCCGAGGTCCGCGCCGCGATGGAGGCGGCATCCAGATGAAATACCATGGCCTCGATGCCAACGATCACGATCCATGTTGCAGGTCCGCTACGCGCGTACTGCGGTGGAGCAACGCAGCTCTCGATCTCGGCGCACACTGTGCGTGCCGCACTCGAGGACCTCGAGCGGAGCCAGTCCGCTTTGTATCGCAATATCTGTGACGAAACGGGTGCGGTGCGCCCGCACTTGAACGTCTTCGTCAACTCGGACAATGTGCGCGATCGCGATGGGGTCGACACGACACTGATGTCGGGAGACGTGGTCACGATCCTGCCGGCGGTCTCAGGAGGGTGAATGGCGTATCGAGTGATTCTCACGATCGGCACCAAGAAGGGCGTGTTTGTCGCAGATGCGGCAAAGCCGAGGCATGCCTTCGCGCTACGCGGCCCGTTCGGTCCCGGCGTCCCCGTGTACTCGACGCTCATCGACGCACGCGGCACACCGCGCCTGTATGCCTCGAGCTGCAATCCGTTCTTTGGCATGAAGGTATTGCGTTCGACGAACATGGGGAAGAGGTTCACCGAGACGAAGTCGGCGCCGGCATTTCCCAAGGAGGACGGACGCGCGCTCGCCAATATCTGGTCACTCGAGGCCGGCGATGGCAAGAACGAACTCTGGTGCGGTGTGGAGCCGGCATCGTTGTTCAGGAGCCATGACGGCGGCGATTCGTGGGAGATGGTGCCTGGCATCAGCAACCACGAGCACGCGCGCAAGTGGCAACCCGGCAACGGTGGGCTTTGCATGCACACGATCATTCGCGACGGGAATCGGGTGCACCTCGGTATCTCGACTGGCGGCCACTATTTGAGCGAGGACGGCGGCGAAACGTTCAGGGCGTCCAATCGAGGCGTCGGCGCCGGCTTCGCGCCCGATCCCTACCCCGAGTTCGGTCAGTGCGTCCACAAGATCGCCCGGCACGACGCCGCACCCGGCCGGCTCTACATGCAGAATCATGGCGGATGGGCCAATTGGACCGGGCCCGGAGGGCCGCGGCCGGACATCGGCGTGTTGCGCAGCGACGATTACGGCCTCTCCTGGCGATCGATCGCCAGGGGACTGCCTTCAGACTTCGGATTCCCCATCGTTGTCCATCCCCACGATGCCGACACCGTGTACGTCGTGCCGCTCGAGCCCCAGACCCGCACCTGCCCGGGCGGCGCGCCTGCGGTGTGGCGCAGCGAGAATGGCGGTAACTCGTGGCGCCGGCTCGCGCGTGGGCTGCCGAAGAAACAGAGCTACTTCACTGTCCTGCGCGACGCGATGGACATCGATCGCCTCAAGGCCCCCGCGCTCTACCTCGGAACGACGACCGGCCAGCTCTGGATCGGCAGGGAGGGCGGTGAGCACTGGGACTGCTTGTTCGATTCGCTGCCCCCGATCCACAACGTCAAGGTCGCAATCGTGTGAGTGTGGACGCACCGTGTGGACACGCGCAGAGTTCGGACCGGAGATCCGATCGCGGAACAGTTCGCCTGTTACGCCGAGTGGACGGAAGATCTCAATCTTTCAGCAGGTTGTACTGCCGGAGCAGCTCGCGGCATCGCGGATTGTGCGCAAGCCTGGCAATCGTGGGTTCCACCTCGACGAAGGCGAGGCTCGAACCACGTTCTTCCCAGTACTCGGGCGACGCATCGCAGAATTCCCGCACCCGCAACGGTCAGGTGCGCAGGAACTACCTGCTGCTCGGCTATTACGAAGCCGGGTTTCGCGTCTTCGACATCTCCAACCCGGTCAACCCCGTGGAGGTCGGCAAGTACGAGACCTGGCGCGACCCCGACGGCGACGGCACGTTCAACCAGTCGATCACCGGGAATTACAACGGTGTCTGGGACGTCTATGTCTTCCTGCCCTCGGGCAACGTCCTCGTGTCCGACATGAAATCGGGCACGTTCATCTTCCGCGTCGACCCCATCGCGCCGCCAGCTGCGCCCGGCGGGATCTCGGCCGCGCCGGGCAGTGGGCAGGTCGGCCTCACCTGGACGGCCGCGAGCGGCGCCACCGGCTATCAAGTCCAGCGCGGCACGACGAGCGGCGGACCCTATACGCCCGTCAGGAGCAACATCGTCGGGACGACCTTCACCGATACCGGCCTGACCCTACCAGTAGAAGTACGACCAACGCCCGCTCTCCAATCTTTCTGGATCGGAGGGCGGGCCGGTTCAGAGAGGTCACCAAAGACGAGTCGCTCTCTGTCCAACAATCGACCGCCTCCCCGGACCGCGCTGAACAGACATCGACCGCTTCGATGATCGCCACGTCCGGGTGCTCATTGTCTGCTGGTGAGCGATTGCGGTTTACCCGGCCACGGCAGCGGGCTCCTCGACACCGCCCGACTGCCAGGCCGGTCCGTTGCGGCGCTCGAGGCGCGCAAAGACGTCGCGCACGTCCTTCCACGAGTCGACACGCGGGTAGCGCGACTCGGGCGCGTTGTGCGGCGCCGAGAAGAGCAGCGGACGTCCCTTGAAGCGCTCGAAATGCTGCGCGCGATCGTCGATCAGGTAATCGGCCTCGATGAGACTCTTGTCGCCGCAGAAGACAATCCGCGACGGCGGGATGAACGGGAAATGCCGCTGCAGCCAGCGGAACTTCGCGTCGAACGAGCACGGCACGTCCATCGCGGCGGTGACGACGAGAATATCGTGACGGACGGCGAGCTCGCGGAGCACGTCCTGGCAGTCGGGCATGACCGCCAGGTCGCTGAAGAAGGACGCGTCGAGCATCGCGCTGACTGCCGCGCGCTCCGCCGGGGCGACCCAGTCCTCGAGGTGGTGACCGCGCAGGTCGGCGACCGTCAGCGTTGCACCGAACGCGGCGTTGTAGCGCCGGACGTGCTCCGCGAGCGCGTCGGCCATCACCTCGTCCATGTCGATCGCGATCCGGAGCCGCCGCGCTTCACCGCCGCTCACCCGCGCCGCTGCCAGCTTCCTGAACGTCACCGCCGACACGATGACGATTGAGACCGCGTTGGCCGCAATCACCGGCGCCGAACCGATCATCAGTCCGTAGACGAGCCACAGCCCCATCCCCGCCAGATAAATCGTGAGCATGGCCGACGACAGCTCGGCGCTCCCCCGCTTGCTCATGCTGAAGAGCTGAGGCACGAAGGCGAGCGTGGTGCACAGCGCCGCCGCCACGCCGGTCAGCGTGGGCCAGACGATGGACGTCATCGGTGTTCTCCCATGCGCCAGCGTGGCGCGGAAATCCCGGTGCCGTCCAGTGAAAGGTTTGCCCGCATCTGATAACTTGCGGTTATGGACATCGACCTCGTCGATCTCGAAGCCGTCGTCGCCCTCGCCGAGACGCTGCATTTCGGCCGCGCCGCCGATCGGATGCATGTGTCACAGCCGGCGCTGAGCAAGCGATTGCGGAAGCTGGAGGATCGGATTGGCGGTCCGCTGCTGGTGCGGCGGTACCGCGACGTGCGGCTGACGGAAGCCGGCCGCCTCCTCGCCGAGCGGGGACGGCAGTTGCTGCGGGAATCCGCGGCCACGCTCACGCTCTCGCAGCGCGCGGCGCGTGGCGAGGCCGGACGCCTCCGGATCGGGTTCGGCATTGCCAGCATCCTCGGGCTCCTGCCTGAGGTGCTGCTGCGCTTTCGCCGCAGCCATCCCGACGTTCAGCTGGAGCTCCGCGACATGTCGACGCCGGATCAGGTTGAGAGCCTCGCCGCGGGCGAGATAGACGTCGGCTTCGTACGGCTTCCGGTGGCGGGCGATCGGCTGGTCGTCCGTCCGGTCCTCGACGAGCGTCTCGTCCTCGCGATCGGCCCGCGCAGCCCGTGGCAGGCTCGAGTCGGCCTGCGGTCCGTCGCAGCCGAACCATTCATCATCATCGCGCGGTCGCGGTCCGCGAGCTTCTACGATCATGCGCTGAGCGTCTGTGCGGCGACGGGATTCGCGCCGCGCATCGTGCAGGAAGCGAACGAGCTGTTCACCGTACTGTCGCTCGTCGGCGCCGGGCTTGGCGTGTCGCTCGTGCCGCGGTCCGCGGCGCTGATGCATCTGCCCGGCGTCAGGTTCCGGAACCTCACCATGCCTGAAGCCGCCTGGGACATCGGCGTCGCGTGGCACCGCGACGCGGGCACCGTTCCCCTCGTGCAGCGCTTCGTGGAGATGGTGCGGGCGGCACCTCGGGCCGCAGGGCATCGCGGGTTTTCAGCCCGCCGTCATCCAGGACGATGCTGAAACAGGCTCGAGGCTTTTGGCGCTCGGCTTGGAGCTGGCCCAGAGCCGAGAGCCTTGAGCCGAGAGGCTCTTTCTTCGTATCGCCGCGCATGCTACGCGGTCGGCATGGCGGCCGCGCGCCCTCGGTGGAACTTCTCCAATTCCTCGTTCGCCCGTACGATCACCGCCAGCTTTTCCTCGACGGCGCGGAGATGCGGACCAGGGATCGCAAAGTAGGCTTCGGTTTCATCGGCGCCGGTGTAGACGCGGTTGCCGACGCAGCCAAAGCTCGCCGCCGTGCGCGTCGAGCTGATCGCTTCCGGCAGCACCGCGCACGTCGGCCGCCCCATGGTTGGCCCGGCACCGGCCACACCCGCCGCCTGCGCCGCCTCGGCCAGCAGCATCAACTGACGTGGGTTGCCGCGCACCAACACCACGTCGGGCGGCACGGGCGCGGCGGCGAGCGGTGCATAGACCGCCACTCGCAGAGGAGTCTTGCGGGTCGGGATCCGCGGCACGTCCTCCATCTTGAGGTACGAGAGACTCACCATCGTTTGAACCAGGCCCGTCAGCTCGTGTTGTTCCGTGGGAGAGAGAGTCACGTTGTGCGTATGCGCCCCAACCGGGCATCCTTTGTGATCATCAGCGATGGTGAAGAAGACTTCCCCTGCAGCGGCGCGTCGCCAATAGCCGCAACCGGCCGGCTCCGCGTGAGGGACGCGGGGAACACCTGCTGGCGGCGCGTCCACGAACGTGATGGCGACCGGACTCGAGGCGAGCTGCAACAATTCTCCAAGCGGGGTCGGTGACACGGCGCTCCTCCTGATCGAGAGACTATACATCGCGCCGATCTCGATCCGGCAGAACCGTCTCACATGCCCTGCCAGCTCCCGATTCGCGCGGCACCCCCTCGTCACCCGCGCTTCAATGCCGAGGAAGCGGAAGTGGTCGCGGCCACGATCAGGGCCGCACGGGTCACACGCTCAGAAGCATCTTCATCAGGTTCGGGATCCCCCGACCCTGATGATGGCGATCCCGCCCGATATCCGTGCACGTATCGAGCAGGATCTTCTTCACCTCGTCGGGCCGGCCGATGAATTCGCGCCGGACGGACAGGAACGCGGCGAGCAGGCCCGACACGTGAGGCGCCGCCATGCTCGTGCCGCTCTCGGCGCGGTACAGCCGCTGCTTGCCCCGGAACCGGGCGTTCACCGACATGATGCGTTCGCCGGGCGCGACGACATCCGGCTTCGACCGACCGTCCGAGGTCGGGCCCCGCGACGAGAACGACGAGATGCCATAGAGGTGCGGGCGGTCTGAGTTCACCGAGCCGACGGCGATGCAGTCCTCGAGATTGGCCGGATCGCCGATTGACATCGGTGTGTTGATCTCCACGTCGCCGTCACGCGTCTGCACCTCGAGGTGCCCTTCGTTGCCGCACGCCACGACCACGATGACGCCGGAGCGCCACAGGCGCCGCAGCTCCTGACAGATCGGCGTGAAGCCGCAGCCATACACGGTGGAGTCGTAATGACCGCCCAGACTCAGATTCAACCCGTGAATGGCCAGGCCGGCGTTGTTTTCGTTCTGCTCCGCAATGTGATCGAGCGCCTTGATGATCCACGCGTCCTCTCCCTCGCCCTGATCGTCGAGCACCTTGTAGATGACCAGGTCGGCCTCCGGTGCCATGCCGGAGTAGGTTTTCCCGTCGCTCTCTGACTTCCCCGCGATGATGCCCGCGACGTGCGAGCCGTGACCGTCGCGGTCGTCGTCGCTCTCGAGGCGACGCGGCGCCCCGGGTTCCGTGCAATCCCAGATGCTCACAACGCGCCTCGTATCCGCGAAATGCGGGTGGTCGGATCGCACTCCGGTGTCGAGCACGGCCCAGCGCACGTGCGCGCCTGAAGCGCGATAGCTCGCGAGCGCCGCGTCGGCCTGGAGGACCGCGCGGGATCGGTGAAGCAGCTTCCTTTTGGCAGTACTCCTCCAGACGGCGTACACGTTGAACTGCCGGTGCTGCTCCGCGACGAGGCGCAACTCGTCGGGGTTCAGGTGCGCCGCAACGAACCGCCGCAGCGGATCGATCCTGGCAGCGTTGATCCGCTCCCGCGTTTCCTTCGCTGACGCGCGCTGCGCCCGGGCGTTGTCTGCGATGAGCTTCTCGAGATCCGCGGCGCCGCGAGCGATTCTCGCGTTCAACGAGAGACCTGCCGCCCGTTCACGCTTCTCCTGCTGCGCTGGAGTCTCGTCCAGCGCCGGATGTCCGGGCTCGAGCACCTCGATCAGCACCGGATGCCGATCGTCATAGGCAAGCGCCTCCGCCACGTCGCGCGCCACCACGAACCGCGTCATCGTATCGAAATGGGTTGCATCGTAGACGCTGCGGCGCACCTTGGGGTGGGAGAGGTAGCCAGCCGCCGAATGCGGGTTGAAGCCGCGGAGACGGAACGTGCGGCTATTGACGATCAACTCGTCGACGATCGGCTTTCCAAGGCGGGGTCCACCGGCCGGATCCGGCCGGGCGACAAACTCGCCAGCGAGCCCCTTGTCGAGGGCAACCGGGTCGAACGGATCGGCAAAGTTGTGCCAGCGCTCGATACACGTCGGCTGGAAGAAGGGCTTCCGGCGAGGCTCGAGGTCCAGGAAGTCCTGCACTTCCTGCAGGCCCAGCGGCGATCCAATCGTGACCAGTTTCACGACGTTGACGCCAGGCGTCTTCGCGAGCACTTCGACGGCAACAATCGACCCCTGACTGTGCGCCACGAGGGTGACGGGGGTCGTCGAACCGGGCAGGAGATCCTGCAGCCGCTTCCGAATCGCGGCTCTCTTCTTCTCGTCGAAGAAGTACGCCGCGGTGTCGGCGATGAACTGCTTGATGAATGCACGTGAAATCGGTTCGCGGATGATTCGCGGCAGCGGCAGCACCTTCTTGCGCGGTCCGGACGCCCCGCCGGATGCCTCGCCGAGGTCGCGATCGAAGCCGTACGAGCGGAGCAGATCGTCCACGAACGCCCGCGCCGCCTCGTTATCCGGATCGACGCCCGCGTGCGCGAGGATGGCATCGGGATCGAGATCATCGGCGGCGCCGGCGGCCTGTGACATCTTCGCGCCGGACGGATGGAGAATGTCGGCCCAGTACGCCATCTGCGTGGCGCCGCCGCGATCGCGGCCAAAGAGCGCCAGGTCCCATTCGAGCTTCAGCGCTTTCGCCGGCAGATGCGGGCCGATGCCGTGAACGTAGACGACAATCGTCTCACCGTCGTCCGCTTGGACGCGGGCGGGAGTGCTCTTCCGCGTGTCTCTTTTCTTCGCCACGTGCGATCTCCTCAACAACGTTGTGCCTTGCGGCTCCGAGCCCCCTTTGCCGACTCGTTCATCTCCGTGTTTTGCACCGAGGTGAGCTCGTGTGAAAAACCAACGCGCTGGATTCTATATACTGAGCTTCGTGGAGCGTGAGGTCCGCCAGCGTTTCGAACGCATCGAGGCGATTCTGGAAGCCATCGCAAGACGACAGGAACACGCCGACAGGCGGCAGGATCGATTCGACAAGCAGCTCCAGGCGACGGCGAAGCTCGTGGCCGAAGGCATCAAGATTGTCAGGACGCTTGCGCGCGACACTCGTGAGCTCAAGCGATCTCAGAAGGCCTTTCTGGATTCCCTGCGTCACGGTGGAAACGGCCGCGGCGGCGGGAAGGTTTGATCAGTCCCTTCTCCCTCGATGCGCACGTTGCTGAGAGCGCCGGCACATCCTCGGTCCTTACACGAACAGCTAGGTGGCGATTCCGTCGCGACGAATTCATGGCGTCGGCCGATGAGAAACTGCGGCTGCAGTTGTGCCGGCGCGCATCTGACGCTCACGCACGGCCGGTGCGTCCAGGTTGGCGGGCTGCTTGCATCGTCTCCGGGAATGCTGGCGTATTTCGACCCGACGCCGGGGCGAGTTGCTCAGGCCGACCGTGAAGGAGACTCACAACGGCTCGGGCTTCGCGGCTCAGCTCACCTGCCATGGAAGGCGCCTACCTAGGGGCTGGACAGTCTCGCGGTGGAGAACGGGCCGCCGCCGGGTCGATTCGCTAGAGCCGCTGCTCGTGCACGGGTGACGGATCTCGCCCGAGCGCTTGGTCAACCCGATAGACGATCTGGACGTCAGCCGGAGACACGACACTGTTGTTGGAGGGGCCAGATGGCGAAGTCACGCATTGGGTGGGGTTTGGTCGGTGCCGCAACGACGATGCTGGCGCGGAGGGCGACACGACGGGCGATGCACCGGCGGAGTGACGTGCCCAGGCTTCCTCCCGCCGCGCGTCGCAAAAACACTTTTGGCATGATGCTCCTGTTGGCCGGTTCGGCTGGGGCGCTGCTCGCGCTCGGCGATGTGCTGCAAGAGCAGCGGAAGCACGTGACGACGGCAGCCTGACCTCCGCATTGCCGGGGATGAGCCAACGCGCGCGCCTCGTCATCAGTCGAACCGCGGCTCGCGGTTCCAGCCCGCTCAGCGCCTCTCCGCGTCTGTGAAAATCGGCTGACACATCAAACCACCAAGGCCACAGAGAAGCCCATTTTCCTTGTGGCCTTCGTGTCGCGGCCTTGTCGGCTGGCTCGATGTCCATCGTGGCTTACGCTGTACTGCCAGTGCTGTGACGTTGAGAACGTTCCTCTTCGCGGCGACTCTCGTCTACGCAACCGCGTTCCGGCTGGTTGCGCTCGATCGGCCCTTTCACTACGACGGTGAGGCGACGGGCGGATCGTTCTATGGCGTCCTCGCGAGGAACTATCTCCGCCTGCCGTGGACCGAGACGTACGGGATTCCGGTCCTGACCGTCGGAAGCCTGCCCGGCGTGCCGGTGACGTTCTATCCCGACCATCCGCCGCTCGTTCCGCTGCTGATCTTCCCGATGTACAAGATGTTCGGCATCGGCGAATGGCAGACGCGGCTCGCCACTTCGGTCGCGACGGTGCTGGCTGTCGTCTTCCTGTATCGGCTGATGCGGTGCTTCGGCAGCGGTCGCGCGGCACTGGCGGCGGCGGCGGTGTTTGCGGCAACGCCGATGGTGCTGTATTACGGCGGTCAGCCGGAAGTCCTCGGGATGCCGCTGGTGCTCTTTGCGCTGATCACGATCCACGCATATCTGACCTTTCACCGCGAAGTGACCCGCGCCGCGTTCGTCCGGCTCGCTGGCGCGTTCACGCTTGCGGCGATCGCCGACTGGCCGGCCTTTATCCTCGTTCCGGTTCTCGTCGGGCATTTCCTCGCCACCAGTGCACGGCCACAGTGGGGATGGATGGTCCTGTTTGCCGCGATCGCGAGCGCCGAGTTCGCCGTCCTGAACGTCTATATCGCCGTCGCGGCGGACCTGCCGTGGGATTGGATGGTGCCGCTTGTCAAAGGTCGCGCGGCGATCGGCGTCACCGCTCCCTTCACCGCCGGCGAGTGGCTGTCCACGGCATGGTCGTACAACCGGCACTTCCACACGCTGCCGCTCCTGGCGGCGGCGGCAGCCTGGCTGGTGCTTCGCAGCGCAGGTGTTGCGCGGCCGCAGCCCGGCGAGCCGGCCGCTCGACTGCTCCTCGTCTGGGGCGTGCTTCACGTGCTGATCGGGCGGCAAGGGGTGTACTTCCACGAATGGTGGTGGTGGCCGCTCACCCCCGGCCTGGCCGTCGCCGCCGCGCTGTTGGCTGAGGGACTGATCGAAACGCTCGAACGTCGTCATCGGGCGCTGCTCCCGACGGCCTTGATCTCGTCGTCCCCTGACCGTGCTCAGGACGACCCTGAGCTCGTCGAAGAGCGGAAGCGGCGGCGCCGGGCCCGGCTCCCCTCCGCCGTGACAGTTGTTATTGTCGCCGCGTTTGCGGCTTGGACCGCCGTCACGGAATACGAGGAGCTCTATCCGTCACCGCATGAGAGTGGCTGGTTCACGACATTCCAATTGGGACAGGCGATTCGAGCGGCCGCACCAGATCCGAACGATGTGGCGATGCTGACGTGGAGCGGCGCCGACCCCGAGCTCTGGTTCTACGGCGACCGACCGCTTCGCGCCAACATCTGGTCGATCGACGATTTCATCGCGCGCTCCTCTGCAACCGACGCAGATCTCCCGTTCGACTACCCGCAGCCGTGGCCGGCGCGTGCCACCGGTCTCGTCTTTCCGCTGGCCAGCATCAGCGTGACGCCCGGGTTGCACGCCTACCTGACCATGCGATATCCACTCGTTCGCCTGCCGGAAGACCTTGCGGCGCATTTCGAGGTGTTCGACCTTCGTTGATCGCAGGAAGCAGGGGCGGTGCAGGGGCGCGACATCGCAAAGTACGTTTAGAGAACGCCCTTTTCAGCCAGAACAACTCCTGCCGTGTCCACAAGCCGCAATCCAGGTCGCGTTCGGCATGTTGGTCCACGTGCAGGCTGCAGGGACTTTGCTGTTCCCCCGGTTGCGGGGCACGAGCACTGGCGACCAAACCGGCGTCATGATCGTATCCAGGAACGAGCCAGCTCTGCAGTCCGAACAATGAGAACAATGAGGTTGACAAGTGAAGTTCGCCGAACAAACATGCTCGCCGCCCGCCGCGCGAGGTCTGGTCCGTCGATGCGCGTACGTTCCCGTGGGGTTTCTGTTCCGTTCAGCCGTGGTCCCAACAGATTAAGGGAGGGGTACAGTGCAACGCCGCGATAAGCCCCCTCGGCTCGTGATCCTTGTGTCCTGCCTGGCCACCAGCCTCACGTTCATGGGCCATGCGGCCCGGCCTGCATCAGCGCAGGTGCTCTACGGCTCCATCGTTGGAAACGTGACCGATCAAACGGGGGCGGTGGTTCCCGCTGCGACCGTGACGGTGACGAATACGTCAACCGGGCTGTCCCGGCAGGCGACAAGCGACACCGCCGGCTACTATTCGATTCCGAACCTGCCGGAGGGTACGTACGATCTTTCGATCAGCGCGAGCGGGTTCAAGACCTACACGCAAAGGCCAGTCACTGTGTCGATCAATGCGGTCACGCGTATCAACGCCACGGTCCAGGTGGGGGCGCTTGCCGAAGAAGTGAGCGTGTTGGGTACGACCGCCCTGCTTCAGACGACGAAGTCCGATATCAGCGTGAATCTGGATACGCGTGCGATGGAAAATCTGCCGCTGTCCAACTACCGTAACTTCCAGTCGCTGATCAATCTCGTTCCAGGCGCCACCCCCGCTCGTTTTCAGAACGCCGTCACCGATACGCCGGGACGCGCGCTGACAACGAATATCAACGGTCAGGAGCGCGGCGCGAACAACATGCGTGTGGACGGATCCGCAGACGTCCTGGTCACGATGCCGCATCACGCGGTGTACGTCCCGCCGGTGGAGAGCATCCAGGAAGTCAACATCGCGACGAATAGTTTCGATGCCGAGCAGGGGATCACGGGTGGCGCCGCGGTTACGGTGATCACGAAGTCGGGCACGAACACACTGCGCGGCACCGCGTTCGCGCTGCACGACAACAGTGCGCTGCGCACGTTCACGTGGGACGAAAAGCGCGCCGGGGTCACGGACAAACCGATCGGCAGGCGCAACATCGATGGTGGCAACCTCGGCGGTCCAATCAAGAAGAACACGCTGTTTTTCTTCGGGAACTACGAAGGGACGTTCGAACGAATCGGTACGTCGGTCCGCTCGTCGGTCGCGCCGCCCGACTTCCGCACCGGCGACTTCAGCCGGATGCTCGGCGCGCAAATCCTGAACCGCAACGGCAACGCGATCATGGTACCCACGACTGAGGGTGCTTCCGTGCCGCTCAGGCAGGGCATGGTGTTCGATCCGTTCTCGGGCAATCTGGACGGCACCGCCCGGGCTGTCTTTGCGAGCGGCGGGCGGGTCAACGTGATCCCGCAGTCGCGTTTGAACGGTCCGATGATGAAGATGCTGGCACTCGTTCCCCTTCCCAACCAGCCTGGCGATAACGACAACTACTTCAACACCGGGATCCAACGTCTGAATCGCAATAACGTCGATGCCAAGGTGAATTGGAACCGCAATGAGAAACACCAACTCTGGTTCAAGTACAGCGCCATGGACGCGCTTGTTCACGGCGACTTCAGTCTCGGTCAGGCTGGAGGCGCTTGTTTGTGCGCTGGCGGACTTGGAGACGGCTCCACGCTCGTGCAGATCGCAGGCATCGGGCAGACGTATACCGTCTCACGCACGTTCCTGATCGACGGCACGCTCGGCTGGACGCGTTTTGGCCAGAACGTGGAACCCCCGGACCTCGGCACGAACTTCGGATCGGAGGTGCTCGGTATTCCGGGGACCAACGGTCCGGATCGCCGGGAGAGCGGAATGCCTCCCTTGTACATCTCCGGGTTTTCGCCGCTCGGCAATCCTGAAGGCTGGAATCCTCTCTACCGTAACGACCAGTCGTATACGTTCAACACCAACGCCAGCTGGATGAAGGGCACGCACGATGTCCGAGCCGGGTTTGATTTCGTTCATCACCTGATGCGCCACTGGCAGCCGGAGTTGGGCGAGGGGCCGCGCGGAGCGTTTTACTTCGATCCGGGCGTGACCGCGTTGAATCCCGACGCGCTGGCGAGCGCCGTCGGATTCCAGGGAGGAAGGCCATCGTTCGA
>JBKPAI010000045.1:0-93758 GCA_046726355.1 Acidobacteriota bacterium | reverse complement strand
GTCCTTGCGGCCCAGTTCCTTCTGGATCGCCTTCATCTTCTCGTTGAGGTAGTACTCCTTCTGCGCCTTCTCCATCTGCTTCTTCACGCGCGACTGGATGCGGCGATCCACCTGGAGCTTGTCCACCTCGATCTCGAGGATTCCGGCGATGCGGTTCAGACGTTCGATTGGGGAAATGATCTCGAGCAGGTTCTGTTTTTCGTCGACACCGACGAGCAGGTGCGCGGCGATCGTGTCCGCGAGCTTGCCCGGATCATCCACGCGCACGGCGGCGATCATGGCGTCGTAGTGCAGGTTGTTCGACAGCTTCACGTACTGCTCGAACAGCGACACCACGCGGCTCATGGTGGTCTCCGCATCGCTGCTCGTCTCGCGCTGCTTCGGCAGCACCTTGACGACGACGCGGTAGAAGCCTTTGTCTTCCTTCCACTCAACGGCACGGGCCCGATCCACACCCTCGACTAGCACCTTGATATTGCCGTCGGGCAGCTTCAGGCTCTGGACGACGTTGGCCACGCACCCCATCGTGTAGATGTCTTCCGGCCGGGGATCGTCGATCGATGCATCGTGCTGGGCCGCCAGGAAGATCCGCTTGTCCTTCAGCAGGGCGTGTTCGAGCGCTCGTGTGGACGACGGCCGTCCAATCACGAACGGCATCATCATGTGCGGGAAGACCACGACGTCCCGGAGCGGGACGATGGGGAGCGTTTCGTAAACTTCCAACGGAGACTCCATAGCGAAATCTGGTGATCGAGGAATCAGCCCAATCCGATCCCTGGATGAGGCAATTGAACCATCCAATTGCCCCTCGACCCAGTTACCAGATTACCCGATTCACGGGCGTCAGCTAGCCGGCCTTCTCGATGAGTGTTATCGGCTTGTCTTTCGCGAGCACCACCTCCCGAGTGATGGTGACCTCACGGACCTTCTTCTGGTTGGGAACCTGATACATCAGGTCGAGCATCAGGTCTTCGATGATCATGCGGAGGCCGCGCGCGCCGATCTTGCGCTCGAGCGCTGACTCAGCAATGGCATCGAGCGCATCATCGCTGAAGCGGAGCTTGACGTTTTCGTACTCGAACAGCTTCACGTACTGACGGGTAATGGCGTTCCGCGGCTGCGTCAGGATCTGCACCAGCGCCGCCTTGTCGAGCTCGTGCAACGTACCGATCACCGGCAACCGGCCAACGAATTCCGGGATGAGACCGAACTTGATCAGGTCCTGCGGCTCCAACTGCTCGAGGGTCGCGCCGACGTCGCGGCCGCGCAGCGATTTGACATCGGCCCGGAAGCCGAGCGTCTTCTTGCCGACGCGCCGTTCGATCTGCTTGTCGAGGCCCACGAAGGCGCCGCCGCAGATGAAGAGAATGTTCGTCGTATCGACCTGGAAGAACTCCTGGTGCGGATGCTTCCGCCCGCCCTGCGGAGGCACGTTGGCGACGGTGCCCTCGAGAATCTTCAAGAGCGCCTGCTGCACGCCTTCGCCCGACACATCGCGCGTGATCGACGGGTTCTCGTCCTTCCGGCAGATCTTGTCGACCTCGTCGATATAGATGATGCCCTGCTGGCACTTCTCGATATCGCCGCCCGCAGCCTGCAGCAGCTTGAGGATGATGTTCTCGACGTCCTCGCCGACATAGCCGGCTTCGGTCAGAGTCGTGGCATCGACGATCGTGAACGGGACCGAGAGGAGCTTGGCGAGCGTCTGAGCGAGCAGCGTCTTGCCGGTGCCGGTCGGACCGATGAGCAGAATGTTGCTCTTTGTCAGCTCGATGTCATTGCGGCTGCGCGGCTGCTTCTGGATCTCGATGCGCTTGTAATGGTTGTAGACGGCCACCGCGAGCTTCTTCTTCGTCCGCTCCTGGCCGATGACGTATTCGTCGAGGAATTTCTTGATTTCCTGTGGCGTCGGCAGCGACGACCGCGTCCCCCGGTTTTCGAACCGATTGTCGTCGGCGATGATGTCGTTGCAGACTTCGACGCACTCATCGCAGATGAACACGGTCGGCCCGGCAATCAGCTTTCGGACGTCGTTCTGGTCCTTGTTGCAGAAGGAGCACCGCAGGACTTCGGTTTCCCCGGCTTTTTTTACCATGTTGCTCAGCCCTTAACCCCCAGCCGCCAGGCCGCGTCCGTTAGAGTCTTTTCCGGATGACATCATCAATAATACCGTATTCTTTCCCCTGGTCGGCGGTCATGATGTAGTCGCGCTCTGTATCCTCCTGGATACGTTTCTCAGGCTGGCCCGTGTGGCTCACCAGGATGGAATTGATACGTTCGCGCATGCGGAGGATTTCCCGGGCTGCAATATCAATATCGGTCGCTTGGCCGGCCAATCCAGACATCAGGGGCTGATGGATGACGATCCGTGAATTCGGCAGGGAATAGCGTTTGCCCTTGGCCCCGGCCGCCAGCAACACCGCTGCCATCGAAGCTGCTTGGCCGATGCATGTGGTCTGGACATCCGGCTTGATGAATTGCATCGTGTCATAAATAGCCAGCCCGGCGGTGATCGACCCGCCAGGACTGTTAATGTAGAGCATGATGTCCCGGTCGGGGTCTTCTGCCTCCAGGAAGAGCATCTGCGCGATGACCAGGTTGGCGATGTTGTCATCGATTGGCGTGCCGATGAAGATGATGCTGTCTTTCAGCAGCCGCGAGAAGATATCGTACGCGCGCTCGCCCCGGTTGGTCTGTTCAACGACCATCGGGACGAGCTGCAGGTAGGGATCGGATCGCATAGATTTCAACCGTTGATGCTGTCGGGGGAGTTCGGATGCGGGACCGTCTCAGGACTCACCCGCGATTGTAGCATGCGCCAGTGCGAAGTCAATTGACTTCGACCGCCGCAGCCCCGCCGACACGCGCGCCAGGCCGCCTTCTTTTTCGAGCGCCGCACGGACCGCAGCCGACGTTCGCCCGGTCTGCTCGGCATACCGGCCGACTTCCCGCTCGATCTCCTCCTCGGTCACCGTCAGGTGTTCGCGCCGCGTGATCTCATCGAGCACGAGCATTGCGGCCACGGCTTCGCGCGCAGCCTGCCGCTGGCTGTCTCGCAGCGCCGCCCAATCAATGCCGGTCTCACGGGGATCGACCCGCTGTTCGGCCAGTCCGCGCGCGAATTCCTCGAGACGCCGTTCCAGCTCACGTTCGACGAGCGACGCCGGCACTTCGAAGGGCAGTCGCGTCGACAGCTCTTTCATGAGCTCTGATCGGACCTGGCGATCGGCAGCCCGTCCGGCCTCCTGTTCGAGATCCGCGCGCACGCGCCGGCTGAGCGCCTCCAGCGTATCGAACTCACCAAGATCCTTCGCAAACTCGTCGTCAAGATCGGGGAGCACGCGCCGCTTCAGGCCTTTGACAGTGACTGTATACGAAACGTCGCGGTTCGCCATCTCCCCAATCGGGTAGTCGCCCGGATAGTGAATGGTGAACGCTTTCGTCTGCCCGATCGTCAGGCCGAGCAGCTGTTCATCGAAGCCGGGCGGGTTCGCTTTGCCGCCCAGCTCGACGTTGACGTCGCGATGCGACTGCCGATCGCCGCCCGGGTCCTGACGCTCGAGATCGAGCACGACGGTATCGCCGTGGTCGACTCCACGTCCCTCCACCGGCTCGAAGCGAGCCGCCCGGTCGCGCAGGCGCTGCAGCGCACCGGCGACCGCCTCGTCATCGATCGCCACGCGCGGCCGTCGGAGAGTAATGGTCGACAAATCGCCCGGGTCGAACGGCGGAAGCAGGTCGAATGCCGCCGTGAACGTCAACGGCTGCCCTTCTTCGAGCGTCACGTCGCGCACGTCCGGAGTGTCCAGCGGTTCGAGCCCCCGTTCGCGCAAGGCATTGTCGACCGCGCGCGGGATCAGATCGTGCGCCACATCATGCAGGATCTGATCCTTATATCGTTGCTTGATGACCCGGGCCGGCGCCTTGCCGGGTCGAAACCCCGGGATCCGGGCCTTTTTCGAGTAATCGCGTGCAATCCGATCGATCTCGGCATTGACGATATCGCTCGGAATTTCCACGCGGACGTTTTTCCGGGTTTCGTTGACGTCGACGAATTCAGTCTTCATATGGTGCGAAAGGGGGGACTCGAACCCCCATAGCCTTGCGGCTACCGGATCCTAAGTCCGGCGCGTCTGCCAGTTCCGCCACTTTCGCCCGAGCTCCGGACGGTTCAGGGTAGCACGTGGGTTGTGCCGGGACTGCGTGTGTTTGGCGCTCAGCTCGGCCATATGCTACCATCCGCCGCGATTATGCGCGTCCAGGAACCCGGTGGCAATCGGACGGATCTCTATCACGGCCTTTTCACGTGGCATACCACGCACGATGGGCATGCCCATGTGTCCCGTCGCGCCCTCAGCCCGCCGACCATTCCCTGCCCGACGACGGGACGGCTGCTGAAGGTCGCCACGCTCGACGCCGACGCGGCGGCGATTTGCCCGTCGTGTGCGACCGAGGGGCGTGGCGGTTTCGTGTCGTTTGAGGGTGACCTGCGGATGGCCTATGCCTGTCCGCAGTGCCTGCAGCTTGTCTGGGTCGCGGGGGCGTAGAAGCAGAGACCGCAGAGTCTTTTCCCAAGGATTCTCTGCGGTTTCAGCGGATTCTGCGTGAATGTCGGGTTCCTCAGCAGCCCTAGGTTTCGATACCGTCCGACCGTTCGGCCCACCACCAGAGGCCCAGCGCCGTCAGCACGAGCGCGCTCGCGCCCGCATACCGCGGCACTGATGGTGCCACCCGGCGAGCGAGGGCGACGACCCCGGTCTCGAACAGGCCGACGACGTCGCCGCTGACCGCGCCGAGACCGCTGCGGTTGAGCAGCATCCAGATGCCGGCGACCACCGCGGCCACGATCGCGGCGATCGCCACATTGAAGCCGACGTCGAGAAACTGTTCGCGGCGCCACCGGGCGCGGCGGATGCGCGTCAGCGTGCGGGCCGTGAAATGCGCCGGCGGGCGCGGGGCGGGACGCGCCTGGAGCAGACGTTCGAGTCGGCGTGCGCTGTCGAGCGCGGCCGCACAATTGGGACAGGTCGCCAGATGATCGGCAACTCGCCCGTGCGGCGTCAATTCACCCGCGGCCACGGCCTCGACAGCGGCGAGCGTTTCATCACAGAACATAATTCAACGCCGCCGATCATCTTAGGATCCAGAACGACGTCCAACGCAGAACTCGCGGAGCTCGCAGACAACCACCAGGGGCTCCTCGAACGCAAAAGCCGAGAAGGCCGCAGAGTCATACTGTTTTTCTTGGCGTCCTTTGCAGCCTCTGCGTTGTATGGCGACATGGTCCACTGCGTTGTCCGTTCCGGATCGACCGCGAATGGCATTCATCGCAGTTCCGTCTCGAGCAGCCGGCGCAGCTGTTGTTTCGCACGGTGCAGATGTGTCTTGACGGTGCCGAGTGGAAGCTGCAGCGCGTCGGCGAGGTCCTCGTACTGCACGCCGTCGAGATAATGCGCGGCGATCACGAGCTTGTAATGGGGTGGCAGGCGGGCGATGGCTTTTTCGAGCCGGTCGCGCAGCTCGAGGTCGCTGAACTGACGATCTGAAGCCCCCGCGGCGCGCGCGCCGGTCCGCTCATCATCGAGTGACAGTGCTGCCGGCCGTGGCTGTTCCTGCAGGCAGACGTTTGCCACAATCCGATAGACCCAGGTCGAGAGCCGGGCTTCGCCGCGAAAATAGGGCAGTCCGCGGTGGATCCGCAGAAACACCTCCTGCGCCAGATCCTCGGCGCGCGAGCGATCCTGAACCGTGCGAGCAATCACGGCGAATACCAGGTCCTTGTAGTGATCGATCAGTTCCTGAAAGGCGCGTTCGTCGCCTGAACGGCAGCGCTCCACGAGCTCACGCTCGTTGCTGGCGGACATGCGCCTTCAACGTTACGGCGGCGGACTCGAATCTGAAATCAGTTTATTAGATCGTCCCGCGACGGGAATTGTTTCAACCGACGAAGCGGGGCTGAAGCCGGCGAGCTGGCGATACACGGCCGCCCGGGTGGAGTGAAACAATTCACAGACCGTTCCAGTCTAATCAGGTGTTCGAGGTCAAGCGTCCCCACGGAGGGCAGTGGACGAGATGGAAGTGAGCGTATTCTGGATTCCGATCGTCACCATTATCGGGGCGTTCATTTACGCGAGCGTCCAGGCTGTGGCGAGAGCGCGCACGCGTGAACTGGAAATCCGCGAGCGCATCGCCATGATCGAGCGCGGCCTTGTGCCGCCGCCTGAGGTCGACCCGCGGGGGTTCGATCGGACGATGCACCGCCTCGAACGTCATCGGTTCCGATCGGGGGCCGGCCGCCACCGTCGCGCTGGTGTCACGCTGATCGGCGTCGGGTTCGGCCTGATGCTGCTCATCGGGTTCACGGCCCGCGATTCGGAGGTCGCTATTGGCGTCGGTGGTTTCCTCGTCGTTGTGGGTCTCGCATTTTTCATCAACAGCCTGATCGACAACTGGCCGGAGCCACCGTCCATCGGTGGGTCGGGATGGCCGCCGCCCCCGCCGCCTCCCGAACAGCGGCCGGTTTCCCGGGCCGAGTGATCAAGACGGGCAGGACGGGCGAGCTGCCTATCCTGCCTATCCTGCCTATCCTGCCTATCCTGCCTATCCTGCCTATCCTGCCTATCCTGCCCGCTACTCCTTCGGCAGAGTGATCGTCATCGCCGTGCCGCGACCCGGCGCACTCGAGGCCTGAATCTCCCCTCCGTGCGCGACGATCAGGCTGCGGGCAATCGACAGGCCCAGGCCCGCGCCACGCGACTCCGGCCCTTTGTGGAAGCGCTCGAATGCACGCTCGATGTCCTCGGGTGCCATGCCGCTGCCCGTATCCTGCACAACGATCTGGACTCCGCCGTTCCCGGCGAATGCCACCCGTACCGTCACCGATCCGCCGGCCGGTGTGTGACGAATCGCGTTCGAGAGCAGGTTCGTCAACACTTCTCGAATCCGCACCGGATCGACTGAAACCGGCGGCAGACTGGCGGCCGCCTCGACGCCCACCGCGACACCGCGGGCGCGGGCGCCGGCCGCGACCGTCCGCGTCGCCTCCGCCGCAAGCGCGCCAAGATCGGTCAGGTCCTTCTGCAGCTTCAACGCGCCGCTGTCCGACAGCGCGAGCGTCCGCAAGTCCTCGATGAGGCGCGACAGCACGTGTGCCTCTTCGAGCAGCTCCGTCAGATGACCGTCGTCGCGCGGATAGATGTCGTCGAGCAGCCCTTCGAGCTTGCCCTGGATCACCGCCAGCGGCGTCCGCAGTTCATGGGCCACGTCGGCCATCAGATCGCGGCGGAGCCGATCGTGCCGTTGAAGACGCTCGGCCATCGTGTTGAACGCCCGGGTCAGACCATGAATTGCGGGCGGCCCCTGTTCGGTCACGCGCACCGAGTAATCGCCATCGGCGACGCGTTCTGCCGCTTCCATCACGTCGCGAAGCGGCGTACCGACGCGGCGCATCGTGCGGCGAACGATCAGGACCACGCCGGCCGCGCCGGCCAGGCCGCCGAAGAGGAGGACCGACGCGGCACCGCGCGCCCCAGGTCCGATGATGCCAAGCGCGGTTGCGGTGAGCCATGCGAGCGCCAGGGCGCCGCATACGCCGAACAGCATGACGGCGAAGGCGACGGCCGCGAAACGGCGAAAGAACCGCGCGCGCCTCAAAATTTCAGGGCGGGACGGGCGGGAGAGGCGGGATGGACAGGGAGGGCGGGACGGAGATCGCATCATGTCCGTCCCACGATCCCACCCATCCTGCCCGTCTCGCCCATCCTGCGCATCCCGCCTCGCCACTCACTCGGCGAACTTGTATCCCACCCCGTACACCGTCAGGACGTAGCGCGGGTTCCGGGGATCAGCCTCCAGCTTGCGCCGCACGTTCTTCACATGTGCGTCGATGGCGCGATCGGACGACTCCGCCTCGATGCCGCGAATGGCATCGAGGAGCTGGGCTCGCGTGAAAACACGGCCGGGCTGTCGCACGAGCGTCGCCAGCAGCTCGAACTCGGTTGCCGTGAGGTCGATCGGCCGATCGCCGACACTCACCTGCATCCGCTCCTTGTCGAGCGTGACGTCGCCGGCGCGGACGATATGTCCCCGCTCCGGGGCGGCGTCGATCCGGCGGAACACCGCGCGCACGCGGGCGACCAGCTCCTTCGGACTGAACGGCTTCGTGACGTAATCGTCGGCGCCGAGCTCGAGGCCGATCAGCTTGTCGTTCTCGTCTACTCGCGCCGTGAGCATGATGATCGGCACGTTCGACTCTTTTCGCAGCCTGCGCGTCACGTCGAGGCCATCCATGTGCGGAAGCCCCAGGTCGAGGACGATGAGATCCGGATGGTGGCGTGTCGCGAAACTGACAGCGTCGATACCGTTGGCGGCAATCGCGACGCGATACCCGGCGCGTTCGAGATAGTCCTTCGCGATTTCGGCGATTCGCGGCTCATCGTCCACGACGAGGATCTGCTTCATGGGATTGTTTCTCGAACAGGGCTCGTCGCGCGTTACCGGACACCGCCGTCCGCCGCCGGTTTCGCCGGCGTCTCGGCTTCATGCAGCCGGCGATGCCATTCCTCGAATGCGGGCGGCACCCGGTCGTCCCAGGATCGGCGGCGCCAGCCGCCGCGCCAGAACAAGCCGCGCACAGCGAACACCCAGAAGAGAATGAACAGCAGTGGGAAGAACGGGAAGAACCCGAACCCCAGTCCCCACGGGTGCCACAACGCGACGATCGGTACGCCTGCGCCGCCGACGACTCTGCCGCTCTCGGCCATGCCGCGAGCAATGCCGAGGTTGTAGGTGTACGCGCCGACGGTCACGAGGGCTGCGAGTATCACGATGCCGACCACGATCCGAACACCAACTCGATCCATGACGTCCTCCTGGAATTGCGTTCAGGAGCAGTGTCGCAACCGTTCATGAACGAATTGTGAAGATGCGGCGAAGACCGTTCAAATGAACACCGTTTCACGACGGAGGACAGGAGGAATCGTTGCTTTCAGGATTGAACCTCCGCGTCCTCCGCGGTAGACGATCATTTACGGTCATTTGCAGTGCAGTTCAATGCAGAACCGTTGAGCTGAGATCGCAAGACGCCGTGCTATAACTGCGTCCCTCCCGGAGGTGCAGCATGACCGTGATGAACCCACGTCGGACCGATCTGATTCAGTCGATCGACGCAGAGATCAAGAACCAGTTCAAGGGTAATCAGGATCAGTCGTTGAGCCGCGAGGACCTGCAGCAGGCCGAGCGCGCGGTGAACAAAGTGTTGACCGAATATCGCAGCGCCATTCGCAACGAGCCGACCTCCAGGTAAGCGCGCGCAAGTGTAGTGCGGACCTTCAGGTCCGCCCCGGGCAGGCCTGAAGGCCTGCACTACAGCGATCTCGGCGTTCGGGCTCGGTCGACCCAGGGCCCGAACGTCAGTTCACACTCGCCTCCGATCCGATTTTCGCGCCCTCCGATTCTGCCCGCCGCGCAATTTCATCACGCGCCGTTCCCCGCAGTGCTACGCTGTGCCCCGAAGTTCGACTCAATCCACGCGATCGCCTGCCCGGATGAAAAAACCGTGTACGTCGCCAACGAGTTCAGCTATCGGTTCGACAAGGTCGTGCTCGAATAAGGAGAAGTCCTGAGTTGTGAGTCTTGAGTTACGAGTCGCGTCTCAATTCACGACTTCGCGACTCACCACTCAATACTCAATACTCATAACTTCACGATCACGATTTCACTCTCCACCGTGCGAGCAGCCGGTCGCGGTCGAGTCGCATGCCGCGAAGGTAAACGGCCGCGATCCGGCGTGTGTTGCGGATGTCGTCGAGCGGATTGGCGTCGAGCACCAGAAAATCTGCGCTCCTGCCGGCGGCGAGCACGCCGAGATCGGCGAGCCCCGTCGCGGCCGCCGGTCTCGAGGTTGCGGCAACAATGGCATCGGCCGGCGACAGGCCGAACTGCACCCATCGCGCAATCTCGTGATGTTCCGCTGAACCGAACGTGTATCCGGGATGAATGCCGGCATCCGTGCCGAGCACCAGGCGCGCCCCCGCAGCGATCATCTTCTGAAAATTGCCCGCCAGCGTCTCGTCCCGGGTTGCCGCCGCCGGTCGCGGGCCGCAGCTCGGTGCCAGCGGCCTCGCCTCCTTTGTCGCCCGGATCGCCGCGACGATGTCCGCGGGCAGCGTCTGATCGACGAACGGATCGCTGTCGCACAACTCGGGGCGGTCGCCGAGCCCGATAACGGTTGTCCAGTACGGCTTTTTCTGCCTGAGGATTGAGAGGAACTCGTCGTCGAGTTTTTCGTTCGCGACGGTATGTACCAGCACGTCAGCGCCGGCACCGACGACGGCCTTCTGATCCGCCAGCGTCGTGGCGTGGGCGTGGACCATCATCCGGTGCTTGTGCGCCTCGTCGATGATGGCGTTGTAGACCTCCGGCGTCATCTTCAGGTACGTGCCCCGTCGATCGTCGACCCAGATTTTGACGCTCTCGAGCTTTCTGCGCGCCATCGTCTGGATCGCCGCGCGAGCCTCTGCCGCCGTCGTGACCTCGTAGACCGCATGCAACGCAGTCGTGCCCTTGAGCAGCACCGCGTCAGGCCCGCCGTTGGGCGGCGCCATGCCGGGCATGAACAGGAAGCGCGAGGCCGACGGAAATTTTCCGTCCCGCTGATCCTGCTGGAACCTGAGGGCCTGATCGGTGGGACTGCTGCCGACCGACTGGGCGGCCGCGACACCGTAGAACGCTTCGCGCTCGAGGTGATTCAGCACGTTCTGCGATGTGTAGTTCTCCGCGCCCCAGCTCGTGTAGCCCTCGTATCCGATGTGGACGTGCACGTTGACCATCGCCGGGATGACGGTTTTGCCGGTCAGGTCGACAAGAGCCGCTCCCACCGGAGGCGTCAGAGCGCCCTTGCGACCAACGGCCGTGATGCGGCCGTTCTGCACGACAAAGGCGCCCGATTCGATCGGTGCGCTCCCGTCGCCGGGAATCAGGCGGGCACCGTCGTAAACCACCGCGCTGGCCTGCGGGCGGGATTGTGAAAGAACCGCACTCGTGCTGACCAGAGCGATCGCCGCAGCCGCCGCGATCCTGGTCGTTCTCCGTTCGCCTGTGTTGCTCTTCGGCCGAACGGAAGGCACGGAGAGAACGGTAAACCGCAGAGGAACGGACGAACGGAGATGAGCGGAGAAAACAAAAGGTCGTTTGGGCATCGCTGCCTCCAGCACTCGGCGACCATACCTTACTTCCGTTTTCGGCCGTCTGCGCGATGATCGCGCTGGTCAGAGCGTGAAGCGCAACGCCTGGCCGACCTCAGGGGTGGCTGGTTGCGGATGTCCGCAATCGGATGCGCATCGCCGGGATGAAGTGGTGGCAGCGAATCTGGTGATTTCGTCGGTCCGCTCAGCCGGCGCCGGCGCCGGCCGCGAAATGTTCCCGCAGCACAGCATCCACATCGTCGCGGCCGGTCGGCAGGGCCGCGGGGTCTGGTCGTTCGCCCGCTTCAAGCAGCAGCCGGATCGTGGTCGCGAAGTCGCCCGTCGTCCGTTCCCACCCGTGCAGCGATCCGTACAAGCACTGACCCAACGGCGTGCCGCCGTAGGTCGGATCGGGGACGCCAATCGGCGCACCACGAGGCAGAAGCCGCGTGACCATTTCCGCGTTGCCGTGAAACGCCGCCCAGCGAATGGGCTCCCATTCGTCCACCCCGCGGACCCTCGGATCGAACCCGAGGTCCAGCAGCAGCGCCACAGCCGCGGTGTCGTTGGCGTAGGCCCGGTCCGCGATCAACCGCATCTGGTCGGGCGTGAGCGTGGCAACGATGCCCGGATGCGAGGCGACGACGGTTTCGGCGGCCGCGCGGTCGCCCTTCGCGCATGCGGCCAGCAGCCGCTGCGCGGGCGAGGCGTGGTATAGGAGCAACTGGACGATGTCGTCGTAGCCGAGACGGATGGCCGCGTCCAGCGCCGAGACATTGTGACCGAATACCCACCGGTAGATATCGCCGCGATGATCGCCGATCGCTTCGTGCGTCGCGGCCCGTCGGCCATCGTGCACGACCTTGTACTTGCCCTGCCAGGTGCGGTGGTTCAACGCGTCAGGATCGTCACGCAGGCAGCGTTGGGCCAGGACCGGATCGCGCAGCCCGACGGCGATGAAGATGTCGAACCAGGCGCCGTTCGCCACGAGCAGCCGCGTGACATCAGGCGCGTCGCCGACCAGGTACTGCGCCGGCGTCGATTCGTGGTCCACGTCACGCGCGTTGATCTCGGCGCCGCGATCGAGCAGGTACTGCGCGATCTCGACGGTGCGGGCGCAGTGCAGAGGTGTTTTTCCGTCGCCGCCGCGCGCGTGCACGAGCGAGGCATCGCGGTCGATGAGGTCGCGCAAACGTTCGAACATGCCCAGGTGTGCCGCAGCGAAGATGTCGACCACCGCACCTCGCTCGATGAGAGGCGCTGCTTCCTCTGGCGTACAGTCGTATTCGAGAAGACCGAAGCCGCCGGCCCCCCACGCGCTCTTGAGATTGAGGTCCGCGCCGTACTCGAGCAGGACATCGAGGAGCGGCAGATGCTTCTTCGCCATCGCCACCGGCCGACCACCGAAGGGGCCAATCGGGTCGTTGACGGCGGCACGCACATCAGCATGCGCCCGCAGCAACTCGCGGACCTGATCGACGTCGCGCTCGCGCAATGCGATCAGAAATCGGTCCAGCGGCGCTCGGGTGAGCGATTCGATCTTCCGCTTCAAGGCTGCCCAGGTCTCGAAGCCGTAGCCGCGGGCAACCACCAGCTGCGCGTCGGCCAGCGTCGCCGCCTCGGGCGCCGGCGGCTTCGGGTGCAGCGCGCGGATGCGGGCGAGTGCTTCTGCGTCGCCGTTCCACACGGCGCGCAGCAGCTCCTTCGCGCGCCTGTGCTGCATCTCGAGGTTCGGCCGGTCGGGCAGAGGATCGATGCGAACCGGCGGGCGCTGTTCGGTCATGACGAAACCTCCCGAGCCGTGCTGGCACGGCGTGAATGTGTACGAAGTGTCAAGTTTGTCGTGCAAGCTCGGCTGAAGCACGGCCCGTTCCCTCGACGGTCAGCCCAACAGTAAAATACGGGTAACTTTATCCAGTCGGTCGACAAGCGATGGAGGAGCTTGTGAGATCGCACGTCGCCCTCAGAGATCACAGTCCCAGCGACATCAGCGCACCGGCGTCGACGCGGTTCGACCGCTGGGCGCTGGCCCGCATTCAACAGGCCGTGCCATCTGCGCCGCTTCGTTTCGTGCTGTGGGACGGGTTCGAGCTCCCGTCGGCGGCCGGACCTCCGGTGGCAACGGTCGTGTTCAGGAACCGGCACGCCCTTCTCAGCTGGGTCTGGGATCCCGACCTGAACTTCGGCGAGGCCTACATGTTCGGCGACGTCGAGATCCACGGGGATCTTCTCGGCATGCTGGAGGCGACGTATCGGGCGCTGGTGGCGAAGCCGCGCCCGTGGTGGCTGTGGCAGCAATCGAACGGCCTGCGCGAGGCAAAGGAAAACGTGCACCAGCACTACGATCTCGGAAACGAGTTTTATCGGCTGTGGCTCGATCGTGACATGGTCTATACCTGCGGCTACTTTCCGTCGCCGGGCTGCGGTCTCGAAGAGGCACAGGCCGCAAAAATGGATCTCGTCTGCCGCAAGCTGTGGCTCAAGCCTGGCGAACGCGTCGTTGAAGCCGGGTGCGGCTGGGGGGCGCTCGCGTTGTTCATGGCGAAGAACTACGGCGTGAGGGTGACGGCGCTGAATCTTTCGCGCGAACAAATCGCCTATGCTCGCCGCCGCGCGACAGAAGAAGGGATGGCCGGCCGCGTCGAATATATCGAAGACGACTATCGCAACGTCAAAGGGCAGTACGATGCATTCGTGTCGGTCGGCATGCTGGAGCACGTCGGCGCGGCGGATTTCGAGACCCTCGGCGAGGTCATCGATCGCTCCATTGGCACGCGCGGGCGCGGTCTGCTCCACTTTATCGGACGCAACCAGCGCATGCCGCTGAATCCCTGGATCCGCCGCCGGATCTTTCCCGGCGCGTACCCGCCGACGCTTCGCGAGGTGTTCCAGCACATTCTCGAGCCGCACGAGCTCTCGGTGCTCGATGTCGAGAATCTCCGGCTGCACTACGCGAAAACGCTCGACCACTGGCGCCGCCGCTTCGAAGGCGCGGCCGAGCGGATCGCCGGCATGTTCGATGATCGGTTCGTTCGAGCGTGGCGGCTGTATCTGACCGGCTCGCAGGCAGCGTTTGCGACCGGCTGGATGCAGTTGTTTCAGGTCGTATTCGCGCGAGGCTCCAGTAACGCCATTCCCTGGACGAGAGTTGAGGGCTGAGCAGCGTGTCGGTGACGTTCTGAGTTCTGAGCATGAGCGTCCTCGAGACTCAAAACTCAAGACTCGATCATGACGCATACCTGTGACGTCCTGATCATCGGCGGCGGGCCAGCCGGGTCGTCGTGCGCGTGGAGCCTGCGGCAGGCCGGCCTCGACGTGTTGGTGATGGACGGGACCGCGTTTCCCCGCGACAAGGTATGCGCCGGCTGGATCACTCCTCAGGTGATTGCCGCTCTTCACATTGACTGCGACGACTACAGGCACGGGCGGACGTTTCAGCCCATCGCCGGATTTCGTACCGGCATGATCGGCGGGACGCGCGAAATCGAGACCACGTACGACCGGCCGGTCAGCTTCGGGATCCGCCGCTGTGAATTCGATCACTATCTCCTGCGCCGATCCGGTGCGCGCCTGAGGCTGGGGACCCCGGTTTCGAGCATCCGCCGCGATGGGGCGCACTGGATCGTGAACGGCTCGGTCACGACCCCCATGCTGATCGGTGCCGGCGGTCACTTCTGCCCGGTGGCGCGATATCTGAACCCGGCCCTGGAAGGCGCGCCGGTGGTTGTCGCGCACGAAGCGGAGTTTCCCCTTGAACCGGACGATGGCCCCCGCTGGGCGACGACGCCGGAGATTCCGGAGCTCTACTTCTCCCGCGATCTCAACGGCTATGGCTGGTTGTTTCGAAAAGGAGAGTATCTCAACATCGGAATCGGTCGCCTGGACCGCAAGTCGCTGCCGCCTGCCAGCGCGGAGTTCGTGGCCTTTCTGCGCGCGCGTGCAAGAATTCCCGCTGCCGCGCGCTGGCGCTGGCGCGGCCACGCCTACCTCATCTCGGACCAGCCTCGACGGCGCGCGATCGACGCGGGCGTGCTGCTCGTCGGCGATGCCGCCGGCCTGGCCTATCCCCAGAGTGGTGAGGGAATCCGGCCAGCGGTCGAGTCCGGACTGATGGCCGCCTCGGCGATTATTGACGCACGCGGCGACTACAGTCGCGAGCGGCTCGCCGGGTACAGCAAACGACTGCGAGATCGATTTCGCCTTCGCGACCGCCGTCAAGTGGTCCCGGAGCCGATGCCGGCCTCACTGGCCGCGCGGCTCGTTCCCTGGCTGCTCCGGCGCCGACGGTTCACTCGACACGTGGTGCTCGATCGATGGTTCCTGCACGCGCACGATCCGGCGCTGGTGCCAATCTTTCACAACCCGTGAAGCTGACGCGACCGGCTGCGGCCGGAGTATAGTGTCGAGTCGATGTTCTGGAGAGCGGCGCTGATCGCCGTTGCCGCCGGTGCAGCGTGGACGCGCGTCGTTCCGCCGCCGATGGTCGAGCGCGTGTACTCGAAGGGCGCGTACGCGATCCTGCAACCGGTCCTCACCACGGTGTCGAACCTGACACGATTTGCGTTGCTCGACGGTCTCGTCATCGGGCTGGCAGCGCTCTGGCTCGCGCAGGCAGTGCGCGACATCGTGAGCCGACAGCCGATCGGGACGAAATTCGCGGCGATCGCCTCCCGTACCGCCGTGTGGTGTGCCGTGCTCTATCTCTGTTTCCTCGCGTCATGGGGATTCAACTACCGGCGCGTGCCGATGATCGACAAGCTGGGGTTCCGCGGGGACGCGGTGACCGCCAGTGCCGCTCGCGCCATGGCCGATGCGGCAGTCGACGAGGTGAACCTTCTCTACGAGACGGCGCACGCGGCCGCGTCCGCCGGCGACGATCGCACCGGCCCGCTTGCGGAGGGACTGTGGCGAGCCCTCGAGCTGCTCGGATCACATGGACGGGCGGCTGTGGTCATCCCGCGGCCGAAGCGGACGGTCTTCGACTGGTATTTCAAGCGCGCCGGCGTCAGCGGCATGACCGATCCGTATTTCCTCGAAACGTTGATTGCCAGCGACGTGCTGCCGTTCGAGCGGTCGTTCGTCCTGGCGCACGAATGGAGCCATGTCGCCGGCGTCGCCAATGAAGGCGAGGCCAATTTCCTCGGATGGCTCGCCTGCGTGCGGGCCTCGCCGAGCGATCGGTACAGCGGCTGGCTCTTTCTCTACCAGGAGCTGCTGCCGTCGCTCGCTGCCAGGGACCGGGCGGCAGTCTCGAGCAGGCTTGCGCCCGGCCCGCGGCTGGACCTTCGCGCCAGCCGCGACCGCCTCCTCAGGAACGTCAATCCACGCGTCGCCGCCGCGGGCTGGCGTGTGTACGACTCCTATTTGAAGGCGAACCGCGTCGATGCCGGAGCGGCCAGCTACGCCGATGTTGTCCGCCTGGTCCTCGGCGTCGAGTTCCGCAACAACTGGACGCCCGTCCTACGCTAGGGGCGTAATCGGCCGGATCGGGTCATTGCGCCGATCGCCCTGGTAATACACACGTACGAGAAACAATCCCGACGGCGGCGCGGTCAGCGTGGCTGGCACGGCGGAGTCGCCGCCGAGGAACGCGGCCGCACCGGCCGGATCGAGCTCGCCGCGACCAATCGCGACCAGGACACCGACGAGCCGGCGCACCATCTTCCAGAGGAAGTGCGATCCCTCGATCCCTACGAGCACGAGCGCTCCATCCTCGATGATTTCGAGCCGCTCGACCAGCACCACCGTCGAGCGTTCGAGCGGGGATTCACCGGCAGAGCGATCGGCGGCGGCAAACGACTTGAAATTGCGCATGCCGACGAACATCGCCGCCGCAGACTGCATGCGCTCGACGTCCAGCTGGTCCTTCACCCACCAGACGTACGCCTTTGCGAAGGCGGTGCGGCGGCGGGCAATCTGGAACACGTAACGCCGCGCGATGGCGTCGTGCCGGGCGTGAAACCGGTGCGGAACCTGGACCGCGCTCAGGATGTTGATGTCAGCGGGCAGCTCGCTGTTGAGACGGCGGCAGAGCGAGTCGGCGGGCAGCGTGGTGCTGACGTCCAGGTGGGCGACCTGGCCGGCGGCGTGCACGCCCGCATCGGTGCGTCCGGAGCCAGACAACTCGAAATCCCGGCGGCCGGTCACTGCGCGGACGGCGCGGTCGATCTCGCCCTGCACCGTCTTCGCATTCTTCTGGATCTGCCAGCCGCTGTACCGGGTCCCCGCATATTCGATCGTCAGTTTGAATCGAGGCACACGCACCGACGATATATAATGCCCGCAAACCAACTCTCGAGTTTCACGGCTCACGGCTCCCGGCTCGAGGCTTCAAGCTTCAGGCTCGGCGAGGTCGATGAGAATTGAGGTGCGCGTTGAGAGTTGAACACTGCCGCTGATCACCGATCATGAACAGTCCGGCTCCCCGGCTTGTCGTCACCGATGCGCTCGGCCGGCGCATCGTCAATATCGACAAGCCCGTGTTCACGATCGGCCGCCGGAGCGAGTGCGATCTGCGTCTGACCGGTGCGGATATCTCGCGCGTTCATGCCGAGATCGCCGTGGAGAACGGCACGATTACCCTTCGTGACAAGCAGTCGCGATTCGGCACGTTCGTCAACGGCGAGCGGATCACGACCGAGAGAGCCCTGGCGCATGCCGATCAGCTCCGCTTCGGGCAGGCGGGCGACACCGACATCTATTTCTATATCGATGAAGAAGCGCCGTCGGTGGAGCGGAGCGCCATCTCGGCGGCGACCGAGCTCCGGCAGATGGCGGCGCTTCTCGAAGGGCTGCGGGCGCTCGGTTCGGGCCGCGTGCTGGACGAAGTGCTGGCGCTGGTGCTCGATTCGGCCATCGACGTCACCGGGGCCGAACGCGGGTTCATCATGCTGGCCAACCGTGAGAAGCAGCTCGAGTTCAAGCTGGCCCGGGCGCGCGGGAAGATCACGTTGCCGGGACGGACATTCGAGACGAGCCGCAAGATCCCCGAGACGGTGTTCGCCACCGGCCGCTTGAACATCGTCGAGGACCTGCTCGAACACGATCTGGCGCAGCTCCATTCGCACACCATCGCACTCGGCCTGCGGCACGTGCTCTGCACGCCGCTCCGGCTGGTCCGCTACGTCGAGCGCGCCGAGCAGCGCGGCGCCGAGGAGATCATCGGCGTCCTGTATCTCGACAGCCGCGAGCGCGGCGCGCTGAAGTCGGCATCGGCGCAGTCGGCGCTGGAGACGCTGTCGGCGGAAGCGGCGCTGGCCATCGAGAACGCGCGCCTCTATCGCGAGGCGCTGGACAAGGCCAAGTTCGAGCAGGAGCTCAAAGTCGCAGCGGCGATTCAGCAGTCGCTGCTGCCGCCCGGCACCCACGCCGGCGCGTTTTTCTCGACGGCTGCCGCGTCGATCGCGTGCCGCGCCGTCGGCGGCGATTTCTACGACTACGTCGATCTTCCGAGCGGTGAGTTCGGATTCATTCTGGGAGACGTGGCCGGCAAAGGATCGCCGGCGGCGCTGCTCGCCGCGGCGGTGCTCGGCATGTTCAGCGCCGAGGCGACGTATCAGACCAGCGCCGCTGCGCTCATTACCCGTCTGAATCACGGACTGTTCAGGCGGGCGATCGAGTCGCGCTTCCTGACCACGTTCTACGGGATGCTGGGACCTGACGGTGCGTTGACGTACTGCAATGCGGGCCACAATCCGCCGCTGCTGGTTTCCCCGTCCGGCATCCGTCGTCTCGAGACGGGCGGCGTCGTGCTCGGGCTGTTCGACCTTGCGTCCTTCGATCAGGAAACGGTCGCGCTCCGGCCTGGCGATTACATCGTCGCCTTCAGTGACGGTGTCACCGAGGCGCTCAATCCGGCGGGCGAGGAATTCACCGACGAACGGCTGGTCGAAACGGTCAAGGCTCACCAGCACAAGCCGCCGCAGGACGTGCTCGATGCCCTGCTGGCCGAAGTGCGCACGTTTTGCGCCGACGCGACCCAGAGCGACGACGTGACGGTGGTCATGGTACGGTTCAACGGCTGAAGACTGAGAATCTTTACCTCCGGAAATTCCTTAGCAAATAAGGCCCGCGGTGCAGTAATCTATGCCAGGCTGAGCCGAACAAGTCGAAGGGGACACGGCTTCGCAGTGGGCGATCTCGTCGGGGTGTATCAACGTCGCTCGGGAGCAGCATGGCGGCCAGCATCCAGCGGGGACCGGCTTTCATCGTCGTCGGCAGCGTGGTCGAGATCGAAATCTGCGATGTCGCGGATCCCGCGATCGTCGCCTTGGTCAAGCGGAGCGTGCGTGAGGGGGTCGGGCACCTCGCCGGCAAATGGCGGGTGCGTCTCGTGGCGTCCGGAAATTTCGGGCAATGGGATCTCCGTCTGACCGGGGCATTCGGCCATCACATCGCCCGGTTCCGCTCGACGCCTGAGCTCCTGTCGGACTGTGTGACCAGGCGCCTGCGCGCGTTTCTGCACGGCGTGGTGCCGCCGCTCGGCGTCGTGCGGCATCCGAGCGTGGCCGCACGTCGGCTCCATTTCGGCGCGTGCGCGTGCCAGCCGCTGCGGCGGTCGCGTCCGCGTCTCGTCCGGCCTCGTCGGAACGCGTGTTGAGTCGCGGGGTTGCCGGCAAGTCGGGCGCGCCTCCGGCAGCGACGGGTTCCCGGTTCCGCGACGGAGAGGCGGCGATCTCTGCATGACGCGCGACGACGAGATCCGTCGGCTGTTGATCAGGTATCACGGCATGCTCGCACTTGGGCAGGAGCTCGCCTTGAAGCTCCTCGACGCGGTGAGCGTCGACTCCGGGCTCGCACCAGAAGTCGCAAGTGCCGATCGGCGGTTCGCCGGCGATGCGATTGCCCGCATCGAGTCGGGCCAGGCGTATGCGGTGGAGTTGTGGACGGTGCTTGGAGTCGATCGCCGGAAAGCGCGTCCAGACACTCCGCCCCCGCCCGACGTGCCGTACGATCGCCGCAATCCCAAAATTCGGAAGCCCGGATCGACCACATAGCAGCACGATGACAGCCCTGCGATGGCGAATCTCCGGAGTGGTCCTGACGGTGACGGCCGCGATATCCTGCCGCACGGCGGATCCGGCCTCGAAGCCGGCGATCGTCCAACCCGGCGCGCCTGGCGAGTCGAGCCGCGTCATTGCCGCCGCTGTGGCTGCCGATCTCTCGAAAGTCGGGTATACCGACGCGGATGTGCGTTTCATGCAGGGGATGATCAGTCACCACGCGCAGGCGGTGGAGATGGTGGCCCTCATCCCTGATCGGACGAGCCGTGAAGACATGCGCCTGCTCGGTCATCGCATCGACGTGTCGCAGGCGGACGAGATCAACATGATGCGGCACTGGCTCGAAGTCCGTCACCAGGAAGTTCCCGACCAGCACGCCCATCACATGCACGCGCTCATGCCGGGCATGCTCACGCAGGAAGAAATGGATCGTCTGGCGGCCGCGAGCGGCGCCGAATTCGATCGCCTCTTCCTCGAAGGCATGATCAAACACCACGGCGGGGCGCTGACGATGGTGCGGGAGCTCTTCGACACGCCGGGAGCGGGCCAGGACGTCGAAATCTTCGCGTTCGCCTCGGACGTGGACGCCGATCAGCGGATGGAGATCGATCGCATGGGGGCGATGCTCAATACCGTCCTCAAGGAGCGCCAGCAATGAGATCTGCCGTGGCCCGGTGCCTCTGTGTTGCCACGTTGTTGCTGTCGGTCGTGATGCAGGGGACGGCGCAGCAGGTGCCGGCAGTCCCGGCGACGCACGATCCGCGCGTCGGGCTCAAGGCCGGGTTGCACGACGCCGGCGAGGCTGTGAAGAACATGGAACGGATTGCGAGCCTGGCCAAGCCCGAAGGCTTCTTCGATCCGAACAATCCCGCCGGCCGCGCGTCTCCGCCGGAACCGCCGCCCGACGCACGCGGGCGCGGCGCAACACCCGCGTCGCCGCCGCCGTTCGACCCGGTGGTCTCGAACCGGCTCGCCTACACGAACTCGGACCTGGCGTTCACCGGCAATCACGTTGTCGTCGGCAATTACCACGGCTTCAATACCTACGACGTCGAGCGCCCGAACCGCCCGAAGCTGCTGGCGTCGGTCGTGTGTCCGGGCGGACAGGGCGACGTGTCTGTTCACGGCCACCTGCTGTTCATGTCCGTCGAGCAGACGCGCGGCCGGCTGGACTGCGGCACCCAGGGCGTGCAGACGCCGGTCAGCGGCGAGCGGTTCCGCGGCATCAGGATCTTCGACATCAGCGATCTCAACAAGCCGAAGCAGCTGGCTGCCATCCAGACCTGCCGCGGGTCGCACACGCATACGCTCGTGATCGACCCGAAGGATTCGACCAACTTGTATGTGTACGGGTCGGGCACCAGTTCCGTGCGATCGGCCGAAGAGCTCGCCGGCTGCTCCGGCCTGGATCCGAAGGAGGATCCGAATACCGCGCTGTTCAGCATCGACGTGATCCAGGTCCCGCTGGCCGCGCCGCAGAACGCGAAGATCGTCAATCGCCCCCGGATCTTTCTGGACACCGAGACCGGGAACATCGCCGGTCTCTGGCAGGGCGGTAATCACGGTGAAGGGACGCAGACGTCGCGCGCGACCAACCAGTGTCACGACATCACGGTGTTTCCGGAGCTCGGGCTTGCGGCGGGCGCCTGTTCCGGCAACGGCATTCTGCTGGACATCAGCGATCCGAAGAATCCGGTCCGGCTCGATCAGGTCGTGGACAAGAATTTTGCCTACTGGCATTCGGCGACCTTCAACAATGACGGCACGAAGGTGATCTTCACCGACGAGTGGGGAGGCGGCGGCCGGCCGCGCTGCCGGGCGAGCGACCCGCCCAACTGGGGCGCCGACGCGATCTTCGACATCGTCGATCGCAAGCTGCGCTTCGGCGGCTATTTCAAAATGCCGGCGCCGCAGACCGAGCAGGAGAACTGCGTGGCGCACAACGGCTCACTCATTCCGGTGCCGGGCCGCGACATCATGGTCCAGGGGTGGTATCAGGGCGGCATCTCGGTGTTCGACTTCACCGATTCGGCGAAGCCGGTCGAGATCGCGTTCTTCGACCGCGGGCCGATCAACGCCAGGGAGCTGCACTCGGGCGGGTACTGGTCGGCCTACTGGTACAACGGCGCGATTTACGGGTCCGAGATTGCGCGGGGCATTGACGTCTTCCGGCTGAAGCCGAGTGAATTTCTGTCGCCCAATGAAATCGACGCCGCAATGCTCGTTCGATCCGAAGAGCTCAACACCCAGTACCAGACGAAGGTCGTCTGGCCGGCGAGCTCCGCGGTGGCGCTTGCGTATGTCGACCAGCTCACGCGCAGCCAGGCTCTTCAGCCGGCGCGGGCGCGCGCCGTGCGAACGGCGCTCGAGCGGGCCGACGGGCTGCGCGGCGGCAAGGAGAACGGCGGCGCCGGCGTGCTCGATCAACTCGATGCGCTGGCCGCGCAAGTGGAGAGCGACGCCGGCGCGGCGAGCGGCCGAGACGCCGCGCGGTTGAAGTCACTGGCGGCCGCGCTCAGGGGGCGGGCTGCACGGCTGCGCGGGTAGCTCAGGGTGGGCAGATAGGGCCGGTGCGTGGGGGTCGGGAGTCTTCCGCGATGCGATCCGTGACAAGAACATTTCTGTGTTGGTCGGCGACGTTGTCGCTCGTTTTCGTCGCGCGGGCGCAGGAGCGGCCGACTGGTTCCGCGACGAATGATCCGCGTGTGGGCCTCAAAGCCGGCCTGCACGACGCGGGGCAGGCGGCGCGCAACATGGAGCTCGTCGCGAGCCTGCCCAAGCCGCAGGGCTTTTTCGATCCGAAGGCGCCGGGCGGCATTCCAACGCCGCCGGAACGGCCGGAGAGCGAGAGGGAGCGCGCGGGTACCGAGCCGGAGCCGCCGCCAGGCCGGCCGGAGGACCCCGCGCGCGCACGGCTGGTGGCGGGACTGAACTTCGCGAATTCTGACCTGGCGTTCAGCGCGAACCACCTGTTCATGGGCAGCTTCCACGGGTTCAACACGTACGACATCGAGCGGCCCGGGAAGCCGAAACTGCTGGCGTCGGTGGTCTGTCCGGGCGGCCAGGGCGACGTGTCGGTGCACGGCCACCTGCTGTTCATGTCTGTGGAGCAGACCCGCGGCCGCATCGATTGCGGCACCGAGGGCGTTCAGGCGACGGTCAGCGCTGAGCGGTTTCGCGGCATCCGCATTTTCGACATCACCGATGTGAACAAGCCGAAACAGGTGGCGGCCATCCAGACCTGCCGCGGGTCGCACACGCATACGCTGGTGCCCGATCGGAACGATCCGTCGACCCTGTACGTGTACGGGTCCGGCACGAGCTCGGTCCGGTCGGGCGAGGAGCTTGTCGGCTGCTCCGGCAAGGATCCGAAGGAGGATCCGGACACGGCGCTCTTCAGCATCGATGTCATCCAGGTTCCGCTCGCGGCCCCTCAGACTGCGAAAATCGTCAATCGGCCGCGGATCTTCATGGACACGTCGACCGGTAACATTGCGGGCCTGTGGCCCGGCGGGAATCACGGTGAAGGGACGCAGACGTCGCGGCTGACGAACCAGTGCCACGACATCACGGTATTTCCCGAAGTCGGTCTGGCGGCGGGCGCGTGCTCGGGCAACGGCATCCTCCTCGACATCCGCGATCCGAAGAACCCGGTCAGGCTCGATCAGGCGGTCGACAAGAACTTCGCCTACTGGCATTCCGCCACCTTCAACAACGACGGCACGAAGGTCATCTTCACCGACGAGTGGGGCGGCGGAACGCGGCCGCGCTGCCGCGCGAGCGACCCCCCGACCTGGGGTGCCGACGCCGTCTTCGACATCGTCGATCGCAAGCTGCGCTTCGGCGGCTATTACAAAATGCCGGCGCCGCAGACCGAGCAGGAGAACTGCGTCGCACACAACGGATCGCTCATCCCGGTGCCCGGCCGCGACATCATGGTGCAGGCGTGGTATCAGGGCGGGCTGTCGGTCTTCGACTTCACCGATTCGACACACCCGATCGAGATTGCGTTTTTCGATCGCGGGCCGATCGATGCGAAGCAGCTGATCACGGGCGGATACTGGTCGACCTACTGGTACAACGGCGCCATCTACGCGTCGGAGATCGCGCGCGGCATCGACGTGTTCAGGCTGAAGCCGAGCGAATTCCTGTCACAGAATGAAATCGAGGCGGCGATGCTGGTGCGGTCCGACGAACTCAACACGCAGCAGCAGTCGAAAGTTGTCTGGCCGGCGAGCGCGGTCGTCGCGCGCGCCTACATCGATCAGCTGACGCGCACCAAGGCGATTCAACCCGAACGCGCCAGGGCGGTGAGAGCTGCGCTCGAGCGGGCGGACGGGATTCACAGCGGCCAGGACAGGAATGCCGCTGCCGTTCTGGATCAACTCGACTCGCTGACGAAGGAGCTTGAAGCGGATGCAGGCGCGGCAGGCGGACGGGATGCGGCGCGGCTGAAAGCGCTGGCCGAGACCGTCAAGGCGCGAACGGCAAGGCTGAGGGGCTGAGCAGCGCGCGTTTGCACCGTCATTAATCGATGGTATCCGGCTTCAGCCGACGTTTCGTCGCTCATCGGCTTCATGGCCAGCTTTGGCCGCCAGATCTTTCTGGTTTGAATGAGGTGTAGGTTCCAACTAGAATTGCCGCTCACCCCAGGGTATGCATGGGCGGCGTCATTCAGGGCTTTCCCACGGAGCCGAAGCGGCCTTCAGCTGCGGAGCGCCTCGACTCCTGGAAAGAAATTGCTGAGTGCCTGAAGCGACCCGCCGCAATGGGAGGCCCAAGAAGGCCTGCCGTCCACCGTCACGTTCACCAGAAGTGGCTTCGCGACTCGGCCTCCACGGGCCGGCTCGATGAACGCAGTTACGTTGCCGATCTCCGCTGCGAGGCGGCCAAGCGAAAGCTTGTGTAAACAGAAAAAACGCGTTTGTGAAAAACCTGCGAATCTTTACGTCGCTCGTGAACGGCGACCAGCTCGAACTGACCGATTGTCCCACCGGGCTGGACCTGATTCTGGCGCTTCTCCCGGCTGCTCGGCCTGCGGAACCCAAGGCTCTCGTCATCGAAGCGACCGACAAAGACCAGCGCGTCGTGAGAATCGTCGTGACTGCTGATGATTCCGAAGTGGCGAAGGTATCCATTTCAGAGGCGTGAGCGGAAGCTGGTCGTTTTGCTTTGGCGCGCTCTCAGCAGCCGGCCCGATGGGCGGCGCGCAACCGTTGCCACCGGGCCGCCGCTCACCTCGCACAGGTTGATGAAGTCGCTCGCCGCCGATCGCAGCGTGGGCGTGGCAAGGCTGCCCAGCTGATCTGGCGGGACGGTTCGAAGACCGTCCCTGGGCCTTCTCCTGCTGGCAGTTTGAAAGGTGCCCTTAAGCGTTCTTCAATGCGGTCGCAATGTTGTTGAGCGCCAGCTCCACCAGCTTGCGCGAGGTCGCGATGTTCATCCGCATCCTGGCTTCGCCACCGACGCCGTACGACGAGCCGCCGTTCATGTGCACCTTTGCATGCTGCACGAAGTAGCGCTCGACCATGGACGACGGCGTAACCTTGGCTGATGGATTGTTCTTTCTGGCTTCTTCGGCCATCTCCCGTGCGCCAATCTTGTCGATGACCGCACTGACGTCCAGCCAGGACAAGTACGTGCCTTGCGGCTTGACGACCTTGATCAGCGGCAGGTTCGCACGGACGTACGACTCCACGAACTCGTGGTTGCCGTCGATGTACGCCACCAACTGATCGAGCCAGTCTTCGCCTTCGTTGTAGGCCGCATGGCACGCGACCATGCCGAGCGTGTTGATGTCCTGCCGGTGGCCGGCCGCCTTCACCCTCGCGATGTAATCGGGGTTGGTCGAGAACATGTATCCGACCTTGGCGGCGGCGAGACTGAACGACTTGCTCGCGGACGAGAACGAGATGCTGTTGCGGACGATTGCCTCGTTCTTGAGCGACGCAAAAGGCGTGTACGTGTTCCCTTTGGTGACGAAGTCGTGATGGATCTCGTCGGCGAGGACGACCACCCGGCGACGCGTGCAGATTTCACCCAGCGTGGTGAGGTCCTCACGCGACCAGCAGTTGCCGGTCGGGTTCTGCGGGTTGCAGAGGATCAGCGTGTTGGTGTCGTGACTGATGCGGCGTTCAAGATCTTCGAAGTCCATCTGATAGCGGCCGTTGATCAGCTTCAGCGGACTCTCTTCGGGCTTGCAGCCCACGGCCGAAATGTCGCCGTAGAAGCCGTTGTAGGTCGGCGTCTGCAGGAGCACTTTGGTTCCAGCCGGTGAAAACGCCCTCAAAGCACTGATGATGGCGGGATGGACGCCGGTCGCATGGAGGAGCAGATCCGGGTTGATGTCGACGCCGTAGCGCCGCTTGTACCAGCTGACGATCGACTCGACGTAGGAGTGGGGGATGTCTAGATAGCCCCAGTTCTCGTGCTGGATCCGCTCCTGCAACGCTTTCGTGATGACCGGCGCCGCGCGGAAATCCATGTCCGCGATGCCCATGCCGACAGCGATGCTGTCCTTGCCGAACGTCCGGATCTGCTGGTCCCACTTGACGCAGTCCGTTCCGAGACGGCTGTAGACGGTGTCGAAATCGTACCTGCCGTTCACGGGTTCGACCGCAGGATCGCCGGCTGCCGTCAAGACCGGGGTGCCCGTCGCTGCGGCGCCCACGAGTGCGGTCATTCCCGCATTTCTGAGGAATGTTCGACGGTCGACTTGCTGTGCCATGCGATCGCCCCCAGTGCTTCTATGCGCGTGCGGTCCCTGGCAGGACCGCCGCCCACGTTGTGCGTTTCGCCGAACCGGGACAGGCAGATCCTACACCGGCTGAGCGGCGGCGGTGGAAAATCCTTTGACCTCGGCGGCCGGCGACCGGCGGCTGGGGCGGCTCTGCTTGCCTGCCGGCCGCGCGCCGCGCACGTGCTACGGCACGGCAAACATCGTGTCGACGGATCGCCCTCAGAACTCAAAGAGCGTGAAGAATTCACACGTGTGGGCGCCTTTGGAAACCACAAAGCTCACAAAGCTCACAAAGAAGATGGCCTTCTTTGTGGCCTTTGTGGTCTTTGTGGTTTGATCTGGCAGCCGATTTTTTCACAGGCTCTCACAACTCACGCCTGGCGGCCTCTCTTTCGTGCGACCCGCGCGGTGTCCGGCGGCTCCGATTCTGACCACACGCGGACTTTCACGGCCGTCGATCCAAAGCGAATCACATCTCCGTCGCCGAGCTCACGCCGCGCGTCGACTCGCCGGTTCCGGACGAACGTGCCGTTCTTGCTGCCGAGATCTTCGACGGTCACCGACGTCCCGGTCACCACGATCCTGGCGTGGCGCCGCGAGACGCCGGACTCGTCCAGCCAGACCGTGCACCGCGGGTCCCGTCCGACGACGCTTTCGCCCTCGTCGAGCGGGAACGTCCGTTCATGCTGCACCAGCCAGCATCGCCTGAAAGATGGTGATCGAACCGGTTCGGCGGCCAGGTCCACCACCGGTTCGAAGAAGAACGCATAGCCGACGCGGTACGCAGTACGGATGTACGTCGGCGCCTTTGGATCGTCACCCAACGCGCGACGGATGTCGGCGATGACGACGTTCAGGGTGGCGTCAACGACGAACGTGTTCGGCCAGACCGCACGGTAGATCTCCTGCTTTCCGACGACGTTGGGCCGGTGCTCGAGGAGCATCTGCAGCACGTCGAACGCCTTGGGTGAGAGATGCGCCGACCGGCCGTCCACCAGCAGCTCCCTCAGACCGGAATCGAAGATGAAGCGGCCGAATCCGACTCTCATGGCACACGGCGAAATTTTGGAAATTCCTTAGGATTGCCACGCCGGCGGTGCCGCCATAGTACCCCGCTGAACGAGGGCGCGATGGCGAAACCGGGGAAAGCGCCGGATGGCCGGCAAATCTGGAAAGCCGTACGGGACGAACTGATGTTCAATCTGTATCCGCTTCCGTACAGCACCCTCGCGCCAACCGTATATCATGTCTACCTGCATCCCAGCGATTTCGAGGCCATAGAGGACGTCTGCCCGCGTATTACGGCGCAGATCGAACGCGCGCTGACCGGCGAGGTCGAAACGATGAACCGGCAGGCCGAGCGTTCGGCGCGCCGCGTGTTGACGCGCCTCCTGGACCAGGAGCCGTTCGCGCCAATCGAGGTGCCGGCGGGCGGGTGGAAGGTCTACATCCAGGCCGACCGGAACGGCGAACTTGAGCGCGGCTTCCTGGGCATCGTCTCGACGCTGTCGCTGCCGGCCCCGGCCGAGTACGGCGGGACACCGACGACGCGAATCATCCGGAGCGTCGTCGGCGCCAGTCAGCGCACCGCGACCACCGAGCTCCGGCAGGCCTCGTCTGCGGCGTCGGCGCCCGCGCCGCAGGACAGCGGCGAACGCGCCCGGCTGACGTACCGGGACGACCAGGGCACCCACACCTTCAGCATGCGGAAGGACTCGCTGTCTGTCGGACGCGGCGGGAGCTCGGCGTGGGTTGACGTCCAGGTGATTGCTGCGTCGAAGGTGTCGCGGGAGCACTTCCGCGTGCGACGCGATGCCGCGGGACGCTTTTTTATTCAGGATGTGAGCCTGTGGGGAACGACGGTCGACGGCGAAGCGCTGCCGCCCGCCGTCAAAACTGTCGACGGCGTGGCCCGGCCGGGGCCGGAGCGGGAGCTGCCGCCGAGTGCGCGCATCGGGCTCGCCGGTGTGATCGTGATCCAGTTCGAGGCGCTGCCCCGTCAATCGAGCAATGACCAACGACCAACGGACGACTAATGACCAACGACTAACGATTAATGATCGACCTGTTTCTTCGCACCTTCGTGACCGGCTGCTGTCCGTGGCCCGCCGTCCTCTACTGGCTGCACTTCGCGTTTCTCTTTTCGCTGGCCGCCACGGTTGGATGGCTGCTGTTCCTCGCCCGCGTCAACGACCATGAATGAGATCGGCGTATCGGCCGGCGTTCAGCTCCAGTCGGCGTTCGGCACCGACCCCGGCCGGGTGCGCGCGAACAACGAGGACGTGGCGCTGGTCGATGTCCATCGCGGCGTTTACGGCGTGATCGACGGCGTCGGCGGCCAGGCGGCGGGGGAAATCGCGGCCAGTCTGGCCTGCGACGTGATCCGCCAGCGCCTGGCCCGGCCTCTCGGGACGCCGGCGGAGCGTGTCCGCGAAGCCATCGCGATTGCCAACAACGAAATTTTCAGGCGCGCCGCCGAGTCACCGGCCCTCCACGGCATGGCCTGCGTCGTCACGCTCGCCATCGTGTCGGACCGGACCCTGACGATCGGGCACGTCGGCGACAGCCGCCTGTATCTTCTGCGCGGCGACGGCATGCAGAAGCTGACGCACGATCACTCGCCGGTCGGCGAGCGCGAGGACGCGCAGGAGATCAGCGAAATCGACGCCATGCGGCACCCGCGGCGCAACGAAGTGTTTCGAGACGTGGGCAGCGGATATCGCGATAAAGACGATGAAGAGTTCGTGGAAGTCATCGAGGTCCCCTTCGATGGCGACTGTGCGCTGCTGGTCTGCACCGACGGTCTGACCGACATGCTGCCGTCAGCGGCCATCGAGCGGATTGTCCGGCACAATGCCGGCCAGCCCGATGCGGTTGTCGACGCGCTGGTTGATGCGGCGAACGACGCGGGTGGCAAGGACAACGTGACGGTGGTCTATGCGGAGGGCCCGGGCTTCGCGGCTAGTTGTGGAAGCTGGAATCCCTCGCCGGCGGCATTGGACCTGCTGCTCCCGGACGGCGAACGGGAGCCGGCGGCCGCGGGGGCCCGGTCCGCCGGTCGGCTTCCTTCGACCGCCCGGTTGATTGTGCGCAGCCGGGCCACCTGGTTCGCCATCGGGACTCTCGCCGGTGTGGCGGCAGCGCTCGCGTTCGGCTGGTTCATCGGCGGCTTGAAAGTCGCCGGTGAACGGACGTTCCTGGTGGACCCGACCGGAGCCACCACCTTCTCTCGTATCTCCGATGCCCTGCGCTCCGCCCGGCCGGGCGACGTCGTTCGGGTCGAACCGGGGGTCTACCGCGAACGTATCGATCTACCGGATGGCGTGGACCTGATCGCGCGGGTGCCGGGGTCAGTGACGGTGGCCCGCCCGCCTGACGCCGTCGGTGAAGTCGTGGGCATCAGTGCCCCGGGCGACTCGAGCGCACGCCTTGACGGTCTTCGCGTGGAGTCAACCCCCGACCTGCCGCTCGACATCGGTGTACGCATTGGCGGACAGGGCAGAACCGTTGAAGTGCTCGAGGTCAGCGGCCCGATGCGCGCGGGCATTGAAGTGCTGGCTGGAGGACACCTGACCGCGCACGGAAGCCGTTTCGAGGTCACCGGCCAGGCGATGACGTTCGGCGAGCGCGTCCAGGCTGCCGTGACGGCCTGCGTGTTCGTCAGGCACGGCGCGATATCCGACGCACCCCTTCATATAGCTCCATCCGCCGAAGTGCTGTTGCGACGTAACGTCTTCGCCGGTTACGGAACCGACGTCTTCAAGAGTTTGTCGGCTGAGGAGCTGCGGCAGCTGCGGGCGAATAACGTCGTGATTGGATCCGAGCCGCCAGCACGATGAGGGTGACCGTGTCCGGAGGTCATTGGTAGGGTCCGGCTTTAGCCGGACCCGGTCCGTCCGCCTAAAGGCGGACACTACCGGGTTGGGAGCAGCGTAGAACGTACCATGTCGTGGAGCGTCGGCGATTACACCACGATTGAAGACAAGCCGTTCGACCACGGCCAGTTCGGGACGGTGTGGCGCGCGCGCCGCGTCAGCGACGACGCGAAGGTCGCCCTCAAGCTCGTGCTGCGTGCGAACGGCCGCGATCAGATTGACGCGGAACGCCATGGCGCGATGCTGCAGCAGCAGTTTCACCGGGCGCACGGGATGGTGCCGGAAATCTACGATTTCGGGCAGGACGGCGATGACTTCTATATCGCCATGGAGCTCATCGAAGGCGGACAGCTGGCGCGCCAGATGGCGCGCGGCCCCTTGCCGCCGCACACGGCTGCGGAGCATGCCGCGTGGATCGCCGGGTTTCTCGACAAGGCGCACCGGTTCGCCACGACGATTGAAGGCAACGAGTACGTCGCCATCGTCCACGCCGACCTGAAGCCGCAGCACGTGCTGTTCACGGAATCCGGCGAAAAGAAAGTCCTGGACTTCGGCATCGCCAAGGCTCTGGCGCGGACGACCAGGGTGACGACCGACAACTGGTGCACGACGCCGTATGCCTCGCCCGAACGGCTCCTCACGGGATTGGTGGACGCGCACGTCGATTTGTGGTCGATGGGCGTGATCCTGTACGAGATGATCGTCGGCCATCGCCTCTACCCGCATCTCGAGGCGAGCCAGAGCCGCAGTCAACTCGAACACGCCATCACGACGAACGCGCCGCGCGAACCGCTCCCGCCGTCGTGCTCCGCGCCGCTCGCCGCCATCGTCACCAAGCTGCTGGCGCCGCAGCTGGAACGCCGCTATCCGGATGCAGCGACGATCAAAACAGACCTCGACCTGTTCCTGTCCGGCCGCGAGCCCGTGGCCATGAAGGACTACGCGACGGCACCCACGATGCCGGTGGGGCCGGACGGCCGACACACCGCTCGGCGGGCTGCCAACCTGGTATCAGCCGCCGGTGTGCAACCAGCTCGAACGCCGCCGCCGGTGTGGCCGCCGACATCGACCGTGCCGCCGACCGATCCGCTTCCTGCCGTCGCGGGCGCCGCCGGCATTGGCGCACCGGCCGCCGTCGCTGTCGCGCCACTGGTCCACACGAAGCGGCGCGCTGGCATCGCCAGGGTTGGTTCGATGCTCTTTTTGATGACGTGTGTCAGTCTCGTGGCGACCGAAGGTGGAGCATGGGTCGCGGCGGAACGCTTCCGCATGACCATCGCGGAAGCCGACGGACGCGCGCTGACGCAGATGAGAGACAGCTACGAGGGCATCCGCGCGGCCAGCCTCCTTGATCTCGGCTTGCGGCTCCGAGTCAACCGTCCGCTCAGACGCCGCCTCGCCGCTGTGGCCGACACCGTGATCGCCGACTATCGCCGGGAGGAACCATCGGTGGGGCCGGCCGACTGGCAGCAGGCGGAGAAAGCGCTGCAATGGGCGCTTGAGCTCGCACCGAGGGATTCGACGCTTCGGGCGAGGGAATTGACGTGCGAGGCACATGTGATGCGGCATGCCGCGCGCACCCAGCCGCGGGCCGCAGCACGACAGATGTACGGGTCGGCAATCGAGAAGTTCCGGAAGGCGGCGGATCTCGACCCGCGATCGTTCGACCCGTATCTGGGCATCACACGGATCTCGGTGTACGCGCTGGACGACGTCGATGCCGCAGCCGCGGCGATCGCCGAGGCCGAAAAACGCGGCTACGCGTCGGGCCGCCGCGAGCGTGCCCAGCTCGGCGACGGCTACATGCGCCGCGCCGACAGGCGGCGCCGCCTCGCACGGACGCTGTCGGGTGACCGCCACGATCGCGCGGTCGAAAGCGCGCGCGAGGACTACGAGCGCTGCGTAACCTCCTTCGATCCGATCGTCGGTTTCGCGAAGGCAGGCGACAACCTCGAATACTGCAAACGGCAGATTGAACGGATCGACAGCGAGATGAATCCGGACGTCGAGATCCCGTAGCGGCCATGCGGGTCATTGCTCCACCGCAGGACCGTACCACCCCGGCGAGGTCAGCGCGGGGAATCACGCGTTGCGGCAGGATCGAGCTGCTGGCACTGCTGGCCTGCTCGGCTGTCGTCGCGTTCGGACTGCTGCTGACGTACTCCGCGCGTACCTCACGGCTGACGGAATCGGAGGGGAACACGTCAGCCACGCTCAACCTGCGCCACCTCCGGGGGCCTGAAGATCTGGTGCCGTTGCTTACGATGTTCGAGGATTCCCGCGAGCGCCTGGTCGTCGCGCAGGCGGTGTACGAGCGCGCCGCCGTCGAGTCGCCGCGCCTCGAACACGTGGGCGGCCTGGTCTCGGCGAGAGTGCCTGCCACCGAGGTCCAGGAGGATCCGAGGTTGATCGTGCTTCGCGGGCGCCTGGCGCAGCGGCCGGGTACCGCCAGCGTGCCGGCGCTGACGGCGTCTGACATCGTGGCGCTGAAGCCTCACCTGGTCGTCCGGACGCGTGAACAATTCGCAGCGGCCGTTCGAACCGCCGCGGCGTGGTTCTTCGCGGCGTTCTGGATTGCCCATTTCGTACGTCTCTGGCGGCGCGCCGACGATGATCCGCTGCTGCTGCCCGTGCTGCTGCTGTTGTGCGGCCTTGGCTTCATCGCCATGCTGGCGCTCCGGGATCCGCTGCGCGACACGGTGACGGCGTCCGCGTTCGTGTCCGGCATCGTGCTGGGCCTGCCGGCGCTCCTCGCCGCCTCGGAAGCCGAGCTCGAGGCGTCGCGGCTGCGTCGGGCCGTGATCCCTCCGCTCGGTCTGGCCCTCGGACTCGCTGCGCTGCTCCTCGTATTCGGCAAGGGTCCTGGATCGAGCGGCGTCAAGGTCAATCTGCTCGGCTTCCAGCCGGTGGAGGTCATCCGGCTGCTGGTGATGCTGTCGCTCGCCGCGTACTTTGCACAACGGCTCGACTTCCTCCGCGAGCTGTCCGAACCGTCGACCGTCTCGCGGCGCTGGCTGCGGGTCGTCCGGCTGCCGCGCTGGAAAGACGTCCGACCGCTCTTCGTCAGCATGGCGATGCTGCTCGGGTTTTTCTTCCTCCAGAAGGATCTGGGGCCGGCGCTCGTCCTCTCATGCATGTTTCTGGCGCTCTACGGAATCGGGCGCGGCCGATCGGCATTCGTGGTCGCCGGTTTTGGGTTGCTGGTGGCCGGGTTCGCGGCGGCATACGTCATTGGATTCCCCATGACGGTACGCCAGCGCGTTGCGATCTGGGTCGACCCGTGGAACAACGGCATCGCCGGCGGAAATCAGATCGCGCAGGGATTGTGGGCCTTTTCAACCGGCTCCGTACTGGGCGCCGGACCCGGGCTCGGGGAGCCGCAGGTGATTCCCGCGGCCAGTACGGACTTCGTGCTCGCGGCGATCGGCGAAGAGCTCGGATTCGTGGGCGTCGCGTCAGTCTTCGCCCTCTATGCTCTTTTGTGCTGGCGCTGTCTGCGCGTGGCGACACGAGCCCCGGGAGACTACACCGCATTTCTGGCGGCGGCCGCCGCCCTCGCCCTGGTGGTTCAAGCGCTCGTGATTGCGAGCGGCCTGATGGGTCTCGTCCCGCTGTCGGGAGTGGTCACCCCGTTCTTGAGTTACGGCCGGTCGTCGATGATTGCGAATTGCATCGCGGTCGGCATCGTCCTCGGAATTGCGAAGCGGCGCGGTGAAGTCCGCCGCCGGCTGCAGCGCCCGATCGCGGCGGTGGCCGGCGTGCTGACGATAGCGGGGACGGCCGTCGCGGCCCGTGCCGCATGGATCCAGATCGTCAGGGCGGACGACATCGCGAGCCGGGCGAGCCTGAGCGAACAGGCGGACGGCGGCGTCAGGTTCGAGCACAACCCGAGGCTGCTTTCGGCTGCGCGGCTGATCGTGCGCGGCACGATTTACGATCGCAACGGCCTGCCGCTGGCGACGAGCCGCCCCGAGGAGATCGGGACGCTGGCGGCAGCCTATCGGCAGGCCGGGATTGTGCCGCAGCAGGCGTGCACGGCGGACACTCCCCGCTGCTATCCGCTCGGCGGGATGGTCTTCCATGTTATCGGCGACTGGACGCATCAGACGAACTGGGGCGCGCCGAACTCCTCGTATCTCGAACGCGACCGGGATTCGGTGCTCAAAGGCTATGACGACAGGCCTGAGGTCGTTCACGTGGTCAACCCGGCAACCGGCGCGCAACAGCGCACCGTCAGGCGCGACTACCGCGATCTGCTGCCACTTGTACGCAACCGCTACCGCATGAACAGCGGCGCCGTACATGCGCTGCTCGAGAGAAGACGCGATCTCTACTCGTCGATTGACGCGCGGCTTCAGATGCGGACGGCGGCCGCCCTCCGCGACCGGATCGAAAGCGGCGGACTGGCGCACGGGGCGGCCGTGGTGCTCGATATCGATTCGGGCGAGGTGCTGGCGTCGGTCAGTTATCCATGGCCGGAGTCCGACGATCCACGCCGCTTGACAGACCAGATCGATGGTGATGACGACGAGGCGCGGGAACGGATGCTCGACCGCGTCCGCTACGGTCTTTATCCGCCGGGATCGACGTTCAAGGTCCTTGTGGCCGGAGCGGCGCTCCGGGCCAGCCCCACGAATCAGACCGCCACGGCGGCGTGCATCCGGCTGCCGGACGGGCGCGTGGGCAATTACCTTCGCGGTGTGCCGCGCCCGGTGCGAGACGACCCGATGGACACCGTGCCGCACGGCAAGGTCGATCTGCGGCACGCGCTCGTCGTGTCGTGCAACGCCTACTTCGCCCAACTCGCGATGGCACTCGGTCCCGGTCCGCTGCTGGACGCGGCCTCGCTGTTTCAGATCGACCTCGCGCGCACGCCAACCGCGGCAGGCCTGCAGCCCAGCCTGGCCCAGGCCGGCTACGGCCAGGGTCAAGTGATCGTCTCGCCACTGAAAATGGCCCGTGTCATCAGTGCCGTGGCCGCGCGCGGCGTAGTGCCGGCCGTGTCATGGATGCGGTCGACACAGAAGGAGACGGCCGGCCGGGAGCGATTCCTGTCACCGGCGGACGCCGCGGTGTTGTCGCAGTACCTGCGTGAAGCGGTGACCTCCGGCACTGGCCGCATGCTCGCGTCGAATGCGACTGCCATTGCCGGCAAGACGGGAACGGCCGAAGTGCAGAGTGGGCGCGCCCACTCGTGGTTTGCAGGGTTCGCTCCATTCGGCAGCGCCCGGCACCGGATCGCGTTTTCAGTTCTTGTCGAGCACGCCGGCTATGGCGCGCGGACGGCAGCGCCGATCGCCGGGGAGATCGTTGCGGCTGCGCGCAGCGTCGGATGGTTCAAGTGAGAGGGAGGGCGACGTGACGGGACGGTTCGATCAGATCGGCAGGCAGTGGTCGCGGCTGAGAGAGTTCTTCGATGCGCCGCCGGACGCCGATGCGCCGCCACTCGAGATCTGTGGAGCCGTGCTGAACGAGCTCGAGCGGCGCGTTGAGCCGGTTGGCGGCGGACGGCGCGTGTTTCCGTACAACCGCGTGGTTGTCCGCCTCGCACCGGTGAAGGCGGATCGTGCTGCGCTGCAGGCGGCCTTCGACCGCCTCGGCGACCGCTTGCTCGGCCGGCTCGACGAATTGCGGTGCGAAGCGCCGAAGGCGATTGAATTGCGGCCGGTGTTCCTGCAGAGCGTCCCCGATGAGTGGCCGCACGGCCGCCTCTTCGCCATTGATTGTGAGAGGAATGGGGAACCGTCCCCGCCGCGACCGGCCGGCCGCAGCCTGCTGGAGATCTCGGTCGTCAAAGGCGCCGCGGCCGGTGAGGTCTATCGCTTCAGCGACGCTGCCGTGTATGTCGGCCGCATGTCGGAAGCGACCGACTTGCTGGGGCGAGTGCGCTGCAATCACGTCGCCTTTCAGGACAGCGTCGACGGTGTCACCGAAACGGTCGGGCGCGCGCACGCCTGCTTTCGCCGGGACGAGACCACGGGCGGGTACCGCATCTACGACGACGGCAGCTACAACGGCACCTGGATTGTGAGGCGCGGCGCCACCATCTTTGTGCCGCCGCGGGATCCGCGTGGTGTGCGGGTGGAGTCTGGGGATGAAGTGCGCCTCGGACGGGCGCTGATTCGGATCGCGATCGAACCCGAGTAACGTACGCTTTCTGGCCTGCCGTTTACCTGCAGCAGACAACGGAGCCGACGGAGGAAACGGTATCAACACAGAGAAGCAGAGGAACGGAGACAAAACGGAGAAGACGAAGTCAGTCTTGAGTCGCGAGTCTTGAGTCGTGAGTTTCAGATTTTCATTCGTGCTGCGCGAGTCATCACTCACAACTCACATCAGAACTTCACCAACTGCTCTGCCAGCCTCCGTGGCTCCGTCTCTCTCCGTTTACCCTTGCGGCATTCAACGCCGGAAGAGCAGCGTGAGGAGCTGTGAGCCCATACCGCTCGCCACGTATCTCGCCTTGCGGTTGGACGTGAGCTTCGCCATCCAGTCGAATGTCCCGCCGTCGATAAACGGTTTCTCCGTACCATCGGTCGACTGGGCCGAAATCTGAAACCGCAGACCGTCGTAGTAGCGATGCTCGAGGACGGCCCGCGCGACCGGCTGACGATCGAGCGTCGCCACGATGCGGTCTGCGAGCGGGTCCTTTTCCGGGGAGGCCAGAACAGTGATACGTCGCCCCGGGAACGCGAACCCGTGTTGCTCGAGCCGATCCAGCGCGTCGAGCATGACCGTTATCTGCTCGACGACGGCATCGACGACGAACGCGTGGTTCGGCCGCTCCAGGCCGGCGGAGACGAGGCAGAAGATGCGGAAGTGCGCCGAGAATCCGCGCATTCTGGGAATCTCCTGCGCGCGGACGCACCGATGCGAGGTTGCCAGGCGCACCACCGCCTCCGGATCGCGGCGCAGCCGGCGCGCGCATTCGAGCGCCATCACGTTCGTCGGGTCGGATACCACTTCAGTGCCGCGAAGCGCCGAGAGCACACGGTTCTGACTGGTACGGGCCATGAGCGAGCAGACACCCAGCGGAGCGACCGGCGACAGCTCTGTCGATTCAAATGCGGAGGCTGCCGCGAGCAGGTGCCGGTCGACCTCGATGATGCTGCGCTGATCGACGATCGCCGGCTGGACGAATCGGTCGCCGTCCCATTGCTCCAACAGCGCGGCCGGCCGCCGTGCGGAGGCGCGCGCCTCCAGTACGTCGAGGAGCAGCGACCACAGCCGCGATGCGGTGAGTCCGCCCGCAAGCGCGTCGTACGCCCCGGGCGGCAGTCCCGCTGTCACCCATGCGCGTGCGTTCCGCGTCATCTCGGTGTGCTCCCGTCACGTGTCCACATAGGTTCTACTCGTAATTATCAAACTAACGTGGGGCTCCGCCCCACACCCCGGCTCGGTCGCTCGCGGGGCCCTCCGCCCCGCTGCGCTCCCTCGCGGGCGCGCGGCGCGCGCCTAAGCCGTGCTTGCCCGGTAAACTTGACACGTTTGGACACATTCACGCCGTGCAAGCACGGCTGGAAGAACTATTCTCTCGAAGCGGTCAGGCGACCGCAGGCGAATCGGGCAGACTGACGTATGGAACCCGTCCCGGGCCAGGTTCTCTCCCATTACACCATCCTCGAGCGTCTGGGAGGCGGCGGGATGGGTGTGGTGTACAAGGCGCAGGATCTCCGGCTGAAAAGGACGGTCGCGCTCAAATTCCTGCCCGCCTCGCTCACGCGCGATGAAGACGCCAAGCAGCGTTTCGTGCAGGAAGCGCAGGCGGCTTCCTCGCTCGACCATCCGAACATCTGCACCATTCACGAAATCGACGAGACCAAGGATGGCCAGTTGTTCCTGGCATGGCGTTCTACGAGGGCGAGACGCTGAAGAAGCATGTCGGGATGACTGCGCTGCGACCGGAGCAGGCGATCGACATCGCCGTTCAGGTGGCGCAGGGACTCGTCCAGGCCCACGAGGCCGGCATCGTGCATCGGGATATCAAGTCGGCAAATCTGATCCTGACCAGAGGCGGGCTCGTGAAGATCGTGGATTTCGGCCTGGCCAAGCTGCTTGGCCAGAACGATCTGACGGTGACCGGCGCAACGGTCGGCACCGCCGCCTACATGTCACCCGATCAGGTGCGGGCCCGGCCGGTTGATCGCCGTACCGATATCTGGTCGCTCGGTGTCGTCCTGTTCGAGATGCTCACCGGTCAGCTCCCGTTCGAGGGCAATGGGCCGTACCAGCTGACGCACTCGATCGTGCACGACCAACCGTCCCCAATCAGCGCGCTCCGGGCCGGCGTGCCGCCGGAATTGGAACGCATCGTTCATCGCTGCCTGGCGAAGAACGCGGACGAGCGTTATCAGAACGCCGCCGACCTGCTCGCGGAGTTGAAGTGGCTGCGGCGCGAGTCGTCCGGGGAGCACTCCCACCTGCAGTTCGCTGATGTCCAGCCTGCGGCCTCGCGTCGCGAATCGGCGATCGGTGTCTCGCGCTTTGGCACATCCGGTGCGACGATACGCCAGCCCGACACCGGAAGTCGCCCCGTCCGCTGGAGCCGCGCACGCTGGGCTCTTCCGATCGGCATTGGGCTGATGGTCCCGGTCATCGGGGTGGTGCTGTTCCGCGCCCGGGAATCGCCGGTGGTCGCGCCGCGGATCGATCGAACGCTCCAACTGACGCGCGACGCGGGGCTGGAGATCGATCCAGCCGTTTCGCCGGACGGCAGGTTGATGGCGTACGCAGCGGGTCCTCTGGACCAGATGAACATTTACGTCCAGCAGATCGAAGGCGGACGCCGTCTCTCCCTCACCGACGGCGTGCCGGGAAACCACCGCGGGCCACAGTGGTCTCCCGACGGGAATCGCATCGGCTTTCAAACGTTCAGGGACGGGAGAACCGAAATCTACGTCGTTGCGGCGCTGGGCGGTATTCCCCGCCGGCTGGTCGACGCGCCGCCGGGCCGGTGCGTACGCGGGTTGTCTGGTCGCCCGATGGGACGCAGCTCGCGTATGTCGTGGGACTGTGCCTCGAGCGCTCGGGCAGCCGCGACGAGATCTATGTCAGGGCGACGAGTGGCGGAGAGGCCAGGAAAATCGCCGCCGCCGTCGATGTGTGCGATCGGTATCCCGACTGGTCGGCCGACGGACGGAATCTCGTGTTCTGGTCCGATCGCAGCGGCCGTGACGAGCTGTACATGATTTCCAGCGAGCGAGGGGAGCTCAAAGGCGAAATGCCGCGACAGGTCACCCACGGAGGCGGGTTGATGCCACGCTGGTCTCTCGATGGCGGCCTCATCGCTTACCGAGTACCCGACGCCGGCCTGTCGGTCGTGCGGCCGGACGGGAACGAGGTTCGCCTGATTGTGCTGCGCATCGCACGGATCTTTCCTGCCTGGTCTCTCGACAGCCGCACCATCTACTACGAGAGCGACATCTCGTTGATCGAGCTTGGCAGCCCGAAATAAATGCTGTCCCCCATGTCACGCCCACGGCCGCCGTCCTTGAGCTGAAATCCCACTATACTGCGCTTTCGCGATGGGATTCGTCTCTCTGTTTTACCCATGGGGACTCTTCCTGCAGGCCGTGGCGGTGGTCCACTTCATCCGGCGGCGTCCGGATACGGTGTGGCTCTGGGTGATCATCTTTCTCGGGCCGGTCGGCGCCCTTGCGTACATCGCCATGGAGGTGATTCCCGACCTGGGGCTGCTCCGGCAATCGTTCGACGCGCTCGGCCGGCGCAATCGAATCGATCACCTTGAAGCCGTCATCCTCGACAACCCGTCGGTCGGCAACTACGAAGAGCTGGCTGATCTCTACCTGGATCAAGGCAATTACGCCCGTGCGCGCGAGTACTACGACAAGGCGATCTCGGCGCGTGCCGACCATCTCGATCCGATCTACCGGCGGGGCATCGCCGAGATTCACCTCGGGGACTTTGCGGCGGCGGTGCGCGACCTCGAGCACGTGACCAGGCGGGATCCGAAGTACGACTTTCACCGCGCGATCGCGCTGCTCGCCCACGCGCACGCCAACGCGGGAGCGAGCGACCGGGCCGACGAGCTCTTTCAGCAGGCGACACAGATTTCGACGCTGTCTGAAACCTACTTCAATTACGCGACGTTTCTCATTTCGCAGAATCGAACGGCTGAAGCGCGTCAGTGGACCCAGCGCATCCTCGCCAAGAAGGCGACGATGCCCCGGTACTTGCAGCGGCGCGAACGCCCGTGGTTTCGCAAGGCCAAGGCGCTCATGAAGCGGATCTCCTGATCGAGGAGCCTCTTCGACTAGTTGATGCTGCAGTGGAACGCAAAGGCCGAGAAGGCCGCAGAGAAAGACTGTTCATCTTGCATCCTTTGCGGTCCGCGTCCTCCGCGTCCTCCGTGGTAGCGTTAGCTCTGTGTGACCACCGCCTTCCCCGAATGGCTCGAGCCCATGGCCGCGACGCTCACCCAGGAGCGGTTCACGGGCCCGGACTGGATCTTCGAGCGCAAGCTCGATGGCATCCGCCTGCTGGCATTCAAGAACGGGTCCGATGTCCGCCTGCTGTCGCGCAACCGGCTTCCGCAGAATCAGGCGTACCCGTCCATCGTCGCGGCCATCGCGACACTGCCGGTGCGCGAGGTGGTCCTCGACGGCGAGGCGACCGGCGTGTGGGGCAGGCCGGGCCGGGTTGCCTACCATGTCTTCGACATCCTGTGGCTGGACGGCCGCAGCGTGACCTCGCGGCCCCTCGAGGAGCGCCGCGCACTGCTGGCCGGCCTGCCGCTCACATCGCCGCTCGAGCGTGTGGGCCTGTTGAACGATCCAAAGCCCTGGGAGCGCGCCTGCGCGGAGGGCTGGGAAGGCGTCATCGCCAAACGGCGCGACGCGCCCTACGAGCATCGCCGCTCGCCGCACTGGCTCAAGATGAAATGCGAGGCGACGCAGGAGCTGGTGGTGGGTGGCTTCACCGATCCACAAGGCGGACGCGTCGGGCTCGGTGCGCTGCTCGTCGGGTATTTCGACGGCGACGCTCTCGCGTTCGCCGGCAAGGTTGGCACCGGCTTCGACACGAAGCTGCTGCTCGACCTGCGCGCGCGGCTCGACCGCCTGGAGATCGCGAAACCGCCGTTCACCAGGGCGATCGGATTGCCCCGTCGCGCGCACTGGGTCCGGCCCGAAATCGTGGTGCAGGTCGCCTTCATCGAGTGGACGGTGCACGGCAAGCTGCGGCATCCGCGGCTGCTCGGCGTGCGCCTCGACAAATCGGCGCGCGAGGTCGTGAGAGAGATGCCGTGATCACGCACCCCGACAAGGTGCTGTTCGCGAATGACGGAATCACGAAGGGAGAGCTCGCGGCGTACTACGAGACGGTCGCCCCCTTCATGCTGCCGCACATCAGCGGCCGCCCGATCACGATGGAACGCTACCCCTCAGGGATCGAGCGGAAGGGATTTTTTCACAAGGACGTCTCGAGAGGGTTTCCCGACTGGCTGCAACGGGTCGAGGTTCCAAAGAGAGACGGAACCGTGCACCATCCACTCGTGGGCGACACCCGATCGCTGCGGTGGCTGGTCAACCAGAACTGCATCACCCCGCATGTGTGGACATCGCGCGTGCCCGACCTGTATCGGCCCGACATCTGCGTCTTCGACCTCGATCCGGCTGAAGACGAGCCGGATGTACTGCGCGCCGCCGCATTGGCGCTGCGCGATCTGCTCGATGAAGTCGGATTGTCAAGCTGGGTAAAGACCTCGGGCTCGAAAGGCTTTCACATCGTCGTGCCCCTCGACGGCAGCGGCGGGTTCGGCGAAGTCTCGACGTTTGCCCATCGGGCCGCAACAGCTCTCGTGGCGCGCGATCCAGTTCACCTGACGCAGGAATTCAGCAAGGCCGACCGCGGCGGGCGGATCCTCGTCGACACCGGACGCAACGGCTACAGCGCGACCTTTGCTGCCGTCTATGCGGTCCGTCCACGACACGGCGCTCCGGTGTCCGCGCCGTGTACCTGGGACGAGATGGAACGAGGCGCGGTCGGCCCGCAAACGTTCACCCTGCGGACGATGGCACGGCGCGTCGCAGAGATCGGCGATCTCTGGGCCGGCATGCACGAGCGGGGGCGATCGCTCCGCGATGCGATGGAGCACTTGCGCTGACCTGCCACGCAACAGCCACGCTTGAACGCAGAGGCCGTCGTGTCCTTGGTCTCAGCTGCGCAGCAGCCCACTGAGATTGCCAGCTCTCGGACGTGCGGGCTAATCTGGCAACGGAATGTCCTCGCCTTCCGCCGCGAATGCGGTGGGCACCGCACTCATGCTGGCGTCGACGATCGCGATCGCGGAGGCTCCGGATTCCGCGGAACGCCTCGCCCGCGTCCGCCTCGTCATCACCACCGAAGCCGCGTCGGCTGCGATCACGGTCGATGGCGCCACGATCGCCAGCTACCTTTCCGAAGTTCTCCAAGGGCCGCCCGGTGTCTCCGTCAGCCGTACCGGAACGACGCTGCAGTTGTCGAGAAACGTCCGCGGACAGCCGGCTGAAGCCAGTTTCGATGTCATCCTGGCTGACGTCGCCCCGCGCAGCTCGATTTCGTGGGATCTTCAGCTCGACTCGGCTGCCGAGACCGGGATCGACGTGTATTCATTGGGCGACCGGGCCCGCCCCGTGCTCGTCGATCATTTCGCGGCGGCCGAGAACGCCGCCCGGTTCACGAGCTCGTCGACGATGCTCGAATCGCCCGGCCGCGTCGAGATGACGCCGATCCACCCGCGGCTGGTGCTCGCCCACTACTACCCCTGGTACACGACCGATACATGGCGTGATCCGCAGATGGCGGATCGCCCGCTCCGCACGTATTCAACCGAAGCGCAGAGCGACGTGGACGCTGAAGCGGCGCTCGCGCGCGCCGCCGGCATCGACGCATTCGTCGTCTCCTGGCAGGGGCTGGAGGCTGGCGGCGGCTTCAACGATCGACGGATGCGCATCGTCCTGGAGGCCGCGCGGCGGACGGGCATCGCGGCGTGCACGTACACTGAAACGTTCGTGGCCAACCCTCGCAATGAGTGGGCGCGCGGGCCCGATCCGCAGACGATGTTCGAATGGCTCGCTGATCTCGTTGATCGCTACGGCGCTCACCCCGCCTACCTGCGCGTCGGCGGACGGCCGGTGATTTTCATCTACGCGGCCTCACTGCTCGCCCAGCCCGTCTGGACCGAGATCATGGCTCGCCTGCAGACCAGCGGCAGACACCCGCTCCTGGTCGGCGAGTTCGCGCGGTCGACCCTTCTCGAGCCGTTCGACGGCGAATACCAGTACACGAACATCTTCGCCGGCGACCTGCTGGCCCCTTTCTACAGGGCGGAAGGTTTGCGTGTCCGCACCTATAACCTGCTGCGCGAGGGCGATCGCCGCCGTCTGTGGGTGGCCTCGGTCACGCCGGGTTTCGACGACAGCCGGCTCGTGGACCGCACCACCCCTCGCATCGTGGATCGATCGGACGGATCGGTGTACGACGATCAATGGAAATCGGCCATCGAGGCGGGTGCCGACTGGGTGGTGGTCACGAGCTGGAACGAATGGTGGGAGAACACCCAGGTCGAGCCGAGCGAACGATACGGACGTGCCTACACGGAACGCACGAGGCTGTGGGCCGACACGTTCAAAGCTGAAACGCGAAGAGGTCCCATTCGCAATCGATAGCGAGTCAGGACCGACAGGACCGATCGATTCCTTCTCGTTCACGGACCGACCGTCACCACCGAGACTCCATCAAAAATCAAACCTGAACCCCAGCTCGACCTGACGCGGCGTGGCACCGGTTGCCAGGGCCCGCGGCTCACCAAAGGCCGCCGAGCTAAGGTTCCCGGTCGGCAGCCCGAGGTTGGCCCGGTTCGTGGCATTGAACGCTTCGATAAATACTTCCAGCCGCCGATCGTGCGGGATCGTGACGAATTTCGAGAGGCGTGTGTCGAGCATCGCGAAACGTGAACCGGTGCCAAAATTTCGCGGCAGGGTGCCGGCACGGCCGGTGAAGCCCGCGAAATACGTTGTTCGATCGTCGGGACTGCCATTCGGGTTCACCAGGTCCGGCCGGTCTGTTGTGGTGATGGTGTCGCGATTGTTGTCGGTGCCGGTCGTGATGTTCCAGGGCAGGCCGGATCGCGCCTGGAACAGCGCCCCGATCTGGAACCCTGCCGGCAGCGCCCATGTGGCGTTCGCGACGAACTGGTGGCGTCGGTCGTTGTTTGCCCGCGCCTTTTCCGCCGATCGGTTGGCCATGTCCGCGGCCTGAAAGCCGAAGTCCTCGACGTCGCGCATCTGCCTGGACAGCGTGTACGAGATCCCGAAGCGGGGCCCACGGCCCGCTCGCCGCTCGAGGCCCAGCAGCAGCGCGTTGTACCAAGAATTGCCATTCGTCTGGTACTGCTGGATGCGGAGAAAGTCCGGATTGGGCCGAATGCCGGTCACCGGATCCGGGTAGTTGATGTCGGGTCCGTTGAACAGGTTCCGGCCGACGCCGTGCACGGCGTCCGCCGAGATCGCCAGGCCGCTCACCACTTCCCGCTTGATGCCGACGCTGACCTGGGTCGTGTTCGGCGTCTCGACTTCATCGGAAGCGACTGTCGTGCTCGGCTTCGATGGCGGCGCCGCGCTCCCGCGCGATCGCGGATCGGGATAGCCGGGATTGACGATCGTGACGCCGACGAAGCGGCGCGCCAGCATGATGTTGCCGGTCACGTTGAGGAACGCCTGGTCGTAGTAAACCCCGTAGCCGCCCCGGATCGCGGTCTTCCCGTCACGAAATGGATCCCAGACCACACCGAGCCGCGGGGCGAAGTTATCGCGGTCGTCTGGTACATCCGCCGCCTGCTTGAAGGCGGTCTCGGTGTCGTAGCGCAGGCCGAGATTCAAGGTGACGTTCGATCGAATGCGCCACGCATCCTGGACGAATCCTGCATACAGATCATTCACACGGTGCAGGTTCGGATCGCCAATGTTTTGCGTGAACTGGAACGGATACGTCGACAGGTCTGCCGGATTGAACGCCGCGTCCGTTCGGAACTGAAACGTGCCGTCGACATTGTTGAAGAAATAGCTGTTTACACGAATGAGGCTGATGTCGAATCCGGTCTTCATGTCGTGCGCGCCGCGAGAGTACGAGAAGTTGTTGATGAACTGGGCGCGGTCCTCGCGGCGTCCCTGCGGCATGTTGCTCGCCTTGCCGAAGTTGCCCGACGGCCGGTTGACGGCTGGCGACCCTGGCGGGCTGAAGCGCGCCGGATCGTAATCGATGTTGCGGCGCGCGAACTGGAACCGGAGCTCGTTCAGCGCCCGTGCCGTGAACACAGCGGTGTGGTTGGCCACGACATCCTGGTCGTGACGGATGGTGTCGAGACCGCGTTCCCTGGTATCGAAACCGCCGATGCTGTTTGCGAGATCGGCTTCCTTGTCCATCCGGTACCGCACCGCGAGCGAGTGCCCGCGGCCAATCTGGTGATCGGTCTTGATGAAGAACTGATCGCTGTTGTCGTCGTGGGGGATCTCACGCTCGTTCAGCGGCACGAGCGGCGAGGTGACGACGGATGTCTCGGCCTGGCGCAGCCCTTCGTACGATCCGAAATAGTGCATGCGGTCGCGAACGACGGGACCGCCGAAGAATCCGCCGAACCGCTGCTGGCTGAACGGAGCTTCGCCGGATCCCTGGGCTTTTGAGAACGGATCCTGGGCGTCCAGCTTGTCGCTTCGGCTCAGGGCGAAAATTCGGCCCTGGATCTGGTTGGTACCGGACCTGGTGACGACATTGACGATGGCGCCCGACGCCTGGCCGTATTCGGCGGCAAACTGGTTGGCCATGACGATGTACTCGCGTACCGCCTCCAGGGAGAAGCCGCCGCGCGTACTCGCAACCACATCGTCATCATTGCTCGCGCCATCGATGAGGAAACTGTTGTTGCGACTGAGCTGCCCGCCCGCGTTTACCCCTCCACCCCCGACCCCGGTCACGCCAGGCGCCGTCTGGGCGAGGTTGGTGAAGTTGCGGCTGGCGATCGGCAGCGTCTCCAGTTGCGCCCGGGTGATGGTCGTGCCGATGGTGTTGTTCGTGGTCTCGACCAGCGGGCTGGCCGCGGTAATCGTCACGCTCTCCTGAACGGAGGCGAGCTTCAAGACGGCATCGATGGTCGCCTCCTGGCCGATCGTCAGCGTGAGGCCCTCGCGTACATACGGCGCGAAGGAGCCGAGCTCGATGCGGAGCCGGTACAAGCCGGGTGTCAGCGCCGCCGCGCGGTAGTGGCCGCGAGCATCGGTCGCGACCGACCGTTCGACTCCCGTTTCGACGTTTTCGACGTTGACGCTGGCGCCTGGAAGAATGGCACCCTGCTCATCCAACACCGTGCCCTGTAGCGTGGCGCCCGTCGTTTGTGCGAATGCACCTGGCGGCACGAGCAGCACGGCGGTCAGTCCGAGCGGGCGGATCCGCCAAAGACTCGAGAGCAAGCCGGTCATGAGATCCTCCATCGACGAACACGACTTACAAAACCCGCGACTCAGGTGCACCGCGGGATTGGCGGATTATAAGCTCGCCATCACCGTTAACTCGCCATCAACGTTAAGATGGTACCGGTGCGAATCGACTGATGTGCACAATAGCAGGCAGCCGTTATCCACGATGAGACGGGACGTCGCGCTTGTCCTTCTCGGCGGGGTTGTCTTCCTCAGTGCGTCGTGCCGCAGCGACGCCCCCCGCGCTCAGACGACCGAGGTCGTCTGGCGGCCGCTCGGATCGTGGTCAGGCCGCGGCCCGGTGCAGACCGAACCATTCATCAGCGACACCGGCTCGCTTCGCCTGAGGTGGGAGACACGAAACGAGGGCGCGGCCGGAACGGGCCGTTTTCGCGTCACCGTCCACAGCGACGTCAGCGGACGTCCGCTTGTGCTGGCGGTAGACGCCAGCGGCGTCGGCCGTGACACGGCCTACGTCAACGAGGATCCGCGCTCGTTCTTTCTGGCCGTCGAATCGAGTAATCTCGATTGGATCCTGTCGGCCGATGAAGCGGTCGCAGCGACCACGGCCACACCCGCACCGCAGCGTTGAAAACACTGCGGATTTGGCGTATGTTCGCATCGGCTCCGACTCGCCGCCGAGGCACATGCTGAAAGGTATGAGCATGGCTGAAAACAAGACGAATCAGCTCGTTGGCCGGAATTACACCACCCCGGACCTCATCGCCAAAGTGACCGGGAAAGCGAAGTACGCGGAAGACTTCCGCGTCGACGGGATGTTGTTCGCCAAGCTGCTCCTGAGCCCGATGCCCCACGCCAGGGTCACCAGAATCGATACGAGCGCGGCCGAGCGGATCCCGGGCGTCAAGGCCATTCTCACAGTCGACGATTTACCCGCGGTTGTGGAAGGCGCCAACCTGGGTGAAGGCATCATTGCCAGCACGCTCAGCGAGCGCGGCCTGACCAACGAGCCGCTGTACGTGGGCGACCCCATTCTCGCGGTCGCCGCGGTGGACGAACTGACCGCGGCGGAAGCGATCGAGAAGATCGAGGTCGATTACGAGCCGTTGCCGTTCGTGGTGGATCCGATCCGCAGTCTCACGCCCGGAAGTCCGAACGCGCGCACGCAAGGCAACGTCTGGGTGCGGCCGGCGCCCGCGCCTGCCGGCCAGCAAGGCGGCCCTTCCCCGGCGCCCGCCGGGCCCAAAGTTCAGGAATTGAAGTGGTCGCAGGACGACTTCGCCGCTGCCGGCGAGGGCCAGCTCCCGCTCGGCAAGCACACCGACGAGTGGCAGGTCGGCGATCTCGAAGCGGGCTTCAAGCAGGCGGATCTCGTGCTCGACGAGACGTTCGTCGGGGCGAACACCAGCCATCAACCGCTCGAGACACGGACGGCGATGGCGTATTGGCAGAACGGCAAGCTCTACATGCACTGCTCGACGCAGAGCACGATGCGGACCGTGAGCGCCGTCGCGCGCTGGGTCGGCATCGATCCGTCGAACGTGGTGATCATCAGCGAATACACCGGCGGTGGCTTCGGCAGCAAGGGATCGTCGTCTGTGTTCGTGGCGGTCGCGGCGCTGCTTTCCAGGAAGGCGAACGCGCCGGTGATGATGCGCATCACCCGCGACGACGAACACCATATCGGGCGGGCGCGTCCGGCGCTGCATTCGCGGGTGAAAATCGGCTTCCGCAAGGACGGCCGCATCACCGCGCTCGACGGCTTCGTCATCGTCGACAACGGGCCATACGACGTCGTCGGCGACTCGCGATCGGCCGGCGATCACATCTCGCTGTCCTATCAGCCGATGGCGATGCGCTGGCGCACGCTGACCGTGCTCACCAACACGCCGCCGCGCGGCGCGCAGCGCGCGCCGGGCGGGATGCAGGGCAATGCGCTGATGGAGCCGATTCTCGCCAAGGCCGCGCGCAAGCTCGGCATCGACGAAGTGGCCATTCATCGCATCAATGCGCCGGAAGGGAAGGCGCCGTTCGGCGCCCTGGGCCCGCGCGGCCGCCAGAACTACGTCACCAGCGCCTTCCTCAAGCAGGCGCTCGACAAGGGCGCGGAGTTGTTCCGCTGGCAGGAGCGCAAGGCCCGTAGCGGCCAGCGCACGGGTTCCAGCGTCCGCGGCGTCGGCGTGGCCGTCAGCGCCTACTCGGCCGGATCGATGGGATTCGACGGGTTGCTCGTGATCAAGCCCGACGGCCGGTTGACGATTCAGTCCGGAATCGGCAACCTCGGCACCGAATCGGTGTTCGACGTGCATCGGGTGGCCGCGGAAGTACTCGGTGTGCCCTGGGAAAAATGTGATGTCACCTGGGGCAACACGTCGAAGAACCTGCCGAACACGTGCGGGCAAGGGGGCAGCCAGACGACGCACGCGATGACGCGCGCGGCCCACGCGGCGGCGAGCGACGCGAAGAAGAAGCTGCAGGAGATTGCCGCCAGAGTGCTCGGCGGCAGCGCCGACTCGTATCAGGTCGCCAACGAGCGCGTCTCGAGCGGCGGCCGCAGTCTGACGCTGGCGCAAGCCGCGCAGAAGGCGATCGAGCTCGGCGGCCGATACGACGGCCACGAGTTGCCGGAGGACGTCAACGCCTACACCAAGCGTTCGGCGGCGGCGCTCGCCGGTCAGGGCCTGATGGGCGTGGCGCGCGACAATTATGGACGCGACGGCACGTCGAAGTCCTACGTCGCGGGCTTCGCGGAGGTCGAGATCGATGTCGAGACCGGCGTCTACAGAGTCCTCGATTATCTTGCGGTCGCAGACGTCGGGACGGTCATTCATCCGCGGAGCCTTGGCGGCCAGATCCTGGGCGGCGTCATGCTGGGGCTCGGTCACGCTCGCGGGCAGCGCTGGGTCTACGACCAGCAGTACGGCGTGCCGCTGGCCAAACGTTTCTACACCAGCAAGCCGCCGACGATTCTCGACGCGCCGCAACACATGCAGTGGGCGGCGCTCGACATCGCCGATCCCGAGACGCCGGTCGGCGCGCGCGGCGTCGGCGAGGCGCCGGTGGGTGCCGGATTCGGCGCGGTCGTGAATGCCATCTCCGCCGCGCTCGGCGAGGAAGTGTTCCGCCGCGCGCCGGTCACCCCCGACATGGTTCTGATGGCGCTCGAGAACGGCCGGCCGATGCACGACGCGCTGACCGCGAACGTCTGACGATCAGCTGTCGTGCAGACCTTATAGCTCTGCCCGTGCCATCTCCGGCGGACCTGTCTGCCGTGTCGGGCGGGCCTTCGTCTGTGGTGTCGCGCGGACCTGACCACCTCCGCTAAAGCTACGGTGGTCCGCCGTAGCTTTGGCGAAGGCGGAAGGTCCGCACTACAGCAGCAGCGTTTTTCCCACGCTCCAGAGCTGCCTGCCAACGCAAGGCGTGATAAGGTTGGCCATCCCCCTCATGCCAAAAGCGGCGCGGACGTTCTCCGTGCGGGCGTACCTGCTGGTGCTCGTCATCGGGACCACGCTGCCGGCGGTGGTCGTGGCGGCGTTCCTGGTTCGCCGCGTTGTCGCCGATAACCGTGACGCGGTCGAGCGCCGGCTGCTCGAAGCGGCGCGCGCAGAGGCGGCGATCGTCGACGCGGAATTAAGCGGCACGATCCGCGCCCTGCAGGGCCTCGCGCAGTCCGATCGGCTGACCAACGGCGAGATTGGGCCGTTCTACAGGCAGGCTGAGCGTCTGCTGGGGACGCAGAAGACGTGGTCGGCCGTGAGCCTCGCGGGACTCGACGGCCAGCAAATCGCCTACACCGCGCGGCCCTTCGGCGATCCGCTGCCGCTGGTCGTCGACCGTGACAGCTTCCACCGCGCGATCCGGAAGAAGAGCCCGGCCATCGGCAACCTGCGTGTCGGCCAGATCACTCACCAGTTCGGGTTTGTCGTCCGCGTGCCGGTGGTTCGTGATGACCGCGTGACGTACGTCCTGTCCGCATGGATCACGTCGCACAGCTTCGCCGGCGTTCTTCGCCGCCAGGCGTCCCTGCCGGACGAGTGGGTCCGCGGCGTGGTCGACGCCGCGGGGGTGCTGGTCGCACGCTCGCGCGATCCGGATCGCTTCGTCGGGCAGCCGGGGACTGCCGGCTTCCTGCAGCGCTATGAACTTGCGGACGAGGGCGTTTATCGCGACGTATCACTCGAGGGGACGGCGGTCTACGCCGCGTTCAGCCGGGCGCCGGTTTCGCGTTGGATTGCAGCCGTTACGGTCCCGGCTTCGTCGGTGGAGGCAGGCTTTCGCCACTCGATGATCGCGCTGGCCGTCGTTGCCGTGCTGCTGGTCGGTCTCGGCGGCGGCGGAACGTATCTCATCTCCCGGCGGATCTCGCGCGACCTCTCGGCGTCGGCGGCCGAGGCGGAAGCGATCGCGCGAGGGCTCCGCCCGTCGCAGCCGCGGTCGCGGGTGACCGAACTCCAGCGCCTGCTGGACGCGCTGGCGCGATCGGCGGCGCTCCTCGAGACGCGACAGCGTGAACGCGATGAGCAGGTCGCCCGGGCCGACGCGGCGCGCGCCGCGGCGGAAGCGGCCGACCGCGCGAAAGACGAGTTCCTGGCAATGCTCGGCCACGAGCTCCGCAATCCGCTGGCGCCGGCGCTGACCGGGCTGCACCTGATGAAACTGCGGGGCGGTGCCGACACGACGCGCGAACGCGACATCGTCGAGCGCCAGATCCGGCATATGGCGCGGCTGGTCGACGATCTGCTCGACGTGTCGCGGCTGCGGCGCGGCGCGATCGAGTTGCGGCGCGAGCACTTCGAAGTGGCCGATGCGGTCGCGAGCGCCGTCGAGATGACGGCGCCGTTGTTTGCCGAGAAGCACCATCAGCTCGATCTGGCTGTTGCCGCCGGTCTCGTCATCGACGGCGACACGATCAGGATTGCGCAGGTGCTGTCGAACCTGCTCTCGAACGCCGCCAGGTATACCGCGCCGGGCGGCCACATCGTCCTGCGCGGTCGCGAGGATCACGATCGGGCCGTCGTTGAATGTGTGGACAACGGGATCGGAATGCCGCCGGACCTGTTGCCGCGCGTGTTCGATCTGTTCGTGCAGGGGCAGCGCGTCCACGGCCGTTCCCAGGGCGGGCTCGGCCTCGGGCTCACCGTCGCCCGCACGCTCGTCGAGCTGCACGGCGGCACGATTGAGGCGCGCAGCGAGGGGCTGAATCAGGGCAGTACGTTCACGGTGCGATTGCCGCTGGCGGGTCCGTCGCCGGCATCGACCACAATCGCTGAGGAAGTCGCGGTTCCTGCCAGACCGGCCGGACGAAACGCTCGAATCCTGGTCGTCGACGACAACCGTGACGCGCTTGACATGCTGGTCTTGGCGCTGACCGAAGCCGGTTACGTGACCGTCGGTGCATCCACATCCTGTGAGGCGCTGGAGGTGGCTGCGCGCGTGCGTCCTGACGTGGCAGTGCTCGACATCGGCCTGCCGGACGGCGACGGTCTCGCGCTTGCGCGCGCGCTCCGGCCAGGCGCAGGCGGCGTTTCGCCGAGCCTGATCGCGTTGACCGGCTACGGCCGCGACCAGGACCGGGCTGCCGCTCGAGCGGCCGGATTCGACGCGTTTTTCGTCAAGCCGGTGGAGATTCCGGTGCTACTCGAGGCGCTGCAGGAGCTTTCGTCCGGCCGACCGGCTGCCGGGTAAAACGGATGTCGTGCAAATCGAAAACCAGCTGTCGCGCAGCCCTTCAGGGCTGCCGGCGGCCGGGATGCAGGCCTGAAGCGGGCCTCGTCAATCGAGGCAGCCAGCGGCGCTTCGCAGTACACATGCTTGCCCGCTTCGAGGGCCGCGACGGCAATCTCGCGATGCGCGTCGGTCGGCGTCGCCACGACGATAGCCTCGACCGGCGCGTCGACCAGACGGCGCCAGTCTGTTGTTGTCTGCGCGCGCGGCGCGCTCGCGGAGCTGCGCTTCAGGAACGGCTCGTAGCTCTCGCAGATCCAATCGACGCGCGCCGCCGGCGTTCGCCCGAGGGCCGCTAGAATCTCGCGGCCCCACGCGCCGAGCCCGACGACGCCGATGGCGACCGGCGGACCGGCCGGCGGCTCCGTCGACGGCGTCTGTGCGGCGGACAGCCCGTTGCGACTGAGAAGCAAACCGAGCGTGCCGCCTGTGGTGCGCAGGAAATCGCGTCGATCGAGAGGTGCCGTCATTTCGAATGTGACGGCGAGGGAAGCAAGAAGCAGGCCGGCGGGTCAAGATGCTTCAACGTGCGAAGCCGGCGCGCGGATGCGAGATGACTGCCGTGCGGCTGCCGGTTTTCCGGCAGTCGAACGTGCCGCAGACGCGAATGAACGCCCGAACAGCTGGGGACTTTTTCTCGTGTTCTCGTAATCCTCCGCATCGGACGGCGCCCGGATGTAAACCCCTCGACCCTCGAGGCCGTCCAAGAGGACCATGGAAACGCTTCTGCAGGACGTCCGGTATGCGCTGAGGCTGCTCCGGCGCTCGCCGGGCTTTGCCGCCACAGCGGTCCTGACGCTGGCGGTATCAATCGGCGCCAACGCCGCCATCTTCAGCGTGGTGCAGGGCGTCCTCATCGCGCCGCTGCCGTATCCCGATCCGGATCGCCTGGTGCGCCTGTTCGAAGAGGCGCCTGACACGCCGCACTTCCCGATGGCGCCGGCGGATTTCCGCGACTATCGCGCGGAGCTCCAGCTGTTCGACGGCATTGCCGCGTACCTGCGCGCCGACCTGCAGCTCGGTGATGCCCAACAGCCGGACCAGCTGCGCGGGATGCAGGTCACTTCAGGGTTTTTCAGGATCCTCGGGTATCCACCCGCGCTCGGCCGCGAGTTCGAGATCGCAGAGGAGATCGAGGGCAACAACGACGTAGCCATTCTGAGCCGCTCGCTATGGATGCGCCGCTTCAACGCCGATCCGGGCGTGATCGGCCGCGCCGTCCGGTTCTCGGGACGGATGTTCCGCATTGTCGGCGTGCTGCCTGAAGGCTTCACCCACGTGGGCGGCACCTACCGGACGTACGGCCACGGCGAGCCGGTTGACGTCTGGACCGTGCTCACCGTGCCGCGCGGCCAGGAGCCTCGATTCCGCTTCTCTCATTACTTCAATGTGGTCGGGCGCATACGGCGCGGAGCCGGTTGGCCAGAGATGCAGGACGATCTGCGGAGAACGGGCCTCAGCGTGGCGAAGAGATATCCGGCGCCGAACAGCCCGTGGAAGCCAGTTGCCACAAGGCTGAAGGATGAAATTGTCGGATCGGCCGAGTCGACCGTCGTGGTGTTGGCGGCCGCGGCCGCGGCGGTGCTGCTCCTGGCCTGCGTGAACGTCGCGGGCCTGCTGCTCGGACGCGCATCGAGCCGGTCGAGGGAGATGGGCGTCCGCGCGGCGCTTGGCGCCACGCGCCGGCGTCTCGCGCGCCAGCTGCTGATTGAAAGCGTCGTGCTGGCACTTGCCGGCGGAATACTGGGCGTGGGGCTGGCGTACGCGGCGATCGGCGCTCTCGTGCGGTTCGGTCCGTCCGATGTGGCTCGGCTGCAGATGATCGCGATCAACGGGCGCGTGCTCCTCTATACGATGGCGGCGACTCTGTCGAGCGCCCTGCTGTTCGGATTTGCACCGGCGATGCGGCTGGCGCGCGCCGGCCTGACAGAGGCGCTGAAGGAAGGTGCTCGGGCCGTCGGCGGCTCGGCGCATCAGCGGCTGCGGCGCTTTCTCGCCGCCGTCGAAGTGGCGCTTGCCTTCGTCCTGGTTGTCTCGAGCGCCCTGCTGCTGCGCAGCTTCATCTCGATCATCGACACGAATCCGGGATTTCAGCCTCGCGGCGCCATCTCCGCATCGATCGAACTGCCGACCGCCCGCTACGGCACCGATGCGGCCGCCGCCTTCTACCGCCGGGCCGCGGATCGTGTGCGGGCGCTCCCGGGCGTGCGGGAGGCAGCCTTCAGTTCCGACCTGCCGTGGACGAACTACGACGAGAATACGAGCTTCTCCATCGTCGGGCGCCAGGCTCCGGAGGGTGAAGGACCCGAGGCGCGTTATCACTTCATCACTGCCGGCTTTACGAAGGCGACCGGCACCCCACTCGTGGCCGGGCGGGACCTGACGCTCTCGGACGTGAAGGATGCGCCGCTCGTGGTGCTGTTGAACGAAGCCGCGGCGCGCGCCTACTGGACCACACCCGAAGCAGCGGTCGGGGGCCGCGTGAACCTGTGGGGCGCCGTGCGGACCGTGGCCGGTGTGATCGGCGACGTTCGCGATATGCCGTGGCACGAGCGGTCCGTACCGGCCTTGTACTTTCCGCAGCCGCAGACCTGGTATCCGCAGCCGATGTTCCTGATCGCGAGGTCCGACGTGGAGCCCGCCTCGCTGGTCGATTCGATCCGCCGCGCCATACGAGAGATCGATCCGGAGCTGCCGTTGGCGAACGTGCGGTCGCTCGAAACGGTCGCTGATGCCGCGATCGCCACACGCCGGCTGACGCTGTGGACGGTCGCGACGTTCGGCCTGACGGCGCTGTTCCTTGCGGTCGTCGGCATTTACGGTGTGATGGCGCAAGCCGTTGGTCAGCGCAGCTTCGAGTTCGGCGTGCGCCAGGCGCTCGGCGCCACGCGGGCCGACATCATGCGTCTCGTTCTCTCGAGCGGGGCGATGATGACCCTCGCCGGGCTGCTCGCTGGTCTCGTGCTGGCGGGCGCGGTGACGCGGCTGCTGGTCTCGTTGTTGTACCGCGTCACGCCACTCGATCCGGCGACGTTTGCCGCTGTCGCCGCGATCCTCGTCGCCGCCGCGGCCGGCGCCGCATATCTGCCGGCTCGCCGTGCCACACGCATGAGCGCGGCCGCCGCGCTTCGCGCGGCAGAGTAGGTCCTACGAGCTCTCGAATCGCTCGCCGTTCCAGCGAAAGGAACAGGGGCCTGACGCGTTCGTCACGACCGTCACTTCGACGCCGATGTCTCTTGAGAAAGCTTCCCTGATTCCGCTTCTGAAGACGTACGCGCCTGATTCTGAGTCCGGCAAGCCGTCGAACGTCACAGCCTTGCAGGCGCGCAAGGCCCGGTTTGTTGCGGCGGCGGTTTCGACCGCATCTCGTTTAACAGAGGCTCGGACCCACGGACGCAAATGCAGCTGCACGCCCACGGCCGCAAGCGCAACGAGGCTAATCAAGGCAACCCTTGTGCCACGGACCGTTCGGAGCGACGCGCCTGGCGCTGAGGTGATCGCGACAACGCTGATGGCCCAGCCCACGGACGCCAAGTACAAAAAGCGAGATCCCTGTAAATCTGGGCCCACAATGAGGAACGTTACGGTCGGCAAGACGGCAATGAGAGTCCAAGCCGCGCCAGCTGTCACGATTCGGACCTGTGAACCGGCGAGCCTGCGTTGCGCGAAAAACCAAATCAGGGCGGCGAATATCAGAGCCGCGTACGCGATCGGGATCCACGGCCAGGTATGAACCAGATCAATGTGCCAGGGTGTGGCGAGTGATCCGAAAGTGTTGAACACCATGCGCTGCAACATGAATTTGCTGATGGGTTGGCGAACTGCGGTATCGGCAGTTCTGATGACGCCGTAGACAGCAAGAAGGCCGGAAAGAACAGCGCAATCGACGAATAGCGTTCGCGAGAGCCTGCGTCGTCCCCAGGCCTCGGTCGAGACGAGAACCGGCCAGACGGCGGCGACCTCTTTGACAAAATCGCCGCGATTGCAAGTACGCCAAATGCCGCGCGACGATGCGGCGAAACGTGCGTGTCATATCCCTTAGCGACGATGATCATCGCCAGCACAAGGGAGGTCGCCGCAACGTCGAACACTCCTGAACACCACGCAACGGCCTCGGGCGCAATCGGATTCGTCAGCACCAGCAAGCCGACCAGCAGCGGTGACATCCTGTCTTTCAGCAACGATTCGGCAACACGGCTGGCGAGATAGGCGTTCGTGCCATGGAGAAGGACGTTGATCAGATGCAAGGCGGTCGAACCGCTGCCGCTGTGGAGTGCGACCGACCATGCGAGCAGAGGGAAGGGTCGAAATGCGATCGGGTTAAACGGCCCGACTCGCCAGCGATACGCCTGATCGATCAGCACGTAGTCGTCGGAGAGGAAACCGATCGAAAACGATGGAAAGTACAAACCCGCGGCCGCCGCGCAGAACGCGAACCACACCCAGACCTGGGCGGCAGGCGCGACGGCTGCAGGCACGGCGGCTGACCGGTCCTCACCCCTGGTGCAGGCAGAAGACATCAATGGCATGCCGACCACAATGAAGATCAGAGTGGCACTTTCCACATGGAACCGCAGAACGAACGGAGATTCGAAGACATAACCTGCGAACAGGAACAGCGCGCGGACGCCGAGCGCGATCATGATACCGGTCGCGATCGTCCGGGCGGCGCGAGTGCTCACGTGATTGAGGGCTGGGCCTTAATTAAGACGACGGCCGACTGAGCCTCGCTGGCTGAACACGAAGGGTTTCAACATCCATCCGCAATCGCGTGATAGTAACAGGCTAAACCGTGTGCTGCTGATACTCTGGTACGGCCAACAACGGCTTTCGCCGATCCATGTGGCGGTTGAACGCCGTCCCATAACGGTGCACGGTCTGACGGCCTGCTGCGTTGGCCGGCAAGCCGTCGTGGGCAGCGCCGGGATTTCCAGACTGAGCACGTCCGACTTCTTTCCCGCGCTTCGTCGAGTGGGCAAGTCTGCGCCAGCGAGGTTCAAAGTCCTGCTGCAGTCTGACTGCGCTGATGTCAACCGGGCGACGCTGCGCATCCACGTGCAGTTCCGGCGGGACCGGCCATTGCTGTTCGCTCCTGGATTCGAATCCCCGGAGTTTGAGCACGACGCAACACACTTGAGGTGTGAGATGACGCAGATAAGCGCCAAGGCAACCGTGACGATTCACTTTCACGACGGCAGCACGAAGCATCAATACCCCTGGATGGCGTTGCACGTGGAGAAGCGCGGCTCGTTGTGGATATTGACGATCGACGGACGAAGCCATTCCTACGCGAATGTGGCCATGATCGATGTCTCGCTGGCGAACGCCGAGCACCGCGAGACCGAGATGGTGGCGTAAACAAAACCACTTCCGCCGGCGGAACCGATGGCCGCCTTTGCCCTACAATGCGGCCAGTGCAGCGAGATGCTCGCATCATCGGTCCGATGGCGGCGTGCGTAATCGGAACGCTCCTCGTTTCGATCACCCATTCACAAACGGGGGCGAGCGGCGGCAGGCCGCCGGTCGCCTCACCCGCACGTGCTGTTCGAGCCGAAGGCTGGCCGACCTGGGGCGGGCCGCGACGCGATTTCACCGTTGCCACAACCGGGCTGGCGAACGTCTGGGCTGACGCTGGTCCCAACCGCCTCTGGAGCCGCGCGCTCGGCGACGGCTACTCCGCCATTGCCGAGGAACACGGCACGCTGTACACCGCCTATCGCCGCGGCGGCGACGACGATGTGGTCGCCGCGCTGGAGGCGCAATCGGGGAAGACGATCTGGGAGACGCAGTACGCCGCCCCCTTCAAAAACGCGAATGCGCGGGACGTAGCGCCGGGACCCTACGCGATGCCTCAGGTGATCGGCGACCGCATCGTCATGGCGAGCGGTCACGGGCAGATCCTGTCCCTCGATAAGGGTACGGGCAAGATCGTCTGGTCGCACGACCTCTACAGCGAGTACAACGGAACGCGGCTTCCCTTCGGGTACTCCTGCCACGCGCTGCCGTACAAGGACACGCTGATCGTGCTGGCCGGCGGAGGCGGGTTCCTGGCGCGGTTGACGGGATTCGGGGCCAGCGGAGCGCTCGCGTTCCGCCAGCGGGACGGCGCGCTCGCGTGGCAGAACCTGACCTTTGAGAACGCCCATTCCTCGCCGCTGCTCATTACCGTCGACGGTCAGCCGCAAGTCGTCGCGCTCCTCGCGCAGGAAGCGATCGGGTTCAGTCCGGAAAACGGGCAGCTGCTGTGGCGCCATCCGCATCCGACGCAGTACGGGCTGGCGGTGAGCACTCCGGTGTGGGGACCGGACAACATCCTGTTCGTCTCATCGGCCTATGGCGGCGGCAGCCGCGGACTCGAGCTGCACCAGGCGGATGGCCGGACCGACGTGCGCGAGCTGTGGCACACGCCGCGCGTGCAATCGCACTTCGGGACGATGATCCGCATCGGCGATCATGTCGTGCTGTCAAGCGGTCAGGGCCCTGCGTTCATGACGGCCGTCAACGTCAGGACGGGCGCCATCGCGTGGCAGCAGCGAGGCTTTGGCAGGGCGCACCTGTTGTACGCCGACGGTAAGCTCGTCGTGCTCGACGAAGACGGCACCCTGGCGCTCGCCACGGCGACGCCCCAGCGTTTTGACGTCCTGGCCCGCGCGGCGGTGATGAAGAGGCTGGCGTGGACGCCGCCCACGCTCGTGGGCACGCGGTTGTACGTACGCGATCGGGCCAGCATCGCGGCGTTCGATCTCGGTGCGCCGCGCGCAATCCCCCGGTAATAGTCCGCCGGTAATGTCCGCCTTCAGCCGGTCCAGGCAAGTCCACCCGAAAAGCAGACACTACCGGACGATCGCCCTATGCCCCGATCAGCCGTTTGATCAATTGCACCTGACCGGCGTGGTAAATCGCATGGCACGCAATGCCAAGCGCCAGATTGAATCGTTCTTCGTCGCTGAGCGGTGACGATTTGCGCTCGGCCTCGATCTCGGCCACGATCGCGACGAGCCTGCGCTGCTCGTTTTCGACAGTCGCCAGAACCTGGCTCCAGGACAATGGCTGTTCACCGCTGAGGACGAACCAGTCTTCGCCGTCGAGGAGGAATGGTTCGAGAGCCTGACCCGATATCTGTCCGCGGACGGCACGTGTGCAGTACGCGTGGTGCAGCGCGATCTCGGCGATATTGTGGCGCCCCTCGGCGGGACGTCGGAACGCGGTCTCACTGGTGACGTCGGCGAGCGCCGCCTTCAGGTCGGGACCGTGCCAGGCACCAGGTCCGTAGCCCTCGTCGAGAACTCGAGCACACGGCCCGCGCAGCGTTGCCGTATGGCCCCCTGTCATTGTCGTCATATGGCCTCCATTTTGTTCTAACGCTGTTATAGAGTTTTGGACGAGGGGCGTTCTTGGCGAAAATTGCGGCGGCCGTCGATCGGGCGCTGACCAACCGCGCTGAAACGGGATGCTCAGGCAGGCCCGAAGCCCGTGTGCTCGCCGGCGGCGATGGCTGGAGCCTCGCCGACGTCGTCTGCGCATCGGGACCGCAGGATCGGCCGTTCGAAGAGCAGCACCGGCACTTTTCGATTGCGATCGTGGCTGCCGGCACGTTCCAGTACCGCGCCGCACTCGGGTGCGATCTGATGACGCCGGGGTCGCTGATGCTCGGCAGTCCAGGCCAGTGGTTCGAATGCGGACACGATCACGGCGCCGGCGACCGGTGTATTGCTTTCTGGTACGAGACCGGCTATTTCGAACGGCTCGCGGCTGATGCGGGCGCGCGCGCCAGGCGCCTGGACTTCCGATTGCTGCGGCTGCCGCCGCTCCAGGCGCTGTCGCCGCTCGTGGCCCGGGCGTCGGCCGGCATCACCGGCCGGGCGGACGTATCGTGGGAAGAGCTCGGAATACAGATCGCGGCGCGGACTGTCCAGCTGCTTGCCGACGGCAGGCCGCACGGCTCGGCCGCCCCGCCTGATGCGACCCACCGTGTCGCCCGCATTGTCCGCGCCATCGATCGACAGCCCCAGGCGGCCATGAACGTGCGTCGCCTCGCGTGTGCGGCGGGCCTGAGCCCGTATCACTTCCTGCGCACGTTCGAACGTGTCACCGGCGTGACGCCGCATCAGTTCGTGCTGCGCACGCGGCTCCGCGAAGCCGCACGCCGGCTCGCCACGGAACAGGACCACGTTCTCGACGTCGCGCTCGATTGCGGGTTCGGCGACGTGTCGAACTTCAACCGCGCGTTTCGAGCGGAGTTCGGCGTCTCTCCCCGCCGGTTTCGCGCAACCTGATCGGGGCGCTGCAGTGAATCGGCCCGGCCGGTGCCCTTCACGGGAAGTCCGACCAGTCAATCAGAAGCCGGTTTGCAGGACCGGGCAACATCTCAATCTCCTTGTTCGTTACCGCCCGTCGATGCTGAACGCGTACAGCCGGTTGTTTCCGCTGCCTTCCACGCCGGACCTCGAATACCCCGAGCCCCAGTACACGGTGCCGTTCGCGATGGCAGGGCCGGAGTTCACCGAGCTGCCGGCGCCGAACTGCCACAGAATTGCGCCGGTTGCCGCGTCGAGCGCGAACATCTGATTCTGGGTTGGCAGCTTCGCCATCGACGCGGCGTAGACAACGTCGTTGGCAACCGACAGCGGGGCGAGATCCCACACGCCGACTACGCCCAGGCCAGGCAGCGTCTCGACCTGCGGATCCGCAGTCTGCCAGAGGATCATGCCGGTAATCGGATCGAGCGCCGCCCACGACCCGCCGGTGACTGTCGTGTTCGTGAGGATGCCGTTCTCGGTCAGTCTGTAGGGAATGTGATGGTGGTTGGTCATCGAGGCGTAGATCCGATGGCCGTCGAACGCCGTACCCCACTCCATGCCGCCCTGGTCGCCGCCGGGACCGATGAGGGTGTTCCAGATGAACTCTCCGGACCTGGCATCGAGAACGGTATAGACGCCGCTTTTCGCCCCGATGCCGACGACGTCGCGGAAGTGTCCGTCCATCCACAAGCGCATGACATTTACTCCGGAGCCGCCAAGGTCCCATTTCTCGCCGTCAGATTCGGGAGCGCACCACGTCACCGCGGGCGGCTGAGTGCCGCACGCCTGCAGCCAGGGAGCATGGCCCTGGACCCGGTACGACCACTGTGGCGCGCCCGTTTTCAAGTCGAATGCGACAACCGATTTCAAGTAGGAACCGGGCTGCTCGCACGATTCGGTGAAGCCGCCATGGTTCGCATGGCACGCGGTGACGCTCACGGGTTCCGTATACGGCTGCCCGAACGTGCCGTAGACGAGGCCGGCAGGAAGGGCGACAGCGGGCGGCGAGAACATCGTGGCGCCGGCGTAGCCTCCGGGCAGGCCGCCGTTGTCTGGAAGCGAGTAGCTCCGCCATAGGATGCGGCCCGTCTGCGCATTGAGTGCGACGATCGCGCCGCGGAAAGTGGCCCCGGGTCCCGACGCGCCGGACGCGGACACGCCGGTGTAGATGGTGTCACCGGCGAGGACGGGTGATCCGGTCATGATCCCTCTCGGGTCCGGGTGCACCTGCGTCATCCATCGGAGATCGCCGGTCTTCGCGTCGATGCCCAGCATGTTCGGGTGCCTGAGGTCGCCCACGACAAGAGTGTTGCCCGCGAGCGACGGACTTGTGCGCACGATGTCCCCCGCGATGCCGGTATAGTCCGACACCAGACGCGACCAGATGACTTCGCCGGTCTCGGCGTCGAGCTTCCACAGCATGCCGCCAAAGTCCCCGAAATACACCGCGCCGTTCACGACCGCCGGCGTCGCGGAGACATCGCCCGCCGTCCTGGCTACCCACTTCACCGCCAGGCGGCCTGCATTCGCCGGTCCGATCGTGCGTTCGAACGGCTGGTTGCGGCTGTTGATGGAGTCGTTGCCGATCATTCCCCAGTCCGGTCCACCGCCGACCGTTGCCAGGATCCGGCCGCTGGCGAACGCCCCGAGCAAAGGAGCGACGAGCGTGATCTTCCAGAGATGCCGCCGGCACCGGCGCGGCTTGCCGTCTTGAACCTTTTCAGGGGTCATGACGCGTTCTCGCTCCTTTGTATTGACCCGCAGGGTCGTCTGAAAATCGGCGATCACCCGGAGTATTTGCCTTTCAGTTCCCTCAAGCGGCGCAGATAGCCGGGCACCGCGGTTGCGGCATCGCCGGCCCCCTCGTACTCGAGGCCCATATAGCCGCGGAACCCATGGGCCGCGAACATCCTGAACACCCGGTCCAGGTCGGCCGGGGCGCGCGTCCTGCCGTCATCGAGCGCCACCTCGGTTTTGACGTGGGTGCTCACCGCGTACGGGATCGACATGTCGATTTGATCGTAGACAGCCGGTGGCCGGAAGTTTCCGATATCGAGGTTCATTCCTGCCCATGGCGAGTCGGCGCGTTTGACGATTTCAATCGTCTCCTTCGCGAAATCGGTGATGCCGCCATCGTCCTCCACGCCCAGGATCAGTCCGCGCGCGCCGGCATACTCGGCACCGCGTTTCAACGTCTCGGCGGCAAATCCGATGGCCTGGTCGAGCGTCGCATCGGCCGGTTTGCTGCCGCCGAACACGCGCACGTGCGTCGCGCCGACCTTCTGGGCGACGTCCAGCCATTTTCGCAACTCGTCCAGCTGCTGTTCCCGGAGCTCAGCGGTCGGCTGCGCGAGACGCACGCGCGTGCCGATGCTGTAGATCTCGACGCGATTCTTGTAGGCGAGCCGGCGCAACGGCAACAGGTACTCATCGGACGTGCTGGGGAGCCAGTACACCGTCAGGTCGATGCCGTCCGTGTCGGTCTCGACCGCGATGCGTATCAGGTCTTCATACGTCATCGTCTTTGCCTGGAGCGCCTGTCGGTACGAGTAAGCGACCAGGCCCGTGCGGAAGCGGGCCTTTCCTGGAGGCGCCTGCCACGCGTGGACGGGGGGAACCGCGGCCGCGACGGCGGCCGATGCGGCAGTAGTCAGAAAGCCCCGGCGATTCATAGCAGCTCCCACTCTGTCTGCGCTCATGCGCTGGGATTTTACTGCGCATCGAGCAGATGAGCGGCGTCGTGTGCCCAGCACCCTGGCGCGTCAGGCTCCCAGCACCGTATGGTTTCCTCCCGCAGCGGGCGTGTTCGCGAATCCCAAGCTCCAGAACACCACTATCCTCAGCGGCCTTTGCGTTCTCTGCGGCGTGAGTTCCCGACAACGTTCTTGACAGCCGGCCGCCGCGGGCGGATTATCCGCGCTGCGATTCGGTCCCTCGTTGCCGGAGTCGGCTCGTTCATACGCCAGGGAGGCCGCCATGGTCACATCCCGGTGGATCTGGAATACTTTCAACAAGGCCCGCTATTGGCTCTTGGCGCTGTCGCTTTTCGGTCTGGCGCACGCCGGACCGGCGCGCGCATTCAACTACGTAGCCGACGCCAACGGTACCTGGTGGGGCATTCAGGATGCCGCGCCGCCGCGCGTCGATACCGGCAGCATTCGCGCCACTCAGGTGGGACCGGGACAGGTGCCCGCGTTCAGCACATCAATCAACGGCTTCGGGGGCATCAAGGTCCTCGTCCAGACAGCGCCGGCGCCCCGGTTCAACGGGGAGATCATGCGCGGCTACGGGTTGGTCTTTGACGGCGTCAATCGGTTCACGACGACCCAGTCGATCGATCTCGGCGGCGCCACGATCTCCCGTTCCGTCTACATCAACAACACCGCGAACTGGGGCCGATGGCTCGACAGCTTTACCAACAGGACAACGTCGCCGATCACGATCCAGGCCGCCTTCGGCGGGCAGTCTGGAATCGGCAGCGCCGGCGGGACCTCGAGCTCGATCGTGAACACCTCCAGCGGCGACGCCATCGTCACCGCCGCCGATGCGTGGGTCGAGGTGGCAACGCCGCTCGCAGGCACCACGCTGGTCGGCGGCCCGCAGGCGACGGTAATCGGCACACCCTCCTCGCCGGCCACGCCTTTCGGCGGCGCGATGACGTTCGCGGGGAACTGGCTCTTCGACACCTTCAACAACCCGCTGTCGTACAGCGGTCATGAGGCGAACTTCCAGGCCTACGTGAACACGATCACGCTCCCGCCGGGCAAGACCCGATCGCTTCTGCATTTCGTCGTGCTCGGCCAGATGGTCACTGCCGCGTCATCGGCCGGCGTGCGCGCAGCCGTTGAAGCCACGGCGGCGGCGCTTGCCGCCGCTCCCGTAATCGGCGATCTGACGCCGGCAGAGGTGTGTTCGATCCACAACTTCAGTGCTGCGGCGCTCTCGGCCCATGGCTTCAACTACGCCGACTGCACTCCGTCGAACAAGAACGCCAGGGAACTCGAGGTTGAGCAGGCGCCGGTGCCGAAGGCAAAGAAGGCGAAGACGAACGTGAAGTACGACGTCGTCGGGAAAACGATCGGCCAGCTGCGCGCCGATATGGAGTCGGGCCTCACGACCTCGAAGGAGATCACGGAAGCGTATCTCGACCGGATCGAGTTCTACGACAAGGGCCAGTTCGGATTCAACGCGTACGAGGTTGTCGCAAGCGACGCGATTGAACAGGCGAAGGCCGCGGACGCCGCCCGCAAGCGGGGCGCAACCGGACCGCTCCTGGGGATCGCGATCGCGGTGAAGAATCTGTACGACACCTTCGACATGGTTACTACCAACGGCAGCATGACGTTCGAGGAATTCCGCCCGGCCCGCGATGCCTTCCAGGTGGCGAGGCTCCGGGCGGCAGGGGCCGTCATCATCGGCAAGGCCGCGCTCGAGGAGTACGCGACGAGCGGCAACTACTCCAATGACGCGTGGGGCCAGGTGTGGAACGTCTTCAACCCCTCGAAGTCGCCGATCGCGTCGAGCGGCGGCTCGGCCAGCGCAATCGCCGCGAGCCTGGCGGCCGGCGCGATGGGATCGCAGACCGGCGACTCGCTGTACGGTCCTGCGAGCGCGGCCAGCCTGGTCACGCTGCGCGGCACAGACGGCCTCGAGAGCGGCACCGGCATCATGCCGCTCGTCTATCTCACCGACTTCGGCGGTGCCATGGCGCGCTCGGTGCCGGATCTGGCCGACATGCTGAACGTGGTCGTCGCAGTCGATCCCGACGATCCCGAAACGGCGGCGCCCGGCCGCCACACGCCGTCGGACTGGCGTGCAGTGCTGGATCCCAACGCGCTGCGGGGCAAGCGGATCGGCTACATTCCCTCAGTGTGGGTGGATCCGTTCGGAACGACGAACACCACGGATGCCGAGAAGGCGGCGTTGAAATACTTCGTGGACGCGGGTGCGACGATCGTCGAGATGGGCGTCACTGTCGGCGGCACGGACACCCCACCGGCGCCGGCCGCGCCTCCAGGCGATATCCGCTCCGAGGGCTGGGGTCTGTATATCGATAGTCATCCCGAGCTGGCGACCCAGGGCTTCCCGATCTTCACGGTCGTCGATGTGAACTGCTCGCAGAAAAAAGTCGCCTACGTCCGGGCAGATGCAAGCACTTGCGCGGCGCCACCCCCACCGCGCCTGACAGCCGCAGAGATCCAGGCGTTTCGCGAGTATCGGAGAGGGCGGCAGGCAACCGCCAAGATCTGGATGGACACCGCAGGTGCCGATCATCGAGGCGTCGACGCCGTCGTCTACCCGGGACTGTTGAGCGATATCAGCATCAACGATGGCGGCGGCAGCAGGGCAAGCTTCGGCCGCCGCGACACGCCGTCAGCGGCGAACGGGATTCCAACCGTCGTCTTCCCGGTCGGGTACAACAATCACGGACAGCCGATCAACATCCAGCTGCTGGGCCGCGCGTGGGACGATGACAAGCTCGTGGGAATGGCGTACGCGTTCGAAGAAGTGGCGAACGCGGCCGGCCATGGCCACGTCGAAGCGACGACGGCGCCGCCGCTGCCGCACGACAATCGCAAGGATTAAGTAGCGCAGGCCCTCAGGCCTGCATCACGGCTGCCGGGCAGCCCTGAAGGGCTGCGCTACAAGTGCCCGGACACCGCACTCCCGCCTCACTTCTCGCTCGAGGGCTCGCCGCGCAACTCGATGTAATCGGCCAGCGCCGTGATGAGCGGCCCCATCTTCGGATGCGCCGGCAGGACGTCAGGCGTAATGCCGTACGTGCTGAGCGCGGACGCGCAGACGGGCCCGATTGCCGCCACGATGATGTCGCCCTTCAACGCGTCGACTAAATCGGACGCGAGGCCGAGGGTGGCTGCGACGTCGAAGAGATGCCGGCATTGGATCTGGCTGGTGAAGGCAATTGCGTCCACCCGGCGATCGACGAGGTTCCGGACCAGCGCCTTCAGCGGTTCGACATCCTCGGGCAGCTGCCACTCATAGAGACAGAGCTCCTCCACGACCGCGCCACGCTGGCGGAGCGCGTCGGCCAGCGGGAGATTGCGCTCGCCGTAATGCAGCAGCGCCACGCGGCGGTCCTGCAGGTTTACGGCGTTCAAAGCCTCGATCAATTCTTTCGTGGTAAACGGCTCCGCAGGCCTGATGCCGATCGGGACGTCGTATTGTCTCAGGACCGCCGACGGCTTGGGACCGCGGCAGACCGTCGTGAGCCCTCGCAGCGCCGTCAACGTCTCGTCCAGGCGGCCCAATCGTTCCGCCTCGCGCAGCAATCGCGACACGCCCACGCCGGTGAGACAGATGGCGACCGAGAATTGCCCGGCGCACAGCGCATCGAGAAACGCCGGCACCTGTTCCAGATGCGACACCTCCCGAACCGACGCCACCGCGCAGGGCACGCCGCCAAGCCGCCGCACCAGCCCGGAGAGCTCCGTGCTCAGCCTTGTTTCGAGCAGTGCCAGGCGAACGCCTTCAAGGGTTGGCATGCAAGGGACCGCTCGCCGCGACCGGCGTACCGCTGTCGGAATCCCTTGCGGCAACGGGTCGCCTGGTCGACAGATAGGGAATCATCCGCTCCAGCACCTGCGGCAGCTCGTCGGTCGGAACGTCCTCCAGAATTTTCGTGCCCGGCCGGGCATTCGGTCCCGATTTGCCGCCGACGAAGACGTCGACTGCATCGACCACCCGATCACCGATTCTGACGTTTTTTCCCAACAACCCGATATCCGCGGCGCCGTGGCTGCCGCACCCGGCCGGGCAGCCGGACCAATGGACGCTGAGCGCCTGGCCGTGCGGCATGTGCTGTTCCAGCTGCCGCGCGGTCTTCAGCGCCAACTCCTTGGTCTCAATCAGCGCGAAGTGACAATAATCGATCCCCGTGCAGCTCACGACGCCGCGCATCGCGCCGGACGGATTCGAGGGGAGCTCGTGCAGCAGCGGTTCGTGGGTCAACGCGCGCACCCGATCATCCGGCACGTTGGGGATGACAAGATTCTGGCTGATCGTGATCCGGACATCTCCGTTTCCATAGGTCTCCGCGACTCGGGCAACCTCGAACAGCTGCGATGCGGTGATCCGGCCGACCGGGACCGCCAATCCCACGAAGTTCAGGCCGGCCTGCTTCTGCTTGACGATGCCCACGTGATCAGCGGACTTCGCGCCGCGCATCTCCCTGCCTGCCGGAAACAGCGGCGCACCCATCCGGCGTTCGACCTCGGATCGAAACTTCTCCACGCCCCACGCGTCAATCAGGAACGCCAGCCGCGCGCGATTGCGGGCCGAGCGGAACCCGTGGTCCCGAAACGCCAGGGTGATGTGGCTGCACAGCACCGCGGCATCCTCGGGACGGACGAATACATTCAACGGCGAGGCAACCCGGTAACCGCCCGATCCCATCTTGCCGCCAACGGCAACATTGAAGCCTTTGACCTCGACTCCGCGGATGACTTTGACGGCCGGCGTGAGCGCCACGTCCTGCGTTTCGGCATGGGTGCACGACTCGAGGCATCCGGTGATGGTGACGTTGAATTTTCGCGGCAGATTCGTGTAGGCCTTGTCCCGCAGGAACATCTCGGTAAATTGGCGGACGACGGGTGAGGCATCGAACAGTTCGTGAGCCGTCAGTCCGGCGACGGGGCACCCCACGACGTTGCGGACGTTGTCCTGGCCTGTCTGGAGCGACACGAGGCCCACCGCCTCCAGCTGGCGCCAGATCTCCGACACGTCCTCGATCTGAAAACCGCGCAGCTGAATCTGCTGCCGCGTCGTGATATCCGCGAAGCCGACGCCCCGATCCCGGGTAATCGCCGCAAGCGTCCGAATCTGCGCCGCATTCGTGAACCCGTTCGAGATCCGCACGCGCATCATGAACTTGCCCGGCGTCTGCCTGCGGAAGAAGACGCCGGCCCATTTGAGGCGCTCGCGGTCCCCTTCATCGATCGCTTCCCAGCCCTCCTGCGTCAATCGCGGCACGTCCGCCAGAATGTCGAGTCCGTCCTTCTCGCGCTTGAACCGTTCGATCTTGTTCAGCGTCACGACCATCGAGCCGTCGGTCGGGATGCTGGGGCCTGGCTCCTCGGCTCGTTCGGGCGCGATCAGCGCCTCCGGCATCTCGAGCCCGCGGCAGGCCAGCGCCACGATGCGTTCGACCTCCGGCCGGCATGAGCCGCATCCAGTGCAGGCCCGGGTCACGCCGCTGACGGCGTCCACCGTCCGCGCGCCCGCCAGCACCGCTTCGATGATTCGGGCTTTCGAGACCGCGTTACAGTCGCAGATCTGCGCGCTGTCCGGAATGAGCTCCGGCGATGCCGGGTGCACGGCAGCCGGAGCGGAGAAGAGCAGCTCCGATCGGTTGTCCGCCAGCGCCCTGGCCTCGGTAAACGCGCGCAGGAGCGAGGGCACGACAACGGCATCGCCCACGACGATGGCGCCGGCCAGCCGATCGTTCCGCACGATCAGCTTTTTATAGATGCCGCGTCTGGCGTCGACGTAGCTCACCACCTCGTCGTCGTCTTCAACGGGGTCGCGGTCGCCCATGACCGCGACGTCCACGCCGGCGACCTTGAGCTTCGTCGACAGCCTCGAGCCCGGATAGATCGCGTTCGCATCCCGGCCGGTCAATCGATCGGCCAGTACCTGCGCCTGCTCCCAGAGCGGCGCCACGAGTCCGTAGAGCCGGCCCCGATGCTGCGCGCACTCACCGATCGCGTAGACGTTCGGCGTGTTCACCGAGGCCAGGTCGTCACCGACAACAATGCCGCGGTCGACTTCGAGCCCGGCGCCAATCGCCAGATGCACATTCGGACGAATCCCCGCTGAGATGACCACCATGTCGCAGGCGAGCGTCGAGCCGTCCTTGAAGGACAGCCCGACGACACGCTCGTCGCCGAGCACACCCGTCGTCGTCGCCTCGAGATGTACGTGAAGGCCCAGCTGCTCGAGCTGTCGCTGGAGGATCGCGGCCGCCGCGGCGTCGAGCTGCGTTTCCATCAGGTGCGACATCAGATGGATCACGTGCACATCGAGTTTGCGGCCGAGGAGACCGCGGGCCGCTTCCAGGCCGAGGAGACCGCCGCCGATGACGGCGGCTCGCTGCGCCCGCTCAGCGTTCTGGATGATCTGGTGGCAATCGTCGAGGCTGCGGAACACGGATACGCCGGGCTTGAACGCACCGTTGTCCGCGTACACGCCGTCGATGCGAGGCACGAGCGGGTGGCTGCCGGTCGCGATGACCAGGGCGTCATACGGTTCCCTGGTGCCGTCGGCGCCGATGACACGCCTGGCCTGCGGCTCGATGGCTTCGACGCGCACGCCGGCGTGCAGCGTAATCCCGTGGTTCACGTACCACGAGAGGGGATTGATGACGATGTCGCGGGGATCGTGACTGCCGGCGACCACTCCCGACAGCAGGATGCGGTTGTAGTTGCCGTGCGGCTCCTCGCCGAAGATGGTGATGCGGTATTGATCGCCGCCGCCACGGGCGATGAGCTCTTCGACGAGCCGCGCACCCGCCATCCCGTTGCCGATCACCACCAGGCGGCGTTTGGCGCTCATGCCGGCGTCTCTTCGCCATCCGGCGCGACCCGCACGGCGCAGACCTTGAGCTCCGGCATTTTGCTCGCAGGATCAAGTGCCGCGTTCGTCAGCCGGTTCGCTGACGAGCGACCGCCCCAGTGAATCGGCACGAATACCGTATCCTCTCGAATGGTGCGCGTCACCTTGAGGCGGAAGGTTGCGGTGCCGCGGCGGGTGGTCAGACGCACGCGCTCCCCGTCGGCGACTCCCGCCAGACGAGCCGCGATGGGATGCATCTCGGCCACGGCCTCCGGCGCGAGGGCGGTGAGTGTGGCCGTGCGGCGCGTCTGCGTCCCGGTGCCGGCATGGGCGAGCACCCGCCCGGTCGTCAGATAGAGCGGAAACGCGTCATCCCGGTCTTCGCGGGGCGGCTGGTGCGATACCGCATGAAACCGCGCGCGTCCGCCGGGCGTCGGAAACCGATCGGCAAACAGGCGGGGCGAGCCGGCGTGCTGCGGGTCCGGACATGGCCAGAACACACCGTCCCCGGCGTCGAGCCGCTCGTAACTGATGCCCGAATAATCCGCGCGCCCGCCCTGGCTGGCGCGCCGTAGCTCTTCGAACACTTCCCGGCTGCTGGCGTAGGAAAACTGTGGCTGATGGCCGAGATGCGTCGCCAGCGCGGTCAGGATCTCCAGATCGGTCCGCACATCGATCGGCGGATCGAGGGCGCGGCGCCTGCGAATCACGCGGCCTTCGACGTTGGTTGTCGTGCCGTCCTCCTCGGCCCATTGGGCAGCGGGGAGCACGACATCGGCCAATGTGGCCGTCTCGGACAGGAAGAAATCGACGACCACCAGGAGGTCGAGCGCCTTCAGCCGCTGCTCGATTCGCTGCGCGTCGGGCGCTGACGCCGCCACGTTGGATCCCATCACGAGCAACGCGCGAATGCCGCCTGGCGCGCCGGCCGACTCCAGCAACTCGAACGCGGACCGTCCTGGTCCCGGAATCGCTGCTTCGTCGACGTTCCAGACGTGCGCCAGGTGGCGCCGCGCGGCGGCGTCGGCAATCGATCGGCATCCGGGCAACTGGTCGGCGCGCTGGCCGTGTTCGCGGGCGCCCTGGCCGTTGCCCTGGCCGGTCAGCGATCCGTAGCCGCCGCACGGCGCGCCGACGGCGCCGCGGGCCAGGGCGAGATTGATGTACGCGAGGACATTGTTGACGCCTTGCGCCTGTTGCTCGGGGCCGCGCCCGGTCAGAACCATGACGCTCGGCGCGCGTCCGAGCAGGTGCGCGGCGTTGATGAGGACATGTTCGGGCACGCCCGTGAGCTGCTCGACGCGCTCGGGCCAGTACAGCGCGGCGGCGCGGCGCACCTCGTCGAAGCCCTCGGTGCGGGCATGGACGTACGCGGTGTCAACGAGATGATCGCGAATCAGCACGTGCAACAGACCGTTCGCCAGCGCCGCATCGCTGCCTGGCCGCAGCGGCAGATGCACCGTCGCCCACTGCGCGGTTGCCGATCGTCGCGGGTCCACGACGATGAGCGCGCCGCCGTTGACCTGCTGCGCTTCGAAATACCGCATCAGCAACGGCATGGTGTCGGCGACGTTGGCGCCGGCGAGCAGGATGGTCTTCGCGTGCGCGAGATCCGACACCGGAAACGGAAGCCCGCGATCGAGCCCGAACGCCTGCTCGGCCGCGATTGCCGCCGACGACATACAGAACCGGCCGCTGGAATCAATGTGACGGGTGCCGAGCACCACGCGCGCGAACTTTCCCAGGAGGTATGCTTTTTCGTTCGTCAGTGAGCCGCCGCCGAGAACGCCGACCGCATCGCGGCCATAGCGCCGCTGCACGGCCTCGATTCGGTGCGCGATCCGATCGAGCGCCGCATCCCAACTCGTGGACACGAATGTTCCGCCGGCGTCGCGGACGAGCGGAGACAGAAGACGATCGGGATGCGTGAGCGTGGCCGCCGCCGACCACCCCTTGATGCAGAGGCCACCCTCATTGACCGGAAACTTCGCGTTGCCGACCACGCTGACGTTGTCGCGGCTGCCGACCAGGTGCAGTCCGCACTGGAGCGCACAGTACGGGCAGTGCGTCGCGACGCTCTCAACCGACCCCCGCGTCACAGACATCAGGTTCGTCAGACCGGCTCGATCCGCACAGCCGGGCCCAGCGCCAGCGCTCCGTCGTCTGCCGCAGGCGTGGCGGCGGCCTGCGGCTGGCGGTGGGCAACAGACAGCGCGACGCCGGTGAAAAACGCACCAGCCACGAGGTTGCCGATCGTGACCGGAATCTGGTTCCAGATCCACCAGTTCGACACCGACACCGGCGCGCCCAGCAACTGGCCGGCAGGGATGACGAACATGTTGACGATTGAATGTTCGTACCCGTGCGCGAAGAACGTCGCAATCGGCAACCACATGGCGACCACCTTGCCGATCGTGGAGCGGGACATCAGGGCGAGCACAGCCCCGACCGTGACCATCCAGTTACAGAGCATGCCTTTCACGAACGCGGTGCCCCAGCCGGCCGCGCCCAGGGCCTGATAGCCGAGAGTCTTCGCCTGCGCGGCGCGGCGCAGCTGATCGCCGAGCGCCAGGCCATTCGAGGTGCCGAAGTTCGTGATGGCGAGATAAAAGAGGCACGCGTACGCGACGCTGCCGGCCAGGTTGCCTGCGTAGACCCAGCCCCAGCTGCGGACCAGGTCCGCCGGCCGCACATCGCCGGCCAGATAGCCAATGGGCAGCAGGGCGAAGTTGCCCGTCGCCAGCTCCAATCCCAGAAGGACGAGCATCACGAAGCCGACTGGAAAACAGATGGCCGCGACGATCGGCGGCAATCCTTGAGCGTTGATGATCATCGCGAGCGACGTGGCGTACGCGAGGATGCCACCAGCCAGCGCACCGCGCAGCAGCATCTGCCCCCGCGTCAGTGCGGCTTTGCGGACGGCCGCCCGTCTGGCGTCGTCGATCGCGTCGTGCGGACTCACGTAATCCATAGCTCCGGTCCACTCCTGGTGGGTCAGCGAACTCGTAGCAAGAAGCAAACCAGTCCGAGCAACGGGGCAGTGTCGCGTCTGCTGGATTTTCCTGAAGAAAACAGCGATTGTCAGTTGACGTGCGTCAGACATAAATGTCTGAACGCGACCGTTCACCGACACAAATGTTGCACGCACCGCAGCGATTCGCCCGGCGCGAAGCCACTCGTGCCGGCGCCGCGGGTGCTGAACAGTGAGGAGGAGAACATTTTTGTCGTTTCTGCTGCCACATCCGGACAGTTGTGTAGGAGTCCGTACAGTGTGTCGACATCCCCTCGACTGGCGCTCAGCGATCAATTCACCACGGCTTTGTCTCGCCCCGTTATGCGGCTCGAAACGAGAATTTTGTATTCGCTTTCTCATCGAGCCGCATAACGGGGTAGGCGCGCCACAGGCGCGCCCGCCGGAGCGGAGCGGGGCAACGGGGCCCCGTGAGCGAAGGCGTGGGGAGTCCGCGGGGGCGAAGCCCCCCGGATCTCGTTGGTGTCCGTTGTGGTTGCGTGCCGTCGCAATTCGAATTAGCGTCAACCGAGTGGTACGTCGGTATGCGGGTTGCTCTGCCGCACGCCGTGGTTCATCTCATGGGAGGGAGCGTGGACGACAGATGAGTCAGGCTCCGGCGGTCTGCGGCACATGTTCGGCTGGATTCGCGTGGCGAGGGCGGGTCGTTTTCGCGGCCTTGTGGCTGGCCGTGATCGCACCGGCGCTGCACGCCCAGACGCCAGCTGTCGCGCCGGTGACGTTCGGCGACGTCACGGTCTCCGGGTCTGTTCGAGCTCGCAGCTACACCTGGGATTGGTTTGACGACGGCGCGAATGGCGACTACACCTATCCGGCGGCGCTCGTGCGCGTCGGGCTCTCAGGCTCGCGGACTACGTACGACTGGCAGGTCGAGTTCGCGCTGCCGCTGCTGTTGAACCTGCCGACTACGGCTGTCGCCGCGGCCCCGCAGGGGCAGTTAGGTCTCGGCGCCAGCTATTTCGCCGCCAATGACAACACGGCGAACACGGCGGGGCTGTTTATCAAACAGGGCCTTTTCCGTTGGAAGGGCCTGGGCGGCATCGCCGGCCAATCGCTGACGGTCGGTCGAATCGAGTTCAACGACGGTACCGAGGTCACGCCCAAGAATGCGACGCTGGCAACGTTGAAACGCGACCGCATCAGCCAGCGGCTGCTCGGGAATTTCGGCTTTTCCGATGTCGAGCGGAGCTTCGACGGCGGGCTGTACAGTCTTAGCGGATCAACGCTGAATCTCACCGGTCTCGTGGGGCGGGCAACGCAGGGAGTCTTCCAGGTCAACGGCTGGCCGGAACTGGATATCAATGTGTTCTACGGCGCGTTGACCGGCCAGATCTCCAGCGACCGGCATCCGGGTGAGTGGAGAGTGTTCGGTCTCGGCTATGACGATTACCGGGATGGGGCCGTGAAAACAGACAACCGTCCCACCACCATGCGGACCGCCGACACCGGATCGATTGTGATCGGGACTTATGGCGGGCACTACCTCCAGGTCGTCGCGACCCCGGCCGGACCGCTGGATCTTCTCGCCTGGGGTGCCGCGCAGACCGGTGGCTGGGGAGCGCTCACGCAGCGGGCCGGTGCATTGGCCGTCGAAGCCGGCTGGCAGCCTGCAGTCTGGGAACGGGTAAAGCCATGGGTGCGTGGAGGCTACAACTACGGGTCGGGAGACAGCGATCCCACGGACCTGAGACACGAGACCTTTTTCCAGGTGCTTCCGACCGCACGTATATACGCGCGGCTGCCTTTTTTCAACATGATGAACAGCCGTGATGCGTTCGGCGAGTTGATCGTCCGGCCGGCGAAAGGCCTGACCATCCGCGGTGACGTCCACGCGCTGCACCTCGCGGACAAGAACGATCTGTGGTACTCAGGCGGCGGGGCGTTTCAACCGGAGACGTTCGGGTACACCGGACGCCCCGCCAACGGTCAAACCGGCCTGGCGACGCTGTACGATGTCAGCGGTGATTACGCGGTGAACGATCACGTCGCTGTCGGCGTGTATTACGGTCAAGCGATCAGCCGCGCCGTCACGAAGGCCATCTACCCCCCGGGCGACAACCTGCATCTCGGCTACGCGGAGCTGCTCGTGCGGTTTTGAGCGGCGTGTTCGCGTCGCTGACGCTGCCGTGAACGCAAAGACGGCATTGTTCGCGACGCGCCGCAACGCTGCAGGCGCAGAGTTCAGACAGCGCGCTGCGGCGGGTTCGCCGCGCACCCTCCAGCAGATTCAGCCGGCCCCTTGTTTGTGAACAGCTACGTCAATTGATCCCGGCTGGCTGGTCACCGCTCGATTCCGATCGGCGCGCCGCCACACGAACGCTCCTTCTCATAGTCGTCACATGTGCGTTACACGAGTGTGATAGGTGTTCTAGTTCTTTCGCTGCTCAAGGTTTTTGGCCCAATGATAGAGACGGGATATTCGATTACCCCTCTTCACACAAACGTCCCGGGCCGGGCCAGGCTGCGGATCCCTGGTCTGTATAAGTGCCCCGCACTCAAGCGGTTCCTCGAGAACCGGCTGCCGGACGGCAGCACGATTCTGAGCACGAGCGCGAGCGTCCTCACGGGAACGGTATTAGTTCGCTTCACGCCCTCGCTCGAGTTGTCAGTTCTGCTTTCGAAGGTCGAAATCCTCGTCCTCGAACGTCATCTCCCGCAGGAAACTCTCACAGTCGAGCCGTCGGGCGTCCCGTGGCATCAGCTGGAGGAGTCCGAAGTGGTCGCGCTCCTGGAGAGCTCCCCTGTGACGGGACTCAGCAGCTCCGAGGCCGCCGAACGCCTTCGGCGGAACGGACCGAATCTGCTGCCGACGCCCCCATTGCAAGGCAGTTTCGCAGCATTCCTCGAGCAGTTCAACAGTCCGCCTGTGCTGCTGCTCCTCGGATCCGCGGTGCTCTCGGTTGCCACCGGCGGCGTGGGGGACGCTGTTGCTATTCTCGCTGTCGTCGCCGTGAATGCCATCGTCGGGTTCTTCACGGAGCGCCAGGCACAGTCCAGAATCGCGGCCCTGCTGAGCAACGAGCGGCTGACGGGAGCCGTTTGCCGCGATGGATGCTCCCTCGATATCGGGGCGGAACAGCTCGTCGTCGGAGACCTGCTGATCGTGCGGCGCGGATCTCACGTGGTCGGCGACGCGCGCGTCCTGGACGCGCACGACCTGCGCATCGACGAATCCGCGCTCACGGGCGAGAGCCTGTCTGTTCAAAAGCGGGCGTGCCGGCTGACCGATCCTGACGCACCCATCACGGATCGCGTGAACATGTTGTACCGGGGCACGCTCGTGACCGGCGGTGAGGCCACCGCGATAGTGGTGGCGGTTGGGGGAGAGACCGAAATCGGCAAGCTTCAGCGCCTGGTTCTCGAGTCGACAACCCCCGAAACACCGCTGCAGCGGCAGCTCCGCGAGCTCGGCGTCCAGCAGGTCCAGATGGCATCAGTAATCTGCGGCGCGGTGTTCTTTGCCGGTCTCCTGCGCGGCTATTCGCTGCTCGAGATGTTTAAGACGGCTGTGTCCCTCGCGGTCGCCTCGATTCCCGAAGGCTTGCCGGCCATCGCGACCACGTCGCTTGCGAGCGGCCTCAACGCGCTGCTCCGGTGCGACATCCTCGTCAGGCGGCTCTCGGCAATAGAGACCCTGGGTGCCGTGCAGGTCGCGTGCCTCGACAAGACCGGCACGCTGACGATGAATCGGATGTCGGTGACGGCGGTGTTCGCGGGCATGCAGTCGTTCGACGTGATCGATGGCCGAATTGCTGACGGCGAGGCGTCCGCTGAACATCCGGATCTCAGAAGACTCCTCCAGGTCTGCGTCCTGTGCGCTGAAATATCGGTGGACGACGAAGCGGCTCCGCTCCTCAGGAGCCCCACTGAAGCGGCGCTGCTTGAGATGGCGGTTGCGTCGGGCGTCGACTCTCGTGCGCTGGCAGAAGCTTACCCGCTTCGGCTCCGACGCACGAGAACCGACGAACTGAGCTACATGGCCACGTGGCACGCGTCGGCCGCCGGCACGTTCATCGCGATCAAAGGCAGTCCGTCGGAAGTTCTCGACCTTTGCACCTCTCACCTGCAAGACGGTGAAGTTCGTTCGCTCGCGGACGATACTCGCGCGGCGATCCGAAGTCAGAACGCGGCCTTTGCGGCTGCAGCAATGAGAGTACTGGGCATCGCGTACGTAGACGTCGATCACGAGATCGACACATTCGGCGATAGTGTCGTGTGGGTCGGGCTCGTCGGCATGGCCGATCCGATGCGCCCCGGCATGTCGCACCTGTTGGGCGAGCTGCGCCGCGCCGGCATCAAACCGGTGATGATCACGGGCGACCAGCCCGCGACCGCTCAGGCAATTGGACGCGATCTCGAGATGCACAATCATCGCGAGCTTACCGCTTCGGAGTTGATGGACTCCGAGCCGGGGGACGAGGCGATTGTGACCATCACTACACAGGCGGACGTGTTTTCGCGCGTGAGCCCGTCCGGCAAGCTGAAAATCGTGCGCGCGTACCAGCAATCGGGCCTGGTTGTCGCGATGACCGGCGACGGCATTAACGATGCGCCCGCCCTCAAGGCGGCCGATGTCGGAATCACGCTGGGTCAGGCAGGTACCGAGATCGCCCAGGATGTGGCGGACGTCGTGCTCGTCAACGATGACATCACCAGCCTGATCGCGGCGATTCGCGAGGGACGCCGCGTAGGCGACAACGTCCGTTGCGCGGTGGACTACATCACCGCGACCAACCTGAGTGAGATTGCGCTGGTATTCAGCTCGATTGCCGTCGGTCTGGGCCAGCCGCTGAACACGCGGCAGCTCCTGTGGATCAATCTGCTGTCGGACATCTTTCCGGAGCTGGCATTCGCGATCGAAGCGGCACGTGACGGTCTCCTCGATCGGCAGCCGCGCAACGTGAATGCCAGGGTGATCGGTCCGGATGACTATCGGAGGCTCGCCGCCCAGTCAGGCCTGATCAGCGCGTCCGCGCTGGGCGCGTATGCATTCGGGATCGGGCGTTACGGAATCGGCATCCGATCAAGCACCATGGGGTTCGTGGCTTTGACAAGTGCGCAGCTGCTCCATGCGCTCAGCGTCCTCCGCTCGGCAGCCGCTGACACCGCGACGAAGCCTGCCTCCGGATCCTGGGTGCCCGCTGCAACAGGCGTCGGGCTGCTGGTCATGGTGGCGTCCCAGATTGTGCCCGGCATCGGCGGGGCGCTTGGGACCGTTCCGCTCGGATTCGGCGATGTGCTGATCTGCGGAGGCGCGGCCGCCGCGAGCTTCGCCGCGAACGAGATACTGAAAACGTGTCGGCAAGATTCTGGTTCGCCAGTGAACCTCAAGGAGCCTCTGTGCGCACCGATCTGAATCGTTCAGGCCCGAGAAGGAGGGTGTCGCATGGCCAGTCTCGAGGATGAACAGCGCACGCTCGTCATCGGTGTGGTTGCGGGGCTGGCTGCCGCAGGGGTCGCCAAGTTCGTGGGTCCCGCATTCTCCGGCGCAGGACGGCCGCTGTTGAAGGCTCTGATCAAGGCTGGATTGATGACCTACGAACGCGGCAGGGAAGGGCTCGCGCAGGCAGCGGAGGTCGTCGAAGATCTGTTTGCTGAAGCGCGTTCGGAACTCGACGCCGAAGCCAGGCAGGCGATCCCGCCCACCGTGACGACCACTTCCCCCGCTTCGAATGGAGGTCTGTGATGCTGCCCGCCGCTCAACTGACGCATCAGATGCTGGGTCGGCTGAGAGTTCGAATTCCCGCCAAGCGACGTGATGATCATTACTTCGCGCAGCTGGAGGAGACGCTGCGTCAGTGCCGGGGCGTCGAGTTTGTCGCGTGCAATTCTCTGGCGGCCAGCGTGCTGATCAGAGGAAAGATGGAATCGCGCGACGTATTCTCATTCGCCGAGCGGACCGGGCTCTTTACCCGGGCCGATGATCGGGCTGCCACCTTCGCGCTCTCACATCGCGTCGCCAGGCGCGTGGAGCGGTTCGATGGACGTCTCCGAGACGCGACAGAGGGTCGGCTTGATTTGAATGGTCTCGCCTTTCTGGGTCTTGTCGCCAGTGCTCTCTTGCAGGTGTCGCGGCGCCGGATTCTTCCCGAGGCGGTGACTGTGCTTTGGTATGCAGCAAACCTCATCCCCGGAGTGGTTGGCCGGCGGGGCGGCGGGCCGGACGATCGAACATTGATCGAACATTCAGTGAATGGGCAATAAGCCCTACATTTAGCACCAATTTAACATTGCCGTCGCGCAGAATTTTCGGCCATCAGCCTATACTTCCTGCAGAGGTCAGACATATACTGCCCGCGGAGGTTCGGCCAGATGACCGAGTATATTCACCACATTCCTGGAAGATTGCGCGTTCGCGTTACGTGCCTGCGCGGGAACGAGGAGAAAACGAGGGCCATCACGAACCGTCTGGGATCGGTCGCTGGTGTCAGGTCGGCAGTGGTGAATCCCCTGACCGGCAGCGTCACGCTCCATTACGACACGTTCCAAACAAACTCGTCCGTGCTGCTGGAGTTCCTGAAGGCAGAAATTGGAGTGGATGCCCAAATCCCCGCGAATACCGCCGGCGGTGCGTTCACGCGGAGCGGCGTCGATCTCCAGAAACGTGTCGGGAAAGCCATCGCCGCCTACGTGGTCGAAAAGGCCATCGAGCGCTCGCTGATAGCGCTCGTGGCCGCGCTTTAAAGAGCTCAGCGTCAGCGGGCGAGCACGGCACGTTAGTCCGCGTTCGCCTTCCGCGCGCGACTCACTTTGGCCGCTAGTTCCTCGACGCGCTCTGTGAGTTCCTGAACGTCCTTCCGTGTCGGGACGTCGAGGCGTTCAAGCGCCGCCGGCAGCATTTCGTCGACGAGACCTCCAACCCGGTCCGCCAATGCAAAACGCCTGCGCAGACTCAGGGTGGTCGTTTCTCCGGCGGTGTTCACGACGCTTCCGAGGTTTCTGACTGACACGCCCGCACGCTCCACGGCACGGTTGGCCGCGTCGCCGGCGCGTTTGAAAGGTCTCGTCAGGGTTGGTTCGAATTGTTGCCCCTTCTGCTCGAGCGCTTCGAGCGCAGATTGGGCCTGCTCACCGGTGACAACGACGGCACCGAGGCACGCGAGCCACACTCGGCGCAGCGCATGTGCCATGGTGGCTGTTGCTTCGCTGGCAGATATCGTGATGCGGTCTGTCGTTGTCAACGCCGCTTCCGTCATGATTATTCCTCCGTTTACCCAATATGATGCCCCCGTCTGTTCATCCCACGCAACCTCTTTGCCTGAACCAGATTCGTGGAAGGGCTACGACATCTCCCTCGGAGCAAGGGGGGTCGGGGCAGCAGCTTGCCCATCGAACGCTCAGGACTGACATCAGCTCTTCGAGTTGGAAGGCATGCCGCATGCCGAATCGGATGCATGACCGCATGCTCAAGCATCGAGTTGATATAGTACCAAAGTTATCCGCCTCAGACCCCTTCCAGCTGCCGACTGGCGGCGTCGCACGAAACCAACAAGCGAAACGCCAGCCGCTGCGGCCAGCTCGGCGAAGCTGTTTCCGTCGTCGTAAGTTGTAGCCCACGGATCACAACTGGATCGGTCAAGAACATTTCTGCCCCAACCGTTCCGAGAACGGCAGCAGCGAAATAGGTCGACGTCGGGTATTTCTCCACCACGTCCGCGAGCACGTGGCCGCCAAGGATCACGCAGACAATGCTCAAGCCAAGCCCGCAGATGAGTACCAGCACGTCCCCTTGAGCAATTCCGGCGATGGCGAGGATGTTGTCGGCGACATCGCGACGTTGGCAACGACAATGAACGCGATCGTCTTTCCAAGCGATCGATCGTCGCTGCAGGACTCGTTCCGATCCTCGAGGTCACCGACCGGTCCGCGACGATACCGGCGCGCCACCGTCTCTTGGCGGCCTCGCCGTCTGCGAGGGCGTTCATTCCACTGGCCGCGCGTGTGTCGGGGAGTGCGGCGCCAGCGTGGCCCCGAAGGATCGCGACTGAGCGCTCACGCGTGGCTGCGAAGACTGGAGAGGGCATTCACACTAAGACATCGTGTGCTCATAAGGCACACAACGTGATCGTGATCGGCTGACTCTGGTGAAGTAACCCGCTCTGCCTTGCGACGTTTTTTCTTTGCCTCGTCCGAAGTGAGAGCTCAGCGCGGTTTCGGCACTGCCTTTCGGCTCCCGTTTTCGGCCCGTTGCCGAACAAGGTACTGCTGTAGCCGCTGTTCGACCGTACGCCGGCACTCGCGCTCGGAGGTGTCACGACTGACACCAATAACCACGCGGCAGGGCTCGACGCGGCAGTCGGTCACGGTGAGCATCACCTCGGCGTATGTCGACTCACCTTCTGCCGGCGCAGCTCCCATCACCTCGAGCTGAGGATTCTGCTGCCTGGCCACGTCGGCGGCGATCCGCCGCACATCTGTCAATGTCAGCGACACGGTTAACCTCCGTTACTCGATCGGGCCTGCGCTGCTCGACCGTTCTGATGTGAGCTCACCCGGGCGGTGCTGCAGTGTCCGGGCCAGCTGGCGTCTCGGGAATACGAAGACCGCCTTATCGGGCGCGGGACCGAAAGGTCGCGCGGTCAGTTTTCAGACCGCCGGCGTTCGGGCTGAAAGATCACGCCGACCCGCTCCTTTGCCAGCGTTGCGAGGCGCCGCGTTTCTTCGTACAGATGCTCCTGGACCCGGAACGGCGGCTCGCCTGGAGCCCCCTTGCGGCGGCGATAGCTGCCGTCAGAGCCGAGCCAACGCGCCCGGACCGTGTCGCGAAACATGGCGCGGAGCGAGTACAGGACCTTGGCCTTGTGTCCCTCGTGTTCGACCGGGAACATCAGCTCGATGCGCTTGTCGAGATTGCGCGTCATCCAGTCGGCGCTCGCCAGATACAGCTCGTCGTCGCCGCCGTTGAGAAAGTAGTAGATCCGCGAGTGTTCGAGGTAGCGATCGACGACGGAAACAACTTCAATGTTCGCGCTGACGGGCAGACCTGGTCTGAGCACACAGATCCCGCGAACATTGAGCCGAACGCTCACGCCGCTCTGCGAGGCGGCGTAGAGAGCGTTGGCGATTTCTTCGTCGGTCAGCGCATTCATCTTGGCGACAATTTCCGCAGGCTGGCCCGCTTCGGCTCGATGCCGCTCCCGATCGATGAGCCTGACGAACCGGCGACGCAGCTCGGTCGGCGCCATCGCCAGCTTCTTCAGGCGGGGCGGATCGGAATACCCGGTCAACGCGCTGAAAAAGGCGCTCGCGTCTTCGGCGATGGCCGGAGAGGTCGTCAACAGACCGAAGTCGGTGTAGATGCGGGCCGTGCGCTCGTTGTAGTTGCCGGTCGCGAGGTGCACGTACCGTTTCAAGCCCTCGGCGCTGCGGCGGACGACGAGGAAGATCTTGGCGTGGGTCTTGTACCCATGCACGCCGTAGATCACGTGCGCGCCCGCTTCTTCGAGCGCCCGAGCCCACCGGATGTTGCGCTCCTCGTCGAATCGCGCGGTGAGCTCCAGCAACACCGTCACCTGCTTGTTCGCCTCGGCTGCCCGTTGCAGGCTGGCAATAATCGGTGAGCCGACGCTGGTGCGATAGAGCGTCGTCTTGATTGCGAGCACATCGGGATCGTCGGCTGCCTGCGCGATGAATGCCACGACCGGGTCGTAGGCCTCGTACGGGTGGTGGAGCAGCAGGGCGCGTTCCTCGAGAACCGAGAACAGATCCGCTTGACGGGCGTCTGCCAGCGGATCGATCGGCGGGCGTGGCGGATCACGGAGCGCATCGAGCCCGGGCAGATCCACCAGGCCCATCAAGACCCGCAAGTCGAGCGGCCCGGGGATGATGTAGACGTCGTCCATGCTGATATCGAGCGGTTCCTGCAATCGCCCGATCAGATCGGCCGACGCGCTCGCACCGATTTCGAGACGAACGACGTCGCTGCGCCGCCGCCGCCGCAACTCCTTTTCGACCACCTCCAGGTGTGTTCGGCCGCCCTCATCGTCGAGCTCCAGTTCCGCGTCGCGAGCGAGGCGGATGGCAGCCGACTCGAGGATGGTCTGACCCGGAAACAGCAGCGACAGATGAACCGAGATGATTTCCTCGAGCAGAACGAACGTGCTGGGGTCGCCGATCGGCACCAGCCGAGTGAGACGTGAAGGCACCTGGACGATGGCCAGCCGGCTGTCGTGTTGCCCGGACGCACCCGCGAGGCGCAGGGCAAGGTTGAGGCTCAGCGAAGACAGCAGCGGAAATGGCCGAGACGCGTCGATAGCGAGAGGCGTGAGCACCGGAAGCACCGCCTCGCGGAAGAAGGCACCGAGTGCCGTCCGCTGGGATGGATCGATCTCGCCCCACGAGAGGATTCGCACCGAAGCCGCTGCCAGGGCCGGCATCAGCTCGCTCGAGACGATCTGATAGAGGCTTTTCACCAACGCGTGTGCGCGCTCGCTGACGGCCGCAAGCTGCTGCGACGGCGTGATACCCGCGAGGTCGGGTGATTCGTCACCGTCAGCGACGAGATGGTGCAGTCCGGCGACTCTGACCATGAAAAACTCGTCGAGGTTCGATGCCACGATGGCCGCGAACTTGACGCGTTCGAGGAGAGGATTGGTCGGATCGCCCGCTTCTTCGAGTACACGCTCGTTGAACGCCAGCCAGGACAGCTCGCGGTTGAGGAAGAGAGAGCCCTCCCACGGCGGCTGGGTCACGGCTGAATCCCCGTCGCCCGAACGATGATTTCTCGTCCGAACGTGTCGATGAACATGTCCGCGCGCGCCGTGGTCGCGAGCTGCTCCATTGTCAGATCGCCGGAGCCGGTTATTTCAAGGATCCAGGTCCGGTCGCGCCGCAGGAGCCGCAGGTCGCGGACTTTTTGCAGGTGTTCGGCATCAAGCGCGTTGGCGATCCGGAGAATGGCGGCCAGCTTGTCGACGATCAGGCGGTCGCGGCGATCGAGCGCAACGTAGGGCAAATGGCTACGCTGCGGCAATCCGCGCCGATGGTAGCGCGCGATGTTGGACACGATCGCGATCTCCTCATTCGACAAGCCGAAAATCTGCGAGGCCTCGAGCAGATATTGGGAGTGTCGATGGTGGGCGCGAAGGCTGACGTAGATGCCGATATCGTGCAGCAGCGCCGCCACCTGCAGTAGGAGGCGTTCACGAAAGGAGAGTCCGTGGTCGTCGCGAAATTCGTCGAAGAGACGCGCCGCCAGCTGTGACACATGACGGCTGTGCGCGCGATCGAAGCGATACTTGTCGCCGACTGCCTCGGCGCTGGCCAGCACCTGCCGCTCGAAATCCTCCGCCTGCAGCCGTCCGCCGGGCTCGGCGACGTCAAGGAGCACCCCGGTCCGGAGCGAAGCGTCCGAGACCAGGAGGCGCCGAGCAGCAGTCTCGAACAGTATGGTGCGGTAGACCAACAATGATGGGATCAGCGTCTCGGCTTCGACTGCGGGCAGGCGGAACCGATCGACGAGCTGCTCCTCGTCCATGCGCTCGATCTGATCGCAGAATGCCAGGAACTCATCGCGGCCGATCTCGCGGACGCCATCCACCTGTCCCTCCAGGATCTGCGACATGGCGAAGCGCACGTCACCGCCGACGGCAACGACGTCTGTGACTCGAGCCAGGGACATGTCAAGGCGGATTTCCTGGATGACGTTGGCGATGGATCGCTTCAACAGCGCGAGCTGAACGTCATGGGTCAGATGGCGCAGATCGAGCTGCTGACGCAGCCGCACCGCGCCCAACGCGTAGACGGCAGAGCGTTGCGGCTGGCCCCGGCGCAGCAGTGTGAGACTCGTACTGCCGCCGCCCACTTCCGTGAGCAGCGCCCATCCGCCGCGCAGGGCCGCGCGACGCGCCAGCGTCTGCTTCACGGCCAGGAATACCAGCCGGCTTTCCTCGGCCTCGTTGATGATTTCGAACGCAATTCCTGTCCGCCCCTGGATCCGATCGAGGAACACGTCGACATTCCGCGCCTCGCGAACGGCGCTGGTCGCGACCGCGCGAACCTGATCGACGCCATACCCGTCCATAATCCGACGAAAATTGTCGAGCGCCCTGAGGGCGGCGTCGATGGTCTCCGATCGGATGGCGCCTGACGAAAACGTATCGCGTCCCAGCAGAACGCCGCGCGATGCCTCTTCGATCGTACGGAGGGCACGATCCGACCCGATCTCCGCCACGACGAGACGGATCGCGCTGGCGCCCATATCGACCACAGCCACGAGTCGTGGCGGGCGTTGGGCGGAGTCCGCGGCGGGGGCCGGGCTCGACCTGCCCGCTTGCCGGTCGGTCACAATGCTTGAGCCGCACCACAATAGCGAAAAACCGCAATCGCTGACAAACCGAGCCGGAGGCCGTTACACGACGTCACCTGTTCGTTTCGCCGTTGTCGAACCTGCGTGACACGATTCCTGCACCTGCAGATGATCGGTGACCATGTCGAACTGGCAGATTGCAGAGAGATTCCGAGGACCAAAATCAGCGCCGCGCGCGGACTCATATTGTGTTGTGCTCCGGATTGAGGTCCGCACTATCCCCGATTCGCGAAACAACCGCCTCTCAGGATCGTGACGTCCTCGTAAAGTTCTGAGCAGCGGGAGGGCGCGGCGATGAAGCCGGAGGACATGGCTTCACGTGCTGATCGGCCGCAGGGGTACGCATTTCCGCCGGAATCCAGGCCAGCTCGCCGGTGAACGGCGTCCTCCGCAGCGACTCGTGCACTTCCTCGACATTGTCCATGAAATGTGCGTGATCGGCCCGGCGCAGGATGACCATCTGGCGGAACTGTTCTGACGCCGCGCGTGAGAGAGTCGGCCGGCGGCCTCTAGTCGCGCAGGCCTTCAGGCCTGCTTCACGGGCGCCGGGCAGCCCAGAACCGACTTTTTCACAGTCCCTGGTGACGTTCCCACCACTCTCGCGCCCGCTGCTCGCTCCACACATTGGTCAGATGAACGGCATCGAGCCGGCGGACCAGCTCGCGCGCGGTCTGAGGACGATCGGCAGGATTCTTCGCGAGGCACGACAGGACGAGATCGTCGAGCGCTTGTGGAATCGGGAGCTCTGTCCGCGACGATGGTGGGCTGGGCGGTGTGTGAACGTGGTGGAGGACCAGGCCCACCGGCGTATCGGCGGTGAAGACGAGCTGCCCCGTCAGCAGCCAGTAGGCGACGCATCCGGTCGAATAGATGTCTGCCCGATGGTCGACCGCCGCCGCACTCAGGGCCTGCTCCGGGGCGATGAACGCCGGCGTGCCCTGCACGACGTGCTCGGCGGTCACCGTCGGCCCCGCGCCGTTTCCGGCCGGGTCGTGCAACGCCTTCACGATGCCGAAGTCGAGCAGCTTCACGAAGTCGTAGTCCTCGCCGTAGCGGCAGAGAATGATGTTGGCCGGTTTGATGTCGCGGTGCACCAGCCCGACCGACTCGGCCTCCGAGAGCGAGTGGCACATCTGGCGGACCACGTGGATGACGCGCTCGGCTGGCAGCGGTCCGAAGCGCCGCACCAGCCGTTCGGCATCGAGTCCGTCGAGCAGCTCCATCACGTAATAGAACGTTCCGTCATCGGCAATGCCGAAATCGAAGAGGTTCACGGTATGCGGCGAACGGAGGCTGGCAATGGCCTGCGCTTCGCGTTCGAAGCGCCGCCAGACGGCATCGGAACCGCCACTCGCCGGCGACGTCGGCGGACGAATGAGCTTGATCGCCGCAGGCCTGGCGAGCAGCCGATGGCTGGCGCGCCAGACCTCGCCCATGCCGCCGGCACCAATCCGTTCGAGCAGGCGATAGCTTCCGAGCTCGCGTGCCTTTCGGACTTCGTTGCCGAGCGCGAAGAGCACGCGTGCGCCGACGTACGCCATCGTGACCACGAGCAGATACGGGAAGATGAACACGAAGAAGAACTCAAACGTGTTCGGGACGGCCGGAGGGGGAAACACCGTGAACGACACAGCGGCCATGACCGGCACGCCGCTCGACGCCGCGAGCCCTGCGAGCACCGATCGTCTCGGCGTCGAAGGGACAACGATCGTGAAGAGCAGCAACCAGACGGCGACCCATGAGAGGCCGATCCAGCTGCGGCCCTGCAGGTGCAGGCCTCCGGGGTCGAGGAATTCAGCCGCAGCGATGCCGTAGCTGCTGGCGATTTCGAACACGAGCGCGACCGTGGCCGCCAGGTCCGGCGAGAGACGGGGCGAACGGATGACGGCAGCGACCAGGAGCGCGACGGCAATGGCGAGGGTGCCTGGCATCCAGTTCACCGCGCTGCTGACCAGCATCGCGCGGCCCTGAGCCCTGACCAGGCTTGGAAAGAAGGCGGCCATGAAAAACACTGCCGCATACAGCAGGGCGAGGGCGTGCAGCCGGCCGGTCGCCTGTTCAACGAGGTCGGTCGGGAGTCCCTGCGATCGGGGACCCGTCACATGCCGTGAACGGCGCGTTTCTTCGGGAAGGAGGAGCGTCGGACCGCCGGTCGCCGCGTCCATGTGCGACGATTGTAAACACCTTACAGACTCTGGCAAGGAGCGCCGCGAGCGCCTCGTCACGCGTTCCCCGGCCGGCGAGGTACGGCAGCCACGTGCTTTGGGAGCGGCGCCTTCAGGCGGAGGAGCGGCTCGGGCGCGCCCGACGATCGCCCGTTCCAGATCCCCAGTCTATCGGCCGTGCGAATATGTTGGTTGGAAAGCGCGCCAAGGAGGATCGCCCATGCGTCAGATACTTCGGACCCTCGCGCTCGGCACCGCGCTCGCGATGCTGTGGATCGCGCCGACACCGGCGCAGACGCGCCGCGGCCAGGACCGCCCCGCACCGGCGGCGACCGGGGGCAAGAAGCTCGCGCTGGTGGGCGGGATGTTGCTCACCGGGTATGAGGTGCCGCCGATCCACCACGCGACCGTGTTGATCGAGGGCAACAAGATCGTCGCCGCCGGACCCTCGTCTGAAGTTACCGTTCCACCGGAAACGACTGTTGTCGACACGAGCGGCCGCACGATGCTGCCCGGGCTCATCGAGGCGCACGGACATCTGGTCGCCCTCGGCCACGGCGACTACGCGACGTGGTTCCCGTGGATCAAGGCGCACGGCGGCGACGCGATGTTGACCAAGGTGATGGAGATCGCCGCCAGGCAGTTGCTGATGGCGGGGGTGACGACCGAAGTTGATCTCGGTGCCCCGCTGAAGCCAATCCTCGACGTCCGCGATCGGATCAACAAGGGCCAGATCGTCGGCACCCGCGTGCTGGCGAGCGGCCCATGGATCTCCCGCGGCGCAAGCGGCGCGATGCAGGAGGGCTTCGGTGGCCAGAACATTACGTCGCCGGTCGAAGCGGCGCAGAAGGTCGACGAGCTCGCAGCGGCGGGCGTCGATCTGATTAAGGCGCATTCGGGGCTCACGGCGGACGACTACAAGGCGATAGCCGATGCGGCGCACCGGCACAGCATCCGCGTGCACGCCCACGTGTACGCGGAGCGCGACGTCCGCAACGCGCTCGAGAACGGCATCGACGTGCTGCAGCACGTCGGCTCGGCCGGCACCGCGCCGCCGTACAGCGAGGCGCTGATCACCGACATCGTCAACGCCGGCCGGCCGGTGGTCGTGACCGCTGCGCACCGGGCGTGGATCTATCAGGACACCGCGAACTTCCCGGAGCGGCTGCAGGATCCGGATCTCAGGAAGCGGTTCGGGCCGGAGATTTACGGCGAAGTCCAGAACTCGCTGAAACATTGGTGGACGCTCGGCTACTTCCAGCGCACCGATCGCGAGATGCGGTATCGCGAGCGCGGGGTGAAGCAGTTCATCGAGTCGGGCGCGGTGATGGGGATGGGCACCGACTCGGGCACACCGATGAACTTCCACAGCGAGGCGCTGTGGCGCGAGATCAAGGTGCACGTCGACATGGGCATGACCCCGATGCGCGCTATCGCCGCGGCCACCCGCGTCAACGCACAGATCATCGGGCGGCGGGACGTCGGCAGCGTCGAGCCGGGCAAGACCGCCGACATTATCGTCGTGAGCGGCAATCCGCTGTTCGACATCGTCTCCCTCTCGCACGTCGACGTCGTCGTGAAGGACGGCGTCGTGTACAAGGGTCCGGACGCCGTTGAGCCGCGTCCGAAGACGACTTCGAGCGGCGCGCGGTAATGCCGCGACAAGCCTGAAGTCTCAGTACGTCGCGAGTCAAAGCGGTAGGAGGGATCACATGAACAGGCTCGGTCCTGAGCGGATGTGCATCGCCGCTCGGCGTTTCCTCGCCGCCGCGCTGGTCGTCGGCGTCGTGGCGTACGCACTGCCCCGATCAGCGTCCGCGCAGGTCGGCGCGACGCTCGGAGGTGCGGTGACCGACGACACCGGCGCGGCGCTGCCCGGCGTGACCGTCACGATCACGAACACCGCGAACGGGACGACGCAAGTCGCTCTCACCGCCGGCGACGGAAGCTTCCGGGCCGTGGGGCTGTCGCCCGCGCCGTACAGCCTGAAAGCGGAGCTGAGCGGGTTTGCGCCTGAGACGCGGTCGGTGACGTTGACCGTCGGTGCCGACGCGAAAGTGGATTTCCGGCTCAGGGTCGCGACGCTGCAGGAGACCGTCACGGTGTCCGGTGAAGTGCCGCTCGTCGAGACGGCGCGATCGGAGCCGACCTCGGTCGTGCTCGCCGATCAGATCCAGACGCTGCCGGTACTCGATCGCAACTTCCTCGTGCTGGCGCAGACGCTGCCCGGGTCCGCGCCGCTCACCGCCGGCAACACGAGCTTTGCGACGACGAAGTTCGGCGGGCCGGCCGATCAGCGCAACGGCTACACGACGCTCATCGACGGCGGCAGCGTGGACGATACCGACTGGGGCAGCCCGATCGTGAACGTGAGCCAGGATGCGGTGCAGGAGTTCAAGGTCTTCCGCAACCAGTTCGATGCGCAGTACGGTGCCGCGCTCGTCGCCGTCGTCAGCGTCGCGACCAAATCCGGTTCGAACACGTTCAGCGGCAGCGGCTACTACTTCGGGCGGGATCAGAAGCTGGACGCGACCAATGCGTTTGCGACGACCAAGCTGCCGTTCGATCAGACGCGCGCCGGCGGATCGATCGGCGGCCCGATCAAGATGAACCGTACGCACTTTTTCGGCGCGGTCGAGAAATTGAACGTCAACAACACGACGCTCGTCTCGCTGCCGGCCAGCAATCCGTTCGCATCGCTCGAGAACGGGATGTTTCCGACGCCCACGCGCGAGAAGATGGGCGATGTCAAAGTCGATCAGCAGTTCACACGCAACCACAGCCTGTTCGTGCGCTATGCGTACGACAACCAGTCGCTCGGCGGCGCCAAGAAGCCGCGGCACGACGTCGGCGGCGGGCTCATGCTCGGCACGAACTCGACCGACTCGATCATCATCGCGCACAGCACCGTCGTGCAGGACAACCTGGTGTTGTCGGATCGCTCGGTCAACTCGCTGCGCGTGCACTACTTCCGCGACTATCTCGCGACGCTGCCCAACAGCGACACGCTCGGCGTCGTCCGGCCGTCTTTCACGTGGGGGCAGTCGAGCATCTCGCCGCAGATCTTCGATCGGTGGGACATCGCCGTGAACGAGACGATGTACGTCAATCTGCCGCATCACAACCTGAAGTTTGGGGTCGACCTGGCGCGCGACGACTTCCCGTTCGAGGCCCACTTCAACGAGCGCGGCGTGTTCACGTTCACGACCGACGCGCCGTTCAACGTGACCGATCCTCGGACGTATCCGACGTCGTTTACGATGCAGCTGCCCGGCTTCTACGACTACAAGTCGAACCAGATCGGGACGTACGTACACGACGAATGGCGGGCGACGCGGCAGCTCACCGTTAATGCGGGTCTGCGCTTCGATGTCGACACGAACATGCGGATCAACCAGTTCTACACCGATCTGCTGGAGAATCCGTTCTACGCGCCGCTCGCGCGGTTCCGCGGCGCCGCCGACGCCGGCATGTACCTGAACACGCTGCAGCCGCGCGTCGGCATGGCGTACGACCGGGGCGGCAACGGCTCGCTCGTGATCCGCGGCGGCTGGGGGCGCTACGTCACGCGCAACCGCCCCTGGTTCGATACGCGCACAATGAACCAGACGACGAGCAGCTCGGTCTTCATCACCGACCCCAGCGCGCTCAAGAACTTTCCGGACATCCCGGCGGTGCTGGGCGGCAAGAGCCTGGCGGAGTTCGCCGCCACGGCGGCCACGAACATCGGCACGCTGATTCCCGATCAGTTCAAGCTGCCGTCTTCGCTGAACACCACGATCGGATTCGGCTGGCAACTGAACAACCGCACGTCGCTCGACGTGGACTACGTCAACACGCTCGGCCGCGATCAGATTGGCCTCGTCGATCTGAATCTGCCGGGAACCGGTGCGGTCAACGCCGCGAACCCCCGGCCCGTTCCGCAGTTCGCACAGGTGCTCTCGATGGAGAACTACGTGACGAGCACCTATAACGCGCTGCAGATGCAGCTCCGCACGCGCGTGCGCGGCGCGAACAGCCTGCAGGTGTCCTACACGCTTTCGAAGCAGCGCATCAACGGCGTCGATTTCTTCAGCACGCTCCGCGGCACGCAGCGGATGCCGCAGGAGGAAGGCGACCATCCGCTCGATACGCCGAACAATCTCTCGGTTTCAGCGTCGACGACGCTGCCGTTCCAGATCCAGGTGAGCGGCATTGCCAAGGGGTTGAGCGGGCCGCCATTCAAGGTTCAGGCAGGTCCGGATCTCGACGGCGACGGCATCGCCACGGGCGACCGACCGCGCGGCTTGCCGCCCACGATCGGGCGTGGCGAGGTCGCCGGGCAGCTCGCGATCATCAATGCGTTCCGGCAGTCGATCAACCTGCCGCCGATTGACGCGTCGCGCCTCGACCTGTTCACGTATTTCACGCTCGACATGCGCGCCACCAAGGCGTTTCCGTTCGCTGTTCATCACCGGGTCGAAGTGTTCCTCGAGGCGTTCAACCTGACGAACGACGTGAACCTGTCGGGCTACAACTCAAACATGAACACCGCGTCGTTCCTCATCCCGACCTCCGCGCGTCCGGCGCGGCAGATTCAGTGGGGCGCGCGATATTCGTTCTGAGGTGACTCAGGGTTCACACGCGCAGCCAGGCTCGAATTGATCTCCAGAGCGACTGGATCGACGCCGCCATGGCGCGCGCGGCGGCGTCGGGATCGCTCTCTCCCCGATCGCGACGCTGGATCAGCTCGTCCACGCTGAGCTGCCCGAGACCGCGCCGCTGCAGCCGCCGGACGAACTCGGGATCAACCCCCTGGTCGCGCATCCGGATCAGCGCGTCGAGCGCGACGGCCTTGTATCCGAGCGCTGCCAGATCGCGCACGTACTGCGGATCGACGCCGTGGTCGCGCGCGCGGATGAGTGCATCGACGGCCAGGTCCGTGTAGCTGAACTCCGCCAGGCCGCGGACGTACTGCGGATCGACGCCGTGGTCGCGCGTCCGCCGCAGGTCGTCGAGCGTAAGCCGATACCCGAACGCCTCCATCCCACGAACGTACGCCGGATCGACGCCGTGATCGCGCGCCGCGATCAGAAGCGCGAGATCCTCCGGCCTGTAGCCGAGGTCGCGCATGCCTTTGACATACGCGGGATCGACGCCGTGGTCGCGGGCGCGGACGAGATCGTCGGGCGAGAGCCCCGGGAAGCCGTGCGCAGCCATCCCGCGCACGAACTCGGGATCCACCCCGTGATCGCGCAGGACGATTAACGCGTCGACGGTGCCGACCCCGTAGCCGAGACGTGACATGCCCCGGACGTAATCGCGACCGACGCCGTGGTCGGCGGCGCGGACGATGTCTCGCGCGTTCGGCTTCTGGTATCCGTCGGCCGAGAGTTCATCGAGCCACGCGATCCCGATGTCGGCGAGCGCGAGCTTGTACAGCTCCGACG
>JBKPAI010000044.1:0-72795 GCA_046726355.1 Acidobacteriota bacterium | reverse complement strand
CCGTCCGACCATCGCCTGGAGAAGTTCTCGCGTCTCGGCGCCATCATCGACGATGAGCACGGTGACACCGAGCAGGTTGGGCAGTTCGGCGGCTTGCTAGGAACTGCGAGAGGTGATCGCCCTTGCCGGAGAGCGGGGCAGCGGTGACCGATCGCGACGGAGCGTGTGCCGCTCGCGAACATCAGCGATGTCTATCGCCGCCTTAAAGCGGGAGAGATCGCCGGCCGCGCGGTGATCGCTCCGGCAGCGTAGCCGCGTACCGTCGCTGGTGCTGCAGCATCGACACGGCGGTGCCTGGATAATGGACTCATGTACGGGCACGTCGATGACGCGGCACGAACCGGACGGCGAGTCGCACTGGTGGGCATCGCCGCCAGCGCGCTCTTGGCCACGCTCAACATCGTCGTCGGACTGGTCACGCGATCGACATCCGTCGTGGCGACGGGCATCGAGTTCGCGGGCGATGTGCTGGCGTCGACCGTCGTGCTGCTTGGCATGATCGTGGCGGTTAAGCCGGCTGACGAGAATCATCCGTACGGGCACGGGCGAGTCGAGACACTGGCGGCCTTTCTCGTCGGCGTCATCCTGGTCGCTGGCGGCGTGGGCATCTCCTGGAACTCGCTGCAGGCCGTTGGCGAGACGCACTCGGCGCCGTCGCGCGCAGCGGTCGCGGTCTTGATGGTCGCGATTCTCCTGCGAGGCGTGATGTCGGTGGTGAAGTTCCGCGTCGGCCGCCGAATTCAAAGCGCGTCGTTGGTCGCCGACGCGTGGAATGACACCGTCGACATTCTCGCGGCGGTCACCGCCCTGACGGCCGTGGCGCTCGCCATGTATGACAGCTCGCGATTCCTTGCGGCCGACCATTACGGCGGCTTCGCGGTCGGAGTCATCGTTGTGCTGACGGGTGTACGCGTCCTACGTGACGCCTCTCTCGAGCTGATGGACACGATGCCCAGCGCGGACATGATCGCGCGCATTCGCGCGGCGGCTAGTGACGTGCCAGGTGTGCGAGGTGTTGACAAGAGCTACGCTCGCAAGACTGGGTTTCGATATCACGTTGACTTGCACATCGAGGTCGATCCGGACATAACGGTCGCCGCATCTCACGTAATCGGAGGACGCGTGAGAACTCAAGTGCGAGAGCAACTGGGTTGGGTGGCTGACGTCCTTGTTCACATCGAGCCGGCGGCGGATCATGCGGCCACAAATGTGCCAGACCGCCATCACTGACCAAATCGGGACTATAGAGAATTCCGCCCGTGCCTGATGAAACTGAGGATCGATCCACGGACGAGGCAGCAGGATTTCTGGCCGCGATCGTCGAGTCGTCAGACGATGCGATTGTCGGCATGGACGTCAATGGGATTGTGCTCACGTGGAATCGCGCCGCCGAACGTTTGTACCGCTACGCCGTCGGCGACATCCGCGGGCGGTCAATCGCGGCACTGATTCCCGAGGACCGGCCCAACGAGCTGGACGGCGTGCTCGATCACATCCGATCGGGAAGGCGACTAGAGCACATCGAGACCGTCCATCGAACAAATGATGGTCGGCTCGTGAACGTCTCCCTGACCGTCGCGCCGGTGATCGGCGCAACCGGTCGCGTTGTTGGTGGGGTGATCATAGCGCGGGATCTGACGACACGAAATCGCGACGAGCTCGCGCGTCGGACGAGCGAGTTGCGCTGGCGGTCCGTCATCGAATCGGCCGTCGATGGGATCGTGGTGATCGACGCTCGCGGTCGGATTGAGGCGTTCAACCCCGCCGCGGAACGCATCTTCGGCTACAGAGAGCGCGAGGTGTTGGGCCAGAACGTCACGATGTTGATGGCCACCCCGTATCGGGATGAACACGACGTCTATCTCGCGCGCTATCTCGACACCGGCATCGCGAAAATCATCGGTATCGGCCGCGATGTCAGCGGCTTGCGACGGGACGGCACGGTGTTTCCCCTGCATCTTTCCGTGGGCGAGATGTCGGCCGGCGGTGAAAAGAAGTTCACCGGAATTCTCCACGACTTGACTGACCGCATCCGGCTCGAGGAACAACTGCGCAGCAGCGAAGCGCGGTGGCGGTCCGTCGTCGAATCAGCCGTGGATGCCATCGTGGCGATCGATGCGCACGGCCGGATCGAGGCGTTCAATCCCGCAGCCGAGCGACTCTTCGGTTACGGCGAAGAAGAGGTCATCGGACATAACGTCAACATGCTGATGCCGACGCCCTATCGCGAGGAACACGATGGCTACCTCGCGCAGTACGTGCGGACTGGAGCCGCCAAAATCATCGGGATCGGGCGCGAGGTCCGGGCGCTTCGACGCGACGGGACGACGTTCCCGGTGCACCTGGCCGTCGGCGAGATGACGGTAAACGGCGAACGCAAGTTTACCGGCATCCTTCACGACCTCACCGGCCGCGTCCGCATGGAGGAGCAGCTGCGCGAGCAGGCGGCAATGGCCCGGCTCGGGGAGATGGCCGCGGTCATTGCCCACGAGGTCAAGAACCCGCTCGCCGGGATTCGCGGCGCCGTTCAGGTGATTGGCAGTCGACTGGCCGCCGAGAGCCGAGAGCCTCGGTCGCGAAAGAGATCGTCATGCGCATCGATGGCCTGAACGACCTGATGAAGGATCTGCTGCTCTTTGCGCGGCCCCCGCAGCCGAAGCCCGCGCCCGTCGATATCGGGAGCCTGGTGAAATCAACTGCGAGCTTGCTGTCCGCGGATCCGGCGCTCGCCAACGTGGCCGTCGAGATCAATGGATCGGCGCCGCCCGTGATCGCAGACGCCGAGCTCCTGAAGATCGTGTTTGTCAATCTCCTGATGAACGCGGCGCATGCGATGGAGGGGCAGGGTGTGATCCGCGTCTCCGTTGCGCCCGCTGACGGCAGCTGCCAGGTGGTGTTTCAGGATACCGGCCCGGGCATCCCACTCGATGTCCGCAACCGGATCTTCATGCCATTCTTCACGACGAAATCGCGTGGCACCGGACTCGGCCTTCCCACGGCGAAGCAAATCGTCGAAGCTCACGCTGGACGCATCAATATTGACTGTCCGCCGAGCGGCGGGACAACAGTCACGGTACAGCTGCCAACGGGAAGATGAAAAGGCGGCGAGCGAGCCATCTGCTGCTGTGGACTTTCCTATGGGATCAGGGATCAGGACCTGCCGGTAGACGAGCGAGCGATGCTGAGAGCGAGTCCGGAATGGCAAATCCCACCGCGCGGAGGACAGGAGGAAAAATCCTCCTGCCTTTCAGGATTGAACCTCCGCGTCCTCAGCGTCCTCCGTGGTAGGGTTCCCTCTGGCGTCTGAGTCATGAGCAGGAACCTTTGGAGACAATCTCTCACGATGTTCGGAGCCGTGTGCCTTGCGGTGTCCGGGTGCCAGGCGACAGATCAAACGTCAGCGCCCGCGCCCTCCGGACGCTTTGACGCGGACGTCGCCTTTCTCCGACAGCACGGGAGGGTGGTGCTGCTTACCGGCCCATCTGGAGCCCAGGTCGTCGTGAGCCCGGCATATCAGGGACGCGTCATGACGAGCACGACGGGCGGCAGCGAGCAACCGAGCTTCGGGTGGATCGGACGTGCGGCCATTGCGTCCGGTGAGAAACAGCCGCACATGAACGTCTTTGGCGGCGAAGATCGGTTCTGGCTTGGGCCTGAAGGCGGCCAGTATGCGCTTTTCTTCAAGCGTGGCGATCCGTTCGATCTCGATCATTGGCAGGTGCCGGCGCCCTTTGATTGGGGCAGCTGGGAGGTTCTGGACCAGACGGCGACCGCGGTGCGCTTCCACAAGCACATGACGCTGACGAATTACTCGGGGACGCAGATGGAAGTCGACGTCAGCCGGACGGTTCGGCTGTTGTCCGACACCGATGTCGCGATGGCATTGGGCACGTCGCCGGGGACCGCCGTGCGAACGGTCGCGTTCGAATCGTCCAACACCGTGATCAACGCCGGAAGCGCGCCGTGGTTGCCGCAGTCCGGGCTCATCTCGGTGTGGATCCTCGGGATGTTCAATCCCTCGTCTGAGTCGACCATCGCCCTTCCCTATGTGCCTGGGCCGGAGTCGACGCTCGGACCGGTCGTGAACGACGCGTACTTCGGCAAAGTACCGGCCGATCGTCTGAGAGTCGGGCGTGCCGCCGTGCTCTTTCGGGGAGACGGGGAATACCGCAGCAAGATCGGACTGTCGCCGTCGCGCGCGCTCCCGACCGCTGCCAGCTACGACGCCCAGGGACGCACGTTGACGCTGGTTCAGTACACGCGTCCGGCCGACGCCGTCAACTACGTGAACTCGATGTGGGAGATTCAGCGCGAGCCCTACAAGGGAGATGTGATCAACAGCTACAACGACGGCCCGCCGGCGCCGGGCAAAGCGCCCCTGGGCCCGTTCTTCGAGCTCGAGACGTCCTCGCCGGCTCTCGATCTTCTTCCCGCGCAGCGCTACACGCACGTCCACCGGACGTTTCATCTGGTCGGTCCTGAAGCGGAGCTCGATCGCATCGCCCGCGCGACGATCACAGTCGGGCTCGATGAACTGATAAACGCCTTCTCAGCGCGACACTGAGGCCGCCGGCGCGCGGCTGCTCGGTTGTGCCGTGCTCTCCGCGGCCGTCAGCGATCTCGCAAATGCTCGGCGCTGAGCCTCGGGCCGTCAGCGGCGACTCCTCGGATCGTGATTGAACGGACGGGAGGCCTGGTATAGGCTCCCGTCCATGACACGACATCTGTTTTCCGCGTCCGCCGCGGTCTTGCTCCTCGCCGGTTCCGCGTCCGCCCAGCAGAAGGCAACGATCACGGGCGTGCCGGAAATCCCCTTCACCGCCGTGCCGAACTTCCTCAAGCTTCCGGCCGGAGAGTATCTGGGTGAAGCAGTCGCCGTCGCCACCAACTCGAAGGGCAACATCTTCGTCTATCACCGCCGCGACACCACGCGCCTGTTCGAATTCGACAAGAATGGCACCTTCATCAAGGAAATCGGCAAGGGCTATTACGGCTTCGAGTTCGCACACTCGGTCCGCGTCGACAAGGACGACAACATCTGGACGGTGGACGAAGGCACGAATCTGGTCACCAAGTTCAGCCCGGACGGCAAGGTGCTGATGGTGATCGGTCGCAGGCCGCCGGCGGTCGATGGCCCCGTCGTTTCGGCGTCCGGTCCGAACCCGCCGGCGCAGAAGTACATCCTCTGCCGCCCGAGCGATGTCGGCTTCGATCCGCAGGGGAACGTCTTCATCTCCGACGGCTACTGCAACAACCGCGTCGTGAAGTACGACAGGAACGGGCGCTTCGTCGCGCAGGCGGGCAGCGAGAAGGCGGGCAAGGAGCTCGGCGAATTCAACCTGCCGCACGGTCTCCAGGTCGACGGGCGCGGCCACGTGTGGGTGGCCGACCGGACCAACAACCGCTACCAAGAGCTCGACAACGACCTGAAACCGATCAGGGAGATTACCAATCTCGGCACGGGCTGGACATTGTGCATCTCCGCCGGCCCGCATCAGTACGTTTTCTTCTCCAACTCGAACCCGAACGGCAACCCACCGGGGTCATGGCAGAACACGGGCGAGATCTACAAAGCGGAATTGGACGGCACCATCCTGGGCAGGTTCGGCAAGCCGGGCAAGATCGCGCCCGGTTTTCAGGTCGTCCACAAGATCGACTGCCGCAACCCCAACGAGCTCATCCTCGGCGAAATCGAATCGTGGCGCGTGCAGAAATACGTGCTGCAGCCGACGCCGGCGCGCACCGCAGGAGGAGAACGTCGATGAAGCGCCCGATTTGCGCACTGCTGGCCGCCACCTTCGTGACGGCGATGCCGCTCTCCGCCCAGAACGCAGCGCCGGTGCTGAACTTCGACTCGGCGCCCAATCCGCTCGTGCTGCCTGATGACATCTATCTCGGAGAGGTAGGTGGCGTCGCGACCAATTCGCGCGGCGACATCTTCGTCTACACCCGCACCGGCCATCCGACGCTGTCGATGGGCACGGCGCGGCCCTTCGCACACGGCGGCTCGCGGCTGTTTCAGTTCGATCGCAGCGGTAAGTTCACGCGCGAGATCGGCCAGGGGGTCTACGGGTTTCTGTTTGCTGCACAGGTTCGCGTCGACCCCCTGGACAACGTCTGGGTCGTCGATGAGATGTCGGCCATGGTCATGAAATTCGATGCGCAGGGCCGCGTCGCGTTTCTTCTCGGGCGCAAGGCGGAAGCGATTCAGAATCCGCCGCGCGCGGGCGGACCGGGCGGCGGCAGGGGTGGCGAGGGCGGAGCCGGCCGGGGCGGTGGTCCTCCCGGAGCGGGAGCGCCGCAGGATGTGTTCAACCGCCCGACCGACGTCGCGTGGGACGCGCAGGGCAATGTCTTTGTCGCCGACGGCCATGGCAACGCGCGCGTCGCCAAATTCTCGAAGGACGGCGTGTTCGTTAAGTCATGGGGCCAGAAGGGCACGGCGCCCGGCCAGTTCGCCAGCGTCGACAGCATCGCCATCGACGGCCAGGGCAACGTCTACGCGGCGGATGCGGGGAACAATCGTATCCAGGTCTTCGACAACAACGGCACCTTCAAATCCGAGATCACGAATGTTGGCAATGCCCAGGCCCTCTGCATCACGACCGGCGCCAACCAGGTCATGTACGTCTCCAACTCCAATCCGCCTGACGACCTCGACACGGCCGGCGAAATCTACAAGATGCGCCTCGACGGATCCATCATTGGCAAGTTCGGCAAGGCTGGCAAACTGCTGAAAGAGTTCGGCACCGTCAACGCAATCGATTGTCGCGGCGACAACACGCTCTACGTCGGCGAAGTCGGCAATTTCAGAGTGCAGAAGCTCACGATCCGGTAAAGTACCATTTATGCCTATCAGCGATCTGCTCTTGCTGGAGCTCGACGAAGAAGCAAAGAAAACGCGGACGATGCTCGAGCGCGTGCCCACTGACAAAGCGGACTTCAAGCCGCATCCCAAATCGATGCCGCTTGGCCGGTTGGCACCCCACGTGGCGGAACTTGCCGGCTTCGGACTGGCCGTCCTGACCGGGCCCGGACTGGATTTTTCGCAGAACACGTATACGCCGCTGCCGTTCGAATCTGCGCAACAGCTCGTGCGCGTGTTCGACGAAGGCACCACCAAGGTCCGGACTGCACTACAAAACGTGCCCGACCCGGCCTGGCGCGAGCGCTGGAAATTGTCATTTGAGGGCAAGACGCTCTTCGAAGCGACGCGGTTCGAGGCGTACCGGCAGATGTTCGTCAACCACATCGTTCATCACCGCGCGCAACTCGGTGTGTACCTGCGACTGAACGATGCCGCGGTGCCGGCGACTTACGGTCCGTCGGCTGACGAGAGGCTTGGAATGTGATTCCGCACCGGCGCGATATGATGAAGCCGCCCCACAGGCTCGAGTGTGTTTCGCCGATTGTTCAGACCTTACCAACGCGGTTGATGTCAGCGGATTCCAGAATGAACCGGTCGGCACCGCCCTGGACAACCCGCAGCATGGCGCGCCCGAGGCGTCCGGAGGTCGTGAAGAGAGACGGCATCGTCCTGACCAAGAGCGGGAAGAGCGGCGTGAGCATGACCACGAACGCCTGATAGAGCTTCACGCGGCTGCGGATCCCCTGCCCCGGCTGGATGAAGCCGGGGCGTACGCAGCCGGCATGTCGAAAATTCATCGCCTTGATCTCTTCTTCCACGCGACGGCGGACCCGAGCCCACATCGTCCGTCCGCCTGCGCCTGCCGCCGAGCAGTAGCAAAAGCTGAACCCGGCGTTCAGTCGCAAGAGAGCGCGCGCCCAGCGCAGTGTCAGCTCCTCGGTCACCCTGGCGTACGCCGTCTCGTCGAGCCCGATCGAGCTGACACCGACGGCCCAGATACCGGCGTCCCAACCCACAAGCTGGGGTTCAACGGCCGCGAAGTCGAACAGATCCGGGAGCAAGAGTTCGTGCAGCTTGGGATGTGTCACGTCGCAGGAACGGCGACTGACGCTGAGCACGCGCTCAACCTCAGGGTCCGCCAACGCCTCGCGCAGGGCGCCGGCGCCGACCATACCCGTCGCGCCGAAAACGATGACCTTCATGGCCGGCGCACCGATTCCCGAACCCGATGGTGCGAAAATGCGACTGACACGGGAATCGCGGATGCAGGGTCCGCGTCAGCGGACGCGCTTCAGACGCGCCTCGGAATACAGCTCGAAGTCTCTGCCGGGTTCGGCGATCTCGAAGCGCTCGGTGAATTCGTCGGCGCTCCAAATCGTATAGCTTTCACGCGCGCGATAACCGGCGGGGATGTTTTCAATGGCCTCGGTGACGAACACGATCTTCTTGTCGTCGGTCGTCGGCTCCTGCACGTAGGTGTTCACGAAACCTTCCGTATGAAACTGACGGAACACGAATCGCTTCCGCGTCCCGTCATAGCTGATCATGCTCATGTGGTGGTGGACCTCACCCTTCTTGTTCTTCTCCTGCGGCGGGTAGGTCGACGTATTTGTTTCCTGGAGAAAGCGGTCGTTCAAAATGAATTGGTAGGTTCGCTCTGCGGTGCCGTGTCCGGGCTGGCCGGCTTGATCGCCTCGCCAGGTACCGGCGAGGAATCGCAGCGGGCCGAAGCGGTCGGGTTTGGAGGCGCTTTCTTGCGCACCCGCCGCCAGCTGCAGAAACACAATGACGAGCAGGACGCTGAGACGCTGGGGCATGCGCGCGATTATAACTGTGCGGTGAGATGGCGCTCGAGAAACCCGGCACCTTGCCAGGGCGCCGACGTTGTACGAGGATCATGAACCATGCTCCGACCGCTTCGACACGCAGCACGACAACTCCGCCATGCGCCCATGTTCACCGTCACGGCTACGCTGACGCTCGCAGCCGGCCTGTGCGCGGCAACAGCGGTGTTCAGCCTCGTGAACACGGTACTGCTGCGCCCGCTTCCCTACCCTGAGCCCGATCGCCTCGTCTCGCTGTCCCATACGCTAGTGGTCGGAGGCACCGTGCGGGTCGATCAAACCGACGCCAGTCTCCTGTTCTATGGCCGGCACCAACGCACGTTCACTCACCTGGGCGGATATCAGGCGGCATCGGCGGGTCTGGGACCGATCGGCAGCACGGACGCGGAGCGCGTCCCGGCCGGGCGCGCCACGGCCGGCCTGTTTCCGGCGCTGCGCGTGTCGCCGCTTCGCGGCCGCGTCTTCACCGAAGCCGACGATCGGCCGGGTGCGCCGCCGGTCGCGCTCATCGGCGAGCGGCTGTGGGCACGTAAGTGGGGCCGCGATCCGTCCATCCTGAATCGTCAGGTCGCGATCGACGGCGAAGCGCACGAAATCGTCGGCATCATGCCGTCATCGCTGCATTTCCCCGCATCCGAGACCGAGGTGTGGGTGCCGATGCGGCTGAACCCGGCGAAGACCGAGTCGGCGACGTTCGACTATCAGGGACTGGCCCGGCTCCGGAACGGCGTGTCGATCGAGAGCGCCGCGGCGGACCTGCAGGCGCTCCTTCCGCGCATACCAGAAGAATTTCCCGGGCGTCTTACCCGCGCGTCGGTCGAGCAGACGCACATGCGCGCATCGGTCCGGCCGCTGGCCGGCGTCGTCGTTGGCGACATCGATCGGGTGCTGTGGATCCTGCTGGCCGCAGCGGCCCTCGTGCTGGCCATCGCCTGCGCGAACTGCGCCAACCTGCTGCTCGTGCGCGCCGAGAGCCGCCGCGAGATCGCCGTGGTGAAGCGGGCGCTTGGAGCCACGTTGAATGCGCTGCTCGTCGAATCGCTCGCGGAAGGGTTCCTCATCGCTACTGTCGCCGGCGCGCTCGCGCTCGGCGGCACGATGGGGGTCATCCAGGTGGTGCGGTCGCTGGGCACCGTCATCGACATTCCGCGGACGGCCGAGTTGAACATCGACGCCGTGGTGATCGCCGTGGCAGGACTCTGCACGATGTGCACCGCTCTGGCCGTCAGCGCCGCGCCGGCTCTCCGTCTCGTCCAGCACGCCCGGTCATCGATCTTCGCCGCATCCGGCCGATCGACGGTCGATCGCGGACGGCATCGTGTGCGTCAAGTGCTCGTGATCGGCCAGGTCGCGCTGGCGCTCATGCTGCTCGTCGGCTCAGGGCTGATGATGCGCAGCGTGTGGCGGCTTCGCGCCGTGCGGCTCGGGTTCGACCCGGCACACGCCATCAGCTTCCGGGTCGCGATGCCGCCGGCCGTCTATCCCGGCGCCGACGAATCGGTCCGTTTTGTCGCGCGCGCCGAAGCAGCGATTGCGTCCGTCTCGGGCGTGCGCGCCGCAGGCGCGGTGTCGAAGCTGCCGCTCGACGATCAGGGACGGACCGACACCGCCGCGTTCGTGGAGGATCGGCCCATTGCGCCCGGCTCATTGCCCGGCATCCATCCTCTCTCGTACATCACGCCCGGCTACTTCCAGGCTGCCGGCATACCGTTCATCGCAGGACGGACATTCCGGCCTCTCGATCCGCCCCGGGTGGATCACGAAGCGATTGTGAGCCGCGCGTTCGCGCGGCGTTACTGGGGTGATGCGGATGCCCTCGGCAGGCGCGTGAGGATTTTCTCAGCCGGCCCCTGGTACACGATCGTCGGCGTCGTGGGAGCGATCAAAGACACGGCGCTCGATCGCGCCGACGATGAAACCATCTACTGTCCGCTGCTCCCGGCCCGCGCGGATCCGCGATGGACTCCGCGCGATGTTGCGATGGTCGTACGCGTCGATCGCGATCCTCGCGCGACGCTCGCCGCTGTCCGCGATGCGATCCGCCGGCTCGACCCGTCGCTGGCGTTGTACCGCATCCGGCCGATGACGGACATCGTCGCGCACGCATCGGCTCGCAGGACATTCACCCTGGTGCTGGTGGGAGCGGCGTCGGTGATTGCCCTGCTGCTCGGCACGGTCGGGTTATACGGCGTCATCTCATACGTCGTTGCGCTTCGCACCCGCGAGATGGGGATTCGCATCGCGCTCGGGGCGGAGCCGCGTGCCATCAGCCGCATGGTCTCGATGCAGGGCACCACGCTGGCGATCCTCGGGATCACGATTGGCTTGGCCGGCGCGGTCGCGCTCACCCGATTCCTCGCGGCGCTGCTGTTCGAGGTCAGTCCGACCGATCCCTTCATCCTCATCGGCGCAGCCGCGCTGCTGCTGGCTGTCGCCGCAGCGGCCAGCTGGCTGCCGGCGCGCCGGGCGGCAGCCGTGGATCCGGCGGCCGCGCTCAGGATGGAGTAGACGTGGCCACGATTTGCGCACTGTTGACGCCCTGCCTGAAATTGAGGATCGTTTGCTATGAGCAGCGAAGACTGGCCGGCGCTTCGATCCGAGGAGTGGAATGACACGTACGCGACGCTCCACATGTGGTCGCAGGTCGTCGGCAAAGTCGCCCTGGCGCTGGCGCCGCCGCTCAATCACTGCTGGGGGACCGCGCTGCATCTCACCGGCCGCGGCCTCGCGACCGGCATCCTGCAGCACGGCCGGCGCCAGTTCACGATACACTTCGATTTCATCGACCATCGCCTCCTGATTGCCGCCGCCGACGGCGACCGTCGCGCGGTCCCGCTGGTGCCGCGGTCCGTCGCGGATTTCTACCATGAGGTGATGACCGTCCTGCGCGACATGAAACTGCCGGTCACGATCTGGTCGATGCCGGTTGAAATCCCGGCGCCGGTTCGCTTCGAGGACGACACGATCCACCATTCGTACGATCCGGTCTACGCGAATCGCTTCTGGCGGATCCTGCTGCGGGTCGAGCGCGTCCTGACCTCGTCGCGCTGCGGCTACGTCGGCAAGGCGAGCCCGGTGAACTTCTTCTGGGGGGCCTTCGACCTCGCGCTGACACGCTTCTCGGGCCGGCCGGCACCGCCGCGCGAAGGGCCCGTCTTCATGCGCGACGCGTATTCGCACGAAGTGATCAGCCACGGCTTCTGGCCGGGTAGCGGGCCCGTGATCGAGCCGGCGTTCTACGCCTACGCGGTGCCGGAGCCGGCGGGCTTCAAAGCGGCGCGCGTGCAGCCTGACGCCGCCTTCTACCACGGCGAGCTCGGCGAGTTCATCCTTCCTTACGATGCGGTTCGGCGGTTACCGTCACCCGATGACGCGTTGCTGTCCTTCGTCGGGAGCACCTATGCGGCCGGAGCGACGCTGGGTGGGTGGGACCGCGCCGCCCTTGAGCGTCCCATGCTTGTATAGCGGCTGGACTTCTGCCACCGCGTGCTGAACACTATCGGGAGCGCGTCCTGGGACGCCTCCTGTCCGCGGCAAGGGAGACCTCCTCCCACCCAGCGTTGTCCGCCACACAGCCGAACCTTCTTCCGGCCTGAAGCGGGGCCCACCGCACGCTTGCGCGGCGGGTGCAATAAGCGGACGCCAGGCACTCAACGGAAGGAAGGTTTCACGTGAGCACTCTCGACAATCTGCGGAAAGAAGCGAAGCGCTGGCTGAAAGCGCTCTACGGCGGCGATGCGCACGCGCGCGCACGTCTCGTTCGCGCATATCCGACGGCGCCGCCACAACCGACACTGCGCGACATCCAGCATGCGCTCGCGCACGAGCACGGTCACGTGAGTTGGATCGCGTTGAAGGCCGCACTGGCCGACGGCGCTGCCGCCGATCGTGGCAGTCGCGCCTGGCGCGTTGCCGCGTTCCTCGAATACGCGTGTCCAGACGCGCCGGTCATGGGTCCCTGCAGCCGCGCGGTGGCACAGCACGCGGCGATGCGGATCCTGACACACCATCCCGAAATTGCGCGCGATAACGTCTGCACAGCCGTTGCCTGCGGTGATCTCAACGAAGTGGAACGAATCGTTGCTGAACAGCCCGATGCGGCTTCGCAGAGAGGCGGTCCCCGCGGTTGGCCGCCGCTCCTCTACCTGTGTAATGCGCGGCTCCCAATCGCGGCTGACCGTCACAACGCCGTAGCCATTGCGCGGACGCTGATCGACCGCGGAGCGGATCCCAGTTCCTCCTATGTCGCGTGGGACCAGTACACCTACACGGCACTGACCGGAGTGCTGGGACGGGGTGAAGAGGAAGCCAGGACCCATCCGGACGCCGAAGGCCTCGCGCGTCTGCTGCTCGAACGAGGCGCCGAGCCGTACGACCGGCAGCTTCTGTATAACGTATTTGCGGATCATGGGTCGCGGGCTTTCCTGGACGACGACATCATCTGGCTGCTGGATCTGATTTACACGCACGCCGTGCATCGCGGTCGGCAGGCCGACTGGAGCGACCCGGACTGGCCGATGCTCGATCCGTGGGGACGAGGGCACGGTGCCGGTTTCCTTCTCGACGCGGCCGTCGACGGCAACCACCTGAAGCTGGCGGAGTGGTTGCTGGCGCACGGCGCCAGTCCAAACGCGACTCGACTACACGGATCGGCGCCATCGCAGCGAAGCCTGCATCAACTGGCGCTGCGCAAAGGGTCGCTTGACATGGCGGATCTGCTCGTCCGCTACGGCGCGACGCCCAGCAGCGGCGCCCCTCGCGAAGACTCCGGAGAGGACGCATTCGTCGCTGCCTGTTTCCGGCTCGACCGTGAAGCCGTACTGGAGCAACTCGCGCAGCATCCAGAGTACCTGCAGTCACCGCAGGCGATGTTCGCCGCCGCGCAGCACGATCGTGCCGACGTTGCTGAATTCCTGCTCGATCTCGGCGTGTCGCCTGACGTTGAAGACGGATCGCACGGGCGGGCCCGTGCGCTTCACGAGGCCGCGGGTCATGATTCGGTTCGAGTGGCATCGCTTCTTATCGAGCGGGGCGCCGAAGTCGATTGCCGGGAGTCGAACTGGAACGCCACGCCGCTCGGGTTTGCCGTCTATGGCCAGCGCCGCCGCGCGGTTGCGCTTCTGAGTCGTTTCAGTCGCGATGTGTTCAACCTGACCTTCATCGGCGACGTCCGGCGCTTACGCGAGGTTCTCGCCGGAGAGCCCGACCTCGGGACACTCGTGAACGCGAACGGCGAGACGCCGTTGATGCGCCTGCCTGACGACGAGGCGCTGGCGGCCGACAGCGTCGAGCTGCTGCTTGCGCACGGCGCCGACCCGACGATCCGGAACAAACAGGGAATGACGGCCGCCGAGATCGCGAGCAAGCGAGGCCTCGACCGCGCCGCCAGGGTACTCCGGTCAAATCCTGGCTGATGCAACGAGCGGCATGCGGCCTGTTCAGTGAACTGATCGCTCGCAACGGTCAGAGCGTGCGAGGCGCAGATCTCGAACGGTGATCATCCTCGACACGAATGTGCTGTCGGCGCTCATGCGCACGGGGCCGGATGCGGCAGTGGTCACCTGGTTCGACCGGCAGCCAGCCGAATCCGTCTGGGTCACGAGCATTACTGTGTTCGAAACGCGTCTTGGCGTGGCGCTGCTACCGAACGGGCGGCGACGGCGCGCGCTCGACGCGGCGTTCACGCGCCTGCTCGAGGACGATCTGGAGAACCGAGTGCTGGATTTCGACACCGCGGCAGCGGTTTCAGCGGCCTCGCTTGCTGCCGCGCGACAGCGTCCGGGACGTCCCGTCGACCTGCGCGATACCCAAATCGCGGGAATCGCCGTGGCCCGTCGTGCGACCCTTGCGACGCGCAACACCCGACATTTCGCTGATCTGAAAATTCCCGTTGTGAACCCGTGGACCGCATAACGGACGCGGTCTTCGCGAGCTGAAAAGCGCTCGGAAGAAACAACAGCCAGGGCGCGGCTGACCTAGAATGGCGGCCGTGCCGCCCCGACGATCCAGCGTCAGAACTCACGCTCCGGCCTACATCGGCCTCGCCGCGCTGTTTGTCCTCTCGATCACTCATTTCACGCGCGACGCGTTCGATCGGATCGACGCAGTCCGGCACGCCCGAGACTACGTTCGCGCGCCCTTCTATCTGGGCGACGCAAATTGGGGCGCAACGTATCTGCAACCCGAAGCCGAAGCGGCGGGAATGAAATACGCGGACGCGGTGCTCGCCGTGAACGGCCGTCCCGTCGATGGCTTCTTCGTGTACTACGGCGCGCTGCGCCGCGCCACGGTGGGCGATCGACTGCGCGTACAGGTCCAGTCGCCGCCCGCTGAACGGGTCGCAAAGGACCTGACGATCGAACTGCAGGCATATGGCCGCAATCTCCCGGCGGCTGGTCTGTCAGCGTACGTTGGTTCTGTGCTGTCGGGAGTCGCGCTGCCCGCCGTGTGCATCGCTCTCGGCTTCTGGGTGGCTGCCGTTCGTATCGGCGATCGCTCCGCCTGGCTGCTGCTCGCGGTGCTGCTGAGCCTCGCGGCCTTCATCGGCGGCGGCAGCGGCCCTGAAGGGATGTTCGGACGCGAGAGTGTTCTGGAGCCGCTGTTCGTCGGCTTCCATGCCTGCCTCTCGCTGCTGGCAGCGCCGGCGCTCATGCTCTTCGGCCTCTGGTTTCCCGAACCTCTCGCTGTAGATCGCCGTCTCCCCTGGCTGAAATGGATCGTCGTCGGCCATCTCACTCTGGTCAGCACCCTCGAAGGGATCAACGTCGGGCTCTGGGTACATCACCTGCCGCTGGCAGCCGGGGTCCAGAGCGCGGTCGAACTTCTGACCGGCCGGTCGGGCGATTTCGGTGCTGCGGTCAGTTTCGTCGCTCTCGTCGCGTGTGTCGGTTCGCTCGCATACAAGACGCTGACCGAATCCAGACGCGATGCACGGCGACGCCTGCTGCTGCTCGATCTCGGCGCCGGGACCAGCGTCGCGGCACTCCTCGCCATCCTTGTCGCCAACAGGTTGGAGGCCAGGCTTCCGGATTGGTCCTTGTTCCCGCTGATTACCATGATGCTGGCCCTTCCCCTGACGATGGCCTACGTGATCGTCGCTCACCGCGCGATGGACGTGCGCGTCGTCATCCGGCAGGGAATGCAGTACGTGCTCGCCCGCGGCGGCATTCGGGTGATTCAGCTCGCGCTCACGGTCGCGGTCACTATTGCAGCGACTTCGTTTCTGTCCGGCGACGCCGGGCTCGTGCGCGTCGCGCTCGTCGTCGGAGGAATGGCGGCGATCGTCGCTATCAGCGGCAAGTTTGCCGAACGGCTGCGCCGCTCGGTCGACCGGCGCTTTTTCCGCGAAGCGTACGAGGCGGATGCCATCCTCAGCGATCTCGCGAGCCGGGTGCGGACGATGCTGGAAATAGGGCCGCTGCTCGAAACCGTTGCCGGCCGGATTGCAGAATCGCTGCACGTGCCGCAGATCGCCATCCTCCTGAACGAGCGCGGAACCTTCCGGCCCGCCTATGCGCTCGGCTACACGGAACCACCCAGCCTATCGATCTCAGAAGAGAGCGTCACCGTGAAGCGGCTGCGGCAGCAGCAGCACACGCTCGTTGTCTTCGACGATGCCGACTCGTGGGTACAGCAGGTGGGCGACGAGGAACGCGCATCGCTCGCGCAGCTGAAGCCCGAGCTCCTGCTGCCGCTGTCGCTCAATGAGAAGGTGCTCGGCATCATGAGCCTTGGACCGAAGCAGTCGGAAGAACCCTTTTCCAAAACCGACATCCGGCTGCTCGATTCGGTCGCTGCACAGACCGGGCTCGCGCTCGAAAACGGGCGGTTGACCGAAGCCATCAAGGCTGAAGTCGCCGTGCGTGAAAAGCACAGACGCGAGCTGGAGATCGCACACGAGGTGCAGCAGCGGCTGTTTCCGCAGGAGCTTCCGCCGATGCCGGGGCTCGACTACGCGGGGGCCTGCCGGCCGGCGCTGGGCGTCGGCGGAGACTACTACGATTTCATCTCGCTCTCACCGGCGGTGCTCGGCATCGCGATCGGCGACGTTTCGGGCAAGGGCATTCCTGCCGCCTTGCTGATGGCGACACTGCGCGCCTACCTCCGCGGCCAGACGACGCACAGTCAGGCCGATCTGACGGCGGTGATGTCGAACCTCAACAGGCTTGTCTATCAGAGCTCCGCGGCAAACCGGTACGCGACATTCTTCTATGGCGAGCTCGACACGGCGTCGCGCACGCTGAATTACGTCAATGCCGGTCACAACCCGCCGATGGTGTTCAGGCAGGCGCAGAGCCGTGGGGCAATCGTGCGGTTGGACACGGGCGGTCCGGTGATTGGCCTCATGGAGGAATGCGTCTACGGGCAAGGGCATGTTGTGCTCGAACCAGGGGATGTGATCGTCGCCTATACGGACGGCATCAGTGAAGCGATGAACGCATCAGAAGTCGAATGGGGTGAGGAGCAATTGATGAATGCGGTGCAGCCGAACCTGACCGCACCGGCATCCACGCTGATTGATCGGCTCATGGCCTCGGCCGACGCGTTCGTCGCGGGCGCGCCGCAGTACGACGACATGACACTCGTGGTCGTCCGCGTTGTCTGAAATTCATTGACGTGTCACGACGATCAACGCAGAAACCGCAGAACTCGCAGAGCAATGTCATGCTTTCTGCGTGTTCCGCGTGTTCCGCGTGCTCCTTGATCGTCCGTGTGCAACTCAGAACTTGGAAGGCGCCTGCCGCGGCCCGGTATAACGAAATTCGAGGATCGATCCCGGATACTGCACCTTCCGGGTCGGCCGGTCCGACATGTCGTGCGTCGGGCTTCCTTCAACGTCGGTCGCCACGAACAGCGCCAGGCCGTCTGGGCTCACCGCCACATCGCGGTACCGGTTGACCGTCTTGAAGTGCTCGTGGTCATCAGGGTTGCTGATCACTGCTGTCCCGTCGGCGTTGAGTTGAATCCGGTACACCGTGCCGTGCTTCAGGCTTGGCAGCAGCAGCGAGTAGTCCCAGCCAGGAATACCTGATTTCGCCCCGTACACGGCGAGACTTGACGGCGCCACCGTCGGCCAGCACTGGAAGTACAGGTTCTCCTCCGCGCATCGGGGATCTCTGAAGTTGAACCCCGTCGGCACGGTGTGGAACGTCTGGATCGGCGGCGTAAAGTCCGCCTGGCGCCACTCGCTCTCCTTCTGCACCGGAACAGACGGCGGTACTTGCGGATAGGACGTGTACGTCAACGACCGGCAGGGCACCTCTTTTGAGGCAGACCAGTTCGCGTACGCGTACGCCTGGTCGTCCCGGTAACCGGCGACGTGCGGCCATCCATAGTTCCTCCCCGCCTGAATCAGATTGACCTCATCGTCCGTATTCGGTCCGTGCTCCGACTCGTACAGCTTGCCGTCCGGGCCAAACACCAGCCCCTGCGGGTTGCGATGACCGTATGAGTAGACATGGCTCTTCACGCCATCGAGCATCGGGTTGTCGGATGGAATCGATCCGTCGAGGTTCAGCCGCAGAATCTTCCCCTCGTACATCGACCAGTCGCGCGCCTGGACCTGTGCGGCGGTCGGCAGATCCTGCGCGTGGTTCGGGTTGCAGAAATTGGTGAGCTGATTGGCGCCTTGATCCCCGATCGTGACGTACAACTTCCGGTCGGGGCCGAACACCACGCGGCCGCCCAGGTGATCATTCCCGGCCGGAAGGCTGGTCAGGATGTCGCGCGGGTTGCCGAGGGTGTGTGCCTGCCGATCGTAGGTGAGCCTCGCCACCTTGATCCGCCGATCGACCGCGGGACCCGGATCGGCATCGTAGCTGTGCACGACGTAGACGAAGTCGTTCCCGCTGCCTTTCAGCAGCCCGGGATCGAGCGCCATGCCGAGCAGGCCGTTGCCTTCCTCGGCCTGGACACCCGCGATCGTCAGCGCGGGGACCTTCGAACCGTCCGAAGGCCGCACGCGCGTGACCCGGCCCGCAGTCCGTTCCGTGACCCACAGCCAATCGTCCGGTCCCCAGACAATTTGGAACGGATCGGCGAGCCCGGCCGCAACGACGCGCATGGTAAAGGGCTCTTTTGCGCGGTCGTCGTGCGGCGCGGACTGGGGGGCGGCTGGATCACCGGGCGCGGCGATTGCGGCCGCGAGAACGACGGCCGTTAAAGTACGCATCGGAACGTCTTCTCCTTGAGGGGACCGTCAATTATGGTCGTAAAACAGTCCGCGGGACCGCCGCAAAAAGCGCCATAATCTCGGCACATCTGACGAAGCCGTATCACTGAAGTTGCGAGTTTTGAGTTGTCAGTTGTGAGTTTTGAGTGGTGAGGGATGACTCATGCGGCAAGCATGACGAACCCGGAACCCGGCGGCTCGGCACTCCTCCCGAAGCGCCGCAGGTCAGAAACTCAAGACTGAGGACTCATACCTCATAACTCGTAGCTCATGACTCATGACTCGTGTCGCCTCAACCTGGGAGGGGATCATGCTTCGCCATCTTTCGATGCGCATGGCGTCCGTCCTCGTCGCGTTGACGTTCCCGGCGACGGCAGTCGCGCAGCAGAACGCGATGCTTGCAGGCACGGTGGTCGATGAATCAAAGGCGGTGCTGCCGGGGGTGACGGTGACCGCAACCGATCTGGCGACCGGCCGCGTGCTGGCCGCCGTTTCGAACGACCATGGCGAGTACCGGCTGCAGAACCTGCTGCCCGGACGGTACTCGATCGTGGCCGAGCTCGCCGGCTTCGGCACCGTGAAGATTCCCGAGATCGAATTGCTGGTCGGGCAGAACGCCACCGTCCCGCTGCAGCTCAAAGTGGCAGCCCTCGAGGAGTCGGTGACCGTGCGCGGTGAATCGCCGCTCGTCGACATCAGCTCATCGCAGGTGGCCGGCAACGTCGATCGCCGGCAGATGGAGGAGCTGCCGCTGGCCGGCCGCAACTGGATGGAGCTGTCGCTGCAGGTCAAGGGCATCACGGCGAACGCGGTCGACAACCGGCCCGGCGTCGGCGACGATTCGGCCTTCCAGCTGAATCTCGACGGCCAGCAGATCACCAACAAAGTGGCGAGCTCCGGCTTCGGCCAGCCGAAGTTCAGCCGCGAGGCGATCGCGGAGTTCCAGATCGTCACCAACCTGTTCGACATCACGCAGGGTCGATCGACGGGCGTCCAGGTGCAGGCCATCTCCAAATCTGGAACCAACAGGATGGCCGGCGCGTTCTACAGCTACTTCCGCGACGAGAAATTCAACAGCGCGGACTTCGTCGCCGGCCGCGTGCTGCCGTACCAGAACCAGCAGGTGGGCGGCTCATTCGGCGGGCCGATCGTCAAAGACCGATGGCATTTCTTCGGCTCCTACGAGTACGAACGCGAGCCGAACACGGTCTTCTTCCAGCCGGTGAACCTTCCCGGTCAGTCCTTCTCGGACGAAGACCGGCAGATCAACAACAGCTTGCTTGGCCGCGTCGATCAGAACCTGACCGAAAAGAGCCACCTGTCGTATCGCTATTCGTTCTGGGACTTCGATCGTCCGTTCGACAAGCAGGCCGAGCACCCGACGCAGTCGGCGTCCCGCACCCGGCATGCGGACAACATCCTCGTCAGCTGGTCGCACGTGCGCAGCAGCACGACAGTCGAGGAGCTGAGGATCGGCTACAACACGTTCGGCTGGACGAACGGCCTCGGTGTTGCCAATCTCCAGACCCAGAGTCCGGCGGCGTGGCGCGGGCCAGGGACGCCGTCGTACAACTTCATCAGCGGCACCATCGGCCCTCCTCAGAACTTTCCGCAGCGGTTCGACCAGCGCATGGTGACGGCCCGCTACGACCGCACCTGGGTACGCGGCGCCAACGAGCTGAAGGTTGGCGGCGAATTCCTCGGCTGGAAGGACACGGGCGAATGGCATCTCGGCGAGCGCGGGGTGTACAACTTCCGCACGAATCCGCCCGACCTCGAACGGCGCTTCCCGGCCGGCGCCGTCGACAATCCGGCGGCGTGGGATGTCACCGGCCTCGATACGTTCGCCACCAATTTCCTGCAGAACACGGGCAACTGGAACGTCGATATCCCGCGGCCAACTTACGCGATCTGGCTCGGCGATCGCTGGCGGGTCAATCCTGCGCTCACGCTGAATCTCGGGATTCGCTACGATCTCGACCAGGGTGCGACCGACCCTCCCGACACGACCAATACCAGAGTGTTCAAGCCGCTGAACGGTCCGCTCTTCAAGGCCGGCATTCACGACAACAACAACGTCGCGCCGCGCGCCGGCTTCGCCTGGAACGTCGGCGGCAGGAACGATCTGGTGATTCGCGGCGGCTCCGGCCTGTATTACGGCACGATCATCTCCAACGTCACCTTCAGCCAGCAGTCGTTCGGCAACCGCATCATTGTCAACAGCTTCGCCAATGACGGTCTGCCCGGCTGGTTCCTGAACCCGACGCGCAATTTCACCACGGACGAAATCAGGAGCGGCGCCGTGCCGCAGGCGCCGCGTGTGATCGCGCACGATTTCCAGTTCCCGGTCGACTGGCAGAGCTCCATCGGCTTCCAGAAGCAGATCACGAACGTCCTCGGCTTCGAGATGGACCTGACGCACTGGCAGGAGTACAACCGCTCGCGCGCGCGCGACGTCAACCTGGTGCTCGATCCCGCCACCGGCTACCCGGCGGCGGGCGCCGTCGCCGATCCCGTGTGGGGACCGATCCTCTGGATCGAATCACACGGCAAGGCTGAGTACCTGGCGCTGGCCAACGGCATCACGCGCCGCTTCGCGCGCGAGTGGCAGGCCGGCCTGACGTATTCGCTGATGCTGTACGCCAACGACAACCAGCCGACGAACGCGTTCGGCCCGAACGCGGACAACCCGCTGAACATCGACGATTCGTCCGAATGGGCACGCTCGCAGGAGTTCCAGCGCAGCACGCTGCACGTGAACAGCATCTGGGCTCCGGGCTGGGGCCTCACATTGTCGGGCGCCTATCAGTACGGTTCAGGAAACTATTACAGCACGTCGGTCGGGGGCAATCCGTACGGCAAAAACCGGGCGGCGCTCGGGCTCACGAATCGCCTCTATGTCGGCAGTGCGCCGGCTGTGATCAACACGGTTCTCGCCGGTGACCGCTATAACGGCCCGACGACGCTGAACCCGGGCGATCGCGTGCCGCGGAACGCGCTGAAAGGCGACCCCATCCACAAGGTCGACCTGCGCGTGACGAAGACGGTCAAGGCCGGGGGCATTCAACTGCAGGGCATCGCCGAAGTGTTCAACGTGTTCGATCATGCGAACTACGGCGCGTACAATGCCGTGGTCACATCGCCCACGTTCGGCGCGCCTCAGCAGAACACGTCCAACACGTACCGCCCGCGCACCGGTCAGCTGGCATTCCGGATCCAGTACTGAGAAGATCCAACGTTCCGGAGGATCACCGAATGGCGAGAATGACTCCCGATCAGACTTTCTATCCTTCGCCCGCCATGGCGATGGCCGCTCCGCCCGAGACGGTCGCGTACGTCGCCGTCCTCAATCCGGGCGGAGGTCCTGACGCGCTGGCTGTGCTCGACGTGGACAGTACGTCGAAGGGATACGGCAAACAGGTTTATCAACTCGATATGCCCCGGCCTGGGGACGAGCTGCATCATTTCGGCTGGAATGCGTGCAGCTCCTGCCTGTGCCCGTTCGCCTCGCATCCGCACATGGAGCGGCGCTACCTCATCGTGCCGGGTCTCCGATCGTCGCGGATTCATATCATCGATACCAAGGCGGATCCGCTCCGGCCGCGCATCGCCAAAGTCATCGAACCCGAGGAGGTCGGGAGAAAATCGGGATATTCACGGCCGCACACCACGCACTGCGGTCCAGACGGCATCTACATCAACGCGATCGGGTCCGCCGACGGCCGCGGACCCGGCGGCATTTTCGTCCTGGACCCGGATACGTTCGAGATACGCGGAGCCTGGGAGCAGGAGCGCGGTCCACAATACCTCGCCTACGATTTCTGGTGGCACCTCGGCCACGATACGATGATTACGAGCGAATGGGGCACGCCAGACATGGTCGAGAACGGCGTCAACCCCGAGTTGTTGCTCGCGGGGAAGTACGGCCACCAGTTGCACGTCTGGGATTTGCAGAAGCGCCGGCACCGGCAGGTCCTCGATCTCGGCGCCGAACACCAGATGGCGCTCGAGCTGCGGCCGGCCCACGATCCGAAAAAAGCGTACGGGTTCGTCGACGTGGTGGTGTCGCTGAAGGATCTCTCCTCATCGATCTGGGTCTGGCACCGCAAAAACGGTTCCTGGGACATCACGAAGATCATCGACATCCCGGCCGAGCCTGCGGACCCCGCCGACTTGCCGCCGCTGCTCCAGGGCTTCAAAGCGGTGCCGCCGCTCGTCACCGACCTCAATTTGTCGCTCGACGACCGGCAGTTGTACGTCTCGTGCTGGGGCACCGGCGAGCTGCGACAGTACGATGTTTCGGATCCGTTCAAGCCGACGCTGACCGGCTCGATCCACATCGGCGGCATCACCCGGCGCACGCCACATCCATCCCTTCCGGCAGCGCCGCTCAACGGCGGTCCGCAGATGGTTGAAATCAGCCGCGACGGTCGACGCGTGTACTTCACGAACTCGCTGTACACGTCCTGGGACGAACAGTTCTACCCCGAGGGCATCCGCGGGTGGATCACGAAGGTGGATGCGAAGCCAGGCGGCGGGTGTGCGCTCGATCCCGGGTTCTTCCTCGATTTCGACACGCTGCGGCCGCACCAGGTGCACCTCGCCGGCGGCGACGCGTCATCGGATTCGTACTGTTTCTCTTGATTGGCATTCGCGAACACGGCTCCCTGCGGGTAAAACACAAAGGAGACACAGAAGACCAGCTACGGACGATCAACGCAGAATTCGCGGAACCCGCAGAAACGCATGCATTCCTCTGCGAGGTCTGCGGTTTCTGCGTTGATTGTCGTGTCACGTGGTGAAGTTCGAAATTGTTTCGAGAACTGCGATTCTTGGTGTTGTTGGTGTCGGCTCGCGCAGCGTTTGGAACTCCAGATTTGCGATTTCGCGCCGCGGAGGTTCGATCCAGATGACCCGGTGGGGCATGCTGTTGGTTCTCGGCGCGTTCCACGGCATCAATCCCGGCATGGGATGGCTCTTTGCCGTCGCGCTGGGCATGCAGGAAAACCGATCGGCCGCCGTGTGGCGCGCGCTGCTGCCGATCGGCATCGGTCACGCGTGCGCCGTAGCGACCGTCATTGCGCTCGGGATCCTCGCCGGTGTCGTGCTGCCGGTTCATGCGATCCGCTGGCCGATCGCCGGAATCCTCGTGATGCTCGGCGTTCAGCGGTTGCTCCGGCACCGCCATCCGCGGTACGGCAGCATGCGGATCGGCATCGCCGGTCTGACGATCTGGTCTTTTCTCGTCGCCACGGCGCACGGCGCCGGCTTAATGGTCCTTCCGGTGTGGCTGCAGCTGTGGCCGGAGGCCGGCGGCCACGCTGCGCATCTTCACGGCATGACGGTAGCGTCCGGCGCGGCGGCAACAGCGGTGCACAGCGCCGGGTATCTGATTGTCAGCGCTGCCGTCGCGTGGATCGTCTTTCACAAGCTCGGCGTGGGGCTCCTGCGAAAAGCGTGGATCAACCTTGATCTGATCTGGGCAGCCGCGCTGATCGTAACCGGCGTCCTCACGGCGCTTCTGCCGATGCGGTAGTGTCCGGCTTCAGCCGGACCGGGTTTTTCATGGACGCTACCGTAGGGGTTCCCGCGGGTCGGCCTGAAGGCGGACAGCATTCGTTCACGTGGCGCGCGCAGCGCGCCTGCGAGGGAGCGGGGCACAGGGGGCCCCGCGAGCGACCGTGCCGGGGTTCGGGGGCGGAGCCCGTTTAAGAAAGAAACCGCCGGTAGGCCTCGTTATCCGGTTCCAGTTGAAACCGATATCCGAGGCGGCAGAGGAAGGCCTCGAACTCGGGACGCTCAGCTTCGGGCACCTCGAACGCGGCGAGAACACGTCCGAAGTCGGCGCCGTGGTTGCGATAGTGGAACAGGCTGATGTTCCAGCGCCCGCCGAGCGCGTCGAGGAACTGGAGCAGTGCGCCCGGGCGCTCCGGGAACTCGAACCGGCACACCGACTCCGCCGCGACGTGGGGGGAACGTCCACCCACCATGTGGCGCACGTGCAGCTTGGCCATCTCGTTCGCCGACAGATCGCTGGTCTCGTACCCCCGCGCGCGAAGCATCGCCGCCAGCCGCTCGCCATCGTCGCGCGACCCGGTCGCGATGCCGACAAAGATTTCGGCGCGATCGCGGCCGCTCAGCCGATAGTTGAATTCGGTGATGACGCGGGCGCCGAGCGACGCGCAGAACTCGCGGAACGCTCCTGGCCGCTCCGGGATCGTGACACCCAGCAGCGCCTCGCGGCCCTCGCCGAGCTCGGCGCGCTCGGCGACGAAGCGCAGGCGATCGAAGTTCATGTTGGCGCCGCTCAGGATCGCAGCGAAGGTGCGGTCGCGGACGCCGCGCTGCTCCACATACGACTTGAGCCCTGCCACCGACAGGGCGCCGGCCGGCTCCATGATCGTGCGTGTCTCGTCGAAGACGTCCTTGATCGCAGCGCAGATTTCATCGTTGTTCACGCGGATGATCTCGTCGACGGTCGCCTGGGCGATCGCAAAGGTCTTCTCGCCGATTTGCTGCACCGCCACGCCGTCGGCGAACATGCCGACGGCATCGAGGCGCACGCGGCGGCCCAGCGCCAGCGACTGTGCCATCGCGTCGGCATCGACCGGCTCGACGCCGACGACGCGAACGGTCGGAAGCAGCGCCTTGAGATACGCGCCGATGCCGGCAATCAGGCCGCCGCCGCCGACAGGCACGAACACCGCATCGAGATCGCGCGGACGGTCCCTGAGCAGCTCCACCGCGACGGTGCCCTGGCCGGCAATCACCAGCAGGTCGTCGAACGGATGGATGAATACCAGGCCGCCGTCCGCGGCCAGACGCTCGCTGTGCCGCTGCGCCTCGGCGTAGTGGTCGCCGCTCAGCACCACGTCGGCACCGAGCGCTTTCACCGCCTCGACCTTGATCTCCGGTGTCGTGCGCGGCATGACAATGACCGCGCGAATGCCGAGCCGGCCGGCAGAAAAGGCGACGCCCTGCGCGTGGTTGCCGGCGCTGGCGGCAATGACGCCGCGTCGACGCTCCTCTTCCGACAGCCGCGCGATCCGATTGTAGGCGCCGCGGATCTTGAAGCTGAAAACCGGCTGTAAGTCTTCCCGCTTGAGAAGGACCGCGTTGCCGGTGCGCCGGGATAACCGCGGCGCGGGCTCGAGCGGCGTTTCCCGTGCTGCCTCGTACACGCGGCTCGTGAGGATGTCGCGCAGCAGCTGGTTGAACAAAATTACCGCCCTTCAGGCGGTAGTTCTTTCAACGGTAAAGTATTCCGGCTCCGCACCCTTCTTCCACTTGATGTTGCAGCCGAGGCTGGGGCGCTGGTCGGCGGAGGCCGGCTTTCCGGCAAGCACGGCGTCGACCGCTGCTTTCAGATCGTTCCCGGTCACCGGCACTTCGCTCTTCGGCCGGCTGTCGTCGAACTGGCCGCGATACGCCAGCCGCTGCCGTGCGTCGAAGAGGAAGAAGTCGGGTGTACACGCGGCCCGAAACGCTTTCGCAACGTCCTGCGCCTCGTCGAACAGGTACGGGAACGTGTAGCCGGCCTCGGCGGCCTCTTTCCTCATGCCCTCCGGGCTGTCGTCGGGAAACGCGGTGGCGTCGTTGGAATTAATCGCCACGACGGCGACGCCGCGATCCTGGAAGCCCCTCGCCAGCCGCGCGAACTCGGCGCGCACGTGCTGCACGTAGGGACAGTGCGGACAGATGAACGCAACGAGCACTCCTTTGGATCCGGCGAAATCGGTGGACGTGACGGCGTTGCCGCTCAGATCGCGCAGACTGAACGGCGGCAGCGCCGTTCCAAGCTCCAGCATGGTCGAAGGTGTCGCAGCCATGAACGGTATCGTAGCTTAAGGTGATATCAGCGACCCAGACCGTCAAGCGGCGTCCGCTGCGGTCAGGATTGCGCCTCCGCGTCCTCCGTGGTTGGGCTAGCGCTGATAATCCCGCCACAGCCACCGCAGCGAGTCCGGCAGGATGGCGCGGCCGTGCCGGTTACTGTGAAACCCCTGACCGTACTCGAAGCGGTAATCGTAGTTGGCATACGCCAGCGATTTCGCCAGCGTCAGGTTCGCGAGCGGCCAGTTGCCGTTGGCGTTGTCCAGATCGTTCGCGCCGTCCTGGAGAAAGACGCGAATCGGCTTCTTCGGCGTCTTGCGCACCAGCGCCGCATAGTTGTGTCCTCCCTCGCGCCGTGTCGTGCCGCTGGCAATGTTGGTGAAGCTGCCCACCCACGAGAGCACTTTGCTGAACTGGTCGGGCCGCTCCCATGCAACGGTGAACGCGCAGATCCCGCCGCTGCTGATGCCGGAGATCGCACGGCTGGCCGCATCGTGCCGGAGCGTCACGGTCTTCTCGACTTCCGGAAGAATTTCCTCCAGCAGAAACCGCGCGTACTGATCGGACAGCGTGTCGTACTCGAAGCTTCGATTGGGCCGGCCGTCCTTGAAGACGCCGGGCTGAATGAAGAGGCCCACGGTGACCGGCATGTCGTGCTTGGCGATCAGGTTGTCGAACACGGTCGGCACGAAATCCTTCACCCCGGCGCCGTCCTGGAACACCATCACCGCCGCCGGCGATTCTGCTTTGTACTGCGCCGGCACATACACCCACCAGTCGCGCGTGGTGCCGGCGAAGATGCGGCTCTCCCACGCCGGCATCTGCTTGAGCACGCCCTTGGGAACGGCCGGCTGCTCGCGGCTGTCGGGATGGGTTTCGTACACCTCCAGCTGTCCGCCGCCTGCGCGCCTGTCGCCGATTTCGTAATGCCAGGTCATCGCGGTGCCGTGCGACAGCGTCGCCACGGCCGCGTACACGCCGGTCGTCCCGACCTGGACCAACGGCACCACGAACCCGTTGCCGACATCAGCCGCGACGCGCGGGGGCGGGCCACTCGGGGGGGACGACACCTCGATCGCCCAGGCGACGGTCAGCTCGTCGATCTTGGCCGGCGCGCCCTTTACCAGCGTCTCGCGCCCGCCAAAATAAGCGCGGATCCGATCGGCGAGCCGCTCGGCATCCGCTCCGGCCGGCCCGGAGGACAGCGCGGCGGCAAGCGTCTTCGGCGTAAGCGCCTGGGATCCGTTCTGAGTGCTTCCGCCTTCCTGCCCGTTCGACACAGCGGCCGCTGCGCCCGCGCCGCACACCAGGAGGCCCGCAATCGTCAGAGTGAACAATTTCATAGGCCGTTATCTTAACGAAGCTCCGCCTGAAACTGACGAATACTGGGTATGAGGCGGACCTTCGTCAAGGGACGGTTTCGGCGCCATAATTCACTGGATCCGGGTGAGGAGAACCGCGACATGAGCAACGTCATCCTGAAGGTGAACGGCCGAACGCATACCCTGGACCTCGACCCTTCGACGCCCCTGCTGTACGTGCTGCGTAACGATCTCGATCTGCGAGGTCCCCGCTTCGGTTGCGGGCTCGGCCAGTGCGGCGCGTGCACGGTGATCATCAACGGCGTCGCCACGCGGTCGTGCGTGACGCCGGTGTCCGCGGCAAGAGGCGAGATCGTCACCCTGGAAGGCCTCACCAAGGATGGCAAGCTGGATCCCGTCCAGCAAGCCTGGATTGACGAGCAGGTCCCGCAGTGCGGCTTCTGTCAGAACGGGCAGATCCTGACCGCGAAGGTGCTGCTGGACCGCTATCCACATCCGACCGATGCGCAAATCCGCGAGGGAATGTCCAGGGTCTTGTGCCGTTGCATGACCTATTACCGCGTGCAGGCCGCCATCAAGCGTGCGGCGAACGCGACGAGCGCGTAAGGGAGCGGCTCATGACAACCTTGACCAACGTGCCGGAACACATCGAAGGGCGGTTGGAGACCTTGAGCCAGGCGCCCTCCCGGCGAGACTTTCTGAAAACGTCAGGCCTGCTCGTCGTGAGCTTCAGCGCCGCAGCCGCCGCCGGCCCGCTCGCCATGGGACAGCGCGGCGCGGCCACTGTGCCGGCTGCAGGCCCGGGACCGTATCCCGATCCCGACTTCCGACAGCTGGATTCGTGGATCGCCATCCATCAGGACAACACGGCGACGTTCCACGTCGGAAAGACCGATCTTGGCCAGGGTACGGGGACGGCGTTCAGGCAGATGATGGCCGACGAACTGGATATGGCGTTCGACCGCACCAGCGTCATCATGGGCAGCACCGACGTCACCGTCGACCAGGGCGGGTCGGGCGCGTCGGATGCCATCCAGGTCGACGGCTGGCCCATGAGGCGCGTCGCCGCCGAGGCGCGGCGAGTCCTGCTCGGGATGGCTTCGGCGCGTTTTGGCGTTCCAGTCGACCAGCTCTCGGTCAGCGAGGGCGTGATTTCGGTGAAGACGGATCCCGGGAAACGGGTGACCTACGGCGGGCTGATCGGCGACAGGAGATTCAATGTCACGCTGACCGGTGACGATATCAACGCCACCACCGGACAGGCCAGGGTGAAGCCCGTACAGGAGCTCAGGAACGTTGGACAATCGCCGCACAGGTACGACATTCCTGCCAAGGTGGACGGCTCGCTCCAGTGGGCCGTCGACGTCAAGCTGCCGGGCATGCTTCACGCGCGGAACGTCAAGCCGCCGGTGGCCGGCGCGAGCGTGATCAGCATCGACGAATCGTCCGTGCGGCGCATCCCCGGATTCGTCAAGGTGGTCAGCAAAGGCAACTACGTTGCGGTGTTGTGCGAACGAGAGGAGCAGGCAATCGCCGCGGCGAAGCAGCTCCGCGTCAACTGGGAAAAGCCGGCCACAACGCCGTTCCCCGCTTCCGACGACCTGTTCGAATACATTCGCACTGCGACTCCCACCTCGAGCTCGAGGCCCAATGTCGCCGGAGATCCGGCATCAGCCTTGTCGAGCGCGTCGAAGGTCGTGGAAGCGGAATACGAGTTCCCGTTCCAGGGTCACACCGCCATCGGACCTGCCCACGCCGTGGCCGATCCGTCCAACGGTCAGATGACGGTTTACTCGAACGACATGAAGTCGTACGGCATGCGCACGGGCATCGCGCAGTTCCTCCAGATTCCGCGCGATCGAGTCCGGGTGGTCTGGATGGACGGGCCGCAAGGGTTCGGCCGGACGGCCGCCGACGATGCGGGCTTCGAAGCCGCGTTTCTGGCGAATGCAGTCGGCCGGCCTGTTCGAGTGCAGTGGATGAGGGAGGAAGAGACCGCGTGGGACACCAAGGGACCGGCATTCACGTTCAAGCTGCGAGGAGGGTTGAATGCCGGCGGCGATCTCACTGCGCTCGATTATGAAGCTCGCGCCGCCGACTACGGTCACCTCGGCTACAACGAGCCCGACACGGTCCTGATCGCTCAGCTCACCGGAAAACGGCGGGCATCGCCGGCGAGCGGCAGTGCGGCCGCACCTGCCGACATGTATGTGGTCCCCAACCGGCGTGTGGCGATGCACGTGGTCGGCCTGCCTGTCGTCTGGAATTCCCCGCTGCGCACCGGCAACCTGCGCGATCCCAACGGTCCGCAAGTCACCTTCGCCGCTGAATCGTTCATCGACGAACTGGCGGCCGCGGCCAAGGCGGATCCGCTCGAGTTCCGCCTCAAGCTCCTGAGCGCCGCGGCCAGCGATGACGCCGGGTTCAGGCGCGCGCGGTCGATCGCCGTCCTGAAGGCGGCTGCGGAGGCGTACGGCTGGGATCGTCGGCCGTCGCCGAAACCGGCCGCCGCCGGAGACGTTCTCGCCGGTCGCGGGATCGCTTATACGTTTCGCAACCAGACGGTCATTGCGGAGATCGCCGAGCTCGAAGTGAACCGCCGAACCGGACGGGTGTGGGTGAAGCGGCTGGTCTGCGCGCACGACTGCGGGCTGGTCATCAACCCGGAGGCGCTGCGCCGCACCGTCGAATGCGCCCTGCTCCATTCAGTGAGCCGCGCACTGCACGAGGAAGTCACGTTCAACACCGAGAGGGTCACGAGCGTCGATTGGAGCTCGTATCCGATTCTCACGCATGCCGACGCTCCGGCCAGGATCGATGTGGTGCTGGTGAACGGCGATCCCAATCCGGACCGTCCAGATCTGCCACCGTACGGCGCCGGCGAAGCGGCGTGTAAACCGATGATCGCGGCCGTCGCCAATGCCATCTACGACGCGACGGGCGTCCGGATCCGCCGGGTCCCGTTCAGGGCCGAACGCGTGCTCGCTGCGATCAAGGCGGCACGGGTGTGACGCCGTTCAAGTCTCACTCTCAAGTCTCGAGTCTCAAGTCTCAACGCTCAACTGCTTGAGTCTTGAGACTTGACACTTGAGACTTGAAATGATCTTCGATCTCCGCGACATCCTGAGCGCGCTCCGCCGCGCGCCCGGCTATTCGACCACTGTCGTCCTCACGCTGGCACTCACCATCGGCGCCACGACGGCGGTCTTCTCGATCGTCGACGGCGTTCTGTTGAAGCCGCTGGCGTACCGCGAATCGCACCGGTTGGTGGCGGTGCGCGAGCTCTGGCAGCAGGTCGCCGACCGGATGCCCACGGCGCCGGTCAACGAACAGCACTTCGAATACTGGCGCGCCCATGCGAAATCGTTCGAATCGCTGGCCCAGTACATCGCGCTGGACGCCAACCTCACGGGCACCGGTGACGCTGCGGTGATCACGATCGTCCGTGCCAGCGGTTCCTTGTTCGACGTCCTGCAGGCCCGCGCGGCGCTGGGACGAACCCTGACGCCGGATGACGAGCAGGTGGACCGGCCCGCGGTCGCGGTGCTGACCGACCTGCTCTGGCGCGCGCGGTTCGGAGGCGATGCGGCGGCAATCGGCCGGGCCCTCGTGCTCGATGGAAAGCCGCACACCATCGTAGGCGTCCTCCCGCCGGGATTCCGCCTGCCCGATGGCGGCGGCCGGTTGATCGACCAGCTCCATGCGGTCGTGCCGATTCGGATGGCTGAAGAGCGTGTCGGTTGGGTCGGGGATCACAACAATGCCGCGATTGGCCGGCTCCAGGCCGCCGTCACGCCGGAGCAGGCGCAGGCGGAATTGAACGTGCTGCAGGCCCAGGTCAGCGCGATCGCGACCAATGAAGCGCACGAACCGGTTACGCTTGCGAGCTCGGTGACGCCGCTGACCGAGCGCGTCGTCGGCACGGCGCGGCGCGGACTGCTGTTGCTGCTCGCGGCAATCAGCGCCGTCCTGCTGATTGCCTGCTCGAATCTTGCGAACCTGTCGCTCACACGGACCATCGGGCGCCAGCGCGATACCGCCATTCGCGTCGCGCTCGGGGCCGGCCAGCCGCGGCTCGTCGCCCGGGCCATCATCGAGCAACTCCTGCTGTCGGCCGCCGGCGGAAGCCTCGGGCTGTGGGTGGCATGGGCTGCGCTCACGCTGTTCATCCGGACGGCGCCTGTCGATCTGCCACGCGCGAACGAGGTGGCGCTCGATCCCGGCATCCTCACGTTCGCCGCAGTCGTGTCCATCGCCTCCGGCCTGATCGTCGCGATTCTGCCGGCGTGGCGGACGGCGCGGGCCGCAGAGTCTGCCGCGCTGCGCGCGGGCGGTATCGCCTCGACGAGCGATCGCGGCGCCATGAAAGTACGCGGCATGCTGCTCGCCGTCCAGATTGCCCTGTCGGTGATGCTGCTCGTGGTGACGGCGCTCTTGACCCTCAGTTTTATCCGGGTCATGAACACCGACCGGGGCTTCACGGCCGACGGTGTCCTCGCGATTGGCGTGTCGATGCCGCAGGCCCGCTACGCCGATGAGCGCGTCCGGCTGGCGGCGTACGATCGCCTGCTCGCGGCGATTCATGCGGTTCCCGGCGTCGACGCCGCCACCACGACGTCGATGGTTCCGCTCGCCGGTCAGGGACAGATCAATTTCATCGTCGCTGACGGCGACGCCCGGCCGCGGGCCGAACAGCCGAGCGCGAATTTCCGCTTCGTCGCCCCGGAATATTTCCGCACGCTCGGCATTCCCGTGCGGCGCGGCCGTACCTTCACCGAGGCCGAGCGCGATCCGGATCGACCGGCGCCGGCGCTGGTCTCCGAGCGCACTGCGGCACGTCTGTGGCCCGGACAGGACGCGTTGAACAAGCGGTTCAGCCGCGGCCTGCCGGAACAGGGCTTCGAAATCGTCGGCATTGTCGCCGACGCACGTACGACCTCGATCGAACAGACGCCGCCGCTGATGGTGTACGTGCCGTACTGGTGGAGGAGTCGAGCGTCCCTGACCCTGTTGCTCAAGACCTCCGCCGATCCGCTGTCGCTCCTGCCCGCGATTCGCCGGGCCGTGCGCGAGATCGATCCGGAGATGGCGATCGGCGACGCGCGTCCACTCGACAACATGGTCGAGGCGTCGTTTGCCGGGCGCAGATATCAAGTGCGGCTGTTTCTCATGGTCGGACTGGCGGCCCTGGCGATCGCCGTGGTCGGCGTGTACGCGGTGACCGCCTACGGCGTGTCGCTGCGGCGGCGGGAGATGAATCTGCGCGTGGCGCTGGGCGCCCGGAGCGCTCAGGTGGCGGGCATGGTGCTTCGCCAGACCACCACGCCGATTGTCGCCGGCGTCGCCGCCGGCGCCGCGGGCGCGATGGCGATCGGCGGCATCGTGGCGAGCCTGCTGTTCGACGTGGAAGCCCGGGACCCGATCGTTATCGCCCTGGTCGTCGCGCTGGTCGCCGGCGTCAGCATCACGGCGGGTCTTGTCGCCGCACGGCAGGAACTCGTTCTCGACCCGGCCGCGGCGTTGCGCGAAGAGTAGAACGCGCTGCGCGGCTGGCCCCGCAGGGCGTCCGCGGATTCACCCGCAGCGCCATGTCATGTCTTTTCTGCGTGTTCTGCGTCTGCGTTGATCGTCCGTCTCTCGGGATCCGCCGGGCGATCGTTCCTCAACCGCACTCCCGTGCGCGCTCGAGGAGGAGCTCGCGTTCGCGCGCATTACGTGTGAGCGACGCCGCACGCTCGAACTCCGCACGCGCTTCTGCGAGCCGGCCGAGCCTCTTGAGCAGGTCGCCGCGAACGCTCGGCAGGAGGTGATAGCTGCGAAGCGACGGCTCCGAGCTCAACTCGTCGATCAGCGCCAGTCCTGCTTCGGGACCGAATGCCATGCCGACGGCGACGGCGCGATTCAGCTCGATCACAGGCGACGGCGTCACGGCGGCGAGCTCGGCATAGAGTGCCGCAATCCTCGCCCAGTCGGTCTGCCCGGCCGTCGGCGCTCGCGCATGGCACGCCGCAATCGCGGCCTGAAGGGCGTATGGGCCGCGCGCGCCGCCGAGCTTCGCCGCCTGTTCAAGCGCGGCGAGACCACGGCGGATCAGGAGCTGATCCCACAACGCGCGGTTCTGTTCGGACAGGACGATGGGATCGCCGGAGGGGGTGACTCGGGCCCTGGCGCGCGAGGCCTGGATTTCCATCAGCGCGACGAGGCCGTGCACTTCCGGCTCCTGCGGAACCAGTCCGGCAAGGATCCGTCCGAGCCGCAGTGCATCCTCGCACAGCGCCGGCCGCATCCAGTCATCACCGGCGGTCGCCGTGTAGCCCTCGTTGAAGACGAGATAAATCACTTCGAGCACCGACGACAGCCGCGCGGCAAGCTCCGGACCCCGCGGCACCTCGTACGGCACGCGCTTTTCGGCGAGCGTCCGCTTCGCCCGGACAATGCGCTGCGCGATGGTCGGCTCCGAGACCAGAAACGCGCGCGCGATTTCCGCCGTCGTCAGACCGCCGAGCAGACGGAGCGTGAGCGCGACGCGGGCCTCGGTCGGGAGCACCGGATGGCACGCCGTGAAGACGAGGCGCAGCAGGTCGTCGCCGACGTCGTCGTCGAGCGCGGCGTCCAGATCGGCGACGGCGCTGTTCTGCAGGGCCTCGAGCTCGTATCCGAGCTCCTCGTGCTTGCGCTCGAGCAGCTTGTTTCTGCGGAAGAAGTCGATGGCGCGGTGTTTGGCCGCCGCCATGAGCCAGGCGCCCGGGTTGTGCGGCACACCCGAGTCCGGCCATTGCTCGAGCGCCGACACGAGGGCATCGTGCGCGAGGTCCTCGGCGACGCCGACGTCCCGCACGATCCGCGCGAGGCCGGCGATCAGCCTCGGCGATTCGATTCTCCAGACCGCGTCGATCGTCCGCTGGGTCTCGGTGGATGCCACGATTACGGCTGTAACTCCCTGATCGGCCGCACCTCGACGCTGCCGATGCGCGCCGGCGGAATCTGCGCGGCGACCTCAATGGCTTCGTCGAGATCCTTCGCGTCTATGAGGTAGAAGCCGGCAAGAAACTCCTTGCTTTCCGTGAACGGCCCGTCAGTGATGATGGGCTTGCCGCCGCGGACCCGGACGGTCTTGGCGGTCCGGACGGGCTGAAGCGCTTCCGCCGCAACATAACGGCCGCTCTTCCGCAGTGTCTGCCCCCATCCCAAACACTCGCTGTCGGGCACACTTTTCAGTTGCTGTTCGTCACCATACACGAGGCACAGGTACTTCACGCGCTCCCTCCGCGAACCGACGTGGATTTCATAGGATACGTCGAATTCAGGGACGGCCAATGGTGAGACCGTCTGCAAAATGACAAAGCCCCGCCCGGAACACGCTCCGGACGGGGCTTTTGATAGGTCGTGCCGCGAGATCGACGCTATTTCGGTGAGAACGTGATCGCTGTGGTCTCCTCACCGCATCCGGTCGTGAAGCCGGTATTGAATTGGTCGCCGCTGTAAGTGACCTTCCATCGATAGGTGCCGGTCGCCTGTGAGCCAACCGGCGCCGGATCGACAGACACGCCGTTGACAGTCGCCGCCGTCGCGACGATGCCGCCATTCGTGTAGGTCAGCGAACGCGTCTCGTCGCTCCCGACCTGCGTGGCGCAATTCTGATCTGAGTAGAGTCGGAAGATGACGGTGGCCGTCGCCGCATCCGGCGCCAGCGCGCGCAGGTTCGTGATCGTGAGGCTGTCGCGCAGCACCGCGGACTGGTCCGTGACGCCGACTGGTGGAGCCTTGTCGTCGTCGTTCGTGATCGTGCACGTGATGTCGTCGCCCGGTTGCAGCGTGATCGTCCCGCCGAGCTGCGACGGACATCCGGTGCCGGTGATGCTGACGAACTGGTAGCCGGCCAGCTGCGTTTCGTTGATGATCAGCGGATCATTCGCCTGATACGTATGCGCCACGCCTGACAAGACGATGGTGCCGTCGACCGTCAATTTGAAGTCATCGGGACTCGCGGTGCCGCCGTTGTCTGTGATGACCTTTTTGATGAGCGTCAACTTCGGCGCGATGTCATCGTTGGTGATGGTGCACGTCACATCGTCGGCCAGCGCCAGCGTGATCGTTCCGCCGAGCAACGCCGGACATTTGCTGTCGCCGGTGATGCTGACGAACTGATAGCCGGACAGCTGCGTTTCGTTGATCGCCAGGGGCGTGTTGGCCTGATAGGTGTACTTCTGCCCGGAGGTGACGATCGTTCCGGCAACGGTTGGCTTGAAGTCGTTCGGTGCGGCCGTGCCGCCGTTGTTGGTGGTGACCGATTTGATGACTGTCAGCTGCGGCGCGATGTCGTTATTGGTGACCGTGCACGTCTTGGTGACGCCGGCCACGATCTTGCCGCTGCAGTCGCCGGACAACGACGCCAGATATCCGGCCGGGCCGGCGATCTCCGTCACATTGAAGGCATGGCCTTCGTCGAACGTGAACGTCGTCCCCGGCGCTTCGTTGCCCGGGAACGGATCGGTGACGCCGTCGTTCAACGAGAGCGTGAAGGCTGACGCGCTGGCGGTACCGCCATTGTCGGTGATCATGTGCTTGATGACGGTCAAGCTGCCGCGCAACCGCTCGTTCGTGATCGTGCACTGAGTCGGCCCGCCCACGCCGACGGTGAACGTGCCGCCCTGAGTGACGTCGACCACCGGCTCACCGTCGAACTTGCACTCGATCGACTTCAACTTCCACGGTGAGCTCTGGGCTCCTTCAACCAGGGTGTAGTTTGTCCCGGCAATCAGGTCGGTGTAGGTGGCGGATTGACCGTCGGCGGTCAGCGTGTCGCCGAGCGACGAAGTGCCGTTAAACCTGACAGTGCCGCTCGTCCGCGCCAGGGTGAAGGGGAACGTGCCGGTCTGGTCTGCGGGAAGAGTCTTCTTGGTGACCGTGACGGAGCCGCAATTTGAAATCGGCTGAAACGTCGCGAAGACCGTATCTTTGTAGTCGGCGCTGTCGGAGTTGCCCGTGACCGTTCCCGGAATGATGTTCGCGAACGTGAGACAGCTGGTCACGCCTTTGAACACTTCCTTGGTCAAATCGATCGCTGCCTCTCCGCAGAAGCCAAGCGAGTTGGCCACGCCGTCGCACGATCCGATCGCTGCGACCGCGGTGCCCAGCGCCACGGGAGCACCAAATCCCACACCCTGGGTGAACACCCTCTTGGTGATGTTCAGCGCGCTCCCTCCCTGATCCCAGAGGATCATGAAGTCGCCGGTCTGGCGGTTGCGCCACGGGTCGCAGTTGTTGATCAAGTTCGTTTCGCCGGCAGTCTGCGGCAGGATCTGATCGATGTCGCTGCCGGTGTAGACGCACGACGGCGACACGGCTTTCTGCTCGAACTCGAACGCGATGAAACCGCTCCCGGTGTTCGCGTCCCGCTGCCACCCGAAGTACAGCCACAAGTCACCATCCGTTGCCTTCTTGGTGTCCATGTAGACGGCCCTCAGGTCGACCTGACCGTTCGGGTTCGTGAACTCGAGCATCGGCGACGGGGCGGAATTGATGACACCCACCTTCGTGGTGCTCGCGTTTTTGGGACCGAGTTCTTTCGCGCTCCCGTACGGGTCTGGGGTGACGGTTGTGCCGGTGTCGGGTACCACACCGTTGATGTTGAAAGGATTCTGGGCAGCCGCGGGCCGCGCGACAGTCCCCATCAGAGCAAGCGCGATCGTCGCGCCTGTGACGAACGAACGAAGCATGGGCAGACCTCCTCTGGAGACCGCAACGCCGTCGCAGCCATCCGAGAACTCAGTTGTTGGTGAGTGACGCTGGAAAAGCGTCTACGAGCAGTTGGTGCGATCGCACGAGCTGTGCCGAACTGTGGAGTCCCGCTGCAGGTGCCCGGATCAAGCCGTAACGCCGGGAGATTGAAGGGGTTGGCCACCTTATGCTGTGACAGGAACGTGACGGGAGGGAGAGGCTGTTCTGCGGCAACAGCGCCGCGAGCGGTTGAAAGGCGCCCTCGAGGGTGACTCTCGAAAATGACAAAGCCCCGCCCGGATCAGAGATCCGGACGGGGCGACCGGGCGGGTGACCTGAAAACTACTGCTGCAGCCGTACGGTTGTGATCTCGTTGCAGTCGGTCAGGGAGTCCGCGTTGGGCGGATTGTCGCCCGACTGGTGGAACAGGGCGCGCCAGTAGCGCACCGTCGAGACATCACCGTAGGTATCAAGCTTGACCTCAATCGTGTTGTTGGCGGTGCCCACCGTGACCGCCGTGTCGGAAACGTTCGCGGGAACCGAAACGGTTTCGGTGCCGAGCGCGCCCGTCTGCGCACCGCAGCTGGCCGCATCCGCATAGACGCTGAACTGCACCGTCATCGCCGGCTCATTGGCGGTCAAGCGTCGAAGATGCGTGATTGTCGCTCGATCGAACAGCAGCACGCGTTGCTTCGTCTGCACGTTGACGTGTTCCTGAATCGCCGTGTTGGTGACGGTGCACGTCTGCGGATCGGTGGCGGAGATTGCCACGTTCGCGCAGTTGCTGTAGCTGACCAGCCAATTGCTGCCCGGGTCGGACTCCACGACGTTGTGTGAGCCGCCGACCGGCAGCGTGTACTCCTTGCAAGTGACGCCGGAGGCACACGAGACGCCGCCGTTCGCGAACGGCTCTGCCTGTCCGCCGTCGAGCGCGAAACTGAAGTCGCCCGGCTGCGCCGTCAGGCCGAAGCCGGCGTTCACGACCTTGACGACACGCAGCACCCCAATGGTCTTCTTGTTGGTGATCGTGCAGGCGGTCGTTTTCGTGGCGGCGACAGGGAACGTGGACACCGTGACTCCCGTTCCGTACAGATGGTAAGTGACGCCGTCGAGGGTGCAGTCGAGCGACACTTCCTCGAAGGTCGGCGCAACCGAGCCTTCAACGACTCGATAGTCCGAGCCGGCGAGAAGGTTCTCAATCGTGTCCTGGTCACCGTCCGACGCGAGCGCCGCGTCGCACTGAAACGTGCTGCCATTGTTGTTGCAGTCGGAGTCCACGGTTATCCCGAACATCGCCGAGCCGCCGGTGCGTGAAAGCGTATACGGGAAGCTGCCCGATTCGCCGGCCGGATCCGTGACCTTCTTGACCGTGACGGCACCGCAGTTCGAGACAGGCGGAAACACCGCCAGCACCGTGTCCTTGTAGTCCGCTGAGTCCGAATTGCCCGTAACCGTGCCCGGGATCGTGTTGGCGAAGCTCTGACACTCGCCGGACTTCGGGAACACGACTTCGGTGAAGTCGATCGCCACCTCGCCGCGGAAGAAGTCGGCGCTGTATTCAGCGCGGGAGACCGAGTCGTCCAGCTTTTGCGGCGTCCCGAAGGAGTGGGTAGCCGAATCGTAGCGGCGGATCCACCTGTCCGTCGAGCTGCCCTGCTGATCCCAGAGAATGATGAAGTCCCCGGTCTGGCGGCCGCTCCACGGGTTGCAGCCCGGATTTGAGTAGCCGCTGGTGCCGGTGCAGGCCGACGGGACGCCGCTCTTCTGCAACTCGATGGAGATGAAGCCGCTGCCGTTGTTGGAATCACGCACCCAACCGAAGTAGTACCAGATGTGGCCGGTTGCGGAGTCGACCGCCGTCTGTGTGTAGACAGTATTGAGGTCGACCGACGAATTGGGATTGGTCAACCCGAGCATCGGCGTCGGCGCGGTGTTGATGACACCGATTTTCGTCGTGCTGCTGTTGATGGGCCCGAGCTCCTTGGTGGAACCATTCGGGTCGACGGTCTTGGTCGATCCCGCGATTCCGCTGTTGCTCGCGTCGCTGACGATTTTGTCGATGCAGAACGGCCCCGCATTGGCGGTACACGTCTGGGCAGATGCTGGCGTGACCAGAGCTCCCAGGGCAAGCGCGATCGCCGCGCTTGTGATGAACGAACGATACATGGGCAGACCTCCTCTGGAGACTGGAACGACGTCGCAGCCATCCGAGAACTCAGTTGGTGGAGAGTGACGCTGGAGAAGCGTCTACGAGCGATTGATGCTATCGCACGAGCTGTGCCGGACTATGGATTCCTGCCGAGACGCCGCGCCTGGTTGCGTAACTGCTGTTGAATGATTGAATTGACCCCCGTACTCGGCGCTGGGCAGAAGATCTCTGGTCCCCACCAGAGATCGCGGCAGCCGTCGAAAGGCGCCCCCGAGGCTGACTCTCCAAACATCGACTCCGGCCGGTTCTCACTTGCGGGCGCGCGACATCACGACGGCGGACACTCGAACCGGGCAGCGTTCGGGACAAATGACCCAGGACACAATGTCAACAGCGCTGATCTCCACTGATCAACTTTCCTGATCGAAGAACCGATCGACCGGACGTCGACCCGGTCGGCAACAATTCCCCTGTCGCGCCAGCGGCCGGGCTGTTCACTCCTCAGTCCCAGCGGTTCGCCGCCGGAACGGAACCTGCTTCACCAGATCTCGAGGAGGAACGATGAGGAGCCCTCAGCTCGTGTGGATGGCTATTGCTATCGCCATCGTCGTCGCGATTGCTGCGATCGGCGCCTTATGGTTCTGGCGCCGGCAACGCAGCCGGCAATTGCGCACGCGATTCGGTCCGGAATACGACCGCACCGTTCAACGCACGGGCACCGTCGCGAAGGCCGAGGCGGCTCTGGAAGCCCGCGCACGGCGCGTCGAACGGCTGCACATCCGCCCGCTCGCACCCGGCGATGCGGCCCGGTTCGCTGATGGATGGCGCGCAATCCAGACCGAGTTCGTCGACGATCCGAAAGGAGCCGTGACGCGCGCGGATCGTCTGGTCGGCGAGGTCATGCACACCCGTGGATACCCGGTCGGCGAATTCGAACAACGCGTGGAAGACATCTCCGTCGATCATCCGAATGTGGTCATGAACTACCGTGCGGCGCGAGATATCGCCGTGCAGCACGAGCGCGGCCGCGCCAGCACTGAGGACCTGCGTCAGGCCATGGTGCACTACCGCGCGCTGTTCCAGGAGCTGCTGGAAGTGAGTTCGCCGCCGTCCGGCGATGTCGATCAACCGGTTGAAGCCGAAAGGGGGCGAGGATGAGTGAAGATCGCAGACTGAACACCGCGGATGACCCGAAGAGACCGGACGAGGTCCGCGGACACCGCGAGGAATCGGCGACCAACCGCACGACCGTCATCGATCGCCCTGAGAGGGCACCTGCAGCGCCGGTCCAGGAGCGTCAGCGGGAGCCGGCTCCGCGTTCTGATGCAGGAGTCAACGCGCCGGAGTCCGAAAGTCCTGCTGCGCTTTTCACCGAGCACGATGCCGCCGACCTGAAGAAACGGTGGGGCGACATTCAAGCCGGCTTCGTCGATGCGCCGCGGCGCGCGGTCGAGCAGGCTGACTCCCTCGTTGCCGATGTGACGAAGCGGCTGGCCGAGGGATTCGCCAACGAGCGTGGATCGCTCGAGCACCAATGGGATCGTGGCGACAATGTGACCACCGAGGATTTGCGCATGGTGCTGCGGCGATATCGTTCGTTCTTCGATCGCCTGTTGTCGGTCTGACCGGATCCGGGGGCTTCGCCCCGGCGGCCCCCCCGCGCCCGTCGCTCGCGGAGGCCCCATTGCCCCTCTCCGCTTCGGCGGGCGCGCCATGTCGGCGCGCCTCGCGCGTTATGCGGCTCGCTGATAACGAGGAAAACTTTCGTTTCGAGCCGCATAACGCGATTGACTGGCGTCACGGCGCCGGGGCGCCGCGTCTGCCCGGAGAGCGCCGCTGAACCCGGGCACCACGCAATGCTGAACAAGACATTGCGCGGTTTTGGCGTGCATTCCGGCCGTCGCACCGGAGTCCCACGACAAGACTGTTACCTGCGGGCCGAATGCGTAATCGCCGGTCCGGCTGAGCTCCTCTCCGGGAGCCGCACTTCGTGCCAGATCCTTCGAACGCCGCTTCCTCCCGCGACGGAATGCGGCTTGCCCTCCCGCTTCAAGGTTTTCCAACTTACTCAGCCGTACGGCAGCTTCGCCGCGAACCGGCACATGCACAGGCGGACGCTTGCTGCAACTAAGGAGTGAACGATGAGAGGGGCCCGGCTCGGCGGCGATCTGGCGATCGATCTCGGTACGGCCAATACCTGCGTCTTCGCCCGCGGACGAGGCGTCGTCGTCAGCGAACCGTCGATTGTGGCGTTGAATACGACCTCTGGTGCGGTCGAAGCCGTCGGTCTGGGCGCGCGCGACATGCTGGGCCGGGCACCAGGTCACATCCGGCCCGTGCGTCCGATCCGCGGCGGTGTCATCGCCGACTTCGATGCGGCGGAAAAGATGCTGACCTATTTCATGAAGAAGGCCCACCGCACCCTGCGCTCGTGGGCGCGGCCCCGTGTGGTCATCGGCGTGCCGACCGAAATCACACCGGTCGAACGGCGCGCGGTCAAGGACAGCGCCTACCGCGCCAAGGCCAGCGAAGTGCATCTGGTGGACGAGCCGATGGCTGCCGCCGTCGGTGCCGGGCTGCCGGTCACCGAAGCTGCGGGCAACATGATTATCGATGTGGGCGGGGGCACGACCGATGTTGCCGTCATCTCGCTCGTCGGGGTCGTCTACAGCCGATCGGTGCGCGTGGCGGGCGACGCCATGGACGACGCCATCATCCAGTACGTGAAGAGGCGGCACGACCTGCTCATTGGCGAGCGCACCGCCGAAGAAATCAAGGCGACGATCGGGTCGGCGCTTCCGCTCGAGGCGCCGCTCACAATGGAAGTCAAAGGGCGTGATCTTGGACGGGGCGTCCCGAAGCGCATCACCCTGACCGACGCCGAAGTGCGCGAAGCCCTCGCCGAGCCGCTGAAGGTCATCATCCGCGCCGTTCGGGAGGGGCTCGATCAGGTGCCGCCGGAGCTGTCAGCCGATATCTTCGACCGCGGCATTTCGCTCTGCGGCGGCGGATCGATGCTTCGCCAGCTCGATCGGCTCATTCACAAGGAAACGCACCTGCCCGTGCAGAGCGTCGAGGACCCGCTGTCAGCCGTGGTGATTGGCGCCGGACGGATCTTGAGCGACGATGCACTGCTCAAGAAGCTGTCGCTCGACTCGGAACAAGGGCGCCGCAGCTGGCAACACAGCTAGCAGGCGGCTGAAACCCGACATTCAACGCAGAACCCGCTGAAACCGCAGAGAATTCTCAGGGAAAAAGACTGCGGGTTCTGCGTGTTCGTGCTTTTTCAGTGTCTGTTTTAACGGCGGCCCCTGGTCGCGGAGGCCTTCAGGCCTGCATCACGGCCGCTGGGCAGCCCTGACCAGCCTCCGCTAAAGCTCCGGCGGTCCGCCGAAGCCTTGGCGAAGGCGGAAGGGCTGCGCTACAACTCCGACTGCCGGCGTGCACGCGCGGCCGGCCCGGCGTACGATAAGCCCGGCTGAGACGACCGCATGGACGTTCATCTCATCGACGGCACCTACGAGCTGTTCCGCCATTACTACGCGCTGCCATCGCTGACCGATCCGCACGGCCATGAAGTCGCGGCGGTGCGCGGCGTGCTCACGTCGGTGCTGGGGATGATCACGGCCGGCGCGACGCACATCGGCGTCGCGACCGATCACGTCATCGAGTCGTTTCGGAACCGGCTCTGGCCCACGTACAAAACCAGCGCCGGCGTCGAACCCGAACTCCTGGCCCAGTTCCCGCTCCTCGAAGAAGCGCTCGCCGCGATGGGCGTCGTCGTCTGGCCGATGGTCGAATTCGAAGCCGACGATGCCCTAGCCGCCGCGGCGGCCGCGGCCGCCCGCGACCCGCGCGTCCACCGCATTTTCATCTGCACCCCCGACAAGGATCTGGCGCAATGCGTGCGCGGCACGCGCGTCGTGCAGATGAATCGTCGGGCGCGTTCGCTGCGCGACGAAGCCGGGGTCATCGCGAAGTTCGGCGTGCCGCCTGCCTCGATCCCCGATTACCTCGCTCTCGTGGGTGATGCGGCGGACGGCTATCCCGGCCTGGCAGGCTGGGGCATCAAGTCAACCGCCGCAGTGCTGGCGAAGTTCGGCCACCTCGAAGCGATCCCGGATGACTGGCGGACGTGGAGCGTGAATGCCACCCATGCCGGCCGCCTGGCCGACACACTCGCTCGCCAGCGGGAGCAGGCGTTTCTGTTTCGAACACTGGCGACGCTCCGCACCGATATCCCGGTGTGCCGGTCGGTCGACGAGCTGCAGTGGACCGGGCCGACGCCGGCGTTCGCCGGTCTGGCCGCGCGGCTGGACATCAGTCAGGCGGGAAGGGCAGGATAGGCAGGACGGGCGGGACGGGCAGGAAGGGCGCCAGGAAGGCCACGCCCCATCCGTCGGCCTTTCGTCAGAAACTGAGACGCGCGGCGAGCTGAAAGGCGCGCGGGCCGCCGGATCCGAACGTCTGGCCCACACGCTGGTTCGCCTTGCCGAACGTCGCCGGCACGACGAGGTTGTAGTTGAAGTTCGTCAGGTTCGACGTGTTGAGCACGTTGAAGACTTCCGCAATCAGGCGAAGCTCGGACCGGTCGGCCAGGCGGACGGCCTTCATCACCCGGACATCCTGCGACGAAAAGACGTCGCCAAGCTGAAAGTCCGCCGGCAGCGTAATTCTGGGGTAACGCTGGTTCGCGGAGACTCCGGCTCGCCCGGCCGGCGTGAGCGTCCCCGCGTATGTCGAGTTGTATTGATCGACCAGCGCCTCCAGCTCCTCACGGCTGAGAAAGTCCGCATAGCCTTTGCCCAGAATGCCGAGCAGAGGCGTGAACCCGGTGTTGGAGAAGTTCGTGCCGGTATTGTCGAAGCCGCCGATCGTCGGGGCCACCGGCGGACGACTCAGATAGGACGAGAGCACGGATACCTGGAGCCTCCACGGCAGATCGACGGTTCCTGAGACGGTGAGATTGTGGCGCGGAAGATCGGGGCCGTAGGTCGCGAAGTAGTCGTTCAGGTTCTGTGTGATATCGAGAATGCTCTGGCTGTTCTGCCGCGCGTACGATCCGGTGAACTGGTAACGGCGCGAGAGGCGCTTGTCCAGCCTGACGAGCAGCCCCTTGTAGGTCGCCTCGGCGCCCGGCCACCAGAAATTGATCGGACCGGATGAACACTGCGCCGACGGATCGTTGGCCTGCGCCGTCGTCGCACAACGCGGAATCACAGGGCCGTCAATCGCATTGAACCGGTTGAAATCGACGCTGGTCCCGAAGAAGCCGCCAGGGGTGCCGTGCCGCATCTTGCGGTAGACGACGTCGGCCTGCACGGCCATTTCGCCGTTCAGATCGCGTTGCACGCCGACGTTGAAGTGGTTCGCGCGCATGGTCGGGAACTCGCGCGGGTAGAGCGCGCCGAGCGCGTTCGCCTGCTTCGACAGCAGAATCTGCGGCGCGTCTCCCGTTCCCGGGTACTTCGCATCCTGCTGCGCGCGGAGCGCGGGAAGCTGGGCGAGAAACGTCCCGTAGTTATACGTCAAGGTATTCAGGAATGCGGTGCTGAACGGCAATCCGGTCGCCGGGTTCGTCACCGCCGCGTTGCCGATGAACTGGCGGCCGGAGCCGCCGATGACGGCGCGCTCGCCGAGCCGCCACCAGCCAAGCTGCGTGTCGTAGAAAATTCCGGCCCCGCCGCGAATGACCGTCGGCCGATCGGTGCCAATCGACCAGGCGAAGCCCGCTGCCGGCGCAAAGTTCTTGTATTCCTTTTTGGTCGGGCTCAGATCACTGCCGTAGATCGGCGCAAGATACTGCGGCTTCGGCAGATCGTAATTCAGCACGTTGGTTTCATGTTCCCACCCGAGCCCGTAGTTCAGCGTGAAGTTCGGCGACACCTTCCAGCCGTCCTGGACGTAGAGATGGAAGCGGTCGTTCGCGCGGGCGGCGTCGAGGTGGTAGGACGGCTGCGAGCGATCACCGATGCCCAGCAGGAACGCCACGACCGGCAGCTTCTTCAAATCGTCGGCCGTCCGGATCTTTCCGTCAGGCAGGCCGAAGGCGGCGGGCGGAACGCCGACGCCGGCGAGGAATTCGGGCGACAGCAGGTAGGCGCGCGCCGGATCGAAAAATCCCCAGTAGCCGACGGCGTCGATGTGCTCCCAGGTGCCGCCGAACTTGACCTGGTGCGTGCGCTTCTGCCAGGTCACGTTGTCGGAGACGGGGAACCGGTGCAGATCGCGCCCCTGCGGCGAGTTGAAATTGTTTCCGAGCTGGAAATTCACCGAATTGAGATAGAAGATCTCCGGCCCGCCCAGGCCGAGACAGTTTGCGTTCACGTCGCCGTCGCACCCGGCCGGCGTGTTGCGGTTGCGCCAGTACATGTGCGAGAAGCGCAGGTCGTTCACCAGCGTGCCGCTGAGGACGCTGGTGACACCCACCAGCTGCTGATCGACGTAGTTCTTGTTGGACACGAAATTGGACGGCGGGACGGGGATGCCGAACGGCCCGCTGTTCGTGTTGCCGTCGTGCGAATAGCGCACGAACAGCGAGTGCTTGTTGTTGAGCCGATCGTCGACGCGGCCGCTCGCCTGCTTGCCGATGTAAGGAGCGGGCGCGAGCGTGCCGAACGCCGCCACCGATGCCAGATCCGGCTGCACGACGTACACGCCTTTCTGATTGGTGTACTCGTAGCTCCCGAAGAAGTGGATTTGATCTTTCTTGATCGGACCGCCGAGCACAAAGCCGGTCTGGCGCCGCGCAAACTCCGGGTTATCGGTCAGCGTGTTCCGCGCCAGGCTCGGGTAGGCGGCGATGTTCTCGTCGCGATGATAAAAATATCCGGCGCCGCGCAGGTCGTTCGAGCCTGACCGCGTCACGATGTTGATCGCGCCGAAGGCCGCAATGCCGGTCGACAGGTCGAAGTTGGCCGTCGAGATCTGGAATTCCTGGACGACTTCCTGCGAGAAATTCTGTCCGGTGCCGCCCTCCACGGGGTTCCGGACATTTCCGCCGTCGACGGTGATCGCGGTGCGCGATGCCGGACCGCCGAGCACCGACACGTTGAACTGGGCGTTGAATTGGGCGGGATTGCCGAGGTTGACGGTGACGCCGGGCTGGAGCGTCGCGAGGTTCATGAAGCTGCGGCCGTTCAACGGAAGGTTCTCGATCTGCGTGCGTCCAACGATCCCCTGCACCCGGCTCGACTCGAGATCCACCAGAGGGGACGCGCCGACCACGGTAATGGCCTCGGTCTTCGTGCTGACCTGCAACGTCACTCTCACCGTCGTCGTCGCGCCCGTCGCCACCTCGGCGGGGCTGATCGCCGGCTGGAACCCCGACGCCTCGATCAGCACGTCGTACGCGCCGGGCGGCAGCGACGGGACCGAAAAGGTGCCGTCCGCGTCAGTCTGGACGACGCGGGACGCGCCTGTATCCTTGTTCGTGACCGTGACCGTCGCCTTCGCCAGGACGGCCGACACTTGATCGGTCACGGTTCCCGCGATCGTGCCGGTCGGCACCTGTGCGCTCAACGGACCGGCCACTGTCAGCGCGAACATCAGCAGAAAACCAGGTCGGCGCATGGTACCCTCCCGGTCGGACTCGATTGACTGGTGGCTGGCGGGCAAAGCATACACCTCTCCGCCTCTGCCGTGAAAGGAGTCACCGACGCCTTTACAATGGCCCTCCACTCATGACGACCGCCCACGACCCACACATGGACATCGATATCGCCGTCGTGCCTGTGGCCGGCCTCGGCACGCGGTTGCTGCCGGCCACCAAGTCGCAGCCGAAGGAAATGCTGCCGGTCGGCCGTAAGCCGGTCGTGCAATACGTCGTCGAGGAGCTGACGCGTGTCGGGCTCAAGCGCGTGTTGTTCGTGACCGGTCCGGGAAAGGCCTCGATCGAGAACCATTTCGATCTGAACGGCGAGCTGATTCAGACGCTACGGGAGTCGGGCAAGGAGGACCTGCTCGCGGAGCTGGAGTTCGAGCGGGCGACGGTCCAGTATTTTTACACACGCCAGCGGCAGTTGCTCGGCCTCGGCCACGCGGTCGCGTGCGCCCAGTCGTTCGTCGGCCGCCAGCCGTTCGTCGTCGCGCTCGGCGATTCGATCATCGGCATGCACGCGGAAAGCGACGTTGTGCAGCGGATGACGCAGTGCTTTCACCAGCAGCACGCCGACGCGGTGATCGCCTTCGAGGAAGTGCCCGCCGCCGACGTCAGTCAGTACGGCATCGCGCGGCCGAAAACGGAGGGCGATCTGTTCGAGATCCTGGACCTGGTGGAGAAGCCGGCAGCGAGCGAGGCGCCGAGCAACCTCGCGATTGCCGCACGGTACGTGCTGTCGCCCGCCGTCTTCGACGCGCTCGGACAGACGCGGCGCGGCAAGGGCGGCGAGATCCAGCTGACCGACGCGATCCGCGCGATGATTCGGAACGGCGGCAGGGCCTGGGGCGTCCGGCTGCGGCCAGGCGAGCGGCGCTACGACATCGGCAATTTCGAATCCTATTTCGAAGCGTTCGTGGCGTTCGCGCTCGCCGACGAGAAATATGGTGCCGGGCTGCGGCGCCGGCTTCAGGACGCGCTCGATGTTTCTCACCCGTAAGCGCGCCTACGCGCGCGCAGGCCTGCTCGGCAATCCGTCGGACGGCTATCACGGCAAGACCATTTCCGTCAGCGTCCGCAACTACTGGGCCGAGGTGGTGTTGTACGAATGGGATGCCGTCGAGATCGTGCTCGCCGACGACGACCGCGCGCGGTTCGACTCGGTGCACGACCTGGCGCGCGACGTCCGGCTGCACGGGTATTACGGCGGCATCCGCCTGATCAAGGCGACGATCAAGCGGTTCGTGGAGCACTGCCACGCGACCAACGTGCGGCTCCACGATCGCAAGTTCTCGGTGCGCTACCAGACCACGATCCCCCGTCAGGTAGGTCTCGCCGGCTCGAGCGCCATCATCGTGGCCACGCTCCGCTGCCTGATGGAGTTCTACGGCGTGCAGATTCCCATCGAGGCGCAGCCGACGTTCGTCCTTCTGGTCGAACAGGAGGAGCTCGGGATCGCCGTCGGCCTGCAGGACCGCGTCATCCAGGTGTACGAGGGGCTCGTCTACATGGATTTCGATCCCGGCCGCGGACGCACGATCGACGGGCTCCGCTGCTTCTGCTACGAGCCGCTGGATCCGGCGCTGCTGCCGCCGCTCTATCTGGCGCACCACGAAACGCTCGGCGAACCGACCGAGGTCTTCCACTCCAACATTCGCGAGCGCTTCAACCGCGGCGATGCCGACGTGGTCGCCGCGATGCGGCGGTTCGCCGATCTCGCCGCGGAGGGACGGCGGGCGCTGCTCGCGCGCGAGCCTGCCCGCCTCGCCGCACTCGTCAACGCCAATTTCGATACCCGCCGCAGCATCTACCGTCTGCCCCAGTGGCAGATCGACATGATCGAAACAGCGCGGGCCGCCGGCGCCAGCGCCAAATTCGCCGGATCGGGCGGCGCAATTATCGGAACATGCGAAGGTGACGAGATCTTCGATCGCGTGCGCAGCGCCCTGGCCGCGATCGGATGCCGCACGATCAAGCCGCAGATTGTCTGATGGTCAGGCTTTCGGCTTTCGGCTTGAGCGCAAAGCCTGGATTCAGAGCGCAGAAGCGTATCGATGGGCTGAGCGGCGCCAATCCGATGATAGGCTCGATCGTTCGAAGAGAGGTTCCATGCGCTGTGGTACTCGGATCCTGCTGTTCGCGCTCGGTCTAGCGACGGTCAGTGGATGCAGCAACGACAAGAATCCGGTGCAATCGACGTGCAACTACGCCCTGTCGTCCACCTCGCAGTCCCCGGGGGTGGAAGGGGGAACATCGACCGTCACCGTCACCCGGTCCTCCGGCAGCTGCGGATGGACCGCCACATCGGACGCCAGCTGGATCACGCTGTCGAACCCCTCCGGATCCGATACAGCCACGCTGTCGTACTCGGTCGCCGCCAACCCCGGCACGGACTCGCGCACCGGCCACGTCACCGTCAACTGGACCGGCGGCTCGTCTCAGCTGACAGTCACGCAGGCAGGGATGGCGCCGCCAACCGGCTGCACTTACTCGGTCAATCCAACGTCGGTCACCGCTCCAGCCGAGGGCAGCACCGGGCAGTCCACGGTGACCGTCACGGGCACCGGCAATTGCAACTGGTCCGCGCAATCGAATCAGTTCTGGATCCACATCACGTCGGCGACATCCGGACCCAGTACCGGGACCATCAACTACACGGTCGACGCGAACACGGGTGCGCAGCGGTTCGGCCGGATTATCGTCACTCATACCACCGGCACCACCGACATCAGCTTCACGCAGAATTCGCCCTGCCCGGCGTCGTTGAATCCGGCAACCCAATCCGTCCCAGAAGCGGGTGGCGCGTTCACCACCGCCTTTACGACGGCGGCCGGCTGCGCGTGGACGGCCACGAGCGATGCCTCGTGGCTGACGATCTCGTCGGCCGCGTCCGGCACGGGGGACGCGACGATTGCGTATGCCGTCGCGGCCAACACTGGAGCGGCGCGGACCGGCCACATCACGCTCGCGGCCGGTGCCAGCACTGCTCAACTGACGGTCAATCAGAGCGGCACGGGGGCGCTGACGGCAAGCTTTACGGTAACGCCGGCTTCATGCCCGGTCGATCCGATAGGCTCGCCCGCAACCATGAATCAACTGTCGTGCACGTTCGACGCCTCGGCCTCCACGGGCTCGGGGATCAACAGCTACGTGTTCCGGCTCGTCAGCGTGACCGGGCCGATTATCGCGTCTGGGACGAACGCGATGGTGACGAACCCGACGCTGGCGTGCGGACAGGGAGGGCTGAATGGAACCGGCAACGTGAACGTCGACGTCTTCCTGACGATCACGTCGCCATCGGGTTCGTCGACGGCGGTAAAGAACGTGACGTTCACGAGAAACAGCGGCTGTTGACACCGATCGGTCCCGGACCTGGCCACGGCCGGGTCCGCGTGACACGGAGACTACCAAGTCAAGCAGAAGATGTCTGAAATCGCGAGAGTCTGAACAGGTCAAGATTCCAGCGGCTTCGACCTTCCAGCGCCAGATCCGCGAGAATCTCGCCGACAACGCTGCAGAATTTGAACCCGTGGCCGGAAAAGCCGGCCGCGAGTGTCACCTGCGGCAGGGCCGGATGGCGGTCGATGATGAAATGTTCGTCCGGACTGTTCGTGAACAGGCACGTCTTCATCGCCAGCGTCGGGCCATCGGCCTCGGGGAAATACCGCCGGATTCCTTCACGGAGGACCGCTTCATCTTCAGGATGACACCGCCGGTCCACGTGATCCGGATCGACCACCTCACGGCGATGGTGATACCGCCCTACCTTGAAACCCGGATTGTGAAAGATCGGAAAACCGTAGAAGTGGCCCTCCGGTGTCTCCATGTTGAAAACCGGGAGCCGACCGAGCTTGAACCGCTCCGGCCGCCGCGGCTGCACCCAGAGCATCACTTGACGCTCGGGCTGCGCCAGCGCGCGGAGGCCTGGCACGAGCGCGCCCGCCCAGGCGCCCGCGGTCACCACGAGACGGGCGCCGCGATAGGTTGCTGCGTCGGTCTTGACGACGATGCCGTCGGCGTCGGCGTCCCATGAAACGACCGGTTCGCGGGCGTGGATCTCGGCACCAAGCTCGTGGGCGGCGTCCACAAACCCGACGATCGCGCGCTCGGAGAGAACGAACCCGCCGTCAGCCTGATACACCGCAGCGAAGTCAGACGGCACCTGGAAGGCCGGGAATCGGCGGCGCAGCGTTTCCGCATCGAGCACCTCGTGCGGCAGCGAATGGATCGCGCACGAGCGCAGCGATCCCGCGAACGTCCGGCTCCCGGTCAGGCCGGCGTCGATGCTCCCGGTGATCACGAGGAGCCGTTCGCCGCGAAGGTGTTCGAGCTCGCGCCACAGGTCAAAGGCGCGGCGCAGCAGCGGCACGTACGCCGGGTCCTCCCAATAGGCCAGCCGGATGATCCGGTTCACTCCGTGGGACGACCCGAGATCGTGCGGGATGTCGTAGCGCTCGAGTCCCAGCACGCGGGCGCCGCGGCGGGCCAGTTCGTAGACCGTCGCACTGCCCATCCCGCCTACGCCGATGACAATCGCATCGTACGGCGAAGCCATGCGGGGTTGATTGTCTCTCAGACACCTACCGCTGAGGACGCGGAGGTTCAATCCCGAACGCAACCGGGATTTTCCCTCCAGTCCTCTGTGTCCTCCGTGGTGAATTCCTCATCGTGCCACGGGATTGACGATCCAGGAATCCGAAGATGCGCGTGGTGCCCCTGGTGTTAGCTGGCTACCGCAGCGTTTCGTGATTTCGTCGCTCCCCGGGACGGTCCTCCGACACGTCTGTGACGGCGGCTGCCCCCGGTCAGATGACAGGCCGGGCGAAAGGACGCACGGCTTTCACGGTCTGGCAACGGGCTGAACAAGGTCTCCGTTGCGCACAACATTTCACAGACTTTCCTTGCCCGGCACTCCAGAACATGACAGAATTTCCCGACTCCCATCAGAAGTGATCGCGTGCCGGCGTGTTCGCTGAGGGTGCGCCCCGGCACGATCGAATCTCTGACGCGGTACCCGCGTGTCAGCGGGTGCCGAGCATTTTTGTGATGATCGCGCGTTGCATCGCGCTGTTCCCCGGCAGGTCGAGGTCAATATGTTGAAAACGCAAGTTGCGGCGGCTGGCTCGTCAGCACGACTCATCCCGTCGCGCCTCGGAGTTGGTACGGCATTTTCAGCCATCGCGTCGAGAAGGTCGGCTGCGCTTCTGACGTTGGGATGCATCCTGCTCTGTACACAGCACGGCGGACAAGCAGCGACGCCTTTGCCCGGAGACGCGCTGCCGTATGCAATGTCGTTCGCAATCACCGGCAATTACGTGGTGGGCAGCGTCGACCTGAAGCCGCAGAATGCTGTGAACGGCGGCATCACCGGGACCATCCACATCACCGGCGTCCCCGCCAATGCGGACGTCATCGCCGCGTACGTGTATTGGGAGACGATATTTACTCAATCCGTTACCGGTGCGACGTTCCGAGGCCGCGACATCAACGCAGTCAAATCGGCGTCGACCAACCTCACGCCGAGCACCGCGCCCTGCTTCAGCAATGGCGGCGGTACCAATGCGACTTACACCATGGCGATGTATCGCGGCGACGTCCTCCGTCTGCTGCCGGTGGACAACACCAGCGGAAAATACATTGTGAACGATTCTGATCTCAACGGCCGCCAGCTGCCGCTGCACACGATAACGCTGCCCGACTCTGGAACCGGCAATCAGACTCCTTCCAGCGGCGGCGCGAGTCTGGTCATCGTCTACCGGAACTCGGCCGAATCATTCAAGTCGATCGTCATCTACGACGGTCTGAATATCCAGCTGCAGGACACTGCGACAACGCATACGCTGCGAGGGTTCTACCTGGCGGACAGCAACAACAGATTCGCCAAATGGACACAGCTCGTCGGCAGCGGGGCGCCCAACGGCACCGACCAGATCTTCTTCAACAACACGCTCGTCGGAACGAACAAGATCGTGGCAACCGACGATCAAGGGAACCCGATATCGAGTCCGTCTTCCGACCGCGTGTGGACGAACGTGACAATCGAAGGCAGCTCGTTGACCGCCGCGATGACCGGGCTGCCGCAGAACCCGAACGGGGCCGGCCAAGAGATCCCGACCCGGATCGAGCACGGGAACTCGACGCCGTACGACTGCGTGAGTCTCGCGGCCGTGATCTTCGCGACAACGCCGCAGGATCGCGACTTCGATGGTCTCCCGGACGGGCTGGAAGACGCACCGAATGGGCTCGTGAATCCGGCCGGCGAGCCGCTCCCGAACCTGTCGGCAATGGGCGCAACCTCGACGCACAAGGACTTCTTCGCGGAACTCGGCGCCACCAAGAGCACCAACGGCTGGTCGACGTCCGGGCAGACCACCGGGCCACATACTCACCTCCCACCGCCCGGTGCCTTGAAACTCGTCGGCGACGCGCTCAAGAACGCCCCGGTGCTCAATCCGGACAATACCCTCGGCATCAAAGCGCATTTCGACGTGGGCGATCTGACCGCCTATCACGCGCTTCCGTTTCCGGGGTATTCGTCCACCGAAGCCGACCAGTATCTGATTCAGGTCGGCCCTGGAGGCGGCGAGACGATTGAAGAGGTCTCCTGCAGCGGAGATCCGGACTGCCAGTTCCCGAATTACCCAGGCACCGTCAGCTACAAGATCGGCTACCAGATTTTACGGGACAGCCCGGTCGACCCTAACACGGGTGCAGAATACGACGCCTCGCACATCGATGCTTGTTTCGCGAATCCGCCGACCGCGACGGACTGCGGCAGACGGCGATTCGATCCCATCAGATGGAATCTCTTTCATTACATGCTGTACGCCCACGCCCGCGGCATCCCGAAGGCCACGTGTGTGACCGTCGACACCAATGGCGACAAAGTCATCGACGAAGAGTGCGAAGCCACCAACCCTGATTTCCACGTGCCCTCGAGCACGTCGGGGATCAGCGATTTCCCGGGAATGGACGGCATGGTCACGCTCGGCCTTTGGCCGAACGTTCCCGACCTCCTGGTCGCGTCGACGACGCTGCACGAGTTCGGGCACGGTCTGTGGCGAAGCCACGGTGGAGATCCGACCGCGCCGTTCGAAGGCAACTGCAATCCGAACTATCTCAGCGTGATGAGCTACCTGTTCCAGGCGCAGTTCCTGATTAACGGCGCCGGCGAGCAAACCATCGATCTTTCGCGCAGCCAGTTGGGCTCAATCAACGAGAGCACACTGCCTAACGCCCTTACTGGCACGGCCGCGTACCGGAGCAGCTGGTATGCGCCGCGATCCGGAGTCGCTCAGACGCTGACTACGTCGGCGGCGAAAAGGCACTGCGATGGATCGCCCCTATCCGCGGCGGAGGAAGCCGACAGGGCCGGCGGCGGTGGCATGGTTCGGGTTGACGGAGTGAGGGTCGCGACAACCGGCCCGATCGATTGGAACGGCGACTTGAAGGCAAATGACCTGAATATTTCCCAGGACGTGACTTTCAACGGGGTCACAAACGGCCTCACCGCACAACTCATCGGTGCTAACGACTGGGGGCCGATCGGCACGATCGGGCTGCGGCAACTCGGCGGCGGGCGCAATCTGGCGGGCTTCTCGCGCGGAATTCCTTTCGGCTCCGGCATTCCGTTTGGCAGCGGCATCCCGTTCGGCAGCGGTGTCAGCTTCGCTTCAGCCGACATCGGCAGCGGCGGCATTCCTTTCGGCTCCGGGGTCAACTACGAAGGGAGCGTCGATCGGGGCGAGGGCGTCGACGGCGGCATTCCCTTCGGCTCCGGCATTCCGTTTGGCAGCGGCATTCCGTTCGGCTCGGGCGCCGAGCAGACTCACGAGCAAGCGACATCAGTTGTTCATCCACCCTTCCTGGCGCAGCCGACGGCGCAGAAAGTCGGCAGCAAGTGGGTGGTCACGCTCACGGTCAAACAATCGATCAACGATGCGCTCAACTACGACTTCTACCGGGTCGACGGCACTGTGCTCGACCTCGCCGCGTTCAACAAGCGCAAGTTCGTCGGCACGTCAACGACCGGGATCATTCTCGACGACAAGCAGGTTAACGCCGGTAGCACCTACACCTACGCGGCCACACAGCGCACGCTCGTCGGCGATGTGAGCAATTTCTCGAACCTGCGAACGATTGCGATACCGAAGTAGATCCCATTCTCGGGCGAGGGGTTCGCCGCTCGGGCGGACCCCTCTTGCGTTCTCCGGCCACGTTCTTCCCAACGCTTCGACCGCGAATCGTCCGTCAACACCGTGTCACCACCTGCGGGGCCCGGTGTCAGCGGCTGTCAGGCTAGTCCGGCTACTCGCGTTGCCTCTATCAGCAGGGGTTAGCCGCCGGCGCGCCGGCGGACTTCTGGCAGGAGCGGATCTTCGTTCGACTCGCCGCGGATCTTCAGGTACGCGCCGTAGGAATCGGCAAAGCCCGCATTCTTCAGCTCTTCACGCACGCGTCCTTGGTAGTAGTAAACCTGCGGGAAATAGGCGTAGGTGGGCTCCTCGTCGAGGAACAGTGACAGCGCCTCACCGCGGCGCTTGATGCAGCGGTCGAACTCCGAATCCGCCTGGATGAACTGCCGGCCTGCCAGGAACGCGCGACCGAGATCGAAGTGCCCGATCCAGGTGTCCAGAATACCGTTGGCATCGCTCAGCAGCTTGATCGCCTGACGCACATCATTTGCTCGCAATGCGATCTGGCCCTCGATGATTTTCGCGTAAGCCTGCGGTTCGGCAAGGAGCTCCGCGCCGAGTCCTGCCATCAACTCGCGCGCTTTGCCAACCTCGCCGGCGTCGACGAACTGCCGCGCTATCAGGAATCGAGTGCCCACGCTTTTGCTGTTCTGCAGCGCCTTGTCCGCCGCCGACACCGCGCGCGCTTTTTGTCCTTTTGCCAGATAGGCGTTGGCAAGCGCACCGAATTTCGCGGCGGCTCTGTCGGGATTGTTCGCTTTCAAATCTCCGCCGGCACCCTGTTCGAGGATTTGCACCGCCTCCGAAAAGCGGCCTTGATAGACCGCGACATCGGCAAGGCCGGACGAGGCGATTGAGGCGCCGAGGGAATCGATGCCCGCCAGTTTCTTGTAGGTGTCGCTCGCTTCGGTGATCTGACCTTGCCCGAGCTGCGCGAAGGCTAGAGCAAGGGACGCATAAGCATCGGCTTCGTCGATCGTCCGGGCCTGCTGCTCGCCGGTCTGGAAATCGCTGGCGTAGTTCGAGTAAAGCGCCAGATTATCGCGGAACAACGTCCGCTTCGGCAGCATCTCGACCACGTACCGCATCTCGTCCTGGGCCTTGCGCAGATCGCGCAACTGGGAGGAGCAGAGCGCGAGCTGGTTCCGGGCGACAACGTCAGCCGCGTAACGCGCGATAAGGTCGCCGTACTCTTTCACGCACTGCTGATAATCGCCGGTAATCAGGTAGAACATTCCGCGAGCGCTGAATCGCTCGCGCTCGGTCATGCCGTCCAGGTACCGGAGCGCTTCGTTGATGTACTTCTCAGCGTCCTGCTGCCTGCCCACAGCTTTTGAAACGGACGCCAGCACCGAATAACCAATGCCGAACTTAGGATCCAGCTCCACCGCCTTCGTCGCTTCCTGCAGCGCCTCCTCGAACCGGTTGCGGGAAACGGCTTCCATCGCTGATGCATAGTGACGAACCACGTCGAGCGATATGACTGACAGGCTCGCCATCGCGAAGATTTGCGCCGATTCCGACGTCGGGTCGCCGAGCGCCTTGCGAACGGTGGTGACCAGCTTCGTCGCGATACCGAGGACCTGATCCTTGCTCGTTGCCCTGGCCCTGGTGTTGGCGACGACGTTCCCGGTAACCGTCTGAACCGCCTTGATAGAAATCCAGTAGCCGTTCCCCTGCCGATCGACTGAACCGGAGACCACCACGCCCAACCCCTGCTTCACCGCGATTTCGCGCGCGGCCGCCTCGTCCAGCTTCTCAGGGGAGCGAACGCCGAGCGTACGCCTGATTCCGTTCCGGTCGAAGGCGCTGATGAAACCTGCCCCTTCCAGCGCGCGCCTGAGCATCGGCTCCAGCGTGTGGTCGAACGTCGGATCCCCGGTGGTGTTCTGGAAATCCGCAATGACGACGGAGACCGGCTCGTGTTGAACGGGCGGGATCAGCCTGCGCGCATACCACCAGCCGCCGGCCAGCAGCGCAACCGCGAGCAATACGATCGCCGCCAGCACGGGGATGCCGAACACACGCTTGACCGGGATCGGCTCGCCGTTCGCGCCCAGCCGATTGAGCTCCGCCTCCACGTCCGCCGTCGACTGGAAGCGCTTCTCCCGGTCTGGCTCGACACACCGCGACACCAGGCGATCCAGTGCCTCCGGCACCTCGGGCACGATCGACTTGACCGGCGGCGGCGCCTGTTCCATGCGCGCCTGCAGCTCGCTGAACGCGCTGGACGCCACTTCGGCGCGGCGCCGGCCCGTGAGCATGTCGTAGAGGATGAGCCCGAACGCGTAGACGTCGGCGCGCTGGTCGACCTCCAGGCCTTTCGCCTGCTCCGGCGCCATGTACTCGACCGTCCCGACGATCGACCCGACCGCGGTGGCATCGGTGTACGTGGAAACCGGCCGGCCCGGCCGCACGGGTTTCGGACCTGTCGGCGTGCCCTTCGCGACAGGTTCGGCGGTCGATCGCGCGATGCCAAAGTCCATGATCAACGCCTCGTCCTGGGCGTCGACCATGATGTTGGCCGGCTTGAGGTCGCGGTGCACGACATTGGCCGTGTGTGCTGCCACGAGCCCCGATACAACCGATCGCGCGATTCGCAGCACCCTGGCGGGCGGCACTCTCCCCTGATGCCTGATAAGGGAGGCGAGATCGGCGCCGTTCACGTAGGCCATCGTGATGTACTTGATGCCGTTGATCTCGCCCAGGTCGTGGATGCGCACGACATTCTTGTGCGTCACCTCGCGCGCCAGCAGCAGCTCGCGCTTGAACCGCCGTTCGATGTCGGCCGCGGCAACTGGATCGGCCATGACCTCGGGGCGGATCACTTTGATGGCCACGGCGACCGCGAGCTCCTGGTCCCACGCCTGGTAGACCGCGCCCATGCCGCCGACGCCGAGAAGCTTGATGATGTGATAGCGCGTGCCAAACACCTGGCCGACGTTGAGCGGCCCGTGATCGGACGGATCCCCGCCGGCAAAGCCGGACTCGGTCGGCGCGCCGCCGCCCGCGATCGTCGGCGACGTCGTGTGGGTGCCCGGAATGAGCGTCGGCTGCTCGCCGCCCGCAGCGAACATGGTGGGCGGCTCAGAGATCAGGCCTGTCGCGGGCGCCGCCGGGGCGAAAGTCGTTGCGCCATCCTCAGGCCCGGACAGAATCGTCTGGGAGGCCGCTCCGCCGAGCACCGTCGGCGCGTCACCGACGCCGGTCCGCGTCGCGGCCGGCGGGATCAGGCCGGTCGGCGGCGTCAGAACGCCGGTCGCCACACCGGCGCCGCACGCTTGGCAGCGTCCGGCGGAACTGGCGATCGGTTTGCCGCATCGGGGACAAATCATCGGTGCCGGACCGTGAACTTCACGCCGCGCCTGGGGCGTTCAACACTCGGATCGCGGGCCACGGCGCGCGCTCGGAAAGCAAGTATTGAATTGGGGCTGAAGGCCCAATGATAGCATCGATGACCGTCCGGCCGTTCACAAAGGTTTTCGAATCAATTAGACACGTCGAATGGCCCAGTACGGTATCGCGACGGTCCGCCCGCCGGGCGAATGACGGGAATCCGGCAACACCTCCAGACTGGGTTTCGCCTCGTTTACGTGCGGCCGTATTCGTCCTGCCTACTTACAATCTGGAGTTCTTGAGAGCTCGCTTCAGAAGCGCGATCTGCCCTCCGTGGTACGTCCCGTGTTCGACGACGCCTCGCAGGAGCGTCGCCAAGGTGTAATCGAGCCCCGTCACCTTTCCATCGAGCGCCGTGTCGTCGAGCTGCCGGACTTCGGCGGCCAATGACTGGTGGCTCTCCTGCAGCCGTGAGACGGTCGTCGTCCACTCGGTCGCGGTGGCTCCCGCAACCGGCGGCCAGTCTTCCTCGGGCATGGGATCGCCCGTGCGCCCGCCGTGCAGTCTGGCGCGCGCGATCTCGGCCCAGGCGATGATGTGCCGCACGATCTCCCAGATCGTGTGCGCGCCGGCAATCGGCCGCGCCGCCGCGTGCTGGTGCGTCACATCGCGCAAGAGCTCGGCGAGCGCCGGCCCGTGCCACATCGGACCCGTCACGGTCCGTACCAGTTGATTGGACAGTCTCAAGGTTCGCGCCTGCATTGGCCCCCCGCCGGTGATTTTGCACTACCGGGATCGCGGACGATCGTCGGACTTTCCCAGCGACAACAGGTTCGCCAGAAGGCGGTACGCCCCGGGCACGCCGTACGGCAGCTGGCGATGGAAGGCGTACGCGAAGTACGTGTAATGCCCCCGGCCGTAGGCCGCTGTCAGCCACCCCCCGCGCTGCGGCGCCTGCCCCTGATCGTAGGTTTCAATCATCGGCGTGTATGCCCGGTCCCATTCGCTGAAAAATTTCGAGCCGCGCTGCTCGACCCATCCGTTGAAATCAGCCCGTGTGATCGCGTTCGGCGTCGTGAATTCCGGCCGGGCGGGCGCGAGAATCGTGACCGGCGAATCTTCTTCCGACACTTCCTCCGCCGTCCGCGGCAGCTGCGCGGGATACGGCGCGAACTTGTTCGGATCGAACTCAGCCGGCGTGTTATAGAGGACGATGAGATTACCGCCGTTCTGCACGTAGTCGAGCAGGCGGCGATTGTAGGTCCGCAGGTCGTCGCGCACCGCATACGCGCGGGTGCCGGTGACAATCGCGTCGAACGGCCGCAGGTCTGCGCCGGCAAGGTCCGGCTCGTTCAGCATCTGCACCGTTGCGCCCAGCTGCGCAATGCCCGCCGGTACATCGTCGCCGACGCCCATGATGTAGCCGACCTTGAGTCCGGGCGCGATCTTCACGTCGACGCCCCGCACGCGGCTGGTAGCGTCGCGGTACAGAAAGCGCGTCTCGAGATCACGGTGCACAATCGCGTCGTACCCTTCGCGGAATTCGCGGCCGCCTGCCCTCGCCACGGCGATGACGTCGTAGTCCTTGTCCTCGATCGCGGGGATCGAGACGGTGAACTGGTATCGCGCCTTTTCGCCCGCGCGGGCGAACGTGAACGGGACAGCGGCTGGATCGGCGCTCCAGCCAGCCGGCAGCCTCAGGGCAAGCTGCCCCTCGCTGCCGGCCGTTGCATTGTTCGTGACCTCGACGCCGACGCGCAGCTGCTTCTGTGAGAGCGACTGCGGGACGATCGCCTGCCGCGGCGAAACGGCAACCGCCACGGCCGGCACCACGGCGAGCTCGCGCATCACATAGCCGTAGGGAAGCTGCGCTTCCCGCCGCGTCACCGGTGTGCTGATGTCCGCCGGCACCTCCCGCACGCGATACTTCGCGGTCGCGATGTACGGCGGGCTCGACGCGGCACGGTACAGTGACGTCCGGTCGGAGACCGTGTAGCGGTTCTCCTGGATCGACGTCCTCGTGAAGTACGGCCGCGTGAATCCGGCGGTTGTCGGGACCGTGAGCCTGAAGGTTCGATTCAGCGTCTGATCGTGCTGGAGCACGACCGGTCCAGTCGGCGATTCGGCAGCACCCGACACGTCGATCGAGCCGACTTCCACGTCGATGGAGCCGCGGTTCGTCAGGCGAACCTTCACCTCGAAAGACTGGCCTGGCACCACCGGATCCATCGTCGCGGGCGGTGCAAAGGCCGCCGCCGGACCGGCCGGCTCGATCGTACCGGACGGCTGCGCAACGGCGGCGAAATCGATCCCCAGCGCCGTATTGATCGCGTCGGTGAACTGATCTTCCTTGATGCGCAGGAAGTGGACCGCGTCGGCGTCGGCCGAGAGTCTCCGGATCGCGTCGCGTGTGACAGCCAGGCCCCGCGCCAGCGCCGGCACCGCGGCCGCCGGATCGTCCAGCCTGAAGGCGCCCATCGCGGCGTCGACTTCGCGCTGGATCGCGTCGAGCATCGCCGGTGCGTCTGCGGGAGCCTGATGCTTCAGCGTGGCGAACAGCCCGGCGAGGCTGGTATCGAAACCGTCGAAGAACGTCGACTCCCTGGCCGGCGCGGGCATCCGCGCGGCCAGGCGCTTGTAATATCCGAACGCCGGCCCTGGCTGCGGGTCGTTGCGGCCGCCGTTCTGCGACCGCTGGAAGCTCAGGCCGGTACGCGCGAAATTCGCATAGGAATCGCCGAGCCAGGGGCTGTAGACGGCCGGATCGACCCGGATCGTCCAATCGTCGTTCTCGCGGACGCCGCCCATGTACAGCTTCAACGGCTGCCACGGCCGGAGCCCCTGCTCAATCTGGTCGGGAAAGACGCTCGGATCCCCGGCCACCTTGTAAGCCTCCTGCGTGATGAGGCCGGCGGTCTGATGGTTGCCATGGCCGTCGCGCTCGTTGCCCTGGAAACGCGCGATCAGCACGAGCGGACGCTCCATTCGAATCACGCGGACGACGTCGCGGAGGACGTTCTCGCGGCCCCATTTCACCAGCGCTTCCTCGAGCCGCTTGGAAAAGCCGTAATCGATGACGTTCGAGAAGTACTGCCGATCGACGCCGTAGTACTGGTCCGCACGCAGCAGCTCCTCCGTGCGTATCAGGCCGAGCGCGTCGAACAGCTCCGATCCGATGGCATTGTCGCCCGCCTCGCCGCGGGTCAGCGTCAGCAGCGTGACCCGGGCGCCCTGCCCGCGGCTCAGCATCGCCAGCAGCCCGCCGTGCTCATCGTCCGGGTGCGCCGTGGTGTGCATGACGCTGGCGATGGTGCGCAGCTTGAGCAGCTTCTGCCAGGTGCCGGCAGCGCCGCGATCCTGCGGCAGGGGATCGAATCCGTGCACGGCTACAGTTACGCCAATCACGATCGCAGCGACACTCGTTGCCCGAAAAGCAAGGTGCGACATGGAGACATTCTAGTACTTGTACCGCCGCGGCCTGAAGATCGCCGTGAAACGACCCTGTGGGGCAAACACAATGGTGGCAAGCGCAGCGTGGAAGATTCGCATGACTGAACCTCGCGTCCTCCCGCCTTCCGAAGCGCGACGGCGCGACCTCGACGAAGCTCGCAGAGCGGAGTCGGGCGCGAAGGGGCCGCGTCCTCCGTGGTAGCTTGAGAACGTGTTCGACCTGGTGACGGCCGGCGAAGCGTTCGACGACTACGTGTTCTATGATCTCGCCCGGCTGCCGGATCCAGGACACGAGGTCAAGACCGACGCCTTCGCGCGAAGTCCGGGAGGCGGCGCCGTCATCACCGCCGTCGCTGCGTCGCGACTGGGTTTGCGGTGTGCCGTCGTCAGCGGGCTCGGTCGGGAGGCGGTGCGGCTGCTCCGCAGTGAAGGCGTGTCGGTGCGGAACCTGCGGCGGCCGGGGGAACCGGCCGCGATCACGGTCGCGCTGTCGACGCGGCACGATCGCCGTTTCGTGACCTTCAACGGCGTGAACAGGCTGCTGCCGGTGCGCGTCCGGCGCGTGCTGGCCCGCCTCCGCGCCCGGCACGTGCACCTCGCGCTTCATCCCGGTCGCTGCCGGCCGTGGATCGCCGCCGTGAACGCGCTGCGGCATCGCGGCACCACGTGCTCATGGGATTTCGGATGGAACCCGTCGCTGCTGCGCGATCCGTACTTCCGCGCGCTGATCAGCGCGGTCGATTACGTGCTCTTGAACCGCGCTGAAGCGCTCTTGTACTCACGACGCGAGACGCTCGCCGGCGCGATCGACGCGTGGCGCCGGACCGACCGGCCCGTGGTCATCAAACTCGGGGCGCACGGCAGCCGCGCGGTGGGCGGCGGCGTCGACGCGAGCGCAGCCGCCGTGCGCGCGCGGGCCGTGGAGACGACCGGCGCCGGGGATGCCTTCAATGCCGGATTTCTGGCGGGCGCGCTCGGTGGACTCGATCTCCAGGGCGCGCTGCGGCTCGGCAACCGTCTCGGCGCATTGTCCACGCGGCGGGCGGGCGGCATAGCCGGTTTGCCGCGCCGATCATGATGAAGTTGTGAAAAGACTATGATGTGGCCGTCACCCACCACAACGGACACGAAGGGAGCTGTCAGCTTGGTCTTGGACCCCTACACGGCGCAAGGCGCGCGCAGCGCGCCTGCGAGCCGGGGGGCCCCCACGGCGCGGACTGTGCGCCGTGGGGTGGGACGGAGCGGAGCGGGGCGAAGGGGGCCCCGCGAGCGACCGAGCCGGGGTGTGGGGCGGAGCCCCACGTGAAATGAAAATTACAGTCATCGGCGGCGGCGGCGTCCGCACGCCGCTGCTCGTGAACGGCCTGGCGCGGTCCGATCTTCCGATCGACGAGATCGCGCTGTTCGACACCGACCGGGAGCGTCTCTCGATCGTTGCGTCGCTCGCCGCGGTCCTTTCACCGCGGGTGCGCAGCTACGATGATCCGCGCGCCTGCGTGGCGGGCGCTTCTTTCATCTTCCTGAGCATCAGGGCTGGCGGAATCGCCGCGCGCGCCGACGACGAAGCGGCGGCCGTCGCCCACGGCGTGGTCGGGCAGGAAACGATCGGCCCCGCCGGATTTGCCATGGCGATGCGGAACGTGCCGCACGCGGTCGCCTACGCCCGCCTCATCGCGCGCGAGGCGGCGCACGCCTGGATCATCAACTTCACCAACCCGGTCGCCATTGTCACCCAGGCGATGACAGTGAGCACCGAGGCGAAGGTGATTGGCATCTGCGACACGCCGATCGAGCTGTTCGAGCGCGTGGCGCAGGTGCTCGCGATCGAGCCGGCGCAGTGTTACTTCGACTATTTTGGCCTGAATCATCTCGGATGGCTGCGCGAAGTGTTCAGTGACGGCGAGCCGCAGCTCCGCCGCCTCTGGACGCGCCCTGATCTGTTGGGCCAGATCTATCGCGCGCCGTTGTTCGACGCGGCATTCCTGCAGTCGCTGCGTTTGTTGCCGACCGAATATCTTTTCTACTACTACTCGCCGCAGGCGGCAGTCGAGAACATGGTGAAGGCGGGCGCGACGCGGGGCGGCGCCATTGCGCAAATGAACGAGCGGCTGTTTCACGATCTCGCTGCGGCGGGCGCCGATCGTCGCAGCGTCTACGATCGCTACCTGGAGCGGCGGAGCTCGAGCTACATGCAGATCGAATCGGGCGCCGAACGGTGCACGGGCGACTCGCCGTGGGCACAGCTGAGCGGCTACGATAAAATCGCGCTGGCCGTCGCCGGCGCGATTCATTTCAACGGCAACGCGATCATTCCGCTCAACGTGCCGAATCGCGGCGCGATTCGCGGCCTCGACGACGACGACATCGTCGAAGTCCCGTGCGTCGTCAACGCCAATGGCGCCCGGCCGTTGAACGTCGGCCCCATCCCCGAAGCCAGCGGCAGCCTGATGATGCGCGTGAAAGACTATGAGCGCTTCACGATTGAGGCCGCCCGGACGCGCGTGTTCGACGATGCGGTTCGAGCCCTGTCCGTCAACCCGCTCGTGAATGATGGATCGCTGGCGCGGCGGCTCGCCGGCGTCCTGCAGCTGGAGTAGCGAGCCGGAAACGACGACCGTACGCTGACCGCAGAACTCTGTCATGTTCTGCGTGTTCCGTGCGCTCTCCGTCGAATCGTCCGTCTGTTGGACTTGCTGGTCTCCTTCGTGTCTCTTGAGCCCGACGCGGTGCGAAACGGCAGTCGCTCGCCACATCTCGACCGGGGACTCGGGTTCCTGCAGGCGGTCTCCGCGAACATTCTGGTGATGATCGGCGTCGGTCCGTTCCTGACCATCCCGTTCATGCTCTCGGCGATGGGCGGGCCGCACATCCTGTACGCCTGGCTGGCCGGGGCGGTGCTCGCGCTGTGCGACGGTCTCGTGTACGCACAGCTCGGCGCGGCTCTCCCCGGCAGCGGTGGGCCGTATGTCTATCTGCGTGAAGCCTACCAGCCGTTCGGCGTCGGACCGCTCATGGGGTTCCTGTTCATCTTTCAGGTCATGCTGGTCGCTCCCCTTTCGATCGCGAGCGGCGCGGTCGGCTTCGCCGACTACCTGCAGTTCTACTGGACCACGATGAGCGCGGGAGCGCACCACGCGATTGCGGCGCTCGTCACCGCGGGCATGACGGCGCTGCTCTACCGGCCCATCCGGGACGTCGGCCGCCTGTCGGTGATCATGCTCGCGGTGGCCGGGCTGACCGTCGGATGGGTCGTCGTCGCCGGGCTGTGGCGCTTCTCCGCCGCGCAGGCGTTTCAGTTTCCGGCATCCGCCTTCACGCTCAACCGCGAGCTCCTGAGCCGTGTCGGCGCGGTCTCGCTGCTGGCGATGTACAACTACGGCGGCTACAACAACGTCTGCAACATTGCCGAAGAGATCCGCCACGCCGAACGCAACGTGCCCCGCGCGATCGTGGCGTCAATCGTGATTGTCGTGCTGTTGTATGTGGTGATGAGCACGGTAATCATCGGCGTCATTCCGTGGGCCGAGGCGCAGCAGACGCGCGCGATCGCTTCCGTGTTCATCGCGCGCACCGCGGCCGATCCCGGCCTTGGCCGCGCCGCGGCGCTCCTGATGACGGCGCTGATTCTGTTCGTGACCGCATCGTCGCTGTATGCGGTGATCCTCGGGTACTCGCGCATCCCGTTCGCCGCCGCGCGCGAGGGGCAGTTCTTTCCGGTGTTTGCACGGCTGCATCCGACGAAGCATTTTCCCCACGTTTCGCTCCTCACGCTGGGAGCGCTGGCCATTCCCTTCTGTTTCTTTTCGCTCGGCCAGATCGTGAGCTGGTTGATCCTGGTGCAGATCGCGTCGCAGTTCGTGTGGCAGTGCGCGGGCGTGATTCTCCTGCGGCGCTACCGCCGCGATATTCCGCAGCCGTTCGTCATGTGGATGTATCCGGTGCCGGCGCTCGTCGCGGCAGGATTATGGATTTACGTGTTTCTCTCCTCGCCGCCGGGCGGGATGCTGTTCGCGGGGGGCGTGGTGCTGGCGGCCGTCGTCGCCTTCTTTGCGTTCTTCCCTGACCGGATACGATAGCGCGCTCCTGCGGGGAGCCCACCCCGGCGAGAACACACGCGCGGGAGCCCGGGAACCGAACCCGCAGCAGCGCCGGGAGAATGCGCTCCGCGCACCGATCGCGCACTCCCGCATGCCAGAATTGTCATCGCCGCAACGCAGCCGCGGGCAGCGGCGTGCAATACAGGACGGCACCTTTCTTGATGACATGGCGCCGTGCGCCTCATCACCCGCGGTGATACATCTCTCACCGTCGCCCTCATCGCCGCAACCATCATTCTCTTTCGACAGCCGCTCCGCTACTTCCTCGACATTGTTCAGGAGGTCGAGAGCCGGTATCGGCTCGATCTGCTGCCGGCGCTGCTGCTGCTGGTGATGGTCTTCACCTTTCACCAGTACCGCAAGTGGACGATGGCTCGGGCCGACGCGGTGGCGGCCGCGGCCGACGCCGTGCAGGCGCGCAAGCAGTCCAGCATGCTGCATCGGCTGATGGCGTTCAGCCAGGACCTCACCAACGCGCACGACCGCCCGGCGCTGCAGAAGGTGTTGTGGAAGCACGTGCCGGGCTTCGTTTCGAATCGGGGGTTCTGGGTGTTCGTCCGCGACGGCGAGGTGTGGGAGCTCCTGATCCAGGACGGAAACGAGCCGCTTCCGACGTTCGACCAGCTCACACAGCTCGCCGCGCGCGCGGGCGCCACGGAGCCGGCCCCGCCCGGCGACGATCAGCCGTTCGGCGCGGCGGTCGCCGCGTGCTTTCCGCTCATCGCACGCGGTGATGTCGTCGGCGTGATAGGGCTCGGCGGCCCGGCGCTTGCCGTCGAACAGCGCAACCTGGCCGCGGCGGCCGCCGCGGTCATGGCGATTGGCGTCAAGAACATGCAGCTCTTCCTCAAGACCCGCGAACTGAGCCTGCGCGACAGCCTGACCGGCTGCTTCAATCGCGGCTATGCGCTCGAAGTGCTCGAAGCCGAGCTGCGCCGCGCACGCCGGAGCGGCGCGCCGTTGTCAATCCTGATGTTCGACGTGGATCATTTCAAGGCGGTGAACGATCGCTTCGGCCATCTGGCCGGCGACCGGCTGCTTGGCGGCATCGGCGAGCAGCTCGGACGCAGCACGCGCATCTCCGACATCCGCTGCCGCTACGGCGGCGACGAGTTCCTCGTCATACTGCCGGAGACGCCGGCGTCGGGCGCGCAGAAAGTCGCCGATGCGCTGCGCCAGGATTTCGCCAAGATCGAAGTCGGAGACGGAACTGCTCTGGCGGTCAGCATCGGCATTGCCGCCGCGACCGACGGCGAGCTCGATGCCAAGGCGTTCATCCAGCGCGCGGACGAAGCGCTGTATCGCGCGAAGCGCGGGGGACGCAACCGGCTCTGCCTCGCCGTTCCCCGGGCATCCGGCGAAGCGCCGTCCGGTCCGCGCCCGATTCCTCACGCCGACGTCCCCTCACGCGCCGCACGGGTGTCGGCGCTCTGCGGATAAAACCAAAGGACACAAAGGAAACAAAGGACACAAGGGAGCAATCCTGTCGTTGCCTGATTAGACGTGTCGCCGAAACCCTCGGCGATGCAATACTGGACGAATGATTCCAGGAAGACTGATCGCCAACGGAGTGGGCGCCGGCGTTCTGGCACTGATGGCCGCCGCGGTGTGGACCGCGGGCGCACGGGCCGGACAGACCCGGTCACCCATCTCGCCGGCCGACCTCGTGTTGCGCGGCGGCAGGATTGTGACCGTCGACGAGGAGCGCCCCGAAGCGCAGGCGCTGGCGGCAGCCGGTGACACGATCGTCGCGGTGGAGTCGAACCAGGAGATTCAGCGCTACATCGGGCCGCGCACGAAAGTGATCGATCTTCAAGGGGCATTGGCCGTTCCCGGGTTCATCGATGCGCACATGCATTTCACCGGCGTGGGCGAGGCCGCGCAAAACCTGAAGCTCGGAACGGCCAGGAACTTCGATGACATCGTGCGCATGGTCGGGGAGGCGGCGAACAAAGCGCGGCCCGGCGAGTGGATCCTGGGTCGCGGTTGGCACCAGGAGAAATGGTCGCAGCCGCCGTCGCCGGATGTCGAGGGCTTCCCGGTGCACGACGCGCTCAGCCGCGTCTCCCCCGCCAATCCGGTATGGCTGACGCACGCCAGCGGACACGCGGGATTTGCCAACGCCCTGGCCATGAAAATGGCCGAAGTCACGAGAACAACGCCCGATCCGGCCGGCGGAAAGATCCTCAAGGATCAGGCTGGGAATCCGACCGGCCTGTTCAACGAGCGCGCCCAGTCGCTGATTGCCGATGCGCTCGCGCGCGACCGCGCGACGCGCACGCCTGCCCGGATCGAAGCCGATCTGCGGCAAGTGATCGATCTGGCAGCGCAGGAGAGCCTCTCCAAGGGACTCACCACGGTCAGCGACGCCGGTTCTCCCCCGGCGACGATCGAGCTGATGAAGAAGATCGTCGACGAAGGCGGGCTGCCGCTTCGGGTCTGGATGATGATCCGCGAGTCGCCCGACAAGCTGGCCGCGGATCTGCCGAAGTACCGGACGGTCAACTACCGCGACAAACGGTTCACCGTGCGCGGCATCAAACGCGCCGTCGACGGCGCGCTCGGATCGCGCGGCGCGTGGATGCTCGAGCCGTACGCCGACATGCCATCGACCAGCGGCTTCAACACCGATCCGCTCGAGGACATCCGTCAGACGGCCGAACTGGCCGTCAAATACGACTATCAGCTGGCCGTTCACGCGATCGGCGATCGGGGCAACCGCGAAGTCCTGAACATCTACGAGGAGACATTCAGGAGGCACCCGGACAAGAGCGGCCGGGAACGCCGCTGGCGCATCGAGCACGCGCAGCACATCAACGCCGCCGACATCCCCCGCTTCGGCGCGCTCGGTGTCATCGCGTCGATGCAGGGAATTCATTGCACGTCTGATGCGCCGTTCGTGCTGCTGCGGCTCGGCCCGCGGCGGGCGGAGGAAGGCGCGTACGTGTGGCAGCGCCTGATGAAAGCCGGGGCCCTGATCGCCAACGGCACCGATGCTCCGGTCGAAGACATCGACCCTGTTCCTTCGTTCCATGCGTCGGTGACACGGAAGACGAGGGACGGATCGCTGTTCTATCCGGCCGAGCGCATGGCGCGTATGGAGGCGCTGCGGTCCTACACCATCAACGCCGCGTACGCGGGCTTCGACGAGGACATCAAAGGGTCGCTCCGCGCGGGAAAGCTGGCAGACGTGACGGTGTTCTCGAAGGACATCATGACGATTGCGGAGGACCAGATTCCCACGGCACAGGTCCTGTATACGATTGTCGGCGGCAAGGTGCAGTACGCGCGGCCTGGGCCGCCGCCGTCCGCCGCCCCGCGGTGAGTTGAACCCCTTACGCCGCTCACCCCCCGCGCGCACAGCCGCACGCGGGGGACCCGCGAGTGGGGGCGATGCCTGGGCCCCCTCGCCGCCCGTTCTGTGCGCGGCGGGGTGGGATGACCGGCGGGCGAAGCCTCCGGATCTAAGCGCGCCACAGGCGCGTCCGCCGTAGCTTTAGCGGAAGCGGAAGCGGGGCAACGGGCCCCGCCCTTCGACAGGCTCAGGGCGTCCCGAGCAAAGTCGAGGACGCGAGCGAAGGCGTGGGGGGCCGCGCCCCCCCGGATCTAAGTTAGTCCGCTCTGAGCCCGACTAAAGTGACGGTTAAGCCGGCCTCCAGCGCGAAGCTGTCCGTCAGTTGCCCATCTCTTCACACATTTGACGCTCTGCCCGGGGCACACCTCTTGCCCCGGGATGGTCGGTCCGAAAACCAGAATACAGTGACTCCAACCATCACAGTTCCGGATCACCCCGGCGTTCGCACGGAGAAACCCGCGCCGCGCCCCGACGGCCGCTTCAAGCAGGAGGCCCGGGCGCTGGGTGCCGCGCAGAGCCGCGAGGCCGAAGCCGATCCGCTGACGATCGCCGGCCACGGGATGCAATATCGCGGCGTGCCGCTGCTCCGGCTGCTGCTGTCGGCGAGCGCGCTCGCCATCATCTGGTTCGATCCGTCGGAACCGAACAGGAACGTGCAGCTGACGTACGTGACGCTTGCCGCGTACACCTTGTACAGCGCGGCCGTCTATATCGCCGCCTCGGTTTACAACCGTCCGCTGCCGAAAACCCTGGCCCACTGGATCGACCTGGGGTGGCACACCCTGCTGGTGTCGGAGAGCAGCGGCACGAACAGCCTGTTCTTCTTCTTCTACTTCTTCGACATTCTTGTCGCGTCACTCCAGGTTGGCGCCAGAGAGGGCCTGCGGGTGACGGTGGGGTCGGCCATCCTGTTTACGGGTGCGGGCCTGGTGTTCTCGGACGGCTCGTTCGAGCTGAACAAGTTCCTGATGCGCCCGCTCTACCTGATCGTCCTCGGCTACATGATGGCGTCGCTCGGCGGTCTGGAAAACCGGCTGCGGCGGCGTCTCACGATTCTGAAGGAGGTCACGGTCCTCAGTAATCCGCGGTTCGGCATCGACCAGACGATCGCGTCCGCGCTCGAAAAGCTGCGCGCGTTCTATGACGCAGACGCCTCGATGCTCGTGATCGCCGGCGAGGGCATGGAGCCCCGTCTCTATCAGGCCCGGCGCGGTGAACACGGCCGCGTCGCGGCTCCGGACCAGTGTGCCCCGGAGATGGCGGCGATGCTGCTGTCGCCGCCGTTCAGCCACGCCATGCTGATCCAGCAGGACCGCAGCTGGTGGCAGCCCGGCCCCTCCATTCATATCGAGGACGTGACGACGCGACGGAAGCTGCAGACGCTGCCGATGTCGTCGCAGGTCGTGATTTCCGCGCTGGATGCGCCGTCGATCATCACCGTGCCGTTTCAATATCACCACGAGGCGGTGGGCCGCCTCTATGTCGTCCGCGGCAGCGACGCGTTCGATCTCTCCGATCTGGAATTCCTGTCGCACGCGATCTACGCGATGGTCCGCGTGACCGACAACGTGCGGCTGGTGGACAACCTGGCCTTCAACGCGGCCGAAAACGAGCGCCGCCGCATTGCCCGCGGCATTCACGATACGGTGATTCAGCCGTTTATCGGCGTGCAGATCGGACTGCGTGCCATCCTGCAGCGGCTCGACGACGACAATTATCACGCCGGCGCCGACATCCAGCACCTGGCGAGCTCGATCGACGCGGAAGTCTACCGCCTGCGGCAGTACGTCACAAACCTGAAGGGCGAGCAGCGCAGCGCGTTCATGCCGGCGATCCGCCGGTTTGCGCGCGAGTACCGCCGTCTCACCGGCATTGACGTCGAGGTGAAGGGGCCGGTCGACATGGCCGTCAGCGAGCGCGTGTGCGTCGAGCTGTTCGGCATGACCGCTGAGGCGCTCAGCAACATCCGGCGCCACACCACGTCGCTGCGCGCCGCCATTGTGGTGGAGCGGGTCGGCGACAAGATCGAGTTTCGCGTCGAGAACAACGATACCAACGAGGCCGAAGCGGCGCCGTTCAATCCGAGGTCGCTCGGCGAGCATGCAACAGCCCTCGGCGGAACGCTCGAAGTCCGCCGCACTCCAGGGACGACGGCGGTCGTCGTCAATATTCCATTATGATGTCGCCACCTGTTCCAGCCTTGTCGACGGTCCGGATCCTCCTCGTGGACGATCATGCGATGTTCCGCGAAGGGGTGAAGCTGCTCCTCCAGCGCGAGTCGCACATTGAAGTGGTCGGTGAAGCCGCCAATCCGGAGGAGGCGCTGGAGCTGGCGGCGCGCCAGCAGCCGGATCTCGTGCTGCTGGACGTCGATCTCTTCGGCCACGACGGCCTCGAGATCATCGAGGAGCTGCAGACGAGCGTGCCGCGGGCTGACATCATCGTGCTGACCGGCATGCGCGACCCCGAGCTCCAGGGCCGCGCGCTCCGCGCCGGCGCGCGCGGCTTCCTGCAGAAGGAACAGACGGGCGAGCTCGTGCTCCGCGCGATCCAGAAAGTGCGTGACGGCGAAGTCTGGTTCGACCGCAATACCGTCGGCGCCGCGGTCGCGCGCCTGATCTCCGGTGAGTCCGACGAGGAAGAGCCGGTCGACCAGCTCACGCCGCGCGAGCGCGAGATCACGCGCCTGGTTGGTGAAGGGCTCAAGAACGACGCCATCGCCGAACGGCTCTTCATCAGCGAGAAGACCGTCCGCAACCATCTGACCGTGATCTTCGACAAGGCCGGTGTGCGCGACCGCCTGCACCTGGCGATCTACGCCTACCGCCGCGGTCTGGCCAAGCTGCCGAATTAGCCCC
>JBKPAI010000043.1:0-7164 GCA_046726355.1 Acidobacteriota bacterium | reverse complement strand
GCGTTCGCCAGTCGGCTGCCGAGCGCCCACGACCGCGGCGATCAGCCCGATGACGCCCGTTACCACGCCGCCGGCGCCAGGAACGGCGGTAAAGGCTGACGAGCGCTCCATCGCAGACCGGATGTACGTGAGATCGTCTGCTGCCCGGTTGCTGATCAAGCGAGGCTGGGGCTCGGGCACAACATGGATACTGTAGTGCAGGGAAGCCTCTTTTTGCAGAGAACTTTACATAGCGAAGCTTAGGTGGGGCGGTACGACATCACCCTTGTTGGACTTCCGGCGTGGGGAAAGACGTCGCGATGCGCGTAGCGGTGAGGTGGCGCTGACGTCGTAGCACGGCGCGCGATGCTCACCGACCGCTTCAAATTGGTAATGCATCCGAGAAGCGCCCACAGCCGGGTGTACGAGCTCGTTCCTCGCGGGGAGCGTCGGCTTAGATCGGGAATAAGAGCAGTGGGACGTCGATTACACCGACGATGGCATACAGCCGATCGACTCAGACGTGTCCAACCAAGACGCTCTTGTGCCAACTCACGTGCGGATGAGGTGGCGGTGTAACCGGGATTCGACCGCTGGACCCCTTGATCGATGAACACGCCTAGTCGTTTACCTTCCTTCCTCCAGAACGCCTTCGAAACCACAGCACTGAATGGCTCGGACTGGATTCTCTGTCTCGCGGCTGCAAGCTCTGTGCTGTGGCTCAGAGAAGGCAGCAAGGCGGTCATCAGGTGGAAGACTAGAACGTCTCGCTGACGATTCGCCCGCCGCGTCTACGCTTTCCGACGTTTTACATCGTCATCGGTTGGACGCTCACGCTCCATGGCTGAATGATCGTCTGGATTGGGATCTGATGAAGGAGGATCGCTCGCCGGAAACGAGTCGGCGATCGTCTTGTCGAGCGCGGCTTCCCGATTCCGACGTTCTTCCTCTGGCGTGTGATGATGCCCTGTTCCTTCTGGTGTCATCGTTCGCTTCGCGTTCGTAACAGTATTGCGTGCACGTGGTTGCAGCGTCCTTGGACCTTCAGCGGCTGGCACTTCGGGCCAGTCTGAGCGCCACGCGTCAGCGGGAGCTGTCTCTGTGTACTCGATCCTGACAGCCATCGTGCTGAGGCGTTGCAACAGACGCCCCTCGGCGCGAATGGGCCACCAATCGTACAGGAACACCTCCAGCGGACGCCACATCGCGACCCAGCCACCGATGAGGAACCCTTCGCGAATCACTCCGCCCAGCCGGCTCTCCTCGAAGTAGCCAGCGACGGCGTCGCCAACCGCGATGGACGCCGTAAGAAATGCCAGTGCGATGACGAGACTGATCCGACCGCGACGAAACAGCTCCCGAAGGTTCCGCCTGGAAGCCACGACTCGCTGACCGAAGTACTCGTGAATCGCCTCTCGGAGGGCCCCAGCTTCATCGGCGCGCCCCGCCGGCCGGTCCAAATGCACCACCAGGGCCCAGGGCTTGTCCATCGGCAGATCACGCGCCCAGTCGACGATGAATTCCTCGGCTCGCGGGTCAAGATCGCGCTGACGGAACGGAGAAGGATCGATGGCGTTGAAGAGCTGTCGCAGCTCTGCGACGCGGATCTCTATGACCTGGCAGCGCTGAGGGAGAGCGTCCCCAGCGGACGACTGAGGCTGCGGCGGCACCTATCCTCCTGGGAAAGAATGATTCGCAGAGTTGAACAATAACCGGAATTTGCTTGGGAGACTGGCTGAGCTCACGCACGCGCTGACACGAAAGGCGGTGGACGATGATGCTCGATTGGAATCAGTATCGCGAGCAATTGCTGAAGACGATTGGCGATCTCGGGCGGCTCAGCCCGCAGACCGTGCGGGGCTATCGCGAGCTGAGTGACGCCGGCACCAAGACCGCTCGGCTCACCGCGAAGACGCGCGAACTGATTGCGCTGGCCGTTGAATGTCACACGCCAATGCGACGGCTGCATCACGACACATGTGCATGCGGCGCGCAAGCACGGAGCGACGGCAGAAGTGATCGCCGAAGCGTTGGGAGGGGCGTTTGCGGTCAACGCTGGGGCAGCTCTCGTCTACTCGGCTCGTGTGATGGGCGCCTTTGCAGCAGGAGCACGGGGAATGAGTGTCCGGCTCGCCCTTTCCCGTTGGAGGACGACTATGGCAACCAACGATTCTCTCGTTTCTTCGAGCGCATTATTCGGTGCTGCTTGGCAGACGCCCATCGGTTTTCTGGTTCGTCGGCGGCACTGACCCGGCGAAGTACGCGGAAGCCAAGCAGGCGGGGCGCATTCGCGAGATTCCGACGAACCACTATCCGAGCTTTGCACCGGTGCTGCATCCGACGCTCGAGACCGGTGTCGCGACCTTGGTGGTTGCGTCACACGCGTGGCTCGCCACATAGCGTTCAAGGAAGGACGGCCCGCCTTCGAATTTCTTAGTCGGGCGTTATCGCGTGTCTCCGCCGCGGTACGCAGCGCGCTCTCGAGTCATTGTGGCTAGTCGCTCGCCGAGTCCTTGCGATCGCTCTTCCAACGCTCGCGCTTCGTCGATTCGCGGAAGACTGGCAACGACCAGCCGAACTTGATCGCCAGACTCCGCACCGTGAAAGTCACAAAGAACCCCGCGATCATCGTCACCAGACGACCGACGCCGAGTCCGTCGAGTCCGACATACGTGCAGGCGCCGAGCACCGACGCCGTGATGTAAATCTCATGACCGAGGAGTACCGAGGGTACGTGGTCGAGCGTATCGCGAATGATTCCTCCGACGGAACCGGTGACGGCGCCCATGGCGATGGCAACCAGTGCAGGCGCTCCCACATCCGAGGCCTTGACGGTGCCGGCTACGGTGACCAGCGCTAACCCGAAGGCATCGAACCACAAGAGCGTCTTGTAGCGCGATTCGACAAGTGGTGCGACGAAGTGCATCACGACGGCGGTCACAAGACAGGCAGAGACGTGAACCGGATGCTGAACCCAGAACACGGGCACGTTCAGAATCAAATCCCTCACGGTGCCGCCGCCGACGCCCGTACTGACGGCGAACCACATGAACCCCATCACGTCCATGCCGTTCCGGGACGCGACGAGCGCTCCGGACACGGCGAACACGACGGCCGCAAGGATGTCGAAGAAATGGACGAGACGGAACAGGTTCGCGGAATCGACCAATGTGGTCTGCATACGCTCAGAGCGGCAGCCGATGCGCTTCAGTATGCTACGGTCGCGCTGTTGCCACGGACGAAGAGTGCGCGATGTCCAAAAACCGTTCAAAACGAGAAGGACGGGTGCTTCCTGATCAAGGAGGTCGGAATGACGGATCAGAATGAGGGAGCACATGAAGGCGAGGTGACGGTCCGCGGGTTGGCGTCAGGGTTCGCGCAGACTGTGGAAACACGCTCGCACCGGCTCGTTGCCGACGAGCCTCTCGCCTTTGGCGGCACCGATACAGGGCTTACGCCGTATGATCTGCTCCTGGCCGCGTTGGGCACTTGAGCATCGATGACGGTCGCGCTGTACGCGCGACGCAAAGGTTGGCCGCTGCAGGACGTCACGGTGCGCCTGCGTCATTCGAGGGTGCACGCCGTAGACTGCGCCGAATGCGCTACGAAAGAAGGGCACATCGACCGCATCGAGTGGCGGTTTCAGCTCAGCGGCGACCTGACTGACGAGCAGCGCACAAGGCTTCTCGAGATCGCGCAACGATGTCCGGTTCACCGTACGCTGGTCTCGGAGATCGATATCCGTCCACCGCAAACGTGGCCCGATGAACGTGACGGCAATCGGGAGGTCGGCGCTCCATAAGCTCGGCGAGGCAATTCATGCTCAAGGCTCCACTTTTTGTCGTGCCAGTTGATTTCTCGCCGGAGATGGAGACGACAGTTTCAGCAGCTTTGCGGTCGCTAAGCAGTGGGGAGCTGAGCTCGTTGAATCGTTGCTCCGGCCCATCGAAGGCAATGTCGGCAGCTGCAAGGCGATCGATCCAGGAATCCAGTGACCCCTCAGGAACGCGGAATGGGGTGGCGATGATCTTGTCCGGTACCTTGGTGGCCGCGCGCGGTTACGCCCGGCGGCGGCAGCCACGCAAAGAACGTCACGATGGTTCCGGGTGAGCCGAGGCCATCACCGTAATAGAGGTGATAGGTGCCAGGGTCATCGAAATTGACCGTCTTCTTGACCATCCGCGGCGCGAGAACGCGAACATGGAAGTCGATATTGCGTTGCGGGTCGGCGCAGATCGCCGTGATGTGGTGGATCCCCGAGATGATGGGTTGCTCCGACCCAGTCATCGTGACCCCCCGCCAAGCAGCGCGTCGACGGCTTGCAGCTCGTCGGCGTTGATGGTGTGACCCATCCGAGGGTAGATGCGTTCGTCGACGATGGCGCCCATGCGACGGAAGACAGCCGTGGATTCCTGCACGCGATTGAGCGGTACGTGTGGATCGACGTCACTGGACCCGATGAAAATCGGCGTGCCGGCGAAGTCTCCCGTGTAGTCCCGCGGGGTGCCCGGCGGCCCGATGAGCCCGCCAGTGAACGCCACGATGGCCGCGTACCGTCGCGCATATCGTGCCGCGAACTCCAGCGTGAGACACGCGCCCTGTGAAAAGCCCATCACCACAAGCCGTTCTCCCGGAATTCCTTGCTGGGCGAGATCCTCGACAAGGGCAGCTACGACTCGGAGGGCCGATCCGAGCCACGGCTCGTTCCGCGCGATAGGCGCGAGAAACGAATAGGGATACCAGGTCGAACCGGCCGCCTGAGGCGCGACATAAGCGATGTCGTTGGCGCTGAACTGATGCGCCAACCCCAGGATGTCCTCAGCCGATGCGCCGCGGCCATGCAACACAATCGCGACGAGCCGCGCGTTGTTCGGCGACGGTCCCGACTGCAGCACGGGTTGGCCGGCGTGAGGATCGCTGACGACTGCCATGATTCAGCGCTCCATCAATCGATCGGTTTCAGGTTCGCCACGATCTGCTGTCGATACGGCTCCAGAAACGGCGGTAGCACTACGGTCTCGCCCAGTTTCGTAGGATCCTCGTCCACCGCGAACCCCGGACCGTCTGTCGCAATCTCGAATAGGACGCCGTTTGGCTCGCGCACATACAAGCTACGGAACCAGAAGCGGTCCACCTTGCCGCTGTTCGGAACATCGAATTCGTTCAGTCGCTCTGCCCAGGCATCGTATTTCGCATCAGGCGTTCGGAAGGCGACATGATGGACGCCTCCGGCGCCCTGCCGTGCGACAGGCAGGTCTGGCTGCACCGCGACGTGCAACTCCGCATGCGGCCCTCCAGTTCCCATTTCGAATACGTGTACGCACTTACGTCGTCCTGATTGACGCTGCGTTTGACGAGTCGCATACCGAGCGTCTGCGTGTAGAAGCGGTCATTCTCTTTGATGGCGGCTGATATCGCGGTCAGGTGGTGAATGCCGGTGAGTTCCATGTCGTGCTCCTGGTTCGGTCGAACGCGCGCTGCGACCGTTCGTGATAGGACCGACTACCGCCGCTGTGCTTCCACACACGCGGCAAATCCTTCCACGAAGGTGCGAATGCGGTCCTCTGACGCCGCGTCAGCCGCACGACCATTGCTGTCGAACATCTTGCTTGCACCCGAGATCAGCACGCGGCCTTCGAACCACTAGGTCCGTTGGCTGCTCCGCAAGCGACGACGTCGCTCCACGGCCCTGAGTACATGCGTTGTTGGCTTCCACGTGTGTTCGCAGTGGCCGCACGTGAAGACGAGCGTCTCCGGTGTGCCATGCACTTCGCGCTGCTTGTGCACGCCGCGCATGCAGGACAGGCAACACGTCCATGCCGCCTCGTTTGAGCGGGGGGCGCGATTTGACCAGTGGGTATCCGTTTCCAACCCATGAGCGCGCCAGCCAGCGAGATAATGCTCGTTTGGATGTCGCACGTCGTCGCTTGGTCTGCCCATTACGCGTCCTAAGCGAAGCCGTCGGAGGCGGAGATCGCCGCCGCCCGAGGACAGGCGCCGCCAGGAGAGACAGGAGCGAATCGATGACGCGGCCGGGTCTGGCGAAGGTCGTCATCACCAAGATGGCACACGAACGCCTGCCGTTTAGGACGCGCGCGGCCACGTTCGACGGCGGCCCTTGCGCACTTCGACACGAATGGCGAGGCACAGGCGTGGTCAAGTCCGACGTAGCGCACATCCTGCAATGGGTTGCGAGCGAGGAACCGGGCCGGAATTACGTGGAGGCATCCAGCGGGAAGGGTCCAGCGATTCGAGGGATTCATCGGTACCGATCGCGTCGCAACGGGACTGCTGAATGTGTCACTGGGAGAGCGCGACCGCCGTTAGAATCCGCTGCCACACGAAAATCCCGTGCACGGCCGTCTACACCGATTGTGCCAGACGACTATCGGCGCAGGGAGACGCATGGCCAAAAAGACAGCACGTGGAAGGGCGAGCATCAACAAGGCGAGAACACTGGGACGCGAGGCGGCGGTGCGAACCCTCGAACACCGCGCGGCGCGTCGGCGGAAACGGCGCGCCGTGCGCGTCCGCGCGGCACGCGGCCGTGCTATGGTTGTTGAACGTGCCGCCATTCCGCCCGCGACCATGCGGGCGCTGGCGCTGCCGCCGCCCACGGGTCTGCTGGTGGCCGAAGGCGACTCGTGGTTCGACTATCCGCTGCACGACGTGCTCGCGATCCTCGAAGACGAGCACGGCTTCGACGTCGAGTCGGTCGCCCACAAGGGCGACACGGTCGAAGACATGGCCTATTCAGGTGGACAGTTCGACGATTTCGCACGGCTGCTCGAGAAGCTGCTCCGCCAGCAGCGCGTCCCGGACGCGATTCTGCTGTCCGGTGGCGGCAACGACATCGCCGGCGACGAGTTCGCGATGCTGCTCAATCACGCCGCGTCCGGACTGCCGCCCCTCAACGACGATGTGGTGCGCGGGGTGATCGAAGTCCGGATGCGCAACGCCTACGCATTCCTGATCAGCGGCGTGACCGAGATCGCCAACCGGCTGCTCAACCTGCCGATCCCAATCATCGTGCACGGCTACGACTATCCGGTGCCGGACGGCCGCGGATTCGTCGGTGGCTTTGCGTTTCTGCCCGGCCCATGGCTGCAGCCAGGATTCCATCGCAAGGGGTACGCACGGCTCGACGCAAACACCGCGGTCGTCGGATCGCTGATCGATACGTTC
>JBKPAI010000042.1:0-66220 GCA_046726355.1 Acidobacteriota bacterium | reverse complement strand
GAAGTAGACCAGCGCGACAGGAATCGCTGCGTAGGCACCGAAGATCGCGAGATCCGCCGCGATGTGAAGCCAGCCAAGGCCATCCGACCACCGGCCGCAGGACCACCGCGCGGGGAAGTCACGCGTGTCGAACAGCTGACTGAAGAACGAGTACATGGAGGATTCCTCCCACGCTCCGCCAGGTCACCTGAGAGGTGATCGGGCGGGTGAATCGACCGGGCTGAGTCCCACCGGCGATGTCGCTTGCTGGAAACGCGTGACTGCAGGTCTTGATGCGCCCTCGGCCCTGAGGCGTGACACATCGGCCGAGGAAGCAAGTGGGCGGGCCGGCCTTCGGCCTGCAAGGGGTCACGTCAAGATCGCCTCTCGGGCAGAGTCCGTTCCGCTCACGAGTGAAAGCACCACAGCCAGCAGTTCCGCCGCGCCGATCGGTTTTGCAAGGTGATACTGAAAACCGGCCCGCAGGGAACGACTGCGGTCGTCCGCTCGAGCATGCGCTGTCAGCGCCACAGCCGGAGTCAGACCGCCGTCCGCCGCACTCCGGCTGCGGATTCTCCGTATCAGTGCGTAGCCATCTTCGCCCGGCATGGCGATGTCGCTGACGATGAGATCGGGGCGACGCCGATCGAAGACCTCGATCGCTTGTCTCGCTGATGCGGCCACAAGAGCCTCGGCGCCGGCATTCGCCAGGATGGCCTGGACCAGATCGCGTGTTTCGCCGTCGTCGTCGACGATCAGTACGGCGACTCCATGGAGAGCCTGCGATTCGCCGAGGACAGAGACAATCGAAGGAACGCCGGAAGGTTGAGGACGCGCTCGGCGGTTGTGGCGTACCCGAACCGGCAGGGTGACCGTGAACGTTGCGCCAAGGTTCTCGCCCGCGCTCTCGGCTCGCACAGTGCCGCCGTGAAGCTCTACGAGATAGCGAACGATCGCCAGTCCCAACCCCAGTCCACCAAAATTCCGCGTCGTGGTGCTGTCGCCCTGCCGGAACCGGTCGAACACGAAAGGCAGGAACTCGGGGCGGATCCCGCGGCCTGTGTCGGCGATAACGATGTGGGCCTCTGAACCCCGGCGTTCGAGGGTCACGTGCACGTGACCGCCGGCCGGCGTGAATTTGACCGCATTCGCGCACAGGTTCCACATCACCTGTTGCAGGCGCGCGGGATCGCCGGCGACGATAATGTCGCTGCGGTCCAACTTGACGTGCAAGCCGAGTGATTTGGCTTCTGCCGCCGGCCGGATCGTTTCCAGTGCCGCTTCGACGACCGAGGCGAGGTCGAGGGATGCCATCTCCATGCGCAAGCTGCCCGAGACAATCCGCGAGACATCCAGCACATCGTCGACCAGTTGTGCGAGGTGGCGTGCGTTACGGATGATGGTCTGGAGGGCCCGCGTCGATGCGTCCGGCTTTACCTCTCCAGAGGCAAGCATGATCGACCACCCCAGGATCGCGGTCAACGGTGTTCGAAGTTCATGGGAGAGGGTCGCCAGAAAATCGTCTTTGAGGCGGTTCGCCTCTCTGGCTTCCCGCTCCGCGGCCCGGGAGGCTTCCTCGGTTTTGCGCTGTTCAGTGACGTCGCGGAAGACCATCACACAGCCGGCGATGTCGCCCTGTTCGTTCTTGATCGGCGCCGCCGAGTCGTCGAGCGGTATGGCCCGTCCGCTCCGGCCGAGGAGGAGCGTGCGCGGCGGCAGCTTCACGATCTCACCCGTCCGCAGTGCCAGCGTGATCGGGCTATCCACCGGTTGTCGGGTGTCTTCGCTGATGAGACACAAGACCTCGTTCGCCGGTCGGCCCGTGGCATCGCCGCCTGACCAGCCGGTCAGACGCTCGGCGACGGAGTTCAGGAACGTGATCCGCTCCCTCTGGTCGGTGACCGCCACCGCGTCTCCAATCGAACGCAGCGTCGTCGCGAGCAACTGTTCGCGTTCGCGAAGCTGTGTCTCCATTCTGTGCTTGTACAGCGCCAGGACGATGGCGCTGCGGAGATCGGCGTCGCGAACGGGCTTGGTGATGTATCCGAAGGGCTCGCTGTCCCTGGCGCGCTGCAGCGTTTCGTCGTCGGAGAATGCGGTGAGGTAGATGACGGGAATGCTCCACCGGCTTCGCATGGCCTGCGCTGCCTTGATGCCATCAACGCCGCCTGGCAGCCGGACGTCCATGAGAATGAGGTCGGGGCAACGTTCAGCGGCGGCGCGCAGCGCCTCCTCACCGGATGATGCGATGCCGGCGACTTTGTAACCCCAGCTCAGTAGCCGTTCTTGAAGATCCCTGGCAACGATGCCTTCGTCCTCGACAATCAGAATCCGCGCTGCCGGCGACGGTTGTGCCGTAACGGTTTCGATCATCCCAGGGATCCCTCGAACGGGGCGCGAACATCGCCGTGCCTGGCGCACCGGCGTCGATGGCCCGAGAAATGGCGCACCGGCTTGTAAGCCCCCGCCGGGAGCGGGTCCATTACCTCAGTCTCGAGCCATTCAGCCGGCTCATGATCGGATGCGCATCTAGCAGTGCGTACTGCACCACTGCTTCCGTCGTTGGTTCAGGGCTGGTCCAGCGCGCGTTGCCGGCTGGCGAGATGCATCCGGAAAGCTTGACTGCTCGGAGAGACGCGGTCACTTGGGACACTCGGCTGCAGCCAGTTCGCGCGAGGCCCGGCAGCCGACTACGAAACATTCACGAGTAAGCCGCCGTCTAACGCCGCTAACCAACGATACCCACTTGACGCCAGTCGCCCGCAATAGCCAAGAGGTACTACTGACTTACTGTTCCGTTGGTTCGCGCTGCTCCATACCGTTGAACACCAACTCGAGCCGGCTGCTCACGCCCAGCTTTCCCGTAACTGGTGCTTAACTTCAACGTAACGCGTGTTACCAAGTATTCACGCCACCACCTGAGCCAGGCCGACGCGGACGAATTCACATCGCACGTACGGCTGAAGCTCGTCGACGATGATTACGCCGTACTCCGTAAGTTCCAGGCGCGAAGCAGCCTGAACACCTATCTGACCGTTGTCGTCCAGCGACTGTTTCTCGACTACCGCATCAGCCAGTGGGGCAAGTGGCGGCCGTCGGCCGAGGCGCGAATCGCGGGGCCGCTGGCGATTCGGCTGGAGCAGATGATCGTGCGCGACGGATTGTCATTCGAGGAAGCGTGCAGCGCACTCGAGATCAATTATCGCGTCACCGTTGGACGGCCGGCGCTCGAAACCTTGTACCACCGCCTGCCGACCCGCCAGCGCCGCCGGCTCGTCGACGTCGACGCGGCAGCCAGCGTCCATTCGCCTGCAGCAGATGCCGAATGCGCTGCGCTGGAGGCGGAACGCCGCGCGGCGGCTCCGGCCATTCGCGCTGCGTTATCGCGGGCGCTCGCCAGGCTTGCAGCGCAGGACCGGTTGATTGTGAAGCTGCGCTTCGAGAACAGTCTGTCTGTCGCTGAAATCTCGCGAAGCCTGGGACTCGATCAGAAATCACTCTATCGGCGTCTGGAGCGGTTGCTGCGCGCCTTACGCGACCAGCTGGAACAGGAAGGAGTTGGCGCACCCGAGGTCCTGGACGTGCTCGGGCGCGCGGAAAGTCACGTCGACGGCGTTTTCGGCGACTGAGCAACCGGAAACAGCGATCCGCGTCCGTCTGATGTCATGGGGACATAACGGTCGCAAGCGGGGAGTAGTGGAAGAACCGCACGGCAACGGACTTCGGGCTGGATGCCCCGATGCGAATGACCTGGCCGCCTACCTTGATGGTCATGCCGACGCGCCCGGCCGGACGCGCCTCGAGGCACATCTGGCAGATTGCGATGACTGTCGCGAAGTTTTCGCCGAGTGTCTCAGGACCTCGGCGGCGATTGCCGAGGCCACCGACACGCCGGCGCCTCGCGGTCGCCGGCTGACGCGGCGGATCGGGATTGGCAGTGCACTCGCGGCGGCTGCGGCGCTGGTCGTGATAGTGCAAGTGGCACGCACGGGGCGGCTCCGCTCCTGGCGCGAAACGACGTCGAACCCGCCTGAACTGGGCGAACTCGTCGCGGCAGCGGCGAACCTGCCGGCCCGGTCAACGGAGGCGCGATTGACCGGCGGATTCCGGTACGCGCCGCCACCGTCGCCTGTGCGGGGCAGCACTGATCGCGCTCTGCCACCGGGCCTTCGCCTGGCTGCGGCCAGGCTCGAAAAGCTGGCCATGGAGTCCGACACCCCCGAACGCTGGGCGGGAGCGGGTGCGGCGTACCTCGTGCTGTCGGATGCCGAGAATGCCATCACCGCACTGGAACGGGCAGCAACGCAGCGACGCGATCCACGCTTCGACAGCGACCTCGCCGCGGCGTATCTCACCCGCGCCAGACGTACGGATCGCGGAGACGATTGGGAACGCGGCAGGGTCGTCGCGAGCCGCGCGCTGAGCGCCGATCCGAATTTGCGGGAGGCACAGTTCAACCTGTCGCTTGCGTTCGAGGGTCTTCGTCAGATGGATGACGCGCAGGCCGCCTGGAGCCGGTATCTTGAAATGGATCCGGATTCGCCCTGGGCGGCCGAGGCGCGACAGCACCTCGAGAGGATGAGGCGGCCGTGACGCCGGCTCGTTTCCCGCGGCGCGGACCGCTGGCGGCCCTGGCGGTGGCCCTGGTGATCGCCATCGCTGCCCACAGGCGCCCGTGGTTCTCTACGCCACCGGCGCCGCCGGACTCAGCGGCCCTCTCGCGGGCGGGACTGGTTCGAGCGGCGGACGGGGTGCGCGTGTTCGAGCCCCGCCTGTCGGGTGGCTTTCGGTATGCGCCGCGGCAGGCCGTCCGGGCGGCGGGAACCGCATGGCCGTCACCCGAACTGAAGATCGCCGCCGCGACCGCGGAGATGCGTGCGCGTGACGAGGATTCTGCGGCGGCGGAGGCGGAGCTTGGGGCCGCGAAGCTCCTGCTTGGCAACACCGATGAAGCAGTGGAGGCCCTCGAGGAAGCCGTCGCGCGCGATTCTGGACACACCGAGTGGATGAACGATCTCGCGGCAGCGCTGTTGGTCCGCGGGAGCGACATGTCGCGCGGAGACGACATCGTTCGCGCCCTCGACCTGCTCGAGCGAGTCAGTCGACAAAAACCGGCCTTCCCCGAGGCGCTGTTCAACCGGGCTCTCGCACTGGAGACAGCCGGCTTTCGCGAGCCTGTCGTCCGGGCCTGGCGCGACTACCTGGATCGCGAGCCGTCGGCAGGCTGGGCGGAAGAAGGCCGGGCGCACGTCCGCGAGCTGACCAGCGCTTCGCCGGCACAGGAATGGCCTCGGCTCCGTGAGGCACTTCTGAATCTCTCGAGGCCTTTGACTGAAACGCTCCTCGCCCGCGCCGCCGAAACGGAGGCCCAGAAGACGCGCGAGCTCGTGGAAGAGGGCGTGCTGGGCGCCTGGGCGTCGGCCGTGCTGAACACGGATCTGCCAACGGCGGCGGCGTGGCTTGATCGCGCCGGCCAGGTGGCACACGCACTGCGCGCTGCAGGACGCGACGGGCAGCTTGCTGATACCGTCCGAGCCCTCACGCGCCTCTCGGGAGCTGACCGTTCCGATGCGGCCGAAGCAATCCGAAGTTACGTGGAAGGGCGTGCCATCGAGCGTAACGGCGGGTACGTCGCTGCCGTAGCTTCCTTTGAGCGGTGCGGCCGGTTGCTGGCGCCGCACTCGGTCCCGCACGCGGCCTGGTGTCAACTGTTTGGCGCGCTCGCGTCTGTGTACAAGCAACAGCTCGATCAGGCGGGTACGGCACTGGGCAATCTCGAGCGGTACGCCAAAACCCATGGCTTTCGCACGCTGCTGGGTCGCGTGCACTGGCTGCGTGCGTTCATCGCCTCGGCCGGCGATCGGCTCCTGACCACCAAAGAGGAGTACGAGCGCGCCGCAAGCCTGTTCGAGGCGGCCGGCGAATCGGCTTTTCTGCTGCATGTCCGAGCGAATCTGGCCCTCACGCTGACCGGGCTGGGCGCGAACGCGGAGGCATGGACGCAAAGGCTCGAGATACTACGACAGATCGATCGATTTGGAGAGGACAACCGGCGCTACGTCACGCTGGATTCGTTTGGCGTAACTGCGCTGCAGGAGGCGCTGCCCTTCGCTGCGGCCCATTTCCACGATGCGGCCGTCGCGGCCGCCGATGCCGCTGCGCTCCCAGTGTGGCAGGCAGAGGCGCGAACTCATCGTGCGCGGGTCCGCTCGGCGCTGGGTGAGGTCTCTGCAGCCGAGGAGGACATTCACGCCGCAGACAGGGTGCTGGAGCGCACGACGACAGATCTTCAGATAAGAAAGCTACTGGGGGCAGAAAGGGCGGCTGTTCTCGGCGAACTGCGGCTCGCGCGAGACGATCGACAGGCGGCCGCCCATCTCGCCGATGCGGTGGCGGACTTTCGCAATCTGGGGCTTCCAGTGCGGCTCCCACTGCTGCTGCTCCAACGCGGACGGGCACTCGAGCGCATCGGAGACCGGGTCGGCGCCGGGCATGACTTCGACGAGGGCATCGCGCTGCTTCAAGCGCAGGGCAAGGGGCTCCCTATGGGCTTCCGCTTTACGCAATCAGAGCGGTCGTGGGAGCTCTTCGCCGAGGCGATTCGCCTGCGAGCCTCGTCAGTCGATCGAGGCTGCGCCGGCCTCGAGCTCGCGGAACGCGCACGGGCCACGATGCGGCCGGAGTCACCTGGTCACGGGCCGAATCCAGACATCTCCGATCTTCTCGATGAACTCCCCGAAGGTGCCGATGTCCTCTACTACTCACTCGGCGCGCGTGAGAGCTTCGCGTGGGTTCTGTCGCGAAGCCGCTGCGAAGCGGTCAGGCTGCAGACGACCGAGGGTGAACTTGAGCGCCTCGTCGGCCTGCTTCTGCGCCAGATCCAACAGCACGCCGATGCGAAGCGCATTTTGAACACATCCGGTGAGCTGCACAGACGGATCATCGAACCGCTGCGCACACGACCGTTGTCGGGTGAGTGTCTGGTGATAGTCCCCGATGGTGCGCTCCACCGGTTGCCGTTTGCGCTCCTGCGCAGCGCCGACCGGTTCCTGATCGAAGAGCGTCCCATTCTCTTCGCGACCAGCCTGACGGGATTGGTGCAGGCATCGCGGCGTCTGTCACGGCAGGCAGCCACTGCCAACCGCGCCTTGATTGTGGCCGATCCGGCAACCGACGAAGCCGAGTCCCTGCCCGGCGCTCGAGCGGAAGCAGCCGATCTTGCGCAGCTGTATCCGCACCGGACCGTCCTGACCGGGCGCGCGGCTACCAGGGCGGCGATATGGCAGACCATTCCTGCAGCCGACGTCCTGCACTACGCGGGCCATGCCGTGGATGACACGTTTCATCCGGAGCGCTCGCGTCTGCTCCTGGCTACATCGGACGATCCCGAGCAAGGAAGTCTTTCGGTCAAGGATCTGTTTGCCCTCCCTCGGCAGCTCCCTTCGCTCGTGGTGCTTGCCGCCTGCCGGACGCGCGGCAGCCGCGTCTATCGCGGTCAGGGAAGCCTGGGTCTCTCGACGCCATTTCTCGTGAAGGGCGTGCCGTCAGTCGTCGCGACGCTGTGGGACGTGGATGACAGGGCCGGTGCGGCGTTGACAGCGGCCATTCACAAGGCTGCGCGCTCGGGTGAAAACGTTGTCACGGCTCTGCGGCGGGCTCAGATCGAGCTGCTCCTTAGCGGGGAGCCGTTCAATCCGCGTTGGGACTGGGCAGCCTATGTGCTTATTGGAGGATGGAGACAGTCACGAGGAGCATCGTCATGACGGCATTCGAAACGAGGTTTTCGGGCTTGTGTGCATTCGCCGGCGTACCTGAGACCGGACACGGACAGGTGCCTTTGGTGCAGGTGCTCTTTACCGATGGCAGCAGCGTGAACATGACGTCTCACGAGCCATTCCTGGCCGTGCCGGAGAAGAATGTGGTCAGCGGTTGTCTGCCTGATTTCGTGCTTGGCGCGTCGCCCGATGCGTATGCCGTCTGGCGGCTTCAAGGCTTCAGACTTCGTTTTCCGCCGGGCCGTTGGGTAGATTGGATGGCGACCGGACTCTTCAACATCTCGACCTGCCATGCGACACGAGGCGCCAAACACACGTTGGCCAAACGTGACGGTCTGTCAGCGGGTGGAAAGGTTGCAGGCCTTGTTGAACTATGCAGCGGTGAAATGCATGAAGAAGAACCGAGCAAGCAGCGGATCACGTATACAAATCTCGGCGGGAACCTCGCTCCGTCGCCAACAGATCATCACCCACCCCTGACCGTGGTGCATACGCTCGACCGCGACAGCCTGCTGCTCCTCGAGCTCATCCCGCTCAACCCTGCAGATGGGACCGGGCGCCTCATCGCGATTATTCCCGAACTATTGAGAGACAAGCAGGGTAATGCGGTCACCGAGAGGGGTCATGTGAAAACTGCAGACATAGTCAAGCTGCAGATCTCGAATTACCAACATCCAGAACCGCCACCGACGCCATGGTGGCTGACGCTGAGTCATTTCATCGCCCACTACGATCTTCTGGATTCGCCGCCAGATGTTGGCGATAGGTATTTTCCGGTTGAGGAAATGCTAATTGCAGCCAGACCGACGGGGGCGAACTGCTTCAGAGGCCCGCTGATGACGGCCCTTTTTGGCACTGTCGAAACCGAAGAACACGCTCATGGTCGCGAGCCGATCCGGTCGATGCCGGCGGCCGGAGGTCGGCGGCGCACCAGCAGGCGTTGAAGAAGCAAGCTCTGGCTCAAGGCCTGATCATTCATCGGTAGTGTCCGCCTTTAGGCGGACCAAGCCGTCTCCGGAGACCAAGCCAGGTCCGGTTAAAGCCGGACACGACTGAACCGGTCTTTGTGTTGTACGTCATGGCTCAAGGCTCTGGGCTTTGGGCCCTGGCAATCTGCCGCGCGCGTTTTGCGCCCCGGGTGGAAGCCACCCACCCGAATCACCTGACCCACCTGCGCCACCCGCCCTACCCGACCCACCTGACTCACTCGACCCACCCGACCTAACTGCGCGAATCTTTCGACCACGTCCGTCTATTGGGCCAAGAACCCTACCCGCCTTGCGAGGTCCATGGCGCACTCTCAGGAACGCGCAGCGGCTGAAGAACCGCTCGTCGACAGCAGCGACGTTTCGTCGATCGAATCGCTGCGCGTCGCCCGTGCCGGAGACCGTAGTGCACTCAACGAGCTCTTTGCGGACCATTGGCGGCGGCTCCGCCGGTGGGCGCATGGGAAGCTGCCCCGGTCCGCCCGCAACATCGCGGAAACCGCCGATCTGGTTCAGGACGTCATGATGAATGCCTTCCGGCGCCTCGACGCGATCGACGTGCGGCGCCGCGGCGCGTTGCAGGCCTATCTCAGACAATCGATTCACAACCGCATTCGCGATGAGCTCAGGAGCTTCGGCCGCCGTGCGCCTCACGACCCACTCGACTCACAAGCAGCCGGGCGTGAACCCTCGCCGCTCGATCTCGCGATCGAGGCCGAAGCGCGAGAGAGGTACCGGAGAGGGCTGGGCCGGTTGCCTCCGGCAGACCAGGAGCTGATTGTCGGCCGGCTCGAGCTCGGGTGCAGCTACGAACAGCTGGTTGTCGTCAGCGGCCGCCGCGGTCCGGAAGCCGTACGCATCGCGCTGCGCCGCGCGATGCTCAAGCTCGCCGACGAGATGAGCCGTGAGTGACCGCGTGGTTGCTGTTCGAGTCGCCGACGCCATCCTTGAGGGCGAGCCTGTCGACTGGGCGGCGGCACGAAGCGGCGCGGATGCGACCGGCTGGCGGCTCCTGACCAATCTGCATGTGCTCGATCGGATCGCTGCGGCAGGGCGCGCGCGCGCCGGTGCCGCGAAGAAATCCTCAGGAGCGCAGCCCTTCAGGGCTGCGTGGCGGCCGCGATGCAGGCCTGAAGGCCTGCGCGACGAGAGGCCGCCGGCCGATGTATTCACACGCTCATATGCGGTCATGATCCGGTGGGCACTTGAGATCCGTCTCCAGTGTGTCTTCGCCCGCGCGAGCCTCGTCGTCGTCACGGTGTTGCCTTTCGTCTTCGTGCTCGCGTATGGCTACGCTCACCGCGACCTGACGCTGTCCGAGCTGCTGTCCGGGAGACGCGCCGCCGTTCTGCTGCCGCTCGCCGGCATCGGACTGGTGCTCTCGTGGATGCGACAGCGCGCCCTTGCGCTCATCGATCGAGGCTTCTCTCGCAGTGCCAGCGATTTGGGCCATGAATCAGCGACTTCTGCCGGCTTCCGGTCTGCAGGCATCGACGACGACATCCCTGCAGCGGAGTGCCCCGGTTGCGGGAGTATCGAGCTTCCGGAGGTCGAGCGCTGCGAGTGCGGGAAGGTGCGGCGGGTGGCATCCGTACCCTTGCTGCTGCGCGGCAAGTTCCGAATCGAGCGCCGCCTCGGCGCAGGCGGCATGGGGGTTGTCTATGCCGGACGCGACATCGCGCTCGGCCGTCCGGTCGCTTTGAAGACGTTGTCTACCCTCACAGCCTCGGCCGCCGAGCGATTGGACCAGGAAGCGAGAATCATGGCGTCGGTCGCGCACCCGAATCTCGCGACGATTTTCGGGCTGGAACGCTGGCGTTCGACGCCGATCCTGATCGTCGAGTTTCTGGAGCGCGGCACGCTCGCGGCACGAATGGCGAAGGGTCCGCTGCCGATCGATCAGGTATTACGGCTTGGTGCTCTCCTGGCCGCTGCTTTGGAGCAGCTGCACGCGACGGGCGTCCTGCACCGGGATGTGAAGCCAAGCAACATCGCGTTTTCAGCCGGCGACGTTCCGAAGCTCCTGGATTTCGGCCTCGCAACCTTCGTCTCGGCGGGCCGGTTGAGACCGATATCGTCCGCAGCGGACGAGAACGGCCCCGCGCAGACGCGGACCGTCCACCTCGTGGGAGGCGCTGTTGGAGGAACGCCGCTGTATCTGTCGCCCGAGGCGATTGCGGGGCGAGAGCCTGAGCCAGCTTGGGATGTCTGGGCCCTGTCGCTCGTGCTGTACGAGGCCATTGCCGGGCGTCACCCGTTTTCGGCTCCGAGCATTCCGGCAGTTCTCGATAACATTACGCGGACACGAGTTCCCGACATCAGGCGATTCAGGCCGGATTGTCCGGAATCCATTGCGAGGACGTTTTCCTCCTTCTTGAACCCGGACGGCAACGATCGCCCGCGCTCGGCCATAGCGCTTCAGGAGCAGTTGCAGGAATTCTCAGGTTGAATGGCACCCGGCGTGTTCGTACGGCGTCATCACCTTCCGCGATGGAGCTGGTTCAGCGCAAGATCGACATCACGCGTGGCACGAACGGAGCCATGGAGGTTGGCCGCCACGCCGCCGGCAATCAGGTAGCGCACCCGGTGCCGATTCAGAAGCCGGCACACCCGCAGCGCGCGGTTCTGTTCCTGGTCAGTACCACGGGTTGCGGCGGGCACGCCTCCACCGTTCGTACGCGGCAAACGAGGTGAACGACCGGGCGAACGGCCGCGGGCGCGGAAACGGCGTGAGCGTACAAAAGTCCCGATACAGCCGATCTGCCAGCGCACGTCGCTCTGCACGTCTGCTCGGCACGCGGTTCGTTCGAGGCCTTCGCGGCATCAGGGAAGTTATACGCACCCGCATCAAGTCTCACGTTCAACCCAAACGACTCAAAGGTGGTGAGCGGTGTTTGATGAGATCCGAATCTCAATACAAGAGATATTTCTTCCGAAGCTCCCTCCAGCTCGCTTCATCCGACGCCCACGATGCGGCGATGGCTGCGGGGTCGTCGCCCGCGCGGATGCGCTCCAGCATCGCCTTCGATCCGAACAGCGTCGCCGCGTCATCGAGCGCGAATTTCGGGCCGAAAAGCCGCCACAACGCCGATGCGAGCTCCAGGCCGACGTACACCGGACGCAGGCGCTCGCGATCGATCACGATCATGAACACGCCGTGGCACACCTGCCCACCAAGCCTGGCGCCGGCGGCGGGCGTGAACGTGACCGGGTAAAAACGGATGCCGGGCAGCATGCGGCGGTTGAGCGCGTCTGCGAGCGCGACGCCGTCAATCCAAGGCGCGCCAATCTGCTCGAACGGCGCGTCGGTCCCGCGTCCAACCGAGATGTTCGTGCCTTCGATGGCGCCGACACCCGGATACAGCGACGCGGCAACCATGTTGCGCATGTTCGGCGAAGGGTTTGTCCACGGCAGCCCGGTCTGGTCGAACCACGCGCCGCGCGGCCAGTTCTTCATCGCCACCACCGTCAGGTCCGCACGAAGGTGGTTCTCGCCGTTGAACAACCGGGCGAGTTCGCCGATCGTCATCCCATGTCGAACCGGCATCGGCAGATAACCGATGAAGCCGGTGGCCGACCGATCCAGCATCGGACCTTCGACGTCGGTGCCCGTGATCGGATTCGGCCGGTCCAGCACCACGACCGGCAGTCCACGCCGTGCCGCTTCTTCCATCACGTACGCCATGGTCGTCGCGTAAGTATAAAAACGCGCGCCGATGTCCTGCAGATCGACGACCAGCGTGTCGATGCCGGCCAGCATCTTCTCAGTCGGACGGCGGGTCTCGCCGTAGAGGGAATGAATGGGCCGACCGGTCTTCTCATCACGTGACGAAGCAACCTTGTCGTCGGCCACGCCCCTGATGCCGTGCTCGGGACTGAACAGCGCGACAAGATCGACTTCTTTCGACTGCGCCAGCAAATCAATCGTGCTGACGCCTTGACGTGACCGGCCGGTCTGGTTCGTGACCAGCCCCACGTGCCGCCCGCGCAGCCGGGCGAAGCCTTCCGCTTCGAGCACGTCGAGCCCGGTGAGCGTCGGGGCATCTGAGGCGGTCTCGCTCGCCTGAAAGGCTGGCGCTCCCGTCGACCCTCGCGCTCCGTCGCCATCAGCCAGCATCGTCGACACGGCGGCCGCAGCGACGGTGGCGACCGTGCCTCGCAATGGTGTGACGTCGCCCTTGCCGTCGGGATGCACCCGGTTCGAGAGGAACACCACATAGCTGGCCGTGCGCGGGTCCATCCACAACGACGTGCCAGTGAATCCCGTATGCCCGAACGACCCGGTCCCGAACAGATCGCCGCGGTTGGCTGAATAGGTCGTGTCGATATCCCAGCCGAGACCGCGCACCTCGCGCATCGAGGCCGGCGTCGACGGCTGGGTCATCCGCTCGACCGTCAGCGGCGACAGCACCCGAACCCCGTCGAGTTGGCCGCCCTGCAGGAGCATCCGGCAGAAGCGCGCGAGGTCGGACGCGGTGCTGAACAAGCCTGCGTGGCCGGCCACTCCGCCCATCCGGCGGGCGGTGGGATCGTGAACGACGCCTCTGAGGAACGGAATCGCGCTGTCGCCGGACGCGCACGGCCACGTCAGCGGCCGGCAGCGTTCGGTTGGTGCAATCCGCGGCCGCCAGGATTCGGGTGGGAGAAATGCCGTCTCGGCCATTCCCAACGGCTCGAAGACGTGCGCTTCTGCATACCGATCGAGCCGTTCGCCGCTCACGAGGCGGACGATGTCGCCGAGCAGGAAGAAATTGATGTCGCTGTAAATGAAGCGTTCGCCCGGCGCTGCGGTCGGCGTCTCGTCGGCGCCGCGGCGGATGGCTTCGTCCGCCCCCTCGAACTCGACGGCCAGATCGAGATCCGGACGGAGCCCGGACGTGTGCGTGAGGAGATGGCGGATCGTGATGCGCTCCTTGCCGTGACGCGCGAACTCGGGAATGAATTGCGCCACCGGATCGTTCAAGCGGAGGCGGCCCTGCTCCACGAGCTGCATCACGCTCGTCGTAGTGGCGACGACCTTGGTGAGCGATGCGACGTCGAAGATGGTGTCCTCGGTCATCGGCTCGACCGCCGGCAGCAGGGTACGGTTGCCGAACGCCGCGTGGTACAGGAGCCTGTCGCCGCGCGCCACGAGCACGACCGCGCCAGGCAACTGGTGACGCGCGATCGCATCGTCCACGAGCGCGGCGATCGGTGCGAAGCGGGACGCGGGCTCAGCTGTTCCTGATGTCTGCGCGTGCGGCTGGCGAACCAGTACGATGGCCGCGACGACGGCAGCGAGCCGTCTTCTCGCCATGCACGTTCGCCGGCTCGCCGCGACCGCACCGCCAGACGATTCGGAACGACGCATGACGGCCGGTGGAGCGGCGATTTTCACGGACATTCAATATATACTGACCTGCACGACACGTTCTTCGCATCCTCGAGGGTTTTAATCATGTTGGATCGTCTTCATCTGTTCCGTGCCGTACTGGCGGCGCTGATTGTTGCTGCTCTTGCCGCACGGGCCTCTGCGCAGACCGGCCGCGTCGGCGGCACGGTCAAAGACGAGAGCGGCCAGCCGATAAAAGGCGCGACGATCACGGCCGAGAATACGAACGCTTCACCGAGCAGCTTCACCGCCACCACCGACGACAAGGGACGCTTTTCGATCATCGGCCTGCGTAGCGGCGGCTGGACGTTCACGGCGCAGGCACCGGGGTTCGCGCCCGAGTCGGGGCGGATGAACGTCCAGACGATCGGCTCACCGAATCCGCCGCTGACGTTCACCTTGAAGAAGGGCGCGTCGGCGCCGACGAGCGCGCTCGGCGGGATGGCGGCCAAAGATCTCCAGGCGGAGCTCGCCGCCGCCGACCAGTTGTACAACAGCCAGAAGTGGGACGATGCGATTGCGGCGTACCGGGCGATCATGACGAAGACGCCGGCGCTCAGCGTGATCAACCTGCAGATCGCGGCTGCTTACCGGAACAAAAAGGAGTACGACAACGCCATTGCCGCCTACAACGAGCTGTTGAAGGCGGATCCAAACAACGACAAGGCCAAGGTCGGCATCGGGATGACCAATCTCGAGAAGGGCGATCTGGCCGCCGCCGAAGACACACTGCAGCGGGCGGCCCAGAGCCCCTCGCCGACGCGCGAAGTGTTCTACAACCTGGGCGAGGTGAAATTCGCCAAAGGCCAGACCGACGAGGCGGCCACGTGGTATCAGAAGGCCGCCGACCTGGACGCCTCGTGGGGAAAGCCGCTCTTCAAGCTCGCGCTGGTGCAACTGAACAAAGGGGACAAGGACGGCACCATCAAAGCGATGGAAAAAGTGATTGCGGTCGATCCGACGTCGCCCGAGGCGGCGCAGGCCAAGGCCGTCATCGAGCAGCTGAAAAAATAGCCGCGCTTGCGCGAACAATCGGTTTTTTTGCAGACCGCGAGACCTGCAAGACCACTAAATTAAACTTCGGCTTGTTGTTGTGTCTCGTCCCCTTCGCTTCACGTTCATCGTCTTCCTTGTTGCGTTGGGGACGGCGCTCGCGGCCGTCGGCGGCTGGCGCTACGCGCGCGCCTCGGCACCGGCCAGCGGACCGATCATTCTGATTTCCGTCGATACGCTGCGGGCGGATCATCTGCCCGTGTACGGGTACGAGCGCGTGCGGACGCCTGCGATCGACGCCCTGGCCGCCGATGGCGTGGTGTTCGAGCGCGCGTACTCTCACGCGCCGCAGACGCTTCCGGCCCATGCCGCGCTGCTCTCCGGCCGCCTGCCGTTCGAGACCGGCGTGCGCGACAACTTCGGGTTCACGCTCGAGAGCGGCGAACGGCTGCTCCCGCAGATGCTGCGCGAGCGCGGCTACGCGACCGCCGGCGTCGTCTCGACACCGGTGCTGCGGAAGGAAACCGGGATCGCGCAAGGCTTCGATTTCTTCGACGGCGACATCCCGTGGCCGCCGGATGTCACCATGACGGAGGTCCATCGGGACGGCGCGACGTCGGAAGCCATCGCTGAACGGTGGCTCTCGTCGATCGGATCGCCGCGCGCGTTTCTGTTCCTGCATCTGTACGAGCCGCACAAACCGTACGCCCCGCCGGGCCGCTTCACCGAGCTCGCACCGTATGACGGCGAGATCGCCTATGCCGACGAGATCATCGGGACGTTCGTCCGCTATTTGAAATCGCGCCAGCTTTATGATCAGTCGACGATTGCGCTGGTGTCGGATCACGGGGAAGGCCTCGGCGATCATGGCGAACAGGAGCACGGCCTCTTCGTCTACGACGAAGCCATCCACGTGCCGCTCATCGTCAAGCAGGAGGGCAGTGCCGGAGCCGGCCGCCGTATCGCGGATGTGGTGCAGCAGATCGATCTCGTCCCCACGATCCTGGACCTGGTGAAGGCTCCCGATCCCGGTCACCTGCGCGGCCGATCGCTCAAGCCGCTGCTGGACGGGACCGGGCCGCTGCCGGACACGTCCGTATATTCCGAGGCGCTCTACGCGCGGTATCACCTGGGCTGGAGCGAACTGACGGCCCTCACCGCGGGCCGCTATCGTTACATCAAGGCGCCGCGCGAAGAGCTGTACGACCTGCAGCGCGATCCCGACGAACGCGCCAATCTCGCGGCGGACCGCACGCAGACGCGCCAGGCGCTGCGCGGCGCGCTGGACCGGCTCCTCGCGGGCGCGATCATCCATCGGCCGGCAGCCGTGTCCGCTGATGCGCGCGACCGCCTGCAGGCCCTCGGCTATGTCGCGGCCCAGGCCGGAATGCCGGGAATCGCGGACAATGACCTGGTCGACCCCAAGGATAAAGACCACCTGCTCGAAAGCTATCGAGCCGCCACCGATCTGGCCGGCGAAGGGAGGTATACGGCTGCTCTTGCGCGGCTCCAGCAGGTTCTGCGCGAGGATCCCGGGATGGCTGACGTTTGGATGCAGCTCGCACAGTGTGCGGACCGGCTCGATCGGCTGGATTTGGCGGTCGAGGCGGTCGGTCACTATATCGAGCGGCAGCCGTCGGATCCGGCAGGGTATCTGGGTGCGGCGGCGGTGCTCCTGAAACAGCGAAAATTCGACGAAGCACGGGATCACGCGCAGCTGGCGGCCGAAATCGCCCGCACGGACGCGCACGCGCGCGCGGCATCCCACGAGCTCCTCGCCCGGATTGCGTTGGTGCGGCATGATGCCGACGCGGCGCGCCGCGAAGCCCAGTTGGCGCGTGCGGCCGACCCGAAGCTGCCGATGCCCGCGTACGTCGAAGGACGGCTCCTCTACGACCAGGGGGATTACGACGAGGCACTGCCGCGCTTTCTCGAGGCTGCAGCGGAGCAGCAGAGGTCCCGCGGCAGCTTCCTGAAGGACCTGCACTATTACACCGGCGATACGCTCAGCCGGTTCGAGCGGTACGCCGAGGCGGAAGCCCAGTTCAAGCTCGAGCTCGAAACATGGCCGCGGGATGCGCGGGCGCGCGCCGGAATCGCCAGCCTGTACCAGGCCACGGGCCGCACCGAAGCCGCGGGCCAGGTGTTGACCGAAATGCTGCGAGCCACGCCGACACCCGAGGCCTACGCCCTCGCCGCGCGGGTATGGACGACGATCGGGAATCGACAGCAGGCCGAGGCCATCCGTGCGGAAGCCCGGCGCGCGTTCGGCGGATCGTCCCGCGCGGGCGGGCGGCACTGATTCACCGGAAACACCGTTGTAGCGCAGCCCTTCCCGCCTTCGCCAAGGCTACGGCGGACCCCGTAGCTTCAGCGGAGGCTGGTCAGGGCTGCCCGGCGGCCTTCATGCAGGCCTGAAGGCCTGCGCTACATAATTTTTACGGCTAAGCACTCACCTCTTGCCGCTGAGAAAGCCGGCTCGCGCTTTCCGATCGTTCCGCGCACGATCTATCTCCTTCTGATGCTTCTCGCCGTGCTGGCCGGCACCTTCGTCTGGCGAGACCGCTTCGCGCCAGCCGCCCTCACACGGATTCCCGGTCAGAACGTTCTGCTCATCACCATCGACACGCTCCGTGCCGACGCGCTCGGCGCCTATGGCGGTCAAGCCGCCACACCAACGCTCGACCGCGCGGCAAGCGCCGGCGTCCGGTTCGACTTCGCACACGCCCATGCGGTGCTCACGCTGCCGTCGCACGCCAGCATTCTCACGGGACGCTACCCGTTTCAGCACGGCATCCGCGACAACAGCGGCTATCGGCTGCCGCCGAACACGACGACGCTCGCGTCGGTGATGAAGAAGGCCGGATACGCGACGGCCGCGTTCGTCGCAGCCTTTCCGCTGCATTCACGCTACGGGTTGAGCCAGAACTTCGATACCTACGACGACCGGTTCGGCGAAACCCGGGCGCCGACCGAGTTCGTGATGCCCGAGCGTCCGGCATCGGCCGTGGTGCCGCTCGCGCGCACATGGATCGCCCAGCGCAGGACGGAGCGCTGGTTCGTGTGGCTTCACCTGTTCGATCCGCATGCACCGTACGCGCCGCCGCCGCCGTTCGACGCGCGCTATGCCGGACGGCCGTACCTGGGCGAGGTGGCGGCTGTCGACGCCGCGCTTGCGCCGTTGTTGAACGATGTGACGAGCGCCGGCCGGCCGACGCTGACGGTGATCACCGCCGATCACGGTGAAGGGCTCGGCGACCATGGCGAAGCGACGCACGGGCTGCTCGCGTACGAGTCGACCCTGCGGATCCCGCTGATCATCGCCGAGCTCGGCGCCACCGCGCAGGCCGGGCGGCCGCGCAAGGGCCTGGTTTCTCCGACCCCGGCCCGGCACGTCGACATCGTGCCGACGATCCTCGATGCGACCGGCCTGCCAGTCCCTGCAGACCTGCCCGGTCTCACGCTGCTGGCGGATCGCGGACGCGGCAGCGCGACCGCGCGCGTTTCCTATTTCGAAGCGATGTCGGCGATGCTCAACCGCGGCTGGGCGCCGCTGACGGGCACGATCGTCAACCGTGACAAGTACGTCGATCTGCCGGTGCCCGAACGATACGATCTGTCCGCCGACCCGGCCGAGACCTCGAATCTCGCAGGACGCGATCCCGGCCGCGATCGGACGCTCGCCGCAAGCCTTCGCGCGTTCGGCGCGTCGCTTCCTGGCTCCCGCAGCAACGAAGATCCGGAAGCCACCATGCGCCTGCGGGCGCTTGGCTACGTCAGCGGCCGCCAACCGGCGAAGGCGCGGTACACGGAGGCCGACGACCCGAAAACGCTGCTGCCGCTGGATCAGGCGATTCACCGCGGCGTGTTGCTCTACTCCGAACACCGCGCTGCCGACGCCGCCCGCGTGTATCGGGACATCATCAGCCGCCGGCCCGACATGGCGCTCGCCTATCGGCATCTGGCGTTTGTCGCCTGGGAGACCGGCGACGTCGCCGAGGCCATCAGCACGCTGCGGCGGGCGCTCGCGGCCGGCGTCGCGCAGCGTGACCTGATCACGCAGCTCGGGACCTACCTGGCGGAAAGCGGCCACGCCGCCGAAGCGATCAAGCTCCTCGAACCGGCCTTGACGGCAGCGGATCCGGATCCCGACGCGATGAACGGCCTCGGCATCGCCCTCGCGCGCGGCGGCCGATCCGCCGAAGCCAGGAAGGCGTTCGAGCGGATGCTGGCGATCGATCCGCATAGCGGCATGGCACTCGAAAATCTGGGCACGCTGGACCTCGAACGCGGCGATCTCGCCAGTGCGGGCGGCCGCTTCGAGCGCGCGATCGCGCTGGATCCGACATCGTCACACGGCCACGCCGGACTCGGTATCGTGGCGATGCGGCGAGGAGATCGGGGCGCGGCCATCGAGGCCTGGGAGCGCGCCGTCAGCCTCGATCCGACGAACTACGACGCCCTTTACAACCTGGCGACCACACTTGCCAGGGACAAGGGCGTCGGCGCGGCGCGGCCGTATCTGGAACAATTCATTCGCACGGCGCCACCCGCGTTTTACGGGAAGGACATCAGGGAGATTTCGAGCCTGTTGAAGCACGAAGGTCGAGACAGCAGAAAATAAGGAGCCACCAAGATCGCAAAGAGAATAAGAAACCACAAAGCTCACAAAGACCACAAAGAAGACACGGCTTCCAATTTTCTTCTTTGCGCTCTTTGTGTTCTTTGTGGTTCCATCTATGGTTCGAAGTTATTAGCGCTCCATGGTTCAGAAGAAGAACCGCACGCCGAGACGCGCGATTCGCGGGTTCATGATCTCGAGCACCTGCTGGAATGCCGTCGAGCGCGCATCATACTGACGGCCGAGCACGGTGGCGCTGTTCAGGATGTTGAAGACGTCGAAGTCGAACGCGAGATTGGCATTCTGAAAGCTGAAGCGCTTCTCGAACCTGATGTCGAGCAGCCTGACCGGATCGAGACGGAAGCGATCGGGCCGGTCGACGAGCAGGACATTCTTCTCCGGCACGAGCGAATCTGCGGCAGGCACGCGGCTCATGAAGAACGGCTGCCCGTAGCCTTGCCGGAGCGCGAAATTGCCGGCGAGATTGACCCCGAACGGGCCCTCATAGAGGCCGCCGATCGCAAACTGGTATTTCGGCGGCAGCATGAAGACCGCGCTCCGGCCGCTGCCCTCCGCGGCCACGACGACGGGGCCGCCGTCGGCGAGCGGCCCCGCCGCGGTGAAGCTCGCAAACTGGTCAGAGGCTGAGGGCGTGGGTGTCGGATCGAGAATGGCCCGCGCTCGATCGTCGAAGTACTCGTTCCATTCAGACCAGGCAAACCCGGCCCGCGCCATCCAGTGGTCGGACATCCGTTTCGTCGCGCCGAGCTCGAACGACAGAGAGCGGCGGTGGTAGCCTTCGCGGTTGATCGCCTCGCGGCCGATCTGACTTGTGGTGATCCCATACACCGGCACCGAAACCGGGCCCACGACCGGAAAGTTCCCAGTCACCACAGTCGTCTGCCGGTAGTCGGACGGCTGCGCGCCGATCGACGGGATCCAGATCAGATGGTCTGCGTAGCGGTACGTCACCGCCGCATTCACCGCGAGCTCTGGAGTGAACGCACGGTCGACGCCGGCCAGGATTTCGCGCGTGCGAGGCGCGGTGATGTCGCCGACGCGGTTGACGGTTGTGAACACGCCGGGATGCAGCCGGTCGACGTTCGACGATCCCTTGACACCGCCCGCGACGTCGATTTCGGTCAGGTCGGCGACGCCGTTGCTGTTCGCGTCGACCGCACTGTATGACACGTACGTGTCCGGTTGAATCGGCGAGACGAACGATGCCGCAGTCGCCGGCAGCTGCGAGGCGAATTCCGCGTAGCTCGCGCGGACGAGCGTGTTCCGGGCCTGGTCGACCGCGACGGTGACGCCAACACGAGGGGTGATGTTTCGAAACCGGAAGACGTCTGCAACCGGCTTCGCGCTGACCGCCGGCAGCAGCGGTACGTTCGGCACGGCGGGGATCTCTGCCGCCGATAAGGACGATGTCTGGCGGTCGTAGCGGAGGCCGGCAATGAGTGTCATCGGTCCGGCCTGAATGGTGTCGGACACGAATGCGTTCGTGTACAGGCCGATGCTGCTGAGCGAGTAGTCATGCTGCGCTAAGGCCAGCAGCTTCGGATAGCCCGCCCAGGAGGTGACGATCTTGCTGCCGGGCACGAGCGACTGCGATTCAACCGGCGTTCTGCGCCAGGCGAAGCCGAATTTCAGCTCCTGGCGGCCGGCGAACACGCTGGCGTCGGCGCCGGCGTACCGTTGCGGGCGGTCGGTCTTCCTGGAAAAGTACGAGTTGTGCCAGACGAGCAAGTCGTCCTGAAAAATGTTCCGGTCGAGACCGCCGGCCGGGACGAGGTCCCTGCGCGCCGCGACCTGCGCCACCCGCGCCGACGCGACGAGATTCCGGTGAAACACGTAGTCGGCTTCGCCTTTGTAGTATCTGGTGGGAGCGGTTTCGTTCCACGCCGTTTCGGCGGAACGGGTCGGGCCCTCGCCGCTTGCGTCCTTGGTCCGGTTCGCATCGAACAGCGTGAAGCCGCCGCGCAGCTGATGGCGCGGAGGCCGGCCGTCGACCTTCATCGCGAAGTCCTTCAGCGTGGTTTCGTCGAGCACGCTGGTGAGCGTCCGGGTGCGCAACGTGGTCCTGCCCCGTGAGACCCAGCCCCACACGTAGTCCCTGAGGATCGGTCCGCCGATCTCGAAGCCGTAATCCCTCATCCGGTCGATGCGATTGCCCTTTCCTGTCGCGCCGCCGAGCGTCTCGACCAGATCGGTCGGAATGTTCGTGCTCTGCAGCGTCTCGTTCGCCAGGTAGATGCGCGCGTTCCAGTGCGGGACGTTCGCGCCCTTCTTGAAGATCAGGTTCACCTGTACGCCCGGCGTCGGGTTGCGAACGTCGGCACCGGCGGTGACAAACGAGATGGCCTTGAACATGTCGAAGTCGTAGAAAGCCGGGCTCGATCCCGTGACGGCCATGTCGGTGACCGGAACGCCGTCGATGTTCCAGGTGTTGTCAGTCGAGACCGCACCCTTCCCGATGAAGGTCGCCTGCTGATCGGAGTCGCTGCCGCCGATGTTCACCCGATCGACGTAGATGGCGGGAACTGTTTGCATGACCGCCCACGGATCACGCGGAGTCGGAAGATCCTGCAGTTCCTCCAGCGGCACGTTCGTGGTGGTGGTCTGGCGCGTCGGATCGATCGCCGGCGTCGCGGCGACGATGGTGAGGGTCTGCTCGGCGCCTGGAGCCGCAAACGTGACGGGAACCGAGGTTGCGGCGCCGGCGACCACCTCCACACGATTGTTGACGTACTGATTGAAGCCGGCCAGCGTGACCCGGATGCCGTAGGTGCCGGCCGGCAGATTGAGGAAATGAACCTGCCCCTGTGGATCGGATATCTCAGCCTCGATCACCGGACCGGACAGCTCCACGACAGCGCCGGCCAGCTTTTCCCCTGCGGCATTCCGCAAGGTCACGTCGATACGGCCGGTGGCGAGTTGTGCGGCTGCGGACGGCACGATGATCAACAACGATGCCAGCAGGACGAGCGGACAGCGCATAGTGATCCGATACTGCCAGAAAACAGACGAGACCGACAAGAATCCCTTCGCCTGTCGTGCGGACCTTCCCGCCTTCGCTTCGCGACGGCGAGGCTCGCCGAAGCGCGAAGCGCGGAGGCGGCCGGTCCGCCCCCAGCAGGCCTGAAGGCCTGCACTACAATCAGGTTGTTCATGCGTCCCCGCGATCGCGCGCCGGCTCGCGCTCTTCTGACACTGGCACTTGTCGCGTCGTCCACTGGGTGCCATTCGGCACACCAGGCGGGCCAGCGTGCCCGCGTCGTGGTGTTGATCTCGATCGATACGCTGCGGGCCGATCACCTGCGGCTGTACGGCGGCGCGGTCGCCACGCCGCACATCGAGGCGCTCGCCGCGGACGGCATCGTCTACCGCGCGGCGTTTTCGCACTCGCCGCAGACCTTGCCGTCGCACGCGTCGCTCCTGACCGGTCTGTTACCGTTCGAGCACGGCGCCCGCGACAACGTCGGATTTACGCTGAACCGCGATATCGTCTCGCTCGCCGAGCGTGTCAGGCGGGCGGGGTATGCGACCGGCGCGGCCGTCTCGTCGTACATTCTGAGAAAGGAGACCGGGCTCGATCGCGGCTTCGACGAGTACGATGCCGCATTTGACGCCCCGACCGGACCCGAAGTGACCATCGGACAGGTGCAGCGGCCGGGCGCAGACACCATCACGCGGGCGAACGACTGGATCGCCGGCCACGATCGCGGCCCGCTGTTCTTCTTTCTGCACCTGTACGAGCCGCACACGCCCTACACGCCGCCGCCACCCTATCGCGAGCAGTACAGCCATCCCTACGACGGCGAGATCGCGTACGCCGACTCGCTCGTCGGCAGAGCGATTCAGCTTCTCAGGTCGCGCGGCCTCTACGACCAGGCGCTCATGGTCCTGACGTCGGACCACGGCGAGGGCCTGGGCGATCACGACGAACAGGAACATGGAATCTTTCTGTATCAAGGCGTCGCCCACGTGCCGCTCGTCATCAAGTGGCCGGACCAGGCGCGCGCCGGGACGCGGGTGGCGGCGGCGGTCCAGCTGATTGACGTCGCACCGACGATTGCCGCGTTGACAGGTGCGCAGCCCGACCGCGCATGGCGCGGCGCCTCGCTGGTCGACGACCCGGACAAGCCGGACGCGCGTGCCCGCTCGATCTACTCCGAGTCGATGTATCCGCGCTATCACTTCGGCTGGAGCGAGCTGTATGCGCTCACCGACGGGAGGTTCCGCTACATCCAGGCGCCGCGCGACGAGCTGTACGATCTCGAACGGGACGCCGCCGAGTCGAACAACCTGGCCGCCGCCCGGCGGCAGACGCGCGACGCCATGCACGCGGCGCTCGCGGCATTCGTCCAACCTGCGCCGGCGGCAAAGCCGCAGGCCGTCGCCGCCGAGGATCTCGAGAAGTTTCAGGCGCTCGGATATATCGGCATGACCGTGCAGCCGGCTGCGGCGGTGAGCCAGTCGCTGCCGGATCCCAAAGAGAAGATCGCCATTTTCCGAACCTACCGCCAGGCGATTCAATTCGCGCGCGATGGCCGCTTCGACGAGGCGATCGCCGCCTACAAGCGCATTCTCGCCGACAATCCGCAGATGGTCGACGTGTGGGAGCGCCTCGTCACGGTCTTGCAGCGTACCAGCCGCGGCGAGGAAGCGCTGCTGGTGATGCGCCGGATCATCTCGCTCGCGCCCGACAACGCCGCCGCACATCTTCGCCTCGGGCGCGCGCTGGCACGGAAACGCCAGTACGACCAGGCCGAGGCCGAGGCCCGTGCGGCGATGGACAGGGAACCGGCCCAGGCGAACGAGCTGCTCGCGCGGATCGCGTACGAGCGCGGATCGCGGGACGCCGCCGCGTCGTACGCCCAGGCCGCCATCGCGCGCGATGCAGGACTGGCCATGCCGTTCTACATCCAGGGTCTCGTCCGCTATGAACGAGGCGAGTACGCCGCCGCGCTGCCGCTCTTCGAGCAGGCGGCAGCAAAGGTGGCGGCCCGTCCCGGTCTGACCGTGCCCGGGCTATACCTGCATCTTGGCGACTGCCTCTTCCGGGCCGGCCGTTCCGAAGACGCGGAACGGGCGTTCGCCAAAGAGCTGAAGCTCTATCCGGAGAGCCTGGAAGCGCGAACACGGCTCGGTGCGTTCTATCTCGCGACCGGACGCAAATCGAACTTCGTCGGTCTCTTCACGGATCTCGTCGCGCAGGCGCCGACGCCTCAGAACTATGCGCTTGCCATTCGTGCATTGAAAGATGCTGGGGAGGACGAGCAGGCGCGGGCGCTGGAACAGAGGGAACAGAGGGAACGGTGAAACAAGGGAGGAACGGAGACGAGCGGGAACAGTATGGAGTTGTGAGTTTTGAGTTCTGAGTTTTGAGAGCCTGTGAAAAATCGGCTGCCAGATCAAACCACAAAGACCTCAAAGGCCACAAAGAAGGCCATCTTCTTTGTGATCTTTGTGAGCTTTGTGGTTTTCCAACGGCGTCCAAGCGTGTGAACTCTTCACGCTCTCTGAGCTTTGAGTTTCGAGCGATCACTCCTGCGGCGCGCATGACGCAACAGCCTGATGCAGCCGCGCCACCCGTGCAGAGGTGCCGCAGGTCGAAAGTCACGACGCACAACTCAGGACGGCAGCAATGCCGTTGTCTTCTCTTGCTCGTCTCCGTTGCTCCGTTTCTGTGTGTAATACCGTTTTCTCTGTATCCTCCTCCGTTTTCTCCGCGTCCTCCGCGGTCTCAGAAAGTCAGGCGCGCGCCAACGCGTACGATGCGCGGGCTGAGGATCTCGCGCACCTCGTTGGCAGTCGGGCTGTTGATGCGGCTCTGGCGCTGCAGGATGTAGGCCTTGTTGAACAGATTGAACCCTTCCATCAACAGCGTCACGTTGGCGTACGGGAATTTCAGTTCCTTCTCAATCCGTCCATCCACGGTATAGACATCCGGGAACCGGAACTGGTCCACCTCGAACGGCTTGACCCGGATGAAGGTCACGAAGTCCGGATCGAGGACGCGGTGGTAGTACACGATCGGATAACCCTGGCGGCCGAAGAAATTGCCGGCGACGTTGAACCCGTACGGCAGCTGATACATGCCGTTGACGTTGAACTGCCATCGCGAGTTGATGAACACGTCAGCCTTGGATCCATTGCCGCTGCCGGCGGAGGTGGCGATCAACGAGCCGTCCTCCGTAGGCCCGACGAACGGCGACGTGCCGGTCGACGTCGATCGCCCCGAGACCTGTGTGCTCGTCGGATCCTGTAACCCGACGGTCGGATCGGTGATGTACCGCCTCGGATTATTCCAGGCGAAGCTGCCCTGCATCATCCAGCGGTTCTGCAGCCGTCTGTTCGCCGTCACCTGGAAGGCTGTCGCCTGCGTGTGATAGCCGGGCCGGTTCGTTTCGATCTGCGCGTTGCCCGGCAGCGGCTGGACGCCAGGCGTCAAGCGGTAGAAAGGGACGCTGTAGCTCTGGCCGTTGATGCTCCCGGACACGGGCGTCGCGGCCGGCACGAAGTCCGCCCGGGTAATGCCGACGAACGGCCACCAGATGGTGTCCGTCGTGCGCGTCCACGTGAACGCCGCGCCGACCGCAAAGGCGGGCATGATCTCCCGATCGATGCCGACGAGGAATTCCTGCGTGTGCGGCGACTTCAGATCCGGATCGATCCGGTTTGGCGGCGCGATCGCCGTCGGGTTCGACGGGTCGACGTAATAGGAGCCGACCAGACCGCGGAAATCGACCTCGTTCCGCTGCACGACCTGGTCCCCGTTCCGATCCTGCCAGAGGTAATCGAGCTCGGAGATCGACGACAGCGGGTTGTTGAACGACAGCAACTGTGTGTAGATCTGCGACGCGTAGCGGGCGTAGTTGGCGCGGGCGGTCGTCTTGCGCGTCTCATCGAGCGCCACCGTGACGCCGGCGCGCGGTGACCAGTCGTTCCATGTGAAATCGCTTTCGCGTCCGGGGAACGCCAGCGCCGGCAGGAGGTCGGGGAAGATCGGGTTGGCCGCAACCGCGGTCGCCTCGTTGTTGCCCCATTGACGATCCCACCGCAGGTTGAGCGACGCAGTGACGCGGTTCCAGGTCACCGTGTCGCCGAGATAACCACTGACGATCTGTTCGCGGTTCCTCAGGGTCTCGTCCCGCGTGACAAACGCGAGATCGTCGTCCACGTCGGCCACCACCTTGTTGCCCGGCCATGCCACCGTCGATCCGACGACCGTATGGCGATACTGGAAACCGAACTTGAGCTCCTGGTTGCCGCGGAAATGGCTGCCGTCGAGCTGAAGCTGATGCTGCCGCCGGTCCGTGTCGACGAACAAGTACGATCCGTGGAACGTCCCGGTGGCGCCGTCGAGGACGACATTCGCGTCGCGGCCGCCCTGTGGCGTCAGCGCGAAGGCCCCGTCGACGTACGCGTACTTTGCCGCAACGAACGTTGACGGCCCGAACGTCATCGCATCTTCGAACTTGTACACGCTCGTCGGAGCCGTCTGATTGAACGTCGTCTCAGGCGGCCGCGTCACACCGGCGTCGCGCCCCTCCTTCGTCTTGTCGCTGCGGAAGTAGAAGAACGTCGCATTGTGCGACGTGTTCGCCTGCCAGTTCAGTTTGGCGTTGTAGTCGGTCAGCTCGCTGTTATCGGGAAATCCCGTGATGATGATGTTCTTGATCTCGTTCCTCGACGCGGCACCCCAGAACCACGCCTTGTCTTTGACAATCGGGCCGCCGGCCTCGACGCCGAAGTCCATCACGCGCTTTACCTGGTTGCCGATGAAGCCCTGCGGCAGGGACGTCGACTTCGGCAGCGCCTTGAGATCCGCCGGAACGTTGTCGCTCTGCAGGCCGTCGTCCGTGAAGATGAAGCGGCCCGATCCCTTCGGCGTATTCGTCCCCCGCCTGGTCACGAAGTTGATGCCGACGCCGCCGGTCTGCTGCTGCGGGTCGTTTGCGCCGGTTGTGATCTGAACCTCCTGGAAGGCGTCGAAGTCGTAGTACGCCGGCGTCTGTCCAATCGCCGCCGGATCGGTGATCACGACGCCGTCGATGTTCCACATCGTGTCGCTGCCGTCGCTGGCGCCGCGAACGAAAATCGACTGCTGGCCGCTCTCGTTGCCGCCGACGTTGACGCGATCGACGAGAACGCCGGGGACCTGCTGGAGCAGCACCCACGGGTCGCGCGCAGTCGGTATTTTCTGCAGCGTTGTCTCGTCGAACCTCGTCTCGGTGCTGGTCTTGCGGATGTCGATCATCGGCGTCTGGGCGACGACGGTGATGGCTTCGCTCACACCTGCCGGCTGCATCTGCAGATCGATCTTCGCGCTCGTGCCGGTCTGGACGATGACGCTCTCGCGGATGACGTCGCCAAACCCGGAGAGCGTCGCCGTGACGGTGTAGACGGCCGGCGCCAGGTTGAGAAAGTGGTAATCGCCGCCGCCGCCCGTCACCGTCTCCTGCGGCGCCGTGGCCGGGCCGGTCAGCAATACTGTGACGCCCGGCACGATTGCACCGCTCGCATCGGTGACGACGCCATCGATTCGTCCGGACTCCTGTTGAGCCCAGGCTGCGGACGGAAGCAGCAGCACGAGCGCCGCGCCCGCCACAAGACACCGTGAACGCTTCATAGTGGCTCAACCTCCTGAAGCCGCCGCCCTCGAGAACGCCGGGAGCGCAGACCTCTTGACAGGCCGTAATCGCTGCGGTCCCCCAAAAACGGACACGCTCCGCAAACGAACAAGTCAGCTTTTTCGTCGTGTGCGCAGGAGCGTCTTCAAGAGCCGATCCACTTCGGCACCGGCGAGCTCGTCACGGCTCGACTGGAAGGGCTGCACGCTTTTGCACCGGTGCAGCTGTTCGGTCGGCGACTGGAGGGCGTCTGAAAAAGGGGCCGCACAAGCGTGCGGCCCGGTCTGAAGGCGGACCCTACCAGACAGATCAGCTCAGAAGGTGAACCGTGCACCGAAGCGGATGATGCGCGGGCTCAGGATCTCACGAACCTCGTTCGCGGTTGCGGTGTTGATGCGGCTCTGGCGCTGCAGCGTGTAGGCTCTGTTGAACAGGTTGAATCCTTCCATCAGGAGCGTCACGTTCGCGCGCTGGAGCTTCACGTCCTTCTCGATTCGTCCATCCACAGTATAGACATTGGGGAAGCGGAACTCGTCGACAGCAAACGGTTTGATGCGGATGAACGTGGTGAACGCGTCGGGGTTGTTCACGCGATGGTAGTACACGGTGGGATAGCCCTGACGGCCGAGGAAATTCCCGGCCACGTTGAACCCGTACGGCAACTGGTACATGCCGTTGACGTTGAACTGCCATCTCGAGTTGATGAATACGTCGGCTTTGGCTCCGCTCCCGCCACCGGAGGAGACCGCTATCAGCGAGCCATCCTCGGTCGGTCCGACGAATGGCGTCGTGCCGGCGGAGGTCGAATTGCCGTTTACCTGAGTGCTCGTGGGATCCTGTAAACCGCTGTTCGGATCGGTAATGTGGCGTCTGGGATTGTTCCAGGCGAAGCTGCCCCGCATCATCCAGCGGTTCTGTAATCGCTTGTTCGCCGTCAGCTGAAAGCCCGTCGCCTGCTGGTAATAGCCGGGCCGGTTGGTCTCGATCTGGGCGTTGCCCGGCAGGGGGTGGACTCCAGGTCTCAGTCGATACCAGCTGGCGCTATAGCTCTGACCATTGATCGTCCCCGTGACGGGAGTCGCATTCGCAATGAAGTCGGCCCGGGTGATGCCCAGGAGCGGCCACCAGATCAGGTCGGTCGTCCGGCTCCAGGTGAAGGCGGCGCCCACCGAGAACGCCGGCATGATTTCACGATCGAGCCCTGCCACGAATTCCTGTGTGTGCGGCGACTTGAAGTCCGCATCGATGCGATTGGGCGGAACGATCGCCGCAGGGTTGGAAGGGTCGACGTAATAGGATCCGGCCAGATAACTGAAGTCCAGTTCGCTCCGCTGCACCACCGTATCCCCGTTCCGGTCACTCCACCCGTAATCGAGCTCCGAGATCGTGAACAGCGGATTGTCGAACGAGAGCAGCTGCGTATAGATCTGCGAGGCGTACCGGGCGTAGTTGACGCGGGCCGTCGTTTTCCGCGCCGGATCGAGCGCCACGGTGGCACCCACGCGCGGCGACCAGTCATTCCAGGTGAAATCCTTGTCGCGTCCGGGGAAGGTCAGCGCGGGCAGCAGCTCGGGGAAGACGGGATTGGCGGCCGCCTGCGTCGGCTGGTTGCTGCCCCATTGACGGTCCCACCGCACATTGAGTGACGCGGTCACGCGGTTCCACGTCAGGGTGTCGCCGATGTACCCGCTCACGATCTGCTCCTTCACGGTCGCCGAGCCGTCCCGCGTGACGAACGCCAGATCATCGTCCACATCCGCAACGACTTTGTTGCCGGGCCAGGCCGTCAGCGACTCGACGACCGTGTGGCGGTATTGGAAACCGAACTTGAGCTCCTGCTTCCCCCGGAAATGGCTGCCGTCGATTTGAAATTGATGCTGCGGGCGGGCCGTGTCGTAGAAATAGAACGACCCATGGTACGTGCCGCTGGCGCCGTCGTACACGACGTTGGAGTCGCGTCCGCCTTGAGGCGCGAGCGTGAAGGCGCCGTGCACATACGCATATCGCGCGGCCACGAACGTCGACGTGCCGAGCGTCATCGCGTCTTCGAACTTGTACACGCTGGTCGGCCCGGTCTGGTTCCACGTGGTCTCCGGCGGCCGGGTCACGCCCGCGTTTCGGCCCTGCTTCTTCTTATCACCGCGGAAGTAGAAAAACGTGGCGTTGTGCGCGTTGTTCACCTGCCAGTTGAGCTTGGCGTTGTAATCGATCAACTGGGTATTGTCAGGGAATCCGGTGATGATGATGTTCTTGATATCGTTTTTCGCCGCGGCCCCCCAGAACCAGACCTTGTCCTTCACGATCGGTCCGCCTGCCTCGACGCCGAAGTCCATGACCCGCTTCACCTGGTTGCCGATAAAACCCTGCGGCAGCGTCGCCGACGGCGGCAGCGCTTTGAGATCCGCCGGGATGTTGTCGCTCTGGAGGTTGTCGTTGGTGAAGATGAAGCGAGCAGACCCCTTCGGAACATTGGTGCCGCGCTTGGTGACGAAGTTGATACCGATCCCGCCGGTCTGCTGCCGCGGATCGTTCGCGCCGGTCGTGAACTGCACTTCCTGGAACGCGTCGAAATCGTAGTACGTCGGCGTGGAGCCGATCGCGGACGGGTCGGTAATCGTGACCCCGTCGATGTTCCACATCGTGTCGGTGCCGTCGCTGGCGCCGCGAATGAACGTCGACTGCTGTCCGCTCTCGTTGCCACCCACGTTGACGCGATCGACGAGCACTCCCGGCACCTGCTGCACCAGGACCCACGGATCGCGCGCTGTCGGAATCTTCTGCAGCGTAGTCTCGTCGAACGTGGTCTCGGTGCTGGTTTTGCGGATGTCGATCATCGGCGTTTCGGCGGTCACGGTGATGGCTTCGCTCACTCCCGCCGGGCGCATCTGCAAGTCAATCTGAGCGCTCGTCCCGGTCTGGACGATGACATTCTCCCGGATGACGTCGCCAAACCCGGAGAGCTTCGCCGTGACGGTATAGACGGCGGGCGCCAGATTCAAGAAATGGTAATCGCCGCCCCCGCCAGTGGTGACTTCCATCGGCGCAGTGGACGGGCCGGTGAGGATCACTGTCACGCCGGGTACGACACCACCGCTCGCGTCGGTGACAATGCCGTCGATTCGTCCCGACTGTTGCTGGGCCCACGCGGCGGTCGCTGCTCCCATCAGCGCGGCGACAACGGCCAGCGCCACCAACCGTGAACGGTGAATCATCGACGACCTCCCTGCAAAGACAGGCTTCTCGAACCGTCCCGCTTGCGGGAACGCATGATCATAGCGCGCAACAATCCAGTCAGATCTCATCTGTCCCAAGGCCGGACGCTGCGCAATTCGCGGATCCAAAATCTGGTAGCTGGGCGGCTGTCGCTGCGCGATTTTGGAACGGTCACAGCTCGGCCGGACGAGCGCCGGTTACTGCGAGATGTGTGAGCCTTCCGGAATTGGTTGATGAGGCGAACCGGCTCTGGAATTTGCAGTGTGGACTTGTCCTTACGAATTCCAGATTTCAGCGCTTCAGGGCCGCCTGGATATCGTCTTTGAGCTGAGGATTCACGGGATAGCCGTAGCGCTCGGCGTCCTTGACGCTCTTGCGAGCGTCTTCCGCTCTGCCCGTCATCAACAGCACGACGGCGAGGTTGTTGTGCGCCTCGCCCATTTTCGCGTTGGCCTTGAGAGCACTCCGGTACTCGCGTTCGGCATCGACCATCGATCCGCGCCGGAAATGCGCGCTGCCGAGGGACAGCGAGACGAACGCGGGCACACGCAGCGTCATGTCGCCGATCCCGTCGCGCAGCGCCAGCTCGAGATCCTGGATGTTCTGCTGAATCTGCTCCGCCTGGAGCTGGCGCCTGGCCGACGGCGGCCCCGATTGCAGATAGCGGAGGTGCTCGCGAAGCTCGAGAATCTGATCCTGGCGGCGCTGCGCCGTCCCCATCTGCTGCGACGTCCGTTCCGCGGCTTGCGAGATGAATAGCGCGGCGCAGCGTTCGAGGGCATGGACCGCCGCCACGTACTGTTTTTCCCCCATCCGCGCGCGGCCGAGCCCGTAGAAGGCGAGCGCGTACTGCTCGTCGAGATCGATCGCCTGTTCGAACGCGTCCGCCGCTTCGCGCCAGTGTTCGGCCGAGAGCAGCTTCAGGCCTTCGCGAAAGACGGGGCCGGCGGGGGATTCAATGTACCGACGCTGCGCGGCGTGAAGTGCCGGCACCGCGAGCAGCACGACGAGCAGAACGGGCGCGGCGGCGCGTATGCGGCGGGCCCAGTGGTACATCCGAGAATCTCATTCCACCGCGGAGGACACAGAGGAAAGGAGGAAGAATCCTGTCGATTCTCAGGATTCTACCTCCGCGTCCTCCGCGTCCTCTGTGGTGGATCCTCTAGAAGAGGAACTTCAGCCCCACGCGCGCCGAGATCGGGAACTGGTACCAGCTGTCCTTCAGGAACCGCGGATCCTGCGGGACGTTTTGCTGCCGGATCAGCTGGTCGAAATCGAGCTGCCCTCTATAAAAGGCCGCCTCATCGAAGGTGATGCCGTTATTGGCTTCGAGCTGGTATGTCTGCCATTTCCCAATCGATGCCGCCTGGTCGAAGAGGTTCAGCACGTTCAGGCTGATCTGCGCGCGCCGTTGGCCGCCGATCTTGAATTCATGCTGAACGTAGAGGTCGGTCTGCGAGTACACGTCGGTTCGACCGTCGCTGCCGCGCCCGAGGTATTGCACCGGATAGTTGCTCGTCGGCAGGATGCCGAGCTCGCGGCTCACCGGCACGCCAGAAGCCACGTACTCGTTGACGCCGAAGCTGGTGCCGAACCGCAGACTGTAAATCGCCTGCAGCTTGAACTGGTGCGGGTGGTCCGTCGGCAGCGATCCGAACACCGGCTGTCCGTGCTGATCGAACATCATCGCCGGATAGTCGAAGAGCCGGCCGACGTTGGGGCTGGTCCGGCCGTTCTCGTCGCCCTGCGACAGGCCCGCGTAGTTGCCGAACAGCCGGCTCCACATGTAGCTGAGACGCATCGACCAGTTGTTCGAGTAGCGCTTGTCCAGCGCGAGCTCGACGGCATCGTAGTCGCGTTTCGGCTTCGGCAGGGTGACCCGGGGGTTCGTGAACGCGAGCGCGGTCAGCCCCTCGCCCGGGTTGGCGATGATGTAGATCTCGTTGCCGGCGGCGTCGAGCGAGCCCGTGTCCTCGATGGCACGATCGATCTGTTTGTGCACGTAGCGGACGTTCACTGCCATGTTGCCGGCCAGCTGGCGCTCCAGACCCACCGCCGCCTCCTGCAGCTTCATCGGCTTCAGATCCGGTTCGATGGCGTCGGATCCAAATGAAGGATGACGGAAGTCGATCGGCCCGCGGATGAGGGTGCCGGCGCACGCCGGCGGGCAGTTTGCGGCGCTGACGAGGCTGGTCCAGTCGAACGTGTCGAGCGTGTAGTAGTACTCCAGCCACTTGTCGCCACCGAACGAGCCGCGGGGCAGTTCCAGCTTGAAGATGTCGTAGAACACGCCCCACGACGCGAAGGTCTTCCACCGGCCGTCGCCCATCAAATCCCAGGCGAGCCCGAGCCGCGGCGCCAGCTTGTCCTTGAAGTCGAACGAGATCCCGTAGGTCGGAATGTCCGGTGCCGCCGCGTACGCCGGCACGCGCTCGCGCTCGGTCCGGACGCCGGCGTTGACAGTGAAGTTTCGAATCGTCCATGCGTCCTGCACGAACAGCCCGATGTTGTTCGTGCTGACGTCGCCCTGGGTGATAAAGCCTCTCTTCGGGTCGACGCCGTTGCTGCGCACCGAGTAGTAGCCGAACGGGCCGCGGGTCAACGGTACGCCAGTCGACAGAAATCCACCCCAGCGGATCGTCACCCGGTTCGCCGTTTCGCCTTGATCCACGTCGTTGCCGATCCGGTCGACCTGCACGCCGGCCTTGAACTGGTGCTGGCCTGCCGCCGTGGCGTACCACGTGCCGTCGGCCTGGAAGTTGAGGCGCTTCTGCTGGTCACGGTCGTAGGCGAAGGCGGCACCTGCCGGGAAGCTGCTGAAACCCGCGCCCTGCTGGAATTGCGCCGGGACGGCCACGCCGTTGGTGCCGACGAACCCGATATTGCCCGTAGGGGAGAAAGTGAACCGCGGCGACGTCGGGAAATTCTCATCGTGGATGTCCGAGGAGTAATAGCCGCCGCGCAGTCCAAAGAAGACGTTCTGGGTGGCCGCATAGTCGGCCTGGCCCGAGACAGTCCAGTTGGGGAATGTGCGAATCAGCCCATATGGCGTATTGGGCAGGTCGGTGCCATCGAGCGACGGCAGGAGCCCGTCCCGCTTGCGCCGGCTGTTGTTGAACGCCGCGCGCGTGCGCAGCTTGCTGCCGATTTGCGACGTCTGGTTCACGGTCAGGAACTGTCGCGTGTCCTTCTGACGCTGGGTCACCGAACCGCCGCTGAGCAGCTGCACCGTGCGCTCGTACTTGATGAACGTCGGCTCGTAGCCCGCATAGAACCAGGCCTTGTCGCGCGCCAGCGGACCGCCAACGGCAAATCCCGGGTCGAACCGGTACGCATCGTCCTCGGGATACGTGACGTACTCCTGCTGGTTCGTGCTCGGATTCAGCCGCAGCGAGGGCCGTCCGCCTGCTGCCTGCGGCGCCTGCGTGGTCGAACCGCCAAAATCACCAATGGTGCTGCCGGCGGCGCTCCCTGTGCTAAACGAGTAGCGCCCGGCGTTGAGCGCGCTGCCCTCGGAGTAGAACAATCCGCTGCCGTGGAAATTGTTCGTGCCGCTCTTGGTGATCACGTTGATCACGCCGCCGGTCGCGCCGCCGTATTCGGCCGTGTATCCGCTCGACTTCACCTGCACTTCTTCCACGAAGTCGGCAATCAGCTGCTTGCCCGAAACGCCGCTCTGCAGGTCGGTGGTCTCGATGCCGTCGACGATATAGCGGTTCTCGCCGGCGCTCGAGCCGTCGATCGAGATGCCGCCTGAGCGGTTCTCGTAGTTCGCGCCCGGCGCCTGCGTCACGAGCGTGCTGAAATCGCGTCCTTTCGGCAGGAGCTCCACCTGCTCGTCACGGATGCTCGTGGCGCGCGCGCTCTGCCGCACGTCGATGAGCGGACTCTCGGCCGTCACCTGGACGCTTTCGGCGACACCGCCGATGGCGAGCGTGAAATCCGCCCGCTTGATCTGGCCGAGGAGGACCTCTACGCGTTCGTATTCCTGTGGACGGAAGCCGGCCAGCGAGGCCTTGACGGCGTAGATCCCGGGCGCGACCGAGGGAAACCGGTACGTGCCAGCCGCGTCCGTCACCGTGTTCACCGTGCCGCCGGCCGCGTTCCTGGCTTCGACGAGAACCCCGGGCACAACCCCGCCCTGCGCGTCCTTGACGACGCCCTCGATTGATCCGCGCTGCTCCTGGGCCGCCGCCGGCCAGGAGATCAGCAGGGCGCACAGAAGGACACCGAATGCACCTTTACTCATACCCGCGACCTCCATCCTGTCCTGCTTGCAGGCGGCCTTCTTGCCTCATATGGCGAAGACCGCAGCGACGGGAAATGCCCAATTCGCCATAACTCGTCATCATAGCCGGGCGCAATATTCATCAGTCGCCCTTCGTCGCACGTTTGACGGCTTCCGCCAAAAGTTGATCCAAATTCTGGTAGCCTGGCGATATGGCTTTTGCCGCTTTGAAATGCTGCACGGCCTGGTCGAACCGTCCGTCGCGCGCAGCGAGGACACCGAGATAGACGTGAGGTCGGGCATCGGTTGGATCCAAGGCGGCAGCGATTCTCAACTCCTTCTCGGCTTCCGCGGGATGCCCGCGCAAGCTCTCGAGCCACCCAAGCCTTGTGTGGTCGGCGGCAACGTCATTGAACGTGCGCAGACTGTCGGCCCAGTCATCGAGGGCGCGCGCCAGAACATCACCTGCCGGACCATTCAGCTGAGTCACGCCTCGACTTGTCAAGGCCTCAGCCGCGCTCACGCGCACCAGCCGCGCTTCGTCTGTCACGTGCGCGGCAAGCACGGACGGCATTCGAGGATCGTCGACCAGTCCAAGTGTTCGGACGGCTGTGATCCTGACGATTGGCTCGGGATCCGCCGCCGCGCCAATCAATGCATTGACAATCGCCGGCGTGAGAAGGCCCTGACCATCCGACCCACTTGACCCACTTGACCGACCCGCCCCACTTGACCCAAAGCCATTCGCTTTCGCGATCAACTGACCGGCAAATTCCGCAGCGCTGGCGCGAATGAGCGAGCCAAACGATCGGTTGACCGCGAGCCGCGCGACCTCGGGCAGCGCTGAGACGTCGCCCGACCCGGCACGGTAGATCACATCGGACAGGTCGACGATGCGGCGGCGCCGATCGGTGTTGCCGTACCACGCATCCATGATTTTCGCCGCCCACTCGGGCGGCTTGTCTTCGTGACAGGTCGTACAGGCGTCGGGCACGCCGTAACGGCTCGTCAACTCCGGCACCGGCGGCTGAAACGTGTGATCGCGGCGCCGGGTGATCAGACGCCAGTTGACCTCGCTCATGTGGCAGGCAATGCAGCGGCTGCCCTGCGACTCGGGCGCGTGATGCGTGTGGGCGCTGAGATCGGCGATTGGCATCGCCGCGCGCTCTTCCGACGCTGTCGCCGTCACCCCACTCGACCCACTTGACCCACCTTTTTGCACTGGCGCTGGGGCCCCACCCCCAGCGCGAACTGACGCTGACACCTCGCCTCGGATTTCCACATCCTCGGCTCGGTGTGGCCGCAGGCGCTCCCCACTCGACCCTCCGTGACATTGCGTACAAAGCGAATCGCTCTGTTTCGTCAGCCCGCCGTCAGCCGCTTCGACCTGCACCTTCAGCGAGTGCGTGTTCTGCGAGCCATGCATGCGATGACAGCTCGTGCAGGTGGCCTGTCCCTTCTGGAAACAGCCGGTCAACGTGAGCGCTTGCGGCCGGTTGAAGCGGCTCGGCCGTCCGTCCGGCCAGAAATCGCCCTGCGGATCGTTGTCGGGGATGGGTTGACTGATCAGGAACGGGAGCGCGTAGTCTTCGTATCGATCGCCTGGCTTGAACCCGAAGAACACGTTGTTCTTGTTCCCGTGGCAGTAGCCGCAGGTGTCGAACACCTGCCGCGGCGCGGCGCGGGCGAGCGAAAAGATCCGCAGGTCGGACGGCGTCGGATGCTCCGGCTTCGCCGACGGGTCCTTCTCCCATTCGCTCGTCACGGCCACGTGCCCCGCGCCGGGACCGTGGCACGCTTCGCATCCAATACCCATCTCGGTCCACGTCGTGGCGTACGTCTTCGTCGAAGGATTGAAGTTCTTCGCCAGGTTCGTGGCGTGGCAGTTGACGCACGTCACGTTCCAGATCTGCCGCAGGTCGTGATCCGGATCGTCCGGAACCGGCGTAATTTCCCTCCAGTCGACCCAGCGCTTCGTTTCGTTGTGCCAGAAGACGGGGAGCACGTAGATGCGGCCGTCGGCGAGCTTCGACAGGTAACCCTGAAACCGGCGAGCCCCGAGCGTGTAGTGAACTTCGAACTTCTCGCCGGGACGGCCGGCCTTCGAGACGGTCACGAAGTACCGGCCGTCACGCGTCTCCATTGAATAGTTGCTGCCGTTCTGACTGAGCGCGACCGGGGCGGCTCCGCGCGCCGGCCCGGGAACGCCGAAATCGCCCTCGACCGTCGCCTCCGCGATCGGCTTGGTCATCTGCACGTGCAGCGTCCGTCTCCACGTGTCGTAGGAAGCTTGATGACAGCGCCGGCACGCCTCCGAGCCGAGATAGGTCTGGACCGCTATACGGCGCGTTTCGAGAATGTTGTTTCCGTCTTGAGCACCGTAAAGCGGTAGGCGCGCAGAGCGCGCCCGCCGGAGCGGAGCGGGGCTTGCGGGGTCCCCGCGAGCGACGCGGGGTCCCCACGGCGCGGACTGTGCGCCGTGGGGTAGGGCGATGGGGGGTCCGGCGGGGCGAAGCCCCCCGGTCAGGTTTGTCGTCTGCGCGCGTGACAACGAGGCAAGAAACGCAAGCGTCGCGACGCCTAAAAGGACGCGGGGCATTGGCTACCTATAATAGCGCCCGATGACGGAACCATGGGGCTTCGGCGGTGAACATGGCCGGCCACGACGTTCAACGCAGAAACCGCAGAGCACGCAGAAAGACCCGGTTTTCTCTGCGGGTTCTGCGAGTTCCGCGTTGGTCGTCTTGTTGTTCGTTCTCCTCCCAATCGCACCCTTTGCCTCGACCAGGCAACTCACGGGACACGCCCGCACGGCGCTCGCCATCGTCGAAGACCTGCGGTCGCGTCGTCCCATCGTCGATCTCGGCGCCGATGACTTCGTCATTCAGGAAGGCGGTGAATCGCGCGAGATCCTTTCGGTGCGCGTTGCCGACTACCCGGTCGTGGTCATGGTCGACCCGACCGGTCCGGACGACGACATGCCGATGGTGCGGAAGGCGGCGCGTCGATTCGTCGAACATCTTGGCGCCGAGCGTGCGGTCGCCGTCGGCACGTTTGGCGAGTCGCCGACGCTGCTGGCAGGGTTCGAGTCGGAGCGCGCGGACTTGATCAAACAGGTGGACGAGATGCCCGCAGCCACATCCAGCCGCGGCTCACTGCTCCGTGCCGCCGGCTTCGCCGCCGAGACGCTCGCCCCGATGCGGCCGCTCTTTTCGGCGATCGTCCTGTTGTCGGCCGCACACGATACTGCGACAGCGAGCGCCGATCCTCATGAAGGACCGGACGAAACGGCCAGGATCGTCGCCAGCGGCGCGATGGTCCACATCATCGCGAGCGGGCGGCCGCAGGCCTCCGGCGGCACGCCGCCGCGCGCTGCCGCGCTGCGCGCGCTGGCCGAGCAGACGCGGGGCCAGTTCGTCACCATTTACACCGCCGCGTCCTACCAGGCGGCGCTCGATCAGACTGCGGCGCGAATGGCGAGCGAACTGATGATCGAGTACCTCGTGCCGAACGAGTCGAAAGCCACGGATGTGAAGGTCGGGGTCCGCCTGCCGGGTGCGAGAGTCCGAGGCCTGGGAGTCCGATAACGGACTGGCGCTTCATGGTGCTGGGACCTGACGTTTCACGGTGCTGGGGGGCTTCGCTGAGGGTGCTGGCCGACTTTCGCTGTAGCGTGCTGGGGATTGACGCTCCAAGGTGGGGAACTTACGCTGCAACGTGCTTGGCGGCTACGCTTGCAGGGTGCTTTGGGACCGTCGCTGCAAGGTGGTGGGCCGCTTCATAAAGCACCCTACGGCGTCAGACCGCGAGCACCCTGCAGCGGCAGGTCCCAGCACCTTACAGCGTAGGAGTTCAGGGCACCCTACAGCGGCAGCACCGAGCACGTGCAGCGTCAGACACCGAGCACCCTGCCAGCGTCAGGCCCCAAGCACTCTGCGGCGTCAGGCCCAACGCACTTTGCCCCTTACTCACCACATCAAACGGAATCCAAGGCGAGCCGTCCGCGGCGCGAGAATCGCGGTCGGCTTCAGATACGCGGTGCCGGTTGCACGGCCGATGGTCTCCGACGCGTGGCTGTTGGTGATGTTGAACAGATCCAGGAACAATCGGAGTTGAGAGGTCGGTCCGAACTTGATGCCCTTCTCCGCGCGCGTATCGAAGACCCAGATATTGTCTTCACGGTTCGCATTCGACGGCTCGAGGTAGATCAACGTAGCGGACGAACCGGCGGCGATCGGCGTGCCACCCGACACCGCCAACCCCGATCCGGCGGGCGCGACGATCGTGCCGGTCCGCGCGAAATTCACGCCGGACTGGTGCCGGAGAATCGGCGAGATCCGGATATCGTAAGGCGCATCGTAGCTGCCGGAGACTTTGAATTGCCACGTGGTGCGATGTTCCGCGCCCGGCTGATTCGGCGTGTTCGGGAAGCTATTGGGGTAATTGAACAGCCACGTGTGGCTGCCGCCGAGCGAGGCCGAAAACCGGTTGCCGTAGCGCTTGTTCGCCGACGCCTCGACGGTCTTGTATCGTCCGAATTCCGGAAGATTGGTCACGTAGCGGGTGGTCGGGAACGCGGCCTGTGCAGCCGAGGACACGCCGAACATCGTCAGATTCCGATCGTCGGCCGTGTTACGAATTCCGTCCACACCGATATCGACGAATGTGAACGGAGTCGTGTAGGCGCCGATCGGCCGATCCAGCTGGTAGTTGTCGCTGATCAGGTCGTCCTCCGTTTTGTAAACGAAGCCTGTACGCACCCCCATTGTGTTGCTGACTTGCCGCTCTACCCACACTGCCGCCTCGTGCGAATACGGTGACTTGATATCCGGATTGAGCTTGATGGCACCGACCAGCGCCTGTGCGGTCGGTTGGGCGCCTTCTTCGCCAGGCTGCCAGCGCTTGTCGCCTTTGATGCAGCCGGGACAATCCGCCTGGTCGTTCCAGTTGAACGTCATCGACTTGTTGGCGATATTCGGGTTGGCGTTCTGCGAGATGGCGACACCGGGATTGTGCCAGTAGAAGCCGTAGTTCGCTTTGATGACGGTCTTTCCGTTCCCAGCCAGGTCGAAAACGTAACCGAGGCGCGGCGCAAACAGGTTGTTCCAGGTGTACAGGTCGGTTTCAGGGAACACCTGTCCGGTCACGGACGCCCGTCCGACCGTCGCGCCCAGCTGCTCCTGCTCGGGCAGCCATCCGTGGTAGCGGTCGAAACGCAGGCCCAGATTGATCGTCGAGCGTCCCCAGGCCCAGGTGTCGTTCACGAACAACCCGATCGCATCCAGGGCGGCGCGCGAGGTGAGATTGCCCTTGTCGTTGTCCTTCAGGCTGCCCACGTGCTTGGCCGTCGGCAGCCCGAAGATCACCTGGCTCGAGACGCCGTTGTTGTACACCTGTTCGATGTTGCTGGTGCCGCCGCGCCGGGAGACAAACCCTTCCCACGACTGCTCTTTCAGCAGCTCACCGCCGAATTTGAACGTATGGCTCCCCTTCCCGCTGTCGAGGAAATACGTCGCCGCCGCCGTCGTCTGCTTGCGATCCCGATCGAGCTGCTGCGCCTGGTGCGCGCCTTCGGAGATGAGCGCCCCGCTGTCGTGCCAGAAAAAGTTGTCGGGGCTGTTGGTGACGAGCGGAAAGTAATAGCCGAAGTCGCCGTATCGGGCTTCGACGTACAGCTTGTCGCTGACGGTCCCGTTCCATTCTCCCTTGTACACCCAGCTTCCTGAATCCTGCGCGTACGTCTGCTCGGGCGACTTGTAGGTGTAGGTGTTGAACGGAAGGCGATTCGGTTGAATCTTCTGTCCCCACTGGTAGTAGCCGATGAACTTGTTGTTGCGGTTCATCTGGTACGTGCCTTTGCCGACCGCATTCCAGAGCGTCGTGTCGAACGTCTTGTCGAACTGGAAGTTGGGCTGCGCGACCTCGTTCTTCTGCTTGCGATAGGTGCCGAAATACCAGACCCGGTCGTTCTTGATCGGGCCGCCGGCATTGATATCGTGGTCGTAATACCCGCTGATTTCGTTGCTGTGCTGGCGGATGGCGTTGCTGCCGTTCGTTCCGTTGAACGCGTTCGCTGCCGTGTACGAGGCGGGAATGTTCGCGCCGACGAAAGAGTTGTTGTACCAATCGAGATGATACTCGCCCGCGAAGCGGTTGCCGCCGGACTTCGCGATGAACTGGCTCTGGACGCCGGGATTCGGCATTTCGGCGGTCTGACCACTGGTGCCGAGGAACGCTTCGTCGAGCGACGCGTAATCGAAATAGAAGCCCGCGCCTCCCGTGCCTTCGGTCGTATTGATGCCTTCGATCAGGACGCGAACCTGACCATTGAAGCCGTACGCGGTGTATCCGGTTTGCGTTCCGGCGCGGTTGCCGCCGACGTCGATGCGGCTCATCTGGACCGACGGCGTCACGGCCAGCAGCGCCCACATGTCGCGGGCGTTCGGGAGCGACTGGAGCTGTTCCAGCTTGAAGTTCTGCTGCACACGCGTCGTCGACGTATCGATCACGGGCGACTCGCCGGTCACCGTGACCGTTTCCTGCAGCGACGCGACGTTCAGCTCGACGTTGATGGTGGCGGTGAACCCGAGACGGATTTCAATGCCCTCGTTCTTCCGCGTGTTGAAGCCTGGCAACTCGAACGTGAGCGTGTACGTGCCCGGCGGGATGGCTGGAAAACGGTATTGCCCTTCGGCGTTGGTGACGGCGGTCTGGACGCCCATCATCGCCGGGCTGCTCGCCGTCACTGTGACACCGGGCAGGACCGCATTGCTGGTATCGGTCACCCGACCGTTGATGGTCCCGGTGGAGCTCGCGCCGCCGCCTTGGGCGAGCGCGGATGCCGGTGCGAGCAGGCCCGTCGTGAGCACCACGAGAACGACGTGGAACACTGGGCGCTTCATATCCCCCTCCAAGAAGACATGCACGTGGCTGCACGTGCGCACTTGCAATGGTCGATGAGAGCCACGCCCACAAATGCCGGGCTGGTCTTCGAGCGTTGAGCTTATCAATGCGTCTTTATGCCGGCAACGGCTACATAAACGTTGAGAAAGGAAAGCCCCGTGAACGGACGAAAAATCCAAATTATTGGTGAACGCGGGACTTGGTGGCGGTTTGCGAATGGGGCGATCCGAGGCAAGACTGAAGCGTTGAGAGTTGAACTTTGAGGCGCGCGCTCCCGTTCTTCCTCGCATTCGTGCTCATCGCCGCCGTGTTCGGCTTCGTCGTCTGGCGCCGATCGGCGGCGCGCGCGATTCAGCACGGCTCGTGCGGCGGATGCAGTGTGCTTCTGATCACCATCGACACACTTCGCAGCGACCGGGTCGGCGCATTTGGCGGACCGCCGTCGCTGACGCCGACGCTCGATCGTCTGGCTTCGGAAGGTGTGCGGCTGACGCGTGCCTACACGTCCGCGCCGTTGACGCTGCCCGCGCACACGTCAATGCTGACCGCGGTCTCACCGCCGATCCACGGCGTTCGGACTAATGGCTTGTTCCGGCTCGGGCCGAAGCTCCCGACGCTCGCGACGGTCCTGAAGGCGGCCGGCTATCGGACGGGCGCGTTCGTCGGCGCCTTCGTGCTCGATGCCCGCTTCGGGCTGAATCGCGGCTTCGACGTCTACGACGACCGGTATGGCGAGAACCGGACCGGTGATGCGCAGGAGGAGGCTCAACGCAGGGCCGAGGACGTCATCAGACCGGCATTTGACTGGATCAATCAACGATCGAATCCGCAATCGGCCGTTGGCGAACCGCAATGGTTTGCCTGGGTTCACTTGTACGATCCGCACGAACCGTACAGCGCGCCGGAGCCGTACGCATCGCGTGCCGCGCCCTACGACGCGGAAGTCGCATATACCGACGCCATGATCGGCCGGCTCCTCACCGACCTCGATGCCGCCCATCATCTCGACCGCACACTGGTCATCGTCGCCGCCGATCATGGCGAGAGCCTTGGCGAGCACAGCGAACGCTCGCACGGCGTCTTCGCCTACGAATCGACGATGCGCGTGCCATGGATCGTGTGGGCGGGCGCCCGGCTGCGCGGCCTGCGCTGGGACGGTCTCGCCCGGCTGATCGATCTGGCGCCGACGGCCCTCGATCTCCTCGGTCAGCCGGCGCCTGCGGATTTCGAGGGCCGATCGCTCGTGGGCGCGATCGCCGCCGGGGAGACAGATGCGCCCCCGGCATACTTCGAAGCGATGGACGCCAATCTCACGCGCAACTGGGCACCGTTGACCGGCATCGTCAGCGGCCGCTACAAACTGATCGACCTGCCCATCTCCGAGCTGTACGACCTGCGCGCTGACGCCCGCGAGACCACGAACCTGTTCGGACGTGAAGCCGAACGCTCCCGGATGCTCGAGTCGATGCTGCACGCGAAGACAGTCGAATTCGAGAAACACGGGGACGCGGGCGAACGGACCACGCTGACCGCGGATGCGCGGCAACGCCTGCAGGCGCTTGGATACGTCGCTTCGAGCGCCGCACCCGGCCGCCGCCCGTACACGGAGGCCGACGATCCCAAGACGCTGATTGGCGCCGCAAACGATCTCAACCGGGCGCTTGCCGATTTCAAGGCCGGATCGGCGCGCGAGGCAATAGCGGCGGTGCGCGGGATCATCCGATCGCATCCGGCCTTCACCACGGCATACGGGGTGCTGGCGTCTCTGCTGCACGATACCGGCGATCTTGGCGGCGCCATCGCGACGCTCGACGAACCGGCGCGCCGCGGCACAGCGGATCAGAGCGTGATGCTGGTGCTCGGCGGCTACCTGATGGAGGCAGGCGCGCTGCCAAAGGCGGCCGAGTTGCTGGAAGCGCTCGTGGCCGCGCATCCCGATTACGCTGACGCGCACAACTCGGTCGGCGTCGCCTATTCACGGATGGGGCGCCATCGCGAAGCGCAGGCAGCGTTCCGGCGAGTGCTGGAGCTCGATCCGACGTCAGCGACCGCATTCGAGAACCTCGGCATCGACGCGATGGGCGCTGGCGATCTTCCTGCGGCCGTGGCACACCTGAAGCAGGCCATCGCGATCGACCCCCGGCTCGCCCGCGCACACAATGCCCTGGCCGCCGTCTACTTGCGGCAGAAGCGCGAGGCCGACGCGATCGCCGAGTGGCAGACCGCGCTTCATCTGGAGCCTCAGTTGTACGACGCGCTCTACAATGCCGGCGTGACGCTCTGGGACAGTGGCCATCAGGACGAAGCGCGGCCCTATCTCGAGCGGTTTCTGCAGGAAGCTCCGGCCGGCCGGTATGCGGCGGATCTCGCACACGTCCGAAGCATGCTGAATGCGCAGGCGAATTCACCACAAAGGACACCGAGGACACAAAGGTAAAAAGCTCTGATGACGCGCGTCTTCGGATCGCGTGCACGCGGCTCAAATGAAGTGTCCGAGAAACCCCTGTCGCTCGAGCACCACCGATACCGGGGTTTCAGTCACGGGCAGGATTGTCCCTTTGTGTCCTTTGTATCCTTCGTGTCCTTTGTGTTGATCACTCTGTCGACCGTGATCGGCTGTCACCGCACATCGACGCCATCAAACGCCCATCTCCAACCCGGCGCGCTCGCCGGATCGAACGTGCTGCTCGTCACTGTCGACACGCTGCGCGCCGACCGCGTCGGCGCATACGCGAGTGCGCGTTCACCGAGCCTGACGCCTGCACTGGATCACCTTGCAGCCTCCGGCATCCGGTTCACCGACACGCACGCGCATGCGCCGATGACGCTTCCGGCTCACACGTCGATCCTGACGGGCCTGGTGCCGCCGCATCACGGCGTACGGAACAACGGATCGACGGCACTTGGCGCGAGCGCGCCGACCCTCGCCACACTGCTCCGCGACGCCGGCTATCGAACGGCAGCGTTCGTCGGCGCCTTCGTGCTCGATGCCCGATTCGGCCTCGCTCGCGGGTTCGATGTGTACGACGATCGGGTTGGCAGCGACACCGGCCCGGTCACCTTCGCGTTCTCGGAACGCACCGCCGATCGCGTCACCGCGCTCGCTGGCGACTGGATTCTCTCGATAAGCCAACGACCAACGACCAACGACCAACGACCAAGGCCCTGGCTCTGCTGGATCCACCTGTTCGACCCTCACGCGCCCTACCGCGCGCCGGAACAACACGTGGCCGACCCGTACGACAATGAGGTCGCGTTCACCGACGCGCAGCTCGGCAAACTGCTCGATCGCCTCCGCGCCGCCGGCCAGCTCGACTCCACGCTCATCGTCATCGTCGCCGATCACGGCGAGTCGCTCGGCGAGCACGGAGAGGCCACGCACGGACTCTTTGCCTACGAGGCGACGCTGCGGATCCCGCTGATCGTCGCGGGACCCTCGATCCGGCCGGCGGTCGTCGGGGCCGCCGCGGGACAGGTGGATCTGGTTCCGACTGTGCTCGATCTCCTCGGCGTCCAGAACCCGGCGCAAGTGGACGGACGGTCACTGCTGGCGGCACTGCGTGGCGAGCCAGTGGCAGATCGGCCGCTGTACTTCGAGGCGCTCGATTCCTACCTGGCGCGCAACTGGGCGCCGCTCACCGGAGTTGTGGGCGACGGCTGGAAATACATCGACTTGCCGGAGCCGGAGCTGTACGACCTGCGGAGCGATCCGGCCGAATTGCGCAACCGGATTGGCAGCGACACACCCAGGGCGGCCGCTCTTGGGAAGCGGCTGTCGGAATGGAACCCACTCTCGTCCGCACCAGCTTCCGCCGCGCCGCTGGACGCGGACGCCGTCGCGCGGCTGCGGGCGCTGGGGTACACGGCGAGCCAGGCGCGAGAGGCTCGCCGGAAACCGTTCACGGCGGCCGACGATCCCAAGCACCTGCTCGATCTGGATCGGCGCTACGAGCGCGCGCTGACGGCAACCGGCGAACGGAAGTACGGCGAAGCTGCCGGTCTGCTTCAGAGCGTCATCACGGATCGGCCGGACTTCACTGTTGCCTATCTGAATCTGGCGTCGGTCTATCTTGCCGGCGGCGATCCCGGCCGGGCAGTCGCCCTGCTCGAGGATGCGGCAAGACGCGGGCTGACAAACTCTGAACTACAGGGCCGGCTCGGTGCCGCGTATCTCGAAGCGGGAGACTTCCGCCGTGCCGCCAGCACGCTCGACCCGATTGCGCGGCCCGACGTTCCCGGAGGTCTGGACGCGATGAACGCGCTGGGTGTCGCGCTCACCCAGCTGCGCAGCCACGACCGCGCGCGTCAGCTGCTCTCCGAAGTGCTGGCACGCTCACCGCGATCGGCGACGACATTGAGCAACCTCGGGCTGGTGGAGTTGTCGGCACGGCGGCCGCGCGAAGCGGCGCGGGCGTTCGAGCAAGCCGTCGCCGCCGATCCGTCACTCGGGCAGGCGTGGGAGGGGCTGGGCGCAGCGCGCAGCGGATCTGATCCGGGTGGTGCAATCGACGCCTGGAAGCATGCCGTGGAGCTCCAGCCGCGGAACTATGACGTGCTGTTCAATCTGGCCGTGATGCTGCGGGAGCACGGTCGTGGCGCCGAAGCGCGACCGTACATCGAGCGTTTCGGGCGCGAGGCGCCGCCGGAGAAGTACGCAAAGGATATTGCGACGCTGCGCAAGTGGCTGGAACAATAGCTTGCCGCTCATCCTGCGGTGACGGAGCAGACGGAGGAAACGGTAAAACCACAGAGGAGCAGAGGAACGGAGCATCAACGGAGAAGACAACTCCTACTTATTTCTCTGCTCGTCTCCGTTTTCTCCGTTTCTCTGTGTTATTACCGTTTCCTCCGTCATCTCCGTTTCCGTGACAGCCGTTTCGTGACCTCCGTTTCCTGCTCCACCCGACCCCGCGCGATAACTCGCCTCCGCTCGTCAGAAATCGAACCTCACTCCGATCTGAAACGTCCGCGGGTCGAGCGCGGCGATGATCTGATTGAACGCACCGCCGTTCAGGAGACCGAAGTTCGTCACGGCGTTCGAGTTCAGCGCGTTGAACAGGTCAGCCATGCCGGTCAGCTGATAACGGCCGACGCGGAATGCCTTGTCGGCGCGAAGATCGAGGATCGGCACCGTCTCGCTCCGGTTCCTGTCGATGTTCTCCGAGAACACGCGGACGGTGCCCGCGGTCGGCAGCGACGCCGAGTAGATGCGTGAGTACGCGAACCCGCTCTGCACGCGCACGTTCCCGGCGGCCCCGATATCGAACGGGAAGACGTAGCGGGCCATCGCCCGGCCCTGCCAGTTCGTGCTCTTCTGTCGATTCGGGACCTCCGGGTTGGCGTTGTTGAAGAACCCGATTCGCATCGGGTCGGACTCGAGCGGGCTGGTGGTCGGCGCTCGCAGCGTATTGGTGAAATCGACCAAGCCGCCGAGGCCGCCGCCGCCCCGCAGCTCGTTGCGCCACTGGTAATCGTAGCTGGTCTGCAGGAACAGGCCGCGGCCGAACCGCTTGTTGAAGGCGAACTGCAGCGTGTCGTACATGTACTTGCCATCCGGCATGTTTGTCACGGTGTTCGCGCCGGTCGGCTGCCGGTCGAGATCCATGAGGTTGAGGGTGACCGTGCCGGTCGTGACCGTCGTGTCGACGCCGTTCACCTTACGGTATTCCTGTATGTTCAGCGTGCGGCTCACGGGAACCGTGAAGTGCCCGACGCGGGACAAGTCGATCGTGGCGATCTCGTTGAAGGTGTTCTTCCGGACGTACGCGACGCGGAACGACGACTCGCCCCAGAACTGATGCTCGACCGAAAGATCGTACTCGTCGGCGTAGGGTTTCTTCACGTCTGCATCGATCGTGGTCGAGACGCCGCCCGTCGCGCTCACGAACGCGCCGAGCTCCTGCGGTCCGTCGTACAAACGGTTCCCGTTCAGGTCGTTGAACTTGAACTGCTTGTAGTTGGCGCCGCTCGGGTTCAGCCCGCTGAACCCGTCCGCATAGTTGTAGTAGTAGCGGCCGTAGAAGCCTTTCAGGACCGTCCTGCCCTGCCCGGTCAGGTCGTAGCTGACGCCCAGACGGGGCGCGACCGAGTTCCTCGTGATGATCGCCGACTCCGGAAACGTGCGCGCCTCGAACATCGGCCGGCCGATCAGCGAGGCGAGACCGACCGACGCGGGCAGGACGTCCTTGATGATCGGATCCCGTTTGCCTTCCAGGTAGTACGGCCGCTGGTAGTCCCATCGGACGCCGAGCTGGAACGTCGTGCGGTTGTTCAGGTTCCAGCGATCCTGCGCGTACCCGGCATACCGCTGATTGCGATTGTTGCCGCCGGTCCACGTCGTCCCCAGATCGCTGTTCGTGCCGACGTCGACGAACTGAATCTCGTTGGTGGCGCCGTTCAGATCACGATAGCGAATCGGCCCCGAGCGGCCGTCAATCGTGTACTTGCTGATGTCGAGCACGTACTCGAACCCGAATTTCAGGTCATGGCTGCCGGCCTTGTCGGGCACGTAATACGTGCTCTGCACCGTCACCTGCGGCTTCTGCCGCGCCAGATCGAACGCGTCCCACGCGGCGCCTCTGACGAAGCTGGTGCCGGTGTCGATGCGGGGCGGCTGGCTTGCAAAGTCGGCCCGCACGCCGAGCGGGAAATCGTACCCGAACAGGTTGAACTTGGCACTGGTAAAGAGACGGCTCGACCACACGCGCTGGTGCTCGCCTTTGTATACCCACGAAACTGAATCCTGTGGTTGCGCCGCTTCTGGTGAAACCGATACCGACAGGCCCCGGTTCGGCTTCTGCTTGCGCCCCCATTGCATGTAGCCGATGACGGTGTCTTTCCCCGATGCCTTCCAGGTTTCTTTCGTTGTGTAGTTGTCGAACAGGCCAAGATCCGTGGCGATGCCGCGCGGCACGCCGGAAATCTGTTTGTCGATCTTGAAATGGTTGTACGCGCCGAAGTACCAGAGCCGGTCCTTCTTGATTGGACCACCGATATCGACGTGGGCTTCCCAGAATTTGATGTTCGGCTGGCCGGTGTATCCGCGGTTCGTCTTCGCTTCGTCGCCGGTCTGGTTGTCGCCGACGAACGACTCCTGCTGATAGGTGAGGTTGTTCAGCATCTTGACCGTGTTGCCGCCGCTCTTGATCGTGTTCACCACCGCCGATCCCGGCGCGTTCATCTCGACATCCCCGCCCGCGGCCGCGACTGTGACTTCTTCGTTCGCGAAGTAATCGGCATAGAAGCCGGCCCCGCCGGTGCCTTCCGTCGTATCGACGCCCTCATTCATCACGCGGTTCTGATTGCGGATGCCGAAGCTCTCGTATCCGGTCTGCTGGCTCTTGTGGCTTCCGCCGACGTCGAACCCGTTCATCCGGACGCCGGACGCCTGCCCGAGCACGGCCCAGATGTCGGTCGCCGTCGGCACGCCCACCAGCTTGTCGCTGGTGAAGTCGGTGCCAACCTTTGTATTCTGCATGTCGACGACGGGCGAGACGGCGGAAACGGTCACCGACTCCTGCAGCGTCGCGACCTGCAGCTGACCGTCGACGGTCAGAATCTGTCCGAGTCCGAGCTTCAGGTTGCCGCGTTTGAACGGCGCAAATCCCGAGAGCTCGAAGGTCAGCTCGTATTCGCCGGACGGCAGCGCCGCCATCGAATACTTGCCGTCCGCCTCGGTGACGACGGTGCGCACGCCCATGAGGGACGGCGCCCTGGCGGTCACGGTGACACCCGGGAGCACGGCGCCCTGCGAATCGGTGACCGTACCCGTAAGCCGCCCCTGGTCGATCTGGGCGAACGCCGGCGCGGCGAGGCCCAGCACCAGAAGGACGGCACACAAGCCACGAGCCTGAACCCTCATGAACAGTCCCCCTTTCATGCCGTACGGACAAATATCCGGCGAGCTTAGCACTGGCTCGACCGCAGCCCGAACAGAGAAATTTGTTAATGGCGGGGCTTGGAACCGACGGATCCAGAAAGCCGTACAAGATGTCCGGGCGTGGGCATTTCCCGAGGCTGATGGAGGGGCGGCTCGCGAGCCGCCCCTCCAGCGTGATCAGTGGCTCCGGTTCTGGACCTGCCTGAGTGCCTCGTCGATGAGCCGCTCGTTGTCCTCTTTGGTGAGGTTCCGCTGGATGATTTTCGACGCGATCATCACCGACAGGTCGACGGCTTCGGTCCGAATCTGCTGGAGGGCGCGGGTCGTTTCCAGCTGAATCTGGCGCTCCGCGTTCTTGACGATCGCGTCGGCCTCGGTCCGTGCTTTCTGCCTCATTTCCTCGCGCAGCCGTTCCGCATCGCCGCGGCTGCGGGTGATGATCCCGTCGGCCTCGACGCGGGCCTGGCGGATGATCTGCGCCGACTCCTGTTGCAGGCGCTCGAGCTCCTGCTTCGCCTTGTGCGCATCGTCCAGCGACTTGCGGATCGAGTCCTGCCGGCTCTCGAGCGCCTGGAGCAGGGGACGCCACGCAAATTTCGCGAGGAGCGTCAGGAGGACGAGAAACGTCAGGATCGTCCAGATGAAAAGACCCGGATCGGGCTGGACCAGAGGATTGTCCATGGCGAAGGACTCTCTAGCAATCACCACGGAGGACGCGGAGGACGCGGAGGTCCAATCCTGAACAGCAGCAGGATTTTTCCTCCTGTCCTCCCTGTCCTCCGCAGTGGAGTTTCATGTTCAGAAGCTCTTAGTACGGCGTCTTTCCCAGCAGGAGCACGAGCAGGGCAAAGACCTCCGCGAGAATCGCCACGCCTTCGAGCAGGAACAGCGGCAGGTTCACCGCGCCGGTGATCTTGTCGGCGGCGTTCGGCTGCCGGGCGATGCCGTCGGCCGCGGCCGCCGCCAGGCGTCCGATGCCGACGCCGGCACCAATCACGATCATGCCGAGTCCAAGGGCCACCCCCAGGAAATGCACAACTCCGGTCATTCCGTTATCCTCCGTGCGTGTGTGTCGGGGCGTGTGTGCAGGGGCGGCTCGCGAGCCGACCCTATCCGGCCACCCCGACACTAGTGGTGAGCATGTATGGCCATGCCGATGAACACCGCCGTCAGCAGAGTAAACACGTACGCCTGTACCAGCACCACGATGATCTCGAGCGCGGAAATGGCGACCGCGAGCGGCACCGACACGGCGAGGCCGACACCGATGCCGAACACGGCATTGAACAGCTGGGCGAACAGAAAGACGAAGGACAGAATCGCCAGAATCGCGATGTGCCCTCCGGTCATGTTCGCGGCAAGCCGCATCGTCAAGGCAAAGGGCCGGACGAACATGCCCATCACTTCGATGGGAATCAGCAGGAAGTAGATCGGCCATGCCAGCCCGTGCGGCACGAGGTTCTTCCAGTGCGTGATGAATCCGTGCGCCTTCGAGCCGGCGACGATGATCGCCCCGAATGTGACTGTGGCCAGCGCCGCGGTCACGTTGAAATTCGCCGTGGCGGTCGTGCCCCCGTGCATCAGGTTCTTGACGAACGAATGCTCCCCCGTGTGCAGCACCAAGTGGTCGAGCAGACCGAGGAACTCGAAGAGCGGAATGAGTCCGATCGCGTTCGCGCACAGGATGAAAATGAAAAACGTGAGGATGAGCGGCGTCCACGTGTTCACCCACCGCCGCCCGACGTTCGGGGCCACGATCGAGTCGCGGATGAATTCGACAACCGCCTCGAGGCTGTTCATGAACCCGGACGGCACCATGCGATCCTGCTTCAGATAGCGGCGGACGACGAACGTCACCAGCAGGAAGATGAACGCCGCCACGAGCCACAGCATCAGCACGTGCTTGGTGACCGAAAAGTCGATCCCCATGATCGTGGGGAGGTGGACGATCGGGTGGTCCTTCGCGTTCGACACGTGCTCGATGATGGTCTTGCCGGCATTAAACGCTTCGCCCTGCGCCTCGGCCGCGTGCTCCGTCTGGTGTGCGATCTCCTGGACCATCATCTACTCGTCTCGCGCATGAACAGACGCCGGAGGTACATCGCCTCCATGCCGTACAACCCGATGAAATGACCTGTGAAGCTGGCGACGAAAGGGACCGGCCGCCGCGCCAGCACGCCGAGCATGAACATCACATAGGCCGCGAAGAACACCATCTTTCCCGCGAACGCCGCAATCATGACCGACGTCAGCCGTTCCGGACTGGTCCGGTACGTCCGCTCCATCAGCGCCCACGATCCGAGGACGGCCGCGAGCGGACCGAGCATGCCGAAGAGCACGTCGACGCCGATCTGGCGGCCGAGCGCAGCCGTCGCGGCCAGCCACGACGCGGCGGCGGCCCCCGACATCCACCGCGCTTCGTTCATCGATGGAACACAGTCTTCGACAGCTCCCATAAGCCGACGACAACTCCCAGGAGCAGGCCGCCGACCGCGAACCACGGCGACGTGCCGCGCCAGTAGTCGAGGGCATAGCCGATGCCGCCGCACACCACGATGGCGCCAATCAGGGTGTAACCCGCGCCGGCCGCCGGCCCCGCGCGCTCGGCGTTCTCCTGCAGACGTTGCGCGGAGCGGGCAAGGAAGCCAAGGTCCCAGCGAGCCATGGCAAACGTGACATTATGACCTACCCGGGAAGCTCCGCTGGTCACGCCAATGTCGAGTCACAGGCTCGGGCCGGCGCGAAGTATAGCGTACCTTGTGAAAAAGTTCACGTACTGCCGGTTGAAAGCCGCCGATCAACCGCGATCCAGGTGCGTCCGGATTTTTCGACCGCGCTGCGCACGCCTTGCCCCGCAGGGCTGTGTTTCACCGCAGCGCCGTCGTGAACGCCGCGGTGCCCAGCGTCCGCGCGGACGCCTCGGCGAGCCGGAACAGGAGCGGCGGGTAGACGCCGAACGCGATCGTGGCCGCGACCGCGGCCGCGAGCGCCAGGGACAGCGTCGGAACAGCCGCCGGGGCGGACCCGATCGCTTCCTCCTTGACATACATGAACACGACGATCCGGATGTAGTAGTACAGCGATACGGCGCTGTTCAACACGCCGATGAGCGCCAGCCAGACGTATCCGGCGTCGATGGCCGCGCCGAACAGCCAGAACTTGCCCATGAACCCCGCGGTCGGCGGGATGCCGCCGAGCGACAGCATGAACACCAGCATGGCGAACGCGGCAAACGGCGCCCGGACGTACAGACCGCTGAAATCCTTCAGCTCGTCGCCGATGACGTCCTGCCGCCGCAGCATGACGACGACGGCGAAGGCGCCGAGCTGCATGAACGAATACACGAACACGTAGATGAGCACCGCTTCGATCCCGCGGGCCGTGCCGGCGACCACGCCGATGAGCACGTAGCCTGCGTGCGCGATCGACGAATAGGCGAGCATCCGCTTGACGTTCGACTGCGTCAACGCCGCAAAATTGCCCACGGTCATCGTCACAATCGCGAGCACCTCGAACAGGCGGCGCCAGTCGTCGCTCATCGGCGACAGCCCTTCGACGAAGATCCGCAGCAGCATCGCGAACGATGCCGCCTTCGATCCGACCGACAGGAACGCGGTGACTGGCGTCGGCGCGCCTTCGTAGACGTCCGGCGCCCACATGTGGAACGGCACCGCCGCGATCTTGAAGCCGACGCCGGCAATCACCAGGATCACCGCGAGCACGAGCCGCGGGTCGGTCTCCTGGCCGGCGAAGATCGCCGGCATGGCGCGCAGGTTGGTCGTCCCGGAGAGCCCGTACATCAGCGACATGCCGTACAAGAGCACGCCGAGCGAGAACGCGCCGAGGAGGAAGTACTTGACCGCGGCCTCGTTCGATCGCTGGCTCGGCTTGATGAACCCGGCCAGGATGTAGAACGACACCGCCATTGTCTCGAGCCCGATGAAGATGGTGATCAGGTCGATCCCGCCAGCCATGATCATCATCCCGAGGGTGGCGCAGAGGATCAGGAAGTAGTACTCCCCCGGCGGCGCGCCTTCGACGTCGAGGTAGTGAAACGACATCAGCACCGTGATCGCCGCCGCGACCAGGAAGACGACTTTGAAGAACAGGGCGAACCCGTCGACCGCAATCAGCCCGTTCGCGACTTCCACCCGCGTTGAGCCAAACGGTGCCAGCGACACAGCCGTCGCGCCGATGACGACGAGCGTGATCCATCCGAGCGCACGGCGGCGTGGTCTGGGAAGCAGTACATCCATCACCAGGACGAGCAGCGCCCCCGCCGTGAGCACGAGCTCCGGGAGGATGTAGTAGAAGTCGCTGAGGGCGAGGCCGGCAGGCATTATCGCGGCGCTCCCGGACCGGAAAGCGGCTTGCCATCGGGTCCGCACGGCGCGGCGACCAGGAACGACGAGGTCGTGGCGGGCGCGCCGGCCGACGCGCGCTGCGCGGCAGCGGCCAGCGGAAGAGCCCCGCCGCCGCAGTCCGCCGCGTACGCCTGCGCATACTGCGGATTGATCCGCTCCATGATGTGCATCACCGACAGGTTGAGGCGCGTCAGGAACGGCGCCGGATACAGGCCAATCCACACGGCCAGCACGATCAGCGGCGCGAACGTCGCGAACTCACGATGGCTCAGGTCCAGCAGCCGCTCGTTTTTCGGGTTCTCCACCCGGCCGAACATCGTCCGCTGATAGAGATACAGCATGTACGCTGCGCCGAGCACGACGCCGCTCGCTGCAAACGCGGCCCATACTTTGCTGGCCACGAAGACGCCCTGCAGGATCAGGAGCTCGCCGATGAAGCCGTTCAGCGCCGGCAGGCCAATCGACGACATCGTCATGATGAGGAATACCGCCGCGTAGACGGGCATCACCTTCGACAGGCCGCCGTATTCGGAGATCTCACGCGTGTGCCGCCGCTCGTACACGATGCCGACGATGAGGAAGAGGGCACCGGTGGAAATGCCGTGATTGAGCTGCTGCACGATGCTGCCGGTGATGCCGACCGGATTCAGGGCGAACATGCCGAGCATCACCATGGCCATGTGGCTGACCGATGAATAGGCCACCAGCCGTTTCCAGTCGCGCTGCGCCAGCGCGACCAGCGCGCCGTAGACGATGCCGATGATAGACAGCGCGACAACCATCCACACCAGGTTCTTCGACGCGTCGGGCAGAATCGGCAGGCTGAACCGGAGGAACCCGTACGTCCCCATCTTCAGCAGCACGGCGGCGAGGATGACGGAGCCGGCCGTCGGCGCGTCGGTGTGCGCGTCGGGCAGCCAGGTGTGGAACGGGAACATCGGCACCTTGATGGCGAAGCCGAGGAAGAAGCTCAGAAAGACCCACCACTGCAGCCCGGGGTCGAAGTTGAACTGGTGATAACGCGTGACATCGAAGGTCCAGACGCCCGTGGCAGTGTGATAGCTGAAATACAGCGCCAGGATGCCGAGCAGCATGACCACGCTGCCGACCAGCGTGTAGAGGAAGAACTTGATCGCCGAGTAGAGACGCCGGTCGCTGCCCCAGATGCCGATCAGGAAATACATCGGCACCAGCATGACCTCCCAGAACAGGAAGAACAGCAGGAAGTCGAGCGCCATGAACGCGCCCAGCATTCCCGTCTGCAGCACCAGCAGGAAAATGTAGTACTCCTTCACGCGCTCGGTGATGGCGGTCCACGACGACAACACGGCAATGAAGCCCATCATCGTCGTCAGCAGAATGAGGAGCGTGCTGAAGCCGTCGATGCCGAGGAAATACTCGGCGCCGATGGTGGGGATCCACGGCGCGCGCTCCACGAGCTGGAACTGCGGGTTCTGCGGGTCGTACAGAAACCACAGCGGAACCGACACGGCGAATCCGAGGAACGCGACGATATTGGCGATCCAGCGGATGGCGTTCTCGTTCCGGTTGCTGACGAGCACCAGCAGCCCCGCGCCGGCGAGCGGGAGGAAGAGGATGATGGATAGAAGATGGGCCATGATCGTTGTCAGTTATGAGTTCTGAGTCTTCAGTTCTGAGTTCTGAGTTCTGAGTTCTGAGTCTTGAGTTCTGAGTTTTGAGTCTTGAGTCTGAATTATCAGTCCTGAGTCAGATCTGCGGCGTGGCAGCAGGGGTGGCGAGCCGCATCACAACTCACAACTCATCACTCACAACTGACAACTCACCGCATGAACAGATACCAGCTCACGAATACGAAGATCCCGACCAGCATCAGCAGCGCGTAATTCTGCACCAGACCGGTCTGCAGCCGGCGGAACACGTGGCTCGACTCCTGGACGATCCAGCCGGCCAGGTTGACGAGGCCGTCCACAACCGTCCGATCTGTCAGCCCCGAGAACCACGCGCTGATAATCGTCGCCTGTCCCGACCCGTTGACCGCACCGTCGACCACGTTGCGATCGACGGTCCAGAGACCGCGGGCACTCGCCATCGTGCCGGAAATGACGGTGCTGTCGTACAGCTCGTCGACGTAGTACTTGTTGAGCAGCGTGCGGTGGGCGAACGACCACTGGCTCGCCAGCCGTTCCGACGTCTCCGGCCGCGCAATGTAGAACCTGTAGGCCAGGCCGATGCCGCCGGCGGCGACGAGCAGCGAGAACAGCATCAGCCCGAGCTCCACGCCGGTCGACGCGTGCGATGCCCCCTCGCCTTCACGCTCGGTTTGCGCGCTGTCGGGCCCGGGCGTGTGCGCGTCGGGCGCTGCCGTCGCGGCCCCACCCGTTTCGTGCTGCGCGGTGAAGCTCGGCTCGAGAAAACGCTCGATCTCGTTGGATCCGAAGAGCGCCGCGGGAACGCCGACGAAGCCGGCGATGACGGCGCCGACAGCCAGCACCATCAACGGATACGTCATGGCCGGCGGCGACTCGTGCGGCCCGTGCCAGGGCCCGTGGCCATGGCCATGCGCCGCATCGTGAGCGTCCGCGTGGGGCGCGTCGTGCGGCTCCGCCGGACCATGCGTCACTTCATGATCGGAGCGCTGCGCCTGCCCGTGCGCATGCGGATCCAACGGATGCGGCGCGCCGTGACCGGCGGCGACGCTGACCGCCGCCGGACTGACGGTCTCCCAGGCAGGGCCGCGATACCCGCCGTAGAACGTCATCGAGATGAGCCGGAACATGTAGAACGCGGTCATGAACGCGGTGACGACGGCAATGATCCAGACCGGCTTGCTCGAGAGGAACGCGCGGAAGAGGATCTCGTCCTTGCTGAAGAATCCCGAGAGCGGAGCAATGCCCGCAATCGCCAGCGTGCCGATCATCATCGTGGCGAACGTGACCGGCATGTATTTCTTCAAGTCGCCCATCCGGCGCATGTCCTGCTCGCCCGCCATCGCGTGGATGACCGAGCCGCTGCCGAGGAAGAGCAGCGCCTTGAAAAATGCGTGCGTCATGAGGTGAAACGCGCCCGCCGCGAACGCGCCGACGCCCATCGCCGTGAACATGTAGCCCAGCTGCGAGACCGTCGAGTAGGCGAGCACGCGCTTGATGTCGTACTGCACCAGGCCGATCGACGCCGCCATCAGCGCCGTGAGCACACCCACGATGGCGACGATCCCCAACACCATCGGCGCTTGTGTGAACAACACCGCGTTGCGCCCGACCATGTACACGCCGGCCGTCACCATCGTGGCGGCGTGGATCAGCGCCGACACCGGCGTCGGGCCTTCCATGGCGTCGGGCAGCCAGACGTACAGCGGAATCTGGGCGCTCTTGCCGGTCGCGCCGATGAAGAGCAGCAGACAGATGGTCGACAGCACCCCGAACTGTTCCGTCTCCCTCGGCATCGCCGCGGCAGCGTTCTGCACGGCGCGGAAATCAAGCGTGCCGAACGTATAGAAGACGAGGAACACGCCGAGCACGAAGCCCCAGTCGCCGATGCGGTTGGTGATGAACGCCTTCCTGCCCGCGTCGGAAGCGCTCTTCTTCTCGTACCAGTAGCCGATCAGCAGGTACGAGCAGAGACCGACGCCTTCCCAGCCCACGAACATCACCAGGAAGTTGCTTCCCAGGACGAGCATGAGCATGAAAAAGCAGAACAGGTTCAGATAGCAGAAAAAGCGGGCCACACCGCCGCGGGGCTCGTCGGCCATGTAGGCGGTCGAGTACACATGAATGAGCGTGCCGATGCCGGTGACGACCAGGGCCATCATCGCCGACAGCGGATCGAGCCTGAAGGCCCACGGCGCTTCGAACCGGCCGATGCCGGTCGCGGTGGCGAGCGGAATGCGCGGAATCCACTCGGCGACGATGACGTCGTACGCCCGCGCGTCGGCCGGCCGGGCGAGAAGCTCGAAGAACGCGACGACCGCCAGCGCGAGCGAGGCCGTCATCGTCGTGCAGGCGAGCGCACCCGCGGTCTTCCGCGAGAACCATCGCACGCCGACGAGACCGTTGATGGCGGCGCCGACGGCCGGAAGCAGCGGAATGAGCCAGATGTAACGCATATCAGATCGGCAGGAGGGGCGGGATGGGCAGGACGGGCAGGAGAGGCAGAACCGGCTGGATGGGCGGCCGGCAATTGTGGGGGCATTCCTGCCCTTCCGGCCCGCCCTGCCTATCCAGCCTGTCCTGCCTCTCCTGCCCCTTTCGTCCCATCACCACCGCATCAAGTTCATCTCGTCGATGTTCATCGTTTCCTTGTTGCGATAGAACGCGAGGATGATGCCGAGTCCCACCGCCGCTTCCGCCGCCGCCACGGCAATGACAAAAATGGCAAACACCTGTCCGACCAGGTTCTGCAGCTGCGCCGAGAACGCGACCAGATTGATGTTGACCGCGTTCAGAATCAGCTCGATCGACATGAAGATGATGATGATGTTCCGTCGCACCAGCACCCCGATGACGCCGATCATGAACAGCGCCGCGGACAACAACATGTAATGGGTCGGAGTGATCATGTGGAGCTACCCAGATCCGGGGGGCTTCGCCCCCGCGGCCCCCCCGCGCCTTCGCTCGCGGGGCCCCATCGCCCCGCTCCGCTCCGGCGGGCGCGCTGCGCGCGCCTCGCCCGTTGTGCGGCTCGAGGAGTCACGAGTACAAGTTCTTGTTTCGAGCCGCATAACGGGCTACGTCATCTCACGCTTGGCGAGCACGATCGCGCCGATCATGGCGACGAGGAGCAGCATCGACGCCACCTCGAACGGAATCAGATAACTGGTGTACAGCAGCCACCCGACCTGTTCGGTGTTGCCGGCGCCTGGAACCGCCCCCGCGGCGGCGGGCGCCGGGCCTGTCGCCGACGTATACATCGCGATGGCGGCGAACTCGACGAGAACCGCGATCCCGAGGCCGAATCCCAGGTTCGTCCGGCGGTGCGGATCCTCGTGCCCCTCGGGCAGGTGCTTCAGGTTGACGAGCATCACCACGAACAGATACAGCACGACGATGCCACCCGCGTAGACGAGCACCTGGATGACGGCGAGGAACTCGGCACTCAGCAGGACGTAGAGCGCCGCAACGAACAGGAAGTTCAACACGAGGAACAACACGCTGTGGACCGTGTTCTTCGTGCTCACCACCATAATGGCGAACCCGAGAATGAATGCCGAAAGGGTGTAGAAGGCTATCGCTTCGCCCATGGTGTCTCGACCAGCGTCACAGCAGCAGCACTTTGACGATTCCGGTCACGAGCAGATTGGCAATCGCGAGCGGAATGAGGACCTTCCAGCCGAGCCGCATCAGCTGATCGTAGCGATACCGCGGCAGCGTCGCGCGGACCCAGATGAACAGATACAGGAACAGGAACGATTTGATGAAAAACCACATCCAGCTCGGAACGTAGTACAGGAAATGCAGCCACGGCGTGTTCGGAAACGGCGGCAGCCACCCGCCGAGGAACAGCGTGGTCACCACCGACGCCACCACGATCATGTTCGCGTATTCGGCGAGGAAGAACAGCGCGAACCGCATCCCACTGTACTCGGTGTGGAACCCGCCGGTGAGCTCCTGCTCCGCTTCGGGCAGGTCGAACGGCGCCCGGTTCGTTTCGGCCAGCCCGCCGATCAGGACGATGATGAATGCGACCGGCTGCGCAATCATGTACCAGACGTGCTGGTTGTATTGCGCGTTGACGATGCCGACCATGCTGAGCGACCCCGCCATCATGATGACGCTGACGAGCGTCAGCGTGACCGCGACCTCGTACGAGATCAATTGGGCCGACGCGCGCAGGCTCGCCAGCAGCGGATACTTGCTGTTCGAGGCCCAGCCCGCCAGGATGATTCCGTAGACGCCGACCGACGCGACCGAGACGATGTAGAGCAGGCCGACGTTGATGTCGGTGATGAACAGCGGAACCGGATGGCCGAAGATCGTGACCGTCGGGCCGAATGGAATCACCGCGTAGACGATGAGCGCCGGCACCATCGAGATGATCGGCGCCGCGGTGAACACCCACTTGTCGGCGCGGACCGGCGTGATGTCCTCCTTGATCATCAGCTTCACGGCGTCCGCGATCGGTTGCAGGATGCCGTACGGCCCCACGCGCATCGGTCCCAGCCGCGACTGCGCCCATGCAATCACCTTGCGCTCGAGCAGCACCATGTAGGTGACCGCGATCAGCGTCGCGTTCAGCACGATCGCAATCTTGAGGAGGGGGATGACCAGGGAGTCGATCATGACCGCCGACTAGGGAGGACGCTGAGGACGCGGAGGTGAACACCCGAAGGTGACAGAATTTTTGCTCCTGTCCGCCGTGTCCTCCGTGGTGAGCTAGTTCCTTCTCGCATCTGTCTCATCGATCGACCTCGCCGAGGACGATGTCGATCGACCCGATCAGCGCGACCACGTCGGCGACCAGGTGGCCGCGAACCAGGCGCCGGAGCCCCTGCAGATTGCAGAACGACGGCGGACGGACGCGGAACCGGTACGGATTCGTCGACTTGCCGTCGCTGACGATGAAGAACCCGAGCTCCCCCTTCGGCGACTCGATCGCGTGATAGGTCTCGCCCGCGGCCGGCTTGATCAGCCGCGGCACCTTGCCGACGATCGGCCCTTCCGGGATGCCTGCGGTGGCCTGGCGGATGATGCGGAGCGACTGGCGGAACTCCTCCATCCGCACCAGATAGCGATCGTAGGTATCGCCGGCGGTGCCGATGGGCACGTCGAACTCCATCTCGTCGTAGGCCGCGTACGGTTCGTCCTTGCGCACGTCGCGCGGCACTCCCGAGCCGCGCAGCGTCGGACCACACATCCCGAGCCCGGCCGCCTCAGGCCCGGAAATGACGCCGACGCCTTTCGTCCGCTCGAGCCAGATCCGGTTGTGGGTGAGCAGGGTCTCGTACTCGTCGATCTTCGAGTCCATGATCGCGCAGAACTCGAGGACCTTCTTGTCCCAGCCCGGCGGAATGTCCAGCGGAAGGCCGCCGATCCGCATCGAGTTGTACGTGAGACGGGCGCCGCAGAATTCCTCGAACAGGTCGAGAATCAGCTCGCGCTCGCGGAACGCGTAGAGGAACACCGTCATCGCGCCGATGTCCATCGCGTGCGTGCCCACCCACAGGCAGTGGCTCGCGATGCGCTGCAGTTCGCACAGGATGGTGCGGACGTATCGCGCGCGCCGCGGCACCTCGAGCTGCAGCAGCTTCTCGACCGTCTCGCAGTAGCCGACGTTGCTCGTCGCCGCCGCGACGTAGTCCATGCGGTCGGTCAGCAGGATGATCTGCGTCCAGTTGCGGTTCTCGCTCAGCTTCTCGATGCCGCGATGCAGATAGCCGATGACGACGTCGCAGTCGACCACTTTTTCGCCGTCGAGGCGCAGGACCACGCGCAGCACGCCGTGCGTGCTGGGATGCTGCGGGCCCATGTTGATCACGAGCTCGTCGGTGTCGAACATCGCGCCGCGAACGGACCGTGTTTCCATCATCGCGATCTCATGTCTCGGCAGGGGCGGCTCGCGAGCCGTCCCTACTCGATGTCCGCCTCTTCCCTGGCCTGGCGCAGCTTCAGCCAGTCGAGCGGGTTCTCCATCAGCAGCTCGCCGGGGCCTTCGAGCGGATAGTCCTTGCGCTGCGGAAATCCCTGCCAGTCGTCGGGCATCAGAATACGGCGCCGGTCCGGGTGTCCGGTGAAATTCACCCCGAACATGTCGTACACCTCGCGCTCGAGCCAGTTGGCTCCCGGCCAGACGCTCGTCACCGAGGCGACGGGGTGCTGCTCGCCGACCTTCACCTTCACTCGCACACGGTGACGATGACGGGTCGAGTAGAGACAATAGACAACGTCGAATCGCCCTTCTTTTCGCGGCGGCCAGTCGGTCGCCGTCAGATCGCTGAGCAGGTCGAACGCCGCATCAGGCGCATCGCGAAGATGCTTCGCCAGGTCGAAGATTTTCTCTGCCGTCGCGATGATCGTCCAGTCACCGACCCAGTAGCTCAGTGCGGTCACGCCGCCCGGCACAGCGGCCTGCAGCGTGGCGATGAACGGCGGCGGGGTGACGTCTGCGGGCGGAGGCGGATCGGGCGGGCCAGTTGGAGGCGCGGCGGCCGGGGGTGGATGTGCCGCCGGCTTTGCCGGTGCGGCTCCGGCTGGTGCCCTGGAAGGAGCCGCCGGCTTCGCCGCCGAGACGGCGGCTGGTCTCGTCGTGGGCTTCGCCCCAGCAGCAGCCGTACCGGCTTCGGCCGGAGGCGTCGGTTGTCCCGTCGCAGAGCTCGTTTCGCTCGTTGTCGCGGTCTGGGCGGCCGTCGGGTTCTCGGGTTTGGCGGCTGGCGGCTCCTGTCGCGGTGTCGGTGCAGCGGCGGCAGACGTACCTGCGCCCGGCGCATCGGTCCGCGAAACCTCACCCTTCAGGGGCTCGCTGGGGGTCGATCCGGCAGGTTTGTCGGCGGCCGCGGTGGGCGGTGTCTCAGGAACCTTCGGATCGTCAGGCATGCATCGCTTTCTGGGCTCTGGGCGCTAGTGTCCTGTCCCAGCTGGGTTTTGCCAATTATCCGGAGCGCGGCGCCCGGCTGGCAAGGCGCGACGACCGAGCATATCGGCAATATGTGAGGGAGGAGCTTTGGCTCTTGCCTTCCCGCCCCCAGCTCCTCACGCCCACTCGAGCGCCCCCTTCTGCCAGGCATAGTAGTAGCCGACCACCAGGATGAAGATGAAGACCACCATCTCGATCAGACCGAACAGCCGCAGCTCGTCGAAGATGACTGCCCAGGGAAACATGAAGACGGTCTCGATGTCGAAAATCACGAACAGCATCGCGACAAGATAGTACCGGATGCTGTAACGATCGCGCGCGTCGGTCATCACCTCGATACCGCACTCGTACGGCTCGAGCTTCACCTGGTTGTACTTCTCCGAGTGCAGCAGGCTCGAGAAGACCAGCGTGAACAGCGCGAAGCCGGTCGCAACGACGATGAAGATGGCGATTGGAATGTAAGTTGAACGCATCAAGAACAGCCGCGCGAGCGGCGGATTCCTCGAACCCGAGCGGTTTATATCACACGCCGCCGCGCTCGCGCAATTTGCCGTAACCCACACATTTCAAAAGTTTTTTGGTGCCGGCTCGCTTGACGCTCTCCGAACGCGGGACCTATACTCGTTGGGTGAATGCCGGACGTCTGGTCGCCTCTGGCCTGGTTGCCGCCGCCGCGCTGGCGGTGCCGGCGCCGCTCTCGAGCCAGGCCCTCGAGCGTTCCCTCTACGTCAGCGTCGTCAATGAAGCGGGCGCGCCGGTGCCGGATCTCGGTCCGGCCGATTTCGTCGTCCGTGAAGATAATGTCGCGCGCGAGGTGCTGCGCGTGGCGCCGGCCGGGGAGCCGATGCAGATTGCGGTGCTCGTCGATACCAGTCAGACGGCCCGTGACAACGTGTCGTACATGCGCAGTGCCTTGCCGCCATTCGTCACGGCGCTGACGAACGCGAACGAAGACGGCGCAAAAAATGAAGTGGCGCTGATTGCCTTCGGCGAGCGGCCGACGATTTTCACCGATTACACAACCAGCGCCGCCCAGCTGCAGAAAGGGATTACCCGTATCTGGGCGCAGCAGGAGGCAGGCGCCTACCTGCTCGATGCCCTGCTGGAAGTCTGCCAGGGCATCAAGAAACGCGAGGCGCGCCGCCCGGTGATCGTGGCCATTGCCACCGAGGGACCGGAGCTCAGCTATCGCCAGTACGATCAGGTCCTCGGGCTGCTGCGCGACTGCGCCGCGCCGTTCTACGCGCTCATGATCGGAACGCCTTCGGCTGATCTCAGTGATCAGGGCCGCAGCCGAAGCATCGTCCTCGATCGCGGAACCGCAGAGACGGGCGGACGGCGCGACCAGCTGCTCACGGGAATGGCGCTGCCCGATCGGCTGAGACTCCTCGCCAATCAGCTCACGCACCAATATCGAGTCACCTATGCGAGGCCGCAGTCGCTCATTCCGCCGGAGCGCGTCACCGTGAGCACGCCGCGCGCCGGCCTCACCGCGCGCGGCACGCCCGTGAAAGCACGACAGGAACGACCGTGATGGTCATACCTTCCCGACGACTGCAGTGGGTTGGCGCAGCAGCCGCCTTCGCGGCTTCGCTCGCGATCGCGGCAGCACAGACGCCTCAGGGCCCGCCGCCCGCCGGCCGCGAGGGGCAGCCGCCGCCGCGGCAGCAGCCGCCATTTCGCGGCGGCGTCGAGCTCGTCTCGCTCAACGTCACGGTCACCGACGGGTCGCAGAAATACGTCACCGATCTGGCCGCCGAAGATTTCAACGTCTTCGAGGACGGCGTCAAGCAGGACGTGAGCTTCTTCAACCGCACGAACCTCCCCATCGCTCTGGCGCTGCTGCTCGACACGAGCGCGAGCATGGAGAGCAAATTGAGCACGGCTCAGGAAGCGGCGACCGGGTTTGCCCGCAGGCTGCGCCCGCAGGATCTCGCCGAGGTGGTCGACTTCGACAGCCGCGTGGTCGTGCTCCAGCCGTTCTCCAACTCCGCGAGCGAGCTTGAGCAGGCGATTCGCAAGACCTCGGCGGGCGGGTCGACGTCGTTGTACAACGCCGTCTACATTGCGCTCAAGGATCTGAAGAAAGCCGTGGCGACGAACGCCGACGAAATCCGCCGCCAGGCCGTCATCGTGCTCTCGGACGGCGAAGACACGTCGAGCCTGCTGCCGTTCGAGGAAGTGCTCGATCTCGCGAAACGGTCCGAGACGGCGATCTATGCGATCGGTCTGAGGAACGCCGAGGGCCCCTCGACCTCGATGAAGGGATTCAAGGAAGCCGAGTTCGTGCTGCGGCAATTCGCGGTGGAAACCGGCGGGCGCGCGTTCTTTCCGAGCCAGGTTGCAGACCTCTCGGCAATCTACGGACAGATCGCAGACGAGCTGTCGAGCCAGTACACCGTTGGCTACACCTCGAAGAACATGCGCCGCGACGGCGCGTGGCGCAGGATCGTCGTGCGGGTCTCCCGGCCCAATGTCACGGCACGGACCAAGCAGGGATACTTTGCGCCGACGAGATAGGGCAGGTGGGGCAGGTGGGTCTAGTCGGTCGGGTGAGGCAGGTGGGTCTAGTGAGTCGGGTGAGTCTAGTGGGTGAGGCACGACGTCGGGTGCAGGTGCGCCTGGCCTGCCCCACCAACTCGACCTACCCACTCCGTCCCGGGTCCGTCCCTACTCCGTCCCGGGTCCGTCCCGGGTCCGTCCCGGGTCCGTCCCCACTCCG
>JBKPAI010000041.1:0-41873 GCA_046726355.1 Acidobacteriota bacterium | reverse complement strand
CAACCATCTCCTGATTGAGCAGGTCCGACAATTCCAGCGTCGACATCGGCAACAGCTTGATCGCCTGCTGCAGCGATGGTGTAAGGATTAGTTTCTGAACGAGCTTGGTGTGAAGTTTCTGCTGGATCCCCATGAAGTCGCTGGTCAGCTAAGTCGTTGGAAGATAGCCACTTTCATGGATCGCTCATGTCCCTCTCGCGAAGGACCGCCCAGCTGACCATCCTTGTACTGCAATTCCCACGCCTATTTTAGTCCAATCGGAAGCTGGCCCCCAGATAAATCCGCCGGACCTCTTCGTCGGCCGTCAGGCTGTCAGGTGTGCCGCTTTTGAAGATCACCCCTTCGTTCACGATGTAGGCGCGGTCGGTGATCCGGAGCGTTTCGCGGACGTTGTGGTCCGTGACGAGCACCCCGATGCTTCGATCCTTGAGGTGAAAGATGATTTTCTGCAGGTCGGCCACGGCAATCGGGTCGATGCCGGCGAACGGCTCGTCGAGCAGGATGAATTTGGGGGCTACCACCAGCGCGCGGGTGATTTCGGCGCGCCGCCGCTCGCCGCCGGACAACGTATGGGCCGGCGCCTGCGCCAGCGGCGTGAGATTCAGCTCCGCCAGCAGCTCCCGCAGGCGGGTCCGCCGCGCCGCCGCGTCGAGTGGCAGGGTTTCGAGGATGGCCAGGATGTTCTGCTCGACCGTCAGGCCGCGGAAGATGGACGGCTCCTGGGGCAGGTAGCCGATGCCCTTCCGGGCGCGGATGTACATCGGATCGTCGGTCACGTCGTGACCGTCCAGCTCCACGCGGCCGGAATCGGGGGCCGTCAACCCGACGGTCATATAGAAGGTCGTGGTCTTCCCCGCCCCGTTCGGACCGAGCAGTCCAACGACCTCGCCGGACGCGACCTCCAGGCTGACGCCGCGCACCACGGTCCGGCCGCCATACGATTTGGTCAGATTGTGCGTGCGGAGGGTCGACATCAACATTCGATCACGAGCACTTGCCTCCGCCCTTCGTATGGGTGCGCGTCTCCTGATTGCCGTCGACGACAATCCGATCCGTCGCTTTCTGGAAGGTCAAGGTGCGCCCGGTCGTCTCGCGATCACATTGATCGACGATCTTCACTGGGGCGCCGACGATGAAATACCGCTCGTCGCCCGTTGTGTACGTCATACGTGTGCCCGTGGTCTTCCGGTTCTGCTCGCGAAGCGTCACCGACTCGTAGGCCTCGGCGCGATCGAGCTCGTTGCCCGTCGGCTTGAGATAGAGCTCGATCGTGGCCGCCGTCATGTCGCCCTCGGGCCCGATCATGTGCGCGTCGCCGGTATACGTCAGCCGCCGGAGCCCATCGTTGTACTTGAAGTCTTTTGCCGTCGCGGTCGAACGCACCCGGTCCTTCCTTCCGTCCTTCCCGGTCTGGTCGAGCACGGTTGCGCTGGTGACCGCCTTGCCCTCGAGGTCGCCGGCCTTGCCGTCGATCTGGAGCTTCTCGCCCTTGATCGAGGTGTCGCCCTGCCACAGCTGCGCGCTGCCGTCGTACACGGTTTTCGACGTCGCCCCGTCATAGTCCATGGCGACGGCGGTCACGTTGACCGGCTGATCCTGCTTCAGCATTGACGGCATCTTGACCGCAGCCGCACCGGTCGCCGGCTCCCTGGGTCCCGGCTGCAGCACGCTTTTGACTCTGTCGGTCGGCGAGCTGCTGGCGACCACTCTTGGACCGTCGAGGGTGACGTCAATTTTCGCGGCGTCGACGGCGATCCGCTCGTTCATGACGCGAGGCACGAGGGTGTCCGGTTCCGAGCCGCTCAGCTCGAGGGCGCCCTTCGCGAGATCGTAGCGGGCCGCAGCGGCGCAGGCGACGAGATGGCGGAGCGGCCGCCCATCTTCCGTCTTGCCGCATTGGACGACGGCATTCGACACCTGCTTTCCCTCCTCGAAGCGCACGCCACCCTTGAAGCGGGCATCTTCGAGATCGCTCATGCCGGCCTTCAGCACGACATCCAGCGTCTCGGAACGCGCGGCGCGGTTCGTCTGCCCCGTCTCGAGAAACCGCACGTTGCCGGAGAACTTTGCATTCGTGAGGCCCCTGCCGGGAGCGCCTGTCGCGTCGAGAGTGGCGGACTGAATAGTCCGCGCCGCCGCGCCGGCATCCGCAGGCATCGCCAGCTGCACGCGCTCACGCGCCACCAGCAGGACCGGCGTGGATCCGTCGGGGGCAAGCTCGATGTCCAGCGTACCGGCCGTAATCTGTCGACCCGCCTTCCCGGCGTCGCCCGCGAACCGAACGACTGCATTCCCGACGAGCACGGCGTGCTCGAGCACCTGCCCATCGGGCCCGTACTTGAGGTTCATCGTGGTGCTGCCCATCGATTGGAGCGCGCCGGGCGCTGGAGCCGTCGCGGTCACGCGCGCACCATCGCGCAGATCGAGAGTATCGATGCGCTCACCATCTTCGGTGAGATAGGCGACCGCGTTGGGCGCCTCGATCGTCTCGCCGCCCCGGACAATTTTCACGCCGTTGGTGAACCGTGCGTACCGGTCGCTCCGCGCGAACTCCGCCGAGCTCGAGGTGACGTCTGCGGCGCCGTGACCGTCGCCGTCCGGGGCAATGTTCACCACCGCCTGCTGGAGAATGACCAGGATGTCGCGATTCTTGTCGTACGTCATGCCGACGCCGCTGCCCTTCAGACGACCGCGGCTGAACTGCACCGGTCCGGGCGCCCTGACGACACCATCGCGATCGTCGTACGCCGCACGATCCGTGTGCAGGGTCAACCCGTCAGAGGCGGTCACCTCGACGCTGCCGTCGAGGGTCAGCACCGATTCGTTGTGGGTGATGTGGCCTTCGTCGCCGGTGACGGTGAAGCTCCTCGTGCCGCCGCGCTCGTCAGTTGCCGCCTTGACGCCGAACAGTTTCATCGAGCCGTCGGCGTACAGCTGCTGCCTGCGGAATTGAACCGCGACGTCCTGGCGGGACGCGCTGAAGCGGACGAGCCCGCCGCCGGTGACCTCGACGATCGAAGCCGGATCCGCGCGGGCGGATGGCGCCTGCATCGGCGGCGACACACGCGGCTTGCACTGCCGGGCCACGACCACAGCGACGGCGAGACCCAGCATGGCAACCACCAGCCGGAGACGCCGCTGCCAGACCGTCATTTCCGTATTGTAACTAGCGAGCTCCCGCGGAGGACGCTGAGGACGCGGAGGTCAAATCCTGCACAGGCTTTTTCCTCCTGCCCTCCGTGTCCTCCGTGGTGAGATTTTCATCCTCCTACCCTCTCCGTGAATGCCGCAGGTCGGCCAGCGTCAACTCGACGAAGGACTCTCCGTTGTATTCATTGGCCTCGAGGGAGAACGCGACGTCCACCGCGGCCTTGTGCTCGGTGAGGTACTCATGGCGCTCGGCCGCGCGCCACGCGATTGCACGGAAAATCCGGCCATCTTGCCGCAGCGCCATCCTGAGGTGCCGCTCCTTGAGCACGCGCGGGCCGTCGATGATTTCGACGCCCCTGGCGGCAAACACCGGCCGCGGATTGCCCGCGCCGAAGGGGGCCAGCGACGTGACCGCGGCCGTCACGCCGCCCGTGATCGTGCGAAACGTCAGGTCATCATCGATGCGCAGGCGCGGCATGAGGTCGTCGGGACCGAGCGTTTCATCGGCGATTGCATTGACGGCGGCACGAAACTCGTTGATCCGCGCGGCTTCGAGCGACAGCCCTGCCGCCTGTCTGTGGCCGCCGAAGCGGATGAACATCGGCGCACACCGTTCAAGAGCGCCGAGCATGTCGAAGGCGGGAATGCTGCGGCACGACCCCTGCGCGATGTCGTTTTCGACCGAGATCACGATCGCCGGCCGGTGAAACGCATCAACCAGCTTCGAGGCCACGATGCCGATGACCCCCCGGTGCCAGCCGTTGCCGGCGACGACCAGGACCGACCGGGCACCGACGTCGGGATCGGTCGTCACGATCTTCCTCGCGGCCGCGAGGATCTCGGCTTCCTCCTGCTGCCGGCGCAGGTTCTCGCTGTCCAGGAGCATCGCGAGCTGGCGGACCTCCTCGGCCATGGCTTCGTCTGCCGCGAGCAGCAGCCGCGTCGCGATCTCCGGAGAGCTCATGCGCCCGGCGGCATTCACACGAGGCGCAAGCAGAAACGCCACGTGGTGGCTGTCGATCGTCTTGCCTTTCAGACCGGCCACATCGAGCAGTGATCGGAGACCGATTTTGTTGGGCCCGCGCGACAGCAGTTCGAGCCCGATCTTGGCGATCACGCGGTTTTCGCCGACGAGCGGCACCACGTCGGCAAGCGTCCCGATCGCGGCCACCTTGATGAATCCAGGCAGCCAGCTCTCACGTCCCGCGGCACGGCACAGCGCCTGCACCAGCTTCAAGGCCACGCCGACGCCCGCCAGGTACTTGTCGGGATACGCGCAGTCGTGGCGCTTCGGATTGATGACCGCACACGCGGGCGGCAGCACCGCATCCGGCTCGTGGTGGTCGGTGATGATCAGGTCGATGCCGACGTCGCGCGCCCGCCGCGCCGCCTCGGCGCCGCGGATGCCGCAATCCACCGAGACGACGACATGCACCCCCTCGGCTTTCAACCGGTCGATCGCCGCGGCCTGCAGTCCGTACCCATCACGCAGCCGTTCGGGGATGAAGTGAATGACGTCGGCGCCAAGCATCTCGAGCGCGCGCCGCACGATGACCGTGGAGGTGACGCCGTCGACATCGTAGTCGCCGTGGATTGCGATCCGCTCCCGGGCCACGATGGCCGCCATGATCCGATCCACGGCAATCCGCATGTCAGCGAGCAGCAGCGGATCGTGCAGGTGATCGAGCGCGGGGTTGAGAAACCGCAGCGCCCGCTCGGGATCGTCGAGGCCGCGGAGGCAGAGCAGCCGCGCGACGACGGGCGGCACGTTGAGGGCTGCCGCCAGCCGGGTGGCCGCAGCAGCGTCGCAGGAGAGGGTGTCCCAGCGCGGGTTTGTACTCATTTGCGGCGCCATCTTTGCTTCAGCATCCGTCAACACAATGGACACGAAGGACACAAAGGGTCGGCCCTGTCTGGTCTCGAACGACGCGACACGTAACAGTCATGCTCGTCAAGGTCCGACAGAAGCCGATTCGGGCGGTCGGTGTTATATGCGGCCGAACGACGCCAGCCGTGCAGTCATCGGCTGTGCGTTGAAGGTTCATACGGCGCTTGGTCCAGGGATGCTCGAAAGCACGATCAGTGCTTGTCTGTTCCACGAGTTGACCAATGCCGGTTTGCATGTTCAACACCAGGTGTACCTGCCGGTTGTATACAAGGCGGTGAAGTTGCCCAGAGCTTATCGAGTCGATTTCATTGTCGAAAAGTGCCTCATCGTCGAAGTGAAATGTGTGGAACACCTGCTGCCCGTACACAAGGCGCAAGTGCTTGCGTATCTGAAGCTGAGTGGCCTCAAGCTGGCGCTTCTGATTAACTTCAACGTCGCGCATCTGCGCCAGGGCCTCAATCGTGTGGTCAACGGTCCAGAGTCCGAACTGTGATGGCGAGAACTGACCCGACAGCCGGTTCCGGCATCTGGTCAGGGCCGATCCTTTGTGTCCTTTGTTACCTCTGTGTCCTTCCTACTCCTTCGGGCATTAACTACCCTCATCCACAAAATCCGTCCCCAGTCTCCCCATCGCCCGGAACTTCTGATACCGCGCCGCCAGTCGCACGTCGCCCTCCACCGCACACACCTCGGCCAGCACGCGCGTCAGCACCTCGTCGAGGATCGTCGCCGCAGCTGCGTGATCGTTGTGGGCGCCGCCCACCGGCTCTCTGATGATTTCGTCGATGATGCCCGCTTTGAGCAGGTCGGGCGCGGTCAGCTTCAGCGCTTCGGCCGCGGCGACCTTCTGCGACGCGTCGCGCCACAGAATCGCGGCACAGCCTTCCGGCGGAATCACACTGTAGATCGCGAACTCCTGCATCAGGACGCGATCGCCGACGGCGATCCCGAGGGCGCCGCCGCTTCCGCCCTCCCCGCTCACGATGACGACGATCGCGGTGTCGAGCCTCATCATGTCGCGCAGGTTGACCGCAATGGCTTCGGCGACGCCGCGCTCCTCGGACTCCATCCCGGGAAATGCCGCCGGCGTATCGACGAATACCAGGATCGGCCGGCGGAACTTCTCCGCGAGCTGCATCGCGCGCAGCGCCTTCCGGTAGCCTTCCGGCCGCGCGTAGCCGAAGTTGCGGTAGATCTTGTCCTTGGTATCGCCCCCTTTGACGTGCCCGATCACCATCACCGGCTGATCGTGATAATTGGCAAACCCGGCCATGATCGCGTGGTCGTCGGCGAACCGCCGATCCCCGTGGATCTCGGTGAAGCCGGTGAACAGCCGTTGAATGTAGTCGGTGAGCCCCGGCCGGTTCAGGTGCCGCGCCACCAGCACGCGCTGCCACGGCGTGAGCGACCGGTACAGCTCGCGCCGCACGGTGTCGATCCGCCGGCGCAGCGACTCGATTTGCCGGTCGAGGGCATCGGTGTGCGGCTGCACGGTGAGCGCGTCGATCTCGTTCATGATGGCGGCAATGGGTTCTTCGAAGTCGAGGATCTCGGTAGACATTTATCGCAGCTCCACCGATCCCGCGCCCACCAGCCGTTCGACCTCTGCGATCAAGGCCGGCGACGGACGAACGCGAACACGAGCGCTGACGTCAACCGTGACGCGGAGCCGGTTTGGCGGATCGCCGGTCTCGAGCTCGAACGACACTTTCCGGTCGCCGCGATGGCGGGCGAAGATCTCGCCGAGAGTCGCGAGCGTATCCCGGTCCGCCGGACGGCTGAACCGGATGGCGACTTCACGCGCCAGCCGGGCACGCACGCTGTCGAGCGGCGCGACCTCCGACGCCAGGATCCGGACGCTGTCATCGTCCCGTTCGAGCTTTCCGCTCACCAGAACCATCGTGCCGGCTTCGATCAGACCGCCGGCACGCTGAAACGCTTCGGGGAACGCCACGATCTCGACGCTGCCCTGTGAGTCCTCCAGCGTGAACACCGCCATGCGTTCGCCCTTCCTGGTCTTGAGCGGCCGGCAGGCGGAGACGATCCCGCCGACCATCGTGTCCGGCTCGATCGGCTTCGGGCCCTGCGGTGACCAGCTCGTGTCGCGCGGCGCGGATGGCTGAATCTCTCCCAGCTCTCCGACCGTTCTGGCACCCAGCTCGCGCAGGGCGGCTGTATATCGATCGACGGGATGGCCGCTCCAGTAGAGCCCAAGCGTTTCCTTTTCGAAGGCCAGCTGCTCGGCGTCCGTCCACGGCTTCGCGTCCGGCAGCTGGAGGCGCGCGCCCGGGCTGCGTGTGGACGCCTCCACTGGTGGTTCGTCGAACATCGATCCGAACAGCTGCGCCTGGCCCTGCTCGCGGTCGCGCTGCGCACGTGCGCCGTAGTCATAGGCCGCTTCGACCGCCGCCAGCAGCCGCGGTCGCAGCTCGATGGCCGGCAGCGACTCGTACGGCGAATCGTTGCCGAGCGAATCCAACGCGCCAGCCTTGATCAGGCTCTCCAGGACACGTTTATTCGCCAGACGCAAGTCGAGCTCCTCGCACAGTGTGACCAGCGCCGTGATGCGCCCGTGTGCCCTGCGGACATCGAGCAGCGATTGAATCGCGCCTTCGCCGACGTTCTTGATGGCCATCAGGCCGTACCGGACGCCCCGGTCCGGCTCGACGGTGAATTGCGGCTGGCTCTCGTTGACGTCGGGCGGAAGCACCGGAATGCCGCGCTCGCGGCACTCAGCCAGGTACACCGCCAGCTTGTCCGTGTTCTGCGCCTCGATCGTCAGCAGCGCCGCGGCGAAGTGCCACGGATAGTTCGCCTTCAGATACGCGGTCTGGTACGCGAGATACGCGTACGCCGTCGAATGCGCCTTGGGGAACCCGTAGCCGGCGAAATGTTCCATCAGATCGAAAATCTGGCCCGCCTTCTTGTCGTTCACCCCGTGATTCTTCGCGCCGGCGACGAACTTGGCGCGTTGGGCCTGCATCACATCCGCCTGTTTTTTACCCATGGCCTTGCGGAGGATGTCGGCCTCGCCGAGCGTGAAGTCACCGATCTCCCGCGCAATCCGCATCACCTGCTCCTGGTACGCGATCACGCCGTAGGTGTCCGCGAGGATGGGCTCGAGCTCCGGGAGCTCGTACTTCACGTCGGTCCGGCCCTGCTTGCGCGCGATGAAGTCGTCGACCATCCCGCTCCGCAGCGGACCGGGCCGGTAGAGCGCATTCAGGGCGATGAGATCATCCAGCCGCTGCGGCTTTGCCTTCCGCAGAATGTCGCGCATGCCGCTCGACTCGAACTGGAAAATCCCGTAGGTCTGCCCCTCCTGGAAGATCTGGTACGTCTTCGCGTCGTCGAGCGGAATGCGATCCATCGCCAGCCGCACGCCGGTGGTGCGCTCGACCTCCGCAATGCAGTCGGCAATCAGTGTGAGCGTACTGAGGCCGAGGAAGTCCATCTTGAGCAGCCCGACCCGCTCGATTTCCTTCATCGACCACTGCGTCACGATTTCGTCGTGCGCGCCCTTGTACAGCGGCGCGTACTCGCTGATGGCCTGCGGAGCGATCACCACCCCGGCCGCATGCAGCGAGGCATGACGCGTCATCCCCTCCAGGCGTTTTGCCACGCTCAGGAGCTCCTTCATCCTGGGATCGGACTGCTCCATCCGGCGCAGCGGCTCGCTTTCTTCGAGGGCCTTGTCGAGCGTCATGTCGAGCGCGGCCGGAATCTGCTTCGCCACCTTGTCGACGTCGGCGTACGGCATCTCGAGCACCCGGCCGACGTCGCGCACGACCGCTTTCGCCTTCATCGTGCCGAACGTGATGATCTGGGCCACGTTCTCGCGCCCGTACTTGCGGGTGACGTACTCGATCACCTCGCCCCGCCGGCGCTCGCAGAAGTCGATGTCGATGTCGGGCAGCGAGACGCGCTCCGGATTGAGGAACCGCTCGAAAATGAGATCGAAGTCGATCGGGTCGACATCGGTGATCCGCAGGCAGTAGGCGACGAGGCTGCCCGCAGCCGACCCGCGGCCCGGGCCGACCGGGATCCCCTGCTCTCGCGCATACCGGATGAAGTCCCACACGATGAGGAAGTACCCGGAGTACTTCATCTGCTTGATCATCTCGATCTCGTACGACAGCCGCCGTTCGTACTCGTCGATCGGATGGCGGAGCGCACCGGCCTCGCTGAGCTGCATGAGACGCGGGAGCCGTTCAGCAAAGCCTTCGCGGACGATGCGCTCGAAAAAGTCGTCGAGCGGCAGACCGCCGGGGACCTCGAAGTTCGGCAGGTAGTTTTCGCCTTCCGGCAGCACGACATTGCAGCGCTCGGCGATCCGGGCCGTGTTCGAGAGCGCGTCGGGAAAGTCGTGGAACGCGGCGGCCATCTCCTCGGCAGACTTCAGGAAGAACTGGCGCGCTTCGTAGCGCAGGCGTTTCGGATCGCTGTAGGCCTTGCCTGTGCCGATGCACAGCAGGATGTCGTGCGCGTGCGCATCGCTCTCCCGCAGGTAATGCACGTCGTTGGTACACACCAAGCCAAGGCCGAGATCCTTCGCGATAGCCGGAATGCCGCCGTTGACGATTCGCTGCTCCTCGATGCCGTGCCACTGCATCTCGAGGAAGAAGTTGCGCGGGCCGAGAATATCGCGATAGGAGGCCGCCGCGTCGCGCGCCCGCTTCTCCTGCAGGTGTGACAGCCCTTCCGCCACTTCGCCCTTCAGGCAGCTGCTCAAGCCGATGAGGCCGGCGGCATGACGGGCGAGCAGCTCCTTGTCGATGCGCGGCTTGTAATAGAAGCCTTCCGTATAGCCGGCAGACACCAGCTTGATCAGATTGTGAAAGCCTTCCCGGGTTTCGGCGAGCAGCACCAGGTGGTTCGCGGTCTCACCTGGACTGCCATTCCTGGCGCGGCGATCGCCCGGTGCGACGTACACTTCGCAGCCCAGAATCGGCTTCACGCCGTGCTGGCGCGCGTGGTCATGGAAGATCACCGACGAGAACAGGTTCCCGTGTTCGGTGACCGCCAGCGCCGGCATCTTCAGCCTGGCCGCCTGCTCGAGCAGCTCGTCGATGCGGCACGCGCCGTCGAGCAGCGAAAACTCGGTGTGGAGGTGGAGGTGGACGAATTCAGGCAAGTTCAAATCCTAGAAGGACACGAAGGAATCAAAGGACACAAAGGCGCGGCCCTGCCTCGTTCCGTGACGCAGGGCGGCGGCTGCTCTCATTTCTACAGAACGCCCGCAAAGCGAGGCGAAATCAGTCGCCCATCGGCGAGGAAGATAGAGGGGATCACCAGCACGGCTTCACCTTTGTGTCCTTCGTACCCTTTGTGTCCTTCGTTCTATTCCCATTCGATCGTCGACGGCGGCTTGGAGCTGATGTCGTAGACCACGCGGTTGATGCCCTTGACTTCGTTCACGATGCGCGAGGAGATCCGCGCGAGCAGTTCATGCGGCAGGCGCGCCCAGTCGGCCGTCATGCCGTCACGGCTCTCGACGGCTCGAATCGCCGCCGTGTACTCGTAGGTCCGCTCGTCGCCCATGACACCGACGCTTTGCACCGGCAGCAGGACGGCAAAACTCTGCCACAGCCTGGTATACCAGCCGCCTCGCCGCACCTCCTCGGCCACGATCGCGTCGGCAAGCCGCAGCAGCCGCAACCGCTCCGCGGTCACTTCACCGAGAATCCGCACCGCCAGGCCGGGGCCGGGGAACGGCTGTCGCACGACGAACTCTTCGTCCAGGCCAAGCTGGCGGCCCACGACGCGCACTTCGTCCTTGAACAGCTCGCGAAGCGGCTCTACCAGCTGCATCCGCATGCGCGCGGGCAGCCCTCCGACGTTGTGATGACTCTTGATCACCGCCGACTGCCCGACGATCGCGACCGATTCAATCACGTCAGGATAGAGCGTGCCCTGCGCCAGGAAATCCACCTGGCCCAGCTTTGCCGCTTCGGCCTCGAAGACCTCGATGAAGGTCGCGCCAATGATCTTCCGCTTCAACTCCGGATCGACAACGCCGGCCAGCCGATCGAGGAACATCGTCGAAGCGTCAACGAAAACGAGCGGCAGGTTCAACCGTTCGAACCGGCTTCTGATCTGGCTCGCCTCGTGCAGCCTGAGCACACCGTTGTCGACACAGATGCACGTCAACCGATCGCCGACGGCGCGGTGAAGAATCAGCGCGGCCACCGTCGAGTCGACGCCGCCGCTCAGCGCACACACCACGCGGCCGTTGCCCACCTGCCGGCGAATCCGCGCGGCGGCTTCTTCCACGAACGCGGCCATCGTCCAGTCGCCGGTGCAGCCGCAGATGCCGAACGCGAAGTTGCGCAGGATTTCGAGCCCCCGATCGGTATGCACCACTTCGGGATGAAAAAGGATGGCATACAGCGCGCGCTGCGGATCGGACATCGCCGCGATCGGCGCGTTCGCGCTCGTGGCCACCACCGAAAAGCCCTCGGGCGCCGCGGCGACGAAGTCTCCGTGGCTCGCCCAGACCCGCATTTCATCCGGCAGGTCCGCGAACAGCGCGGCGGGATCCGGCGTGCACACGTCCTGCGGCCGGGTGATGGTCACTCTCGCGTGCCCGAACTCACGCTGCGGTGCCGGCGCGACCCGGCCGCCAAGGACATGCGCCATCAACTGCATGCCGTAACAGATGCCCAGGACCGGCACTCCCAGCCCGTACACACGTGGATCGCAGGTCGGTGCGCCGGGCTCGGAGACGCTCTTCGGGCCGCCTGACAGGATGATCCCGGCCGGGCGCCGTTCGCGCACACGTTCGAGCGGCGTATCCGGCGGCCACACTTCGGAGTACACCGACAGCTCACGGAGGCGACGGGCAATCAGTTGCGTGTATTGAGATCCGAAATCGAGAACGATAATGGTCTGGTGAGCCACGACACCGACCTGCTGCCACGAAGGACGTTGAGGACCGGAGGGTCAACCCTGCCCCTCGACGATGCTGACACCGCAGGCCAAGCTTCGTCGAGTTTGGTGGCGCAAGACACGGAGACAACCGGTAATCTTCGCGGCCATTGCAACCTTTGCGCACCACTCCGGCGGCACACGGATTGGCGGTATTATACCGACGATTGACCACTAGATGTAGTAGGTGCGTCGTAATTCTTGCCATTTGTTGGGCCAGCATCCTCGTTCGGGCACGGGTGGAACTGCCGCCAGCGCTCTTTCCGGTTCGAACTGTCTGGACCCTCCCCCTCAACAACCAGCTGACCGTGCCCCCGGCGTACGATGCGGTCCACGCCTTCTTTTCTCTTGCCGCCGACCGCATCGTCGCATATGACCTGAAAAATGGCGTGCAAAAGTGGATCGTTTCTGCGCAGCCGCAGTTCGAGCCGGCGGCCGGTAATGGACTCCTCATCGTGGCCGAGCCGGAGCGGCTGACCGCATTCGGCGCTGACGATGGGCGCGTGGCGTGGCAACTGCCGTTCGCTGAGAAAATCGCTCAACGTCCGCTCTGGGACAACGGCTGGTTGATCGTCGCCACGACGGCGGGGACCGTTCACGCCTTCCGCGCGTCGGATGGACATCTGGTCTGGTCGCGCGACCTGGGATCGCCGGCACACGCGGTGCCGGCGGCCGCTGCAGACCGCGTGTATGTTCCAACGTCCGACGGCCGGATCGTCGCGTTGCTCGTCGAAACCGGCGCTCCGATCTGGGAGCAGCAGCTCGGCGGCGCGCCGGCTGAAGTGATGGCGCTCGAGGAGCGGCTCTACGCCGGCGCGACCGACAGCTTCTTTTATTGCCTGATGGCGAAAGACGGGCGCATGGACTGGCGGTGGCGGACGGGCGGTGATACCGTCGGCGTCCCGGTCGCCGACGAGCGCCGCGTGTACTTCGTCGCGACGGACAATGTTCTGCGCGCGCTCGACCTCATCTCGGGCCGTCAGCACTGGATACGCCCGTTGCCGTTCCGTCCAACCACCGGACCGGTGAAGGCGGGACGCACGCTTGTGGTCACCGGGCAGGCCCCGATCCTGCGCGGCTACAACATGGTAGACGGCACCGCGGCTGGCGAGATACAGGCCGCACCCGATGTGGCGGCGCCGCCGTCGGTCGCCACGGACGCGTTAACGCCGGGCCCTTCGCTCGTCTATCTCACCCGCGACCTCGCCGTCGGCGCAACCGCCGTCCTGATCACGAGAAGCGTCGACCCGCCTGACAGTCCGATCGCTCCGCTGCCGAACGCGGTCACCGTGGGGCCGAAAGAGTTTTGAGCGGTGAGTTTTGCGTTGTGAGTTATGAGTTTTGTGTTGTGAGTTTTGAGTTGTGAGCCGGCCGTTCAAGCGGGATGCTGTACCGGTGAGCTGACGGCTGAACCCTTCACCGTCTCCAACCGGCGCGCCCGGTCACCCGTATACAGCGTGACATACGCGCCCAGCGCGGTCAGACCGAGATATTCGAACACGAGGCCGCGGAGGAGCAGCGCCGCAAGCTGCAGCGGAAACACGGCCAGGCCGACGAGCGGCACGAACGCAATCAGCCCGACGCCGGACCAGGCCAGCGCCGATGCGAACATCGCCGCGACGACGAGCGCCAGGACGAGAAGAAAGATGCCGGCGAGCTCGCGGAACTCGGCTCGAACGAACCGGGCGACGGCTCTGGCCGCGTCGGCAAGCCCGACGCCCTCCACCGCGACCGCGATCTGGACCAGCAGATACAGCAGGTTGACGAGCGTGATCCATGCGACGAGCAGCGCGGCGGCCAGCGCCGCGACGAAGGTCCAGCCGACAATCAGGACACGGCTGCTGACCAGGCCGTAGCCGTACACCACGAAAATCAGATAGCCGCCGATCGAGACGCCGTAGACCGCCATCAGGAGGAGTCCGAGCATCAGGTAGCGTCGGAACAGCCGTGCACACCCGTCGGTAAACCGCCGGAGGCTGAACTGCGACGCGCCGCGCAGGCGGTGGAGGGTGATCGGCTCGTGCTCGATCGGGCCGGCGAGCATATGAGCCGCGAGCAGCACGTCGACGGTGCCGCCTTTCACCAGGAACATCAGGACGGAGCCGCCGAGCAACACCAGGCTGAACGCGATCATGAACGCGAAGAGCGCAACCGGCTCGGACAGCAGTGCGCTGGCGATGGTCGTGAAAATCTCCCGCAAGCTCCCCTGCAGCAGGTCGGCGATATCGCCGCCGAGCAACACGGCAACCAGAATCGCGGCACCGATAATCGGCACCGCGATCAGGACCTGGAACGTCATCTGCGCCACGAACTGGATGGCGGCGGTCTGCCAGTTCGCGGCAGCCAGCAGCGCGCCGCGCTTGAGGAGATGTTTGAGGGCCAATCGATTTCACTATAGCACCCGTGTATCCTGTGACTGATTGTGTCCCTCATCATGCGCGTGGCGCGCGCGGGCGTCGCGGCCGCGTTGCTCGTGGCAGTCGCCGGCTGGGCCGTCGAGCGTTACCGCTTCGGCTCCACGGACCAGGAGGCCGCGGCCCGTGTCGAGGCCGAACTGCGTGAACGGTTCAACACGAGCGCCGACACGCTTGGCGCGATCGCGTCGCGGGCGGCCACGGCACGCGGCGAGATCGCCGCCGCGCCGCGCGACGCCGGCGCCGTTGCGCGATTGTTCGATGCAGTGGAGCGGGCCCTCCCCGCCGAGCAGGGCGGTCGGACCGGCGTCACGGTCTACGGCAGCAGCGCCGCCCCGCTGGCGTGGGCGGGCCGCGTATCGGACCTGCCGACGTCCCGGATCAGCGGACCCGCCGCCTTCTTCATCGCGCCCGGCACGCTCGGACCGCGGCTCGTACGGATCGAGCCGCTGACCGACGCGTCGGCGCTGCGGGTCGGGACGATCGCTGTCGAACAGACGATCGCCACGGTTCCGGGCCGGCCTGGCGTCGCCGACACATTTGTCCTGCCGACATCGCTGGTTCCCGTGACGATTCGCATCAGGTTGCCGCTTCCCGACGGTCAGCCTCCTGAGTCGTCCGTCTATTCGTTTCAGGTTCCCTCACCGGGCGGGGAACCCCTCGTCGACGTCGAGTTGTCGACGGCCGATCTCGCTGATGCGCGCGGCCTCTGGCGACGTTATACCGGCGCGGCTGTGCTCGGCGCGCTCGCCATCACCGTGCTCCTGTGCTGCGGGCCCCTCGCGGACCGGCGGAGCGCCGTCCGCGACGTTCCGGGGTTCCTCGCGGCCACGCTCGGGATCGTCGTCTCGGTGCTGGCCGCACGGGCCATCCTCTCGTACGCAACCGCGCTCGCCGGCAGCTCGGCCAGCATCGCATCGCCGGCCGATCTCCTGCTCTCGGCGCTGACCGCTGCAGCGCTCGGATGGCTCGCCATCGACCTGATTGAGCGCCGCCGTGTCTCGCGGCCGCACCCGCCGGTGCTCGAACGATCGGCACGTGCTGCCGCGTTTTTCGCGAGTGCGTTCATTCTTGCGGGCGCCGCGGGCGCGACGCTGGTCTGGGTGTACGAGCGCATCCTGCAGCGGGTGGTTTCACATACCGACGTCGATCTGCTTCACTTTTCGCTGCACCCGCTGAGCGCGACGCGCGTGGGGCTGGCGTTCGCACTCGTGCTGCTCGAAGCAGCGGTGATCTGGACTGCCGCGGCCATCGTCCGTATCCCGGCTCTGTTGTACCGGGCGCCGAGAACGTGGAGCTGGCGCGCGATCGCGGTATTCGGATGGCTGGCCGGCGCCGCGGTCACGACGGCCGCCATGCCGGTGCAGGGCTCAGCCGTGCCGCTGGCGCCGTTGTGGACTGCGCTGGGCGCGGCGGGCGCGGCGGCGCTCGTGGTCGGGCGGGTGAGCAGCCGTTTGCGCCGCGCATCGCAGGCGGCACGCCTGGTCGCGTTCTTCGTGGCGCTGCTGGCGCCGGCCGTTGCGATGTATCCGTCCCTCTTTGCCTTCGCGACCGACGCGAAAGAGCTCCTGGTCGCCGGTGAGTACGGGCCGCAGGCGCGCCGGCTGCGTGATGATCTCAAGCTCCGGCTCGGACACACCCTCGATCAGATCGACACGATGTCGCCGCCGCTCGAAGAGTTCGTCATGGGACCCGCCGTCGACACGCCGACCGTCGATCGCGCCTCGGTGATCTGGTCGAAGACCGATCTCGCGACCTACCGGCTGACGTCCGCGGTCGAACTCTATGGCCGCGAGGGACGGCTCGTCAGCCGTTTCGAGATCCTGCCGGAGTACACGAAGCCGCAGTTCCAGGCGACTAGCTGCGCATGGGAGGCATTCGAGGAAGCGGCTCCATTCGGCTCGAGCACGCGGAACGTTCTGCGCGCCAGCCGCGGCATCTGCGTGGGCGGCCGGATCGTCGGCACCGTTGTCGTTCGTGCGATGCTCGACTATCGGACGCTTCCGTTCATCTCGTCGCAGAGCCCATATCTCGAATCGCTGCGGCCGGAGCGCGCGCGCGTCGAAGGCCAGTCCGGCCGCGACGTCGAGTTCGTCGTCTACGGCTGGAGCCGGGCCCCCATCTTCGCGTCGGGCACCCGGGTATGGACGCTGCCCGATCACGTGTTCCAACGCGTGGTCGAGTCGCGCGAGCTCTTCTGGGAGACGCTCGATCGCGACGATCAGCGGTTCCGCGTCTATTTCCTCAGCGATCGCGGCGGCATCTACGCGCTCGGCTATCCCGTCACCAGCTGGTTCGCCCACTTCCTGAACATCGCCGAGCTCGTCACGCTGGTCGGCGTGCTGTACCTGACGCTGCTGCTGGCCGGGACCCTTTTCAATGTCCTGACGTCGCACCGGCCGGCGAGCGGCCGGGCAGTGCTCCGTGAGGTGCGATCGAGCTTCTATCGCAAGCTCTTTCTGGCATTCTGGGCCGTTGCCGTGCTGCCCGTCGGCACATTGGCCTTTGCGACGCAGCGCTATTTCGCCGCGCAGCTCGAGGCGAGCGTCGACGAAGCCGCGGGGCGCACGGTCACGGTCGCCCAACGGCTGGTCGAAGACTACGCGACGCTGCAGCCGCGCGGAGCGGGCGCGCTGAGCGCAATCGACGATCAAATCATGGTGCTGGTCCGCCGCGCGATCGACGAAGACGTCAATCTGTTCGATCGCGATCACCTGCAGGCGACCAGCGCGCGCGATCTCTTCGCCTCGCAGCTGCTGCCGACGCGGACGCCGGGCGCCATTTACAAGACCATCCTCCTCGCCCGGATGCCGACCTTTGTCGGTGACGAGGAGGTGGGCGACGTGCGCTACCGGCTGGCCGCGGCGCCGGTGCGCGCCGGCACGCGCGAAGGCATCGTCACCGTGCCGCTCGCCTCGCGGCAGCAGGAGATCGACGAGCAGATCGACGAGCTGGATCGCCGCGTGATCTCGGCGGCAGTGCTGTTCAGCCTGCTCGGCGCCGCGATCGGCTACTGGATGGCCGAGCGCATCGCCGATCCGGTGAACCGCCTGACCCGCGCCACCCGGCGGATCGCGCGGGGAGATCTCGACGCGCGCATCGCGGCCACGTCGTCGGACGAGCTCCGGCGCCTCGTCGAGGACTTCAACCAGATGGCGGCCGATCTCAAAAGGCAGCGCGCCGAGCTCGAGCGCACGCAGCGCATCGAAGCGTGGGCCGACATGGCGCGCCAGGTCGCGCACGATATCAAGAATCCGCTGACGCCGATCCAGTTGTCTGCGGAACACGCGCGACGCGTCAACGTCGACCGCGGGCGGCCGCTGTCGCCGGTCCTCGACGACTGCGTCGACGCGATACTCACACAGGTCAGACTGCTGCGCCAGATTTCGGCCGAGTTCTCCAGCTTCGCCTCGGCACCGACGCCGCGGCCCGAGCTGACTGCCGTTCCGGCGCTGATCGACGAGGTCGTCGAACCCTATCGCACCGGTCTGACCGGCCGCGTGGCCATCGCGGTCGATGCCGCCCCGGACCTGCCACGGGTGTTGATCGATCGCACGCTGTTCTCGCGCGCGCTCACCAATATCATCGAGAACGCTCTGCACGCGATGCCGGGCGGAGGTCGACTCACCATTACCGCTTCATCGGATTGCGTGTCGAGCCGCACCGACGCGGCCTCTGCACAGTCTGCTGCGCCCGGGGCCCAGCCGTCCCTCGTCGTCGAAATCACCGACACGGGCATCGGGATGGATCAGGAAGCGATCGGCCGGATTTTCGAACCGTATTTCTCGACCAAGGCCACAGGGACCGGTCTCGGGTTGACGATCGCGAAACGGAACATCGAGTTGAACCACGGCACGATCCACATTCGAAGTCAGAAAGGAATCGGAACAACCGTTGCGCTCCGGCTGCCCGTTCCGGAACCTGGGTTGTAGAGCAGCATTCCACGACCGGGAACAGCGTGGCGGATTCGTCATCGATCAACCACAAAGGCCACGAAGAAACGAGAAGGACCACGAAAACATCCAACCACAAAGCGCACAAAGCCCACAAAGAAGATCAACACTGAATTTGTCTTCTTGGTGCTCTTTGTGTTCTTTGTGGTTCCCTACCGACTTCCTTGTGCTCTCTGTGGTTCAGCGGATGGCGTCCATGGGTGGTGGTTCGCTGGTCGACTCCCGGGGCGGCGCTCCCCTCGGGACGGCGCGGCCGCGATGGCGCAACCGGTTCACGGCCATGCCAACGAACGCGGAAAGAAGATAGCTGTAGGCGAGAACGACCAGCACATACCGGTGCAGCCAGATGATGAGTATGTATGCGGCCGCAATCAGGAGCAGTACGCGATAGGGGCGCCGCGCCTGCAGGTCGATGGTCTTGAAGCTACGAAACCGGATCGTGCTCACCATCAGCATGGCCGGCACGAGCACCATGGCGAGGACCGGGAGGGCTTCGTAATAGTCGTGGATGGCCCAAGGATACGCGTACACCGTCGCGGCCGGCACGCCCGCCGCCGCCGGACTGGGCATGCCGGCGAAATAGCGCTTGTCGCCGCCGCTCGCCGCCTGGATATTGAAGCGCGCCAGCCGCATGGCCGCTGCCGTCACGAACAGGAAACCGGCCGCCCAGCCGAGCCGCCCGAGCGGCTGGAGTCCCCAGGAAAACGACAACACGGCGGGCGCGATGCCGAAGGAAATCACGTCGGCGAGCGAGTCGAACTCGAGGCCGAAGTCGCTGGCGGTACCGGTCAGCCGCGCGATGCGGCCGTCGAGCATATCGAGCACAATCGCAAAGCCGATGAACGGCGCTGCCGTCTCGTACTCGCCGCGCATGGCATAGACGACGCAGGCGTAGCCGCAGAACATGTTGCCCAGCGTGAAGAGGCTGGGCAAGAGCGACACCCCGCGGCGCATTCGGCGCCGGTGCGGCCGGTCTGTCCCCCGCCGCAGAAAGTGCAAACGCCGACGGCCTTCCTGGTGATTCAGCAATCAGCTACTCGAGATCCTCTGCGATCACATTAGCAGAATTCGCCATTGGAGATATCGAAATGCGGGTTGCCCGGCGAATCGCGAACCCCTAGCGGGAGCAGACCACAACGGACACAAAGCCGACAATCACACGGGATTGATCCTTTGTGTCCTTGGTATCCTTGGCGTCCTTTGTATGCGCCAGCGCAGCGTCAAACACTGAATCCGTCAGCCAGTACCGCAATCACCGTCTCGCCGCCGCGCACGGCATCTCCGACCGTGACGGTCAACTTCGCCGTCTCGGGCACGAATACGTCCATTCGCGAGCCGAATTTCATGATGCCGAACCGCTCGCCGGCACGCACCTCGCTGCCGGTTGTGACCCGGCAGACGACGCGGCGCGCGAGGATGCCGACGATCTGCCGCGCGACCACCGCGCGGCCGGCGTGATCGATCCAGATTTCGCTGCGTTCGTTGGCGCCGCCGGCGTCATCACGGTACGCCGGCAGAAAGCGTCCGGGAATGAAGCTGACCTTGGTGATCCGGCCCGAGACCGGAATGCGGTTCACATGCACGTCCATGGGCGAAAGAAAAATGCTGATCTGCTGCCAGGTACCCGGGGGGGCCGCGGTCGCGAGCGCGGGCCCGGCGACGAGCACGCGGCCGTCGGCGGGTGCGAGCACGGCGTCGGCGTTGTCGGGCGACACTCGTTCGGGATCGCGGAAGAAGAACACGAAGAACGCAGCGAGCGCAACGAACGGAATCGCAAACGGCCAGCCGATCGCGGCGCCGGAGAGCACGGCAAGCCCCAGCGCACCCGCGATGAACGGACGCCCGGCGGGATCGAGCCGCATCGCTGACCGTGGCGGGACGGACCGGGCGCGCCTGGAGGCGCGCCCGACGGGTCGGTTCAGCGTGCCGACTGCCCGCGATGGCGGCGCAGGATGTCTTCCATCCGATCTTTGATTTGAAGCTTCAGTTTCTTGAGATTGGTTTCTTCGACTTGCTCGGGCTGGGAAAGATATTGCTTGGAGGTCAGTTGCTGCAGGCGATCTTCCAGTTCGTGATGTCTGGCGGCGAGATCGTGAAATTCCTCGTCCGACTCCATCAGCTGCGCCTTCAGATCCTGCGTCTGGGCATTCATGCTCCGCCTCCTTGGGCATCGATTAATCTGGGGACCCGGGAACGATGAAGAGGGCCGTGCGGCTGCATCGATAGGCAGGGGCTATGACGCGAACCTAACACAAGCCAGGGGGGGTTTCAAGGCCAGCCGGATATTCGTCTCATTCCGGGAGTCTTTTGTCTCCTTAGAGAGCCTCGCGCCAGAGCACCAGCGCGTCCTCGACCGGCTTCGTGTAGTAACCCCGCCGGATGCCGGCCACCGCAAAGCCAAGGCGCTCGTACAGCCGGCGCGCCGCGTCGTTCGAGCGGCGCACTTCCAGGGTGGCGCGCCGCGCCCCGAGCCGCGCGGCCTCGCCGAGCGCATGGTTCAGCAGCGCCGTCGCGACCCCCATCCGCCGGAATTCGGGCCTGACGGCAAGATTGTTGATGTGCATCTCGTCGGCCACCTGCCAGACCGAGCAGAATCCGACGACGCGGCCGTCGGCGTCCTGCGCGAGAAAGCAGGAGGACACACCGCGGTTGGCAAGATCGGCCAGGTACATCTCGCGCGTCCACGGATTCGTAAACGACGCCTCTTCGATCGACAGAACTTCGTCAATCTGTTGCGGCGTCGCGAGCGGCTCGATCTTCCAGGCGACCATCACCGGTCAGGAAGTCCTTTCTTGTCCGCGCCGTTCATTATCATGCAGGCGCGCTTCTCGCGATCCAGCTCCGCGTCCGGGCGGCGGACATAGAGCGGCCGCACGGCGGCCGGATGCAGCGCAGCGCCGCGGCGCGCGCCGACGATCGCCATGCGGCCCAGCGCTCCCGCGAGCGGCACGTCAGGCAGTATCGTCGGCGGCCCCAGCGCCCGCTCGATCACGCCGGCAAAGAGGGCCGCGCCGTTGCCAACCCACGACACGTCTGTGCCTCTGAGCTCCAGGAGCCACCGGTCAAGCACTGATGATGGATCGTCCACCACCGGGCCGTCGAGAGACGCAAGCCGCTCAGGCTCGAACACACCGGCCGCTGTGACACGGTACAGGGCCGCGAACACGTCCCGCCGGCGCGCATCAATCCAGACCGCGACCTTTGCCCCGGGAGGACGATCCAGGCTGCCAAGCTGCGCCAGCACTTCGAGCGTCGAAATGCCGATCACCTGCCGCCCGCCCACGAGCGCCAGCCCCTGTATCGTCGCGATGCCGATTCGTAATCCGGTAAACGATCCAGGCCCGGACGCGACGGCGAACAGATCGATGGACGACGGCGTGTGGCCGTGCGCGGCGAGCAGAGCGAGCACGTCGCCGGGCAGACGCTCCGCATGCGTTCGCGATCGGTCGCCGCGCCGCTCGTCGATGATCCGTTCATCGTCCACCAGCGAGACGCTTCCCGGCTGCGTCGTCGTGTCGAGTGCGAGGACCAGCATCTCTCCTCGGGTGTGGGCTCCGGGCTGTCGGCGTTCGGCACGTGGCTTTCGGCTTATGCTGCTCTCACTGACAGCGGCGACCGAAAGCCCAAAGCCGAGAGCCGGCAGCTGCAATAAACTCTAGGATATGTCAGCCACCGCGACGCCGGCGATGCGTCAGTATCTCGACGCCAAACAGCAGCATCGCGATGCCATCCTGTTGTTCCGGATGGGCGATTTCTATGAAATGTTCTACGAGGACGCGCTCGTCGCCGCGCGCGCGCTCGACCTGACGCTCACCTCGCGATCGAAGGACGCCAACGGCGGCGGCATCCCGATGTGCGGCGTTCCGTTCCATGCACTCGATACCTATCTTGCCCGGCTGGTGAAAAAAGGGTTCCGCGTCGCCATCTGCGAGCAGGTCGAGGATCCGCGCAAAGCGAAAGGCGTGGTCAAGCGTGAAGTGGTCCGCGTGGTGTCGCCAGGTACGCTCACGGACGCCAATTATCTGGATGCGCGCGAGCCGGCGTTTCTGATGGCCCTCGTCGCCGGTGCACGCGGTTCTCCGGCGCGCTCCGCGCCGCGCACCGGTCAGCCGCCGGATCGCCATCAGGTGATTGGCGTTGCACTGCTTGATCTTTCGACTGGTGAATTCACCGCCGCGGAATACGCCGGCAAAGAAGGACTGCAGGGATTGGCCGACGAGCTCACCCTTCTGAAGCCGCGCGAGATCGTCGTCCCGAAGACCGACGACGGGCTGGCCAGCCCTCTCCTGCCGCCGGGCGCCAGCAGTCTGCCGATCACGCCGGTTGATCCGTGGATCTTCGACTTCGACACGGCGCGGCGCACGCTCCTCGACCAGCTCCGCGCGGGTGGCCTGGAAGGGTTCGGCCTCGACCATCGCGCGGCGGCTACCGCCGCCGCGGGTGGGCTCGTCCATCATCTGCGCGAGACCCAGAAAGTCGATCTCGCACACGTCCGATCGATTGCGTATCGCCAGCGCGCGGACGCGCTGCTCATCGATCCTGCGACGCTCAAGCACCTCGAGATCGTCGAGGCGGCGGAAGGCGGCCGCGACGGTTCGCTTCTGTCAGAGCTGGACCGCACCGTCACCGCCATGGGCAGCCGGCTGCTGCGCTCCTGGCTGCTGCGGCCGCTCGTGGCGCGGGAACCGATCCGCGACCGGCTCGATGCGGTCGAGGAGCTCGTGTCCCGGACGTCCGAGCGCGGCAGACTCCGGCAGGCCTGCAGCGGCGTGCAGGATCTCGAACGGCTGGTCGCGCGTGCCGCCCTCGGCACCGCGGGACCGCGCGATCTCGCCGGACTGAAGCAGTCGCTGGCCGCCGTGCCGCGCGTGCGAGCCCTGCTCGCCGATTTTCGCGCGCCCCTCATGGTGTCGCTGCGTGCCGAACTTGACGAGGTCGTGGACGTCACCGATCGGATCGGGGCGACGCTGGTCGACGACCCGCCCGCGCTGGCGCGGGACGGCGGCTTCACCCGCGACGGCGTGGACCGCGAGCTCGACGATCTTCGCGCCATCAGTAAATCCGGCAAACGGGTGATCGCCGACATGGAAGAGCGCGAGCGGGCCCGCACCGGCATCGCGTCGCTGAAGGTCCGCTACAACCGCGTGTTCGGCTATTACATCGAGGTGTCGAAGTCGAACCTGCACGCGGTTCCGGCCGACTACCTCCGGAAACAGACCATCGCCGGCGGCGAACGCTTCATCACCCCGGCCCTCAAGGAGTACGAAGAGAAGGTCCTGGGAGCGGACGAGCGGATTCTGGAGCGCGAGCTCGAGATCTTCGACGCGCTCCGCGCGGCGGTGGCTGCGGAGGCGCCGCGCATCCAGGCCACCGCCCGCGCGCTCGCGACGATCGACGTGCTGGCGGCGCTCGCCGAAACCGCAGCCCTCTGCAACTACACCAAACCGCACGTGCACGAGGGCGACGAGCTCAGCGCCGTCGATGCCCGTCATCCCGTCGTCGAACGACGCGTATCAGAAACGGGCGGTTCGTTCGTACCGAACGACATCACGATGAACGGCTCGGGCTGTCAGCTCGTCGTCCTGACCGGTCCCAACATGGGCGGCAAGTCGACCTACCTGCGGCAGACCGCGCTGCTCTCCGTGATGGCACAGGCGGGATCGTTCGTCCCCGCCCGCGAGGCCAAGCTTCCGCTGGTCGATCGCATTTTCGCCCGCGTCGGCGCCTCGGACAACATTGCCCGCGGCCAGTCGACCTTCATGGTGGAGATGCAGGAAACAGCCAACATCCTGCACAGCGCGACCTCACGCTCGCTCGTGGTGCTGGACGAAATCGGCCGCGGAACGGCGACGTTCGACGGCCTGAGCATCGCCTGGGCCGTCGCCGAATTTTTCGCCACGAACCCGAAGGCACGACCGAAGACGCTGTTCGCCACCCACTATCACGAACTGACCGATCTTGCCGATGCCACGCCCGGCGTCGTCAACTTCCACGTGTCCGCCCGGGAATGGAAGGACGAGATCGTCTTCCTGCGAAAAATCGTGCCCGGGCGCTCCGACCGCAGCTACGGGCTCCAGGTCGCGCGGCTTGCCGGGATTCCACGAGCAGTGATCGACCGCGCCCGCGAAATTCTGACCGCGCTCGAGCGTGATGAGCTGACGCGCAGCGGCCGTCCGGCGCTGAGCGGCACGCCCTCGGACCCGCAGCGGCAACTGGGATTGTTTCAGTCGCCGGCCGCCGAGGATCGCCTGCGCCGCCGGCTCGCGGCTCTGGACCTCGACCACATGACGCCCCTCGAAGCGCTCTCGCTGCTGGCCGAGCTGAAGAGCGACCTGTAATGCCCCCACTGAGGCCCGCCGTGCCGCGCGGCACCACAGGTCCGCCGCCCGTTGGAATCGAGTCGGTGCGCGTCATCCGCGCCGGGATCGCGGCAGCAGCTACGCTGGCGGTTTTGTTCGCCGGCACGCTGCATGCGGCGACCTTGTTTGATTCGGCCTTGCGATTCCGCACGCTGCGCACTGAACACTTCATCGTCTACTTCCATCAGGGCGCGGAGCCGCTCGCACGCCGGCTCGCCGCTCTCGCCGAGGAGACGTACGAGTTGCTGCAACGGCCGTTCGGCGTGGCGCCGCCGCGGCGAACGCATGTGGTTCTCGTCGACCAGACCGAGCTCGCCAACGGCTCGGCTACGCCGCTGCCATACGACACCATCGTCGTCACCGCCGCGTGGCCTGCCGGATACGAGTTCATCGGCGACGTGGATGACTGGCTGCGCCTGGTGTTCACCCACGAATTCACCCACATCGTCCACCTGGATCGCTCCGAAGGCTGGGCGCGGATCGCTCGCCGCCTCTTCGGGCGCATGCCGATTGCCTTTCCCAATCTGTACCTTCCGATCTGGCAGATTGAAGGGCTGGCCACGTTCGAGGAGAGCATCGTGACGGGCCAGGGCCGCCTGCACGCCGGCGACTTTGCCGCCGTTGTCGGTGAAGCTGCACGTCAACGTGCGCTCGAACCGCTGGATCGCGTCAATGGGGGCCTGACCGACTGGCCCGGGGGCAACGCGGCCTATGCCTACGGGCTCGGATTCCATCACTACCTTGCCGGTCGCTTCGGCAGCGAAAAACTCGCGAGGCTTGCGGACGCGACATCGCGTCGAGTGCCGTACACGGCTTCGCGCGTCTTCAAGCGCGTGTACGGCGAGCCGCTGGGCGCGCTCTGGAAGGCGTACGAGCAGTCGCTGCTGGAAGACTCGCCGCCCCCCGCGACGGATGGCGTGCGCATCACCCATCAGGGCTTCAGCGTCAGCGGGCCGCGCTTCGACCGGTTCGCCTGCGATGGGTGCCCGCCCGCCATCATTTATTCGCTTCGCACCCCGCATGAATTTCCGTCCCTCAATCGCGTCGCCGTGGACGTGGATGCGCCGACACGGTCGGGTCCCGAACGGCTCGCCAGCCGGTACCTCGGCTCGACCACGGCAGTCGGCCGCGAGGAGCTGTATTTCGACCAGCAGGAAGTGCGCCGCAATGTCGCGTTGTACAGCGACATATATGCCCTTTCGCGATCGACGGGCCGCGTGCGCCGATTGACGCACGGAGCACGGCTGCTCGATCCCGATCTGTCGCCGGACGGCCGCACGTTGGTGGCGGTCCAGGATCGCGCGGGCCAGCGGAATCTCGTGCTGGTCCGGTTGCCGCCGCCGCGAAGCGAAGGCCGGAACCCGACCGATGAAGCCTTACCGGTCGAAACCCTGATTGCCGAGGCCGAGATGCAGTTCACCACGCCGCGCTGGTCGCCCGACGGCCGCTTCATTGCCGCTGCCTGTCAGAAACTGGGGGAGCTTTCGCAGATCGTGGTCGTTGACGTAGCCACCCGTATGGTTCGGAATATCAGCGCGTCCAGCGGTGTTCGCGTGGTGACGCCGGCCTGGCGGCCCGACGGCCGCGCGATTGTTGCGGCCGCGGCCCCGCGCGAGCAGCCATTCAACCTGTGGGAGTTTTCCCTGGATCGCGAGGAAGCCCTGCCCGAACGCCTGACGTCGTCGACTGGCGGCGCCCTCTGGCCGGACATCTCTTCAGATGGACGAACGATAGTATTCGCAGGCTACACCATCGAGGGGTTCGATCTGTTTGCTATCCCATACCGGCATTCCGGCGACCGCCGATTGCTCTTCGGCAATCGCGCGCCCGGGGGTCCTGCGCTCGAGCCGTATGCCGGCGAACCGGCGCCATATTCTCCGCTGCCGACGTTGTCGCCGACATCCTGGACGCCGATTGTCGAAGGCGACCGCACCCAATTCCGACTCGGCGCGGCGACGGGCGGTATCGACGTCCTTGGCTATCACGCGTATGCCGCGTCAGCGACATGGCTCATTTCCAGTCCCGCCGGAGCGACGAAACCAGCCGCGGCCGCTCCGGACTGGGCCGTTTCCTACGCGTACGACCGGTGGCGTCCCACACTGTGGGCCGCCGCATCGAGTGCGACCTCGTTCTTTTCCGGGCCGCCGACCGACGCGGGCATACCCTCGAACGTGACGCTGCGCGAGCGCCGCCTCGAGGGCGGCCTTCTCGTGCCGGTGCGTCACGTCCGCGTGTCACATCTCGCGCTATTCGCCCTGTCGACGGGAGTTGACGAATACACGCTGCCGGCGCGAACCCTCTCATTCGATCGGCGGTCGGCGCGCGCGGCGTGGGCGACGACGTCGGCGCGCACGTACGCGTATTCCATCAGTCCTGAGGACGGGGTGACCGCCGGCGCGACCGTCGAGCGCGTGCCCCGCGCGCTTGGGTCTTTCGGAGACGCCACGACCTTTACGGCCGACGCGCGCGGATATCTACCGGGATTGGGCCGCAATCATGTGGTCGCGGTCAGGGGCGCCGCGGGCGTGTCAACCGGCGATCTCGACGTGCGCCGCAACTTCCATCTTGGCGGTGCGGAGCCGAATTCGAACGTCGTCGATACCGGCCGGCACGCCATCAGCCTGCTGCGGGGTTTCAGTGTCGATACGTTCGCGGGCAGCCATGTCGCGCTGGTGAACGCCGATTATCGCTGGCCGATCGCCCGTCCTCAGCGAGGCGTCGGAACCTGGCCGATCATGCTCCACACCGTGCACGCTGCGCTGTTCGCCGATGCCGGTCATGCCTGGACCAATGCGTTCCTCTTCTCCGCGGTGAAGACCTCGCTCGGCGCCGAAGTGTCGGCCGCTTTCGTCGCCGGCTACTCCTTCCGGTTGACGGCGACCCTCGGAGCCGCCTGGGGACACGACGGCAGCGGCACGGTCCGCGATCGCGCGACGGTTTACGTGCGCATCGGACACGCATTCTAACGGGGGACTCACGCTGCAACGTGCTGGGACCTCTCGCTGCAAGGTGCTCGGGACTGTCGCAGAAACGTGCTCGGCGGCTGACGCTGCACCGTGCGGTGTCACGACGCGCGAGATGGGATGTGATTTAATGTTCGCGCATGGCCAAAAGGTCGCGATTCCTGCAGACGCCGATTGAACCGTTCGCGGTCGATGCGGGTCTGACCGCCGATCAGATCGTGGCGCGCATGGAGCGGATCTCGTTTCAGGGCCGGAATCTCGCGACCGCCTATCACGTCTGGCAGAAGATGCTGCAGGATGACGTGACGATCTTTCTGGGCATGGCCGGCGCGTTATCAGCCGGCGGGCTCAGGCTGATCGTGGCGCACCTTATCCTGAACCGTTACGTCGATTGCCTCGTGTCCACAGGCGCGAACCTCTACCACGACCTCCACGAGACCCGCGGCCGCCAGCATTACGTCGGCTCACCGCAGGCGGACGATGCCGCGCTCGCCGATGAGCGCGTCGACCGCGTGTACGATACGTACGCCAGCGAAGAGGAATTCATCGACAACGACAACTGGATCGCCGACTTCGCGTCGGGGCTCGAGCTGCGGCCATACACGTCCCGGGAATTTCTCTATCTTCTCGGCGGCCACTTGTGGCAGACGTCTGGCCGCGAAGGCATTCTCACCGCGGCGTACCGGGCGAACGTACCGATCTTCTGCCCCGCGATCGCCGATTCCTCCATCGGGATGGGACTGTCCCAGGCACGTCAAAAACAGCCCGGCGCCGGCAGCATCGATGTCATCGGCGACATCGTCGAGTCGGCGAACATCATCATCCGCCGGCCGCGGACCGCCTCTGTGGTCCTAGGCGGCGGCACGCCCAAGAACTTCATCAACCAGGCGAGCGTGCAGGCCGAGTTCTACAGCAACGAGGTCGGCGGGCACCGTTACGCGCTGCAAATCGTCACCGACGTACCGCATTTCGGCGGCGCCTCCGGCTCGAGCCTGGAAGAAGCGCAGAGCTGGGGCAAGCTGTCGACCGGGTCCGCCAAGGTCTCGGTGCACGCCGATGCGACGATCGCGCTGCCGCTGCTGGTGAGCGCGCTGGCGATCACGGCGCCGCCGCTCCTGAAGCAGCGCCGCATGCCCGTGTTCACGGTGGCTTCCCGCGTCATGACGATCGATGGTCACCCGGTTTCCAACCAACGCTTCGAGGAAGTGAATGAACCTGCCGTTTGAGTACGATCGGGTGACGGTCGGCGAATTTGGCGGCACCACTCCCACGACAACCGATTTCCCCAACGCCCGCGTCGTCATCCTGCCGATCCCGCTTGATCGCACCACCTCGTACGTGCCCGGGACCCGCAACGGCCCGCACGAGATTCTCGTCGCGTCGTCGCACATGGAGCTGTGGGACGAGGAGACGGAAACCGACGTCCACAGCATCGGCATTTTCACGCTCCCGGAAATGGAGTTCCCCTTCGCGTCGCTGGACGACGTGATGCGTCAGATCCGGCGCGTGACGACGGAGCTGGTCGAACGCGACAAGTTCCCGTTCGTGCTCGGCGGCGAGCATTCGATCACCCCGGCGGTGGTCGAAGCGGTCGCCCGCAAGCATCGCGGCGTGTCGGTGCTCCAGATCGACGCTCACGCCGATCTGCGCGACTCCTTCATGGGCACGCCGCACAATCACGCCTGCGCCATGCGCCGGACGCTCGAGCACGCGCGCGCGACGCAGGTCGGTATTCGCAGCCTGTCGCTCGAAGAGGCGAGCGCGGCTCCTTCGCTGCCAACCCAGATCTTCTACGATTACAACATGCGGCAGCACGCCAACTGGATCGATCGCGTGGTCGATTCGTTGAGCGATACTGTGTACATCACCATCGATTGCGACGGACTCGACCCCGCCATCATGCCCGCGGTGGGAACGCCGGAGCCGGGTGGCCTTTCATGGTATGAGCTGCTGGCGCTGCTGCGGCGGGTGATCGAGCGGCGGACTGTCGTGGGCGCGGACATCGTCGAGTTGTGCCCGCTGGCGGGTCAGGTCTCTCCCAACTTTCTCTGCGCAAAGCTGGTCTACAAAATCCTGTCGTACCGGTTCGGATCGGAGGTTCGGCGGACGCGGTAGGGCGGCTCGCGAGCCGCCGCTACGTCTTCTTGAGGTTTTCCAGCTCCCGCCGCGCGTCCGTGGTGTATGGCGACTGCGGAAATTCCTCGACGAGACGATTGAACGTCTGCTGGGCGTCGCTCCGCTTGCCGGCCTCGAGGTACGTGCGTCCGAGCTGCATCAGGATGCCGTCAACGGGCAGCGGGCCGTCCTTGCGCAGCGATAGCTCCTTGAACGTATTGATCGCCTGCTCGTACTGGCCCGCTCTGGCCTGCGCTTCGGCAAGCCCCAGACGCGCCATCTGACCGTAGATCCCGCGGCCGGCCCGGTCGATGACCTGCTGATAGATCGGCGCCGCGTTTTTCGGGTTGCCCAGCGCCATCTCCGTGGCTGCCTGCTGATAGCGCGCATAAAGCCCTGCGTCGGTCGATGGATATGAGTCGGCCGCCACCTTGAACTTGGTGAGCGCGGCCTGCGAACGTTCGCGCTCGGTGGCGAAGCTCAGGCCACCCCGATCCGGAGTACCGGCTGCCGGCGGCGGGCCGACGCGAGCGTCCCGCACGGCCAGTGCCTCGGCCAGCAGCGTATGCGCCTTCGATTGCCGCCGCTCGTGCCAGGCGTAGTAGCCGAGCGCGGCGACACCAGCCACGGCGAGAATGGCGACGATCGCGGCGGTTTCGCGGCGCCGTTCTTCAAAGGTCTCGCGCGCCTGTCGCGCGAATGCCTGGAGCTCGTTTTCCTTCAGATGCCGACGTTCAATGCGTTTCATGGCAGGAATCCCGGGTTGGCAGCCCCGCCCGGCGGGAAGGCTGCCACCTATTTTATTTCGAAGGCGATTTTCCCGCAGCACGCGCAGCCACGTCGGCAGGACGGCTCATCAGTGGCTCGCTCCTTGACTCACTTGCAACTCACTGCTGCGGAGCCGGACGCCGTGCCACGATGCGAACGTCACTCACATCGCTATCGGCCACGACAACTTCCACCCGTTCGCTGCCACCCAGCGCTCCGGCCGACAAACTGACGATTCGACCGGCGGCGACGCCCCCGGTGACATTCGAACCGCTGACCCACCCGCCCGAAACGGTGCCGATGCCGCCGGAGCCTGAACCCCTCATGGTCATCATGACCGACGCGCTCGTCTGATACGTACCTGATGGCACATCGCCGATCACGAATCGCCCATTCCCATCCGACTGCCCGCTTCCGATCGGCCCCAGGCCGAAACCACCTCCCCCGCTCCGCGGGTCGGGCATCAGCCTCACAATGGCGTCTGAAATTGGTGCCCCGCTCTCGTCGACGACGACTCCCGAGACGCGAAATGCCGGCGCCGATTGCATCATGAACGCGATGTTGCCGATTTCGAGACCGGACGCAACCGTAATCGTCTGCGCGCCTGCCTGATCGGCCGTGCCGGGGTAGAACGTGGTGACTACGGTTGTGCCGGCTATGCTGGTGGATGAACCCGGCGTGAGAGCGGGTCCGCCAAAGCTGGTAAACCCGTGCGGGACGGCGGCGATAACGTACTCGCCCGGCGCAAGTCCGGCAATCCGAAACTCGCCAAGATCGTTCGTCTGCTGTGGCCCCTGAGCCGGCGCCGGCAGCAGCCGTGGAACACTGGCGCCACCTCTCGCCGGCAACGCCACGCGGCGCAGTGCCATCACGCGGGCATCTACCAATGGTTCGCCCCGCGCATCGAGCACGCGGCCGGAGATGACCCCGCCGCGCTGAAGCTGAAGATCGACAGCGAGGACCTGGCCGGGGGAGACCGTGAATGTGCGCGGTCGCGTGGGCGGCTGGTTCAGCGGAGCGAAGCCGGTTTTCTGCACGTCGAGGCGGTACTCGCCCGGCGCGAGCCGGGTAAAGGCAAACCGACCTTCCTGATCCGTTGTCGCCTGCGGCAGCCGACCCATCGGGCCGGCCGGCCGACCGGCCGGAAAGAGGAGAACGCGTGCGCCGACAATCGGTGCCTTCGTCCCGTCCGCGGTGATGCGTCCGGAAATACCGCCAGTGCTTGCGGGCGCAGCCGGTTGGCTCAGTGACGCAGCAAGCAACAAACCTGCAACGACCTCCATCGGGACCTCCGCGGTGTGTTTAGACGCCGCATCCCTTCATCCGGGTCTTCCTGGCGACTGCGGTTGGGCTGGGTTAACACGTTCGAACAGCTGTAAAGTCGGCGGCTCGTTCGAATCACAACTGCGAAAGCCCCACGTTTCCGTCGGACTGCGCGTTCGGCTAACATCCCTGTCGTGACTGTTTCTCAATCCGTCGCGGCAAATCCATTTCTCCTGCGTGCCGCGCGCGGCGGCGTGCTGACGCTGACGCTCAATCGCGGCGACCGGTTCAACCCGCTGTCATCGGAGATGATCGCGGCGCTTCAGGCCGAGCTGGATGCGATTGCCGCCGACGAATCCGTGCGCGTCGTCGTGTTGGCGGCTGAGGGAAAGGGGTTCTGCGCCGGCCACGATCTGAAGGAGATGCGCGAGCATGCGGCCGATCAACGGTGGCAGCGAGACCTGTTCGATGCGTGTGGGCGCATGATGATGAGCCTGATTGGCCTACCTCAGCCGGTCGTCGCCCGCGTTCACGGAATCGCCACGGCTGCCGGCTGTCAACTCGTCTCGATGTGCGACCTGGCTGTGGCTGCAGATACAGCATCGTTCGCGTTACCCGGCGTGAACATCGGCGTCTTCTGCTCTACGCCTGCCGTCGGCGTTGTCCGGAACATCGGGCGGAAGCGCGCGATGGAAATGCTCTTGACCGGGAGCACGATCGACGCCAGGACGGCACTGGAATGGGGCCTCGTCAACCGCGTGGTTCCGACTGACCAGTTGGATCAGGAGATTGCGCGCTTCGCCGACACTATCAGCGCACGAAGCGCCGCCACCATCCGGCTCGGCAAACGCGCTTTCTATCAACAGGTCGAGCGCCCGCTCGCTGAGGCCTACGACATCACGAGCGACGCGATGTCGTGTAACGCTCTCTTCGAAGACGCCTCCGAAGGGATGGATGCATTCCTCGCCCGGCGTCCGCCGGTGTGGAAGGGCCGCTGACCGTCCACGCTTCGTAAGGTTCGCGTCAAAAACCGCTGCATAGCGCGTATTTCTTTTGACGGACGCGAGCCGTCGATCACCGCTTCGTCAGCACGTGTCTGCTCTGTGGCGGTGTCGTTTCATCTCCCCGCATTTCCCGCAATCGCAAGGCATTCCGCAGGCTGCTGAAACCTGTCGCCCGCGTTGAAGTCGCCGGAACACGCGCGTTCGTTCCATCGCTCACCGCTCGCCGGGATTTTGCTAGTGGCAATCCACGGCGCGATCGCTGCTCAGCTGCATCGACGCGCGCGCGCACGTGTAAAGGAGGGGCAAGGTGGCGACGAGACGCGGCTTCCTTAAAACGAGTGCGCTTGCCGGCGCGGGCGCATACACGGCCTACAGGCTCGGCCTCTGGTCGCGGACCCTGGCGCAGATCTCCGGCGGCACGCTGCCGCCCGGGGTGGTTCCCAAATTCGTGACGCCGCTCTTCATTCCGCCTGCCATGCCGATGAGAGCGAGTGATGCGACCACCGATTACTACACGATTGCCGTTCGGCAGGCCGTTCAGCAGATTCTCCCTCCGCCGCATCCGAGGACACGGGTCTGGCGGTATGGCTCGATGACCGACGCCACCACTTTCACGTATCCCGCCTGCACCGTTGAAGCCAGGGCGGGACGGATGGTGCGCGTCAAATGGGTGAACGACCTCGTGGACGCCAAGGGAAATTATCTGCCCCACCTCCTGCCTGTCGATCAGACGCTGCACTGGGCGAATCCGCCCGGAGGACTTGCTGGCCGCGACATGCACAGCGACGATCCGACGCCGTACCGGGGGCCGGTGCCAATCGTGACGCACCTCCACGGCCATCACAGTACCGACGAAAGCGACGGGTACCCCGAAGCGTGGTTCCTGCCGGCCGCCAGGAACATCCCTCCCGGATTTGCCACAGTCGGCACCTGGTACGACCAGTTCCGGGCGAAATCGAAGGCGCTCTGGAACGTTGACTGGGAGCCGGGCAGCTCGACGTATACCTACCAGAACGATCAGCGGGCGACGATGCTCTGGTATCACGACCACGCGCTGGGACTGACGCGGGTCAACGTGTACGCAGGACCTGTGGGCATGTACGTGATCCGTGGCGGTGCGAGCGATCTCCCGCCCGGCACACTCCCCGGCCCCGCGCCGGCGACAGGCGACCGCGCGGGGACGGGCTACTACGAAATACCGATCCTCATTCAGGACCGCTCGTTCGATTCGGATGGCTCGCTCTTTTATCCCGACAACCGGGCATTCTTCGAAGGGATGTCGGTCGGACAGCTGCAGATTCCGTTCATTCCGCAGGACGCGTGCGGAGGCAAAAGCGACGTCTGTCCGATATGGAACCCGGAATTCTTCGGCAACATGATGGTGGTCAACGGGAGAACGTGGCCGTACTTGACTGTCGAGCAGCGGCGCTACCGGTTCCGGTTCCTGAACGGCTGCGATTCGCGCTTTCTGATCCTGAAGATGAGCCGCGAAGGCCTGCCGTTCTGGCAAATCGGCGCCGACGGCGGGTTCCTCCCGGCACCGATCCGACTCGATCGGCTGCTGATGGCCCCGGCCGAGCGGGCCGACGTGATCGTTGACTTTACCAGCGTGCCCGTCGGCACGGAGATCGTGCTGCTGAACCTGGGGCCGGACGAACCGTTCGGCGGCGGCGTGCCCGGCGTCGATTTCGACCCGTCGGATCCAGGCTCCACCGGGCAGGTGATGCAGTTCCGCGTCGGTGCCGCCTCGACGCGCGACACCAGCACACCGCCTGGCCGGCTCAGTCTGCCGAGGGTGGCGCGGCTGCAGGCCGCCAACGCCGGACGCGATGTGTCGATCAACGAGGCGGAATCCAAGACGGTCTTCGTGAACGCGCACCCGGGCCACGGTCACAAGAAACACCAGCCCGCCAATCTCACGTATTCCTGCGACAACCCGGACCCGGTGCCGTTCGGGCCAACCCACGCCATGTTGGGCCGGGTCACCACCGCGGGACAGGGCGATCCGCTGCCGTGGATGCACGACGCCACGGAAAGCCCGGTCGCCGGCGACACTGAGATCTGGGCGATCCACAACTTCACGGAGGATGCGCATCCGATCCACATTCATCTGGTGCAGTTCGAGGTCGTTGACCGTCAGGACGCGTCAGGGGTTCGACGCGGTCCCGAGCCGTGGGAGGCCGGCACGAAGGACACAGTCATCGCATATCCGGGCGAGATTACCCGCGTGAAGGCGACGTTCGATCGGCAGGGGCGCTACGTGTGGCACTGCCACATCCTCGAACACGAGGACAACGAGATGATGCGGCCGCTGATCGTGCGCGCGGCCGAACCGTGACGCTGCGCGCGTGCGCTCATACCCTTTTACGGACGACGCGCGGTGAGGACAATCCGGACATCTGTCACGTCGGCGTTGTCGACCGTGACGTCGGCTGATGGGAGTCCCTGCGTCTGGATACCGCCAACGACCGGGACGCCTACAGCGACACCGCCGGCCGCCCCTGGCTGGCCGGCACCGCCCCGGACAGGAACAACGGTCGGGATCATTGCCGTCACTCGGTACGTACCGGCAACGACGCCGCCGATGCTGAACACCCCGGACTCATCCGTCCGGGCCATGATCGGCTGTGTTGATCCCACACCCGGACCGCCCATGAGCGTCAGCGCCACGTTCGCCTGCGGCGAGCCGGCTTCGTCGACAACGATGCCGGAGATCGAATGGGCCGGAACGTCGATGATCGAGAACTGGATACCGTCGACCGTTTGCGCCGGCCCGAGATCGAAGATGTGAGCCGCTTCACGATCCGCCGTGCCAGGGTAAAAGGTTGGTGCCGGCACCGTGCTGCGCGGAACCTGGGACGTGTCAAACGGCCGTCGATGCTGCGGCAGGGCAATCACAATGTACTGACCTTCTGCCAGGCCGGCCAGTCGGAACTCACCGCGGTCGTTGGTCATGGACATCTGCATCGTTCGACTGAAGGCGGGCGAGCCTCCGTCGCCTGACCCAAGTGCCGCTACCGTGGTCGCCGGACGAGCGTCACCGCCTCCGCTCACGATCCGGCCGGCGATGACGCTCTCCTTGTTCAAGGCAAACGTCAAACCCGACACCAACTGCCCCGCTTTGACATCGACTATTGTCGCCTCCGCCACACCGCTCAGCGGCGCAAAGCCCGTCTTCTGAATCGCGACGCGATATCGACCGGCCCAGACGCGCTGTACCGCAAATTCACCGTTGACGTTCGTGAGTGCCTGCGGCGGAGCCATCGCAACAGGTGGAATCGAAGAAGCCACAGGAACCAGCATCACGACTGCACCAGGCAACGGCATGCTCGTGTCGCGGTCGACGACACGCCCTTCGACCCGCGCGTTCGCGGCGGCAGGCGCCATTGGCTGAAACTGGGCGACCACCAGTAACGAGAACGAAACACTTAACAATTGAGCGATCATTCCCGTCTCCTGGTAACGTGCCGCCCAGCAACCGGCTGCGTCGTCGGCGGTCGGGGGTGAAGCGTGGTGGACCGACTAGTTGTACTCGACCAGCGTATTAGTTTCGCTCGGCGGCTGGCCTGGTCCGCTATTCGGCGCGTTACGAGAATTCTGTTCTCGTTGTGAGCGCGCCGTATAGCGGTAGGCGCGCGCAGCGCGCCTGCGAGGGAGCGGAGCGAACGGTCCCCGCGAGCGACCGAGCCGGGTCCGGGGCAGAGCCCGTCTAGTTGGTGCTCAGGGAGTCCGCCGCGTCGCGGGTCCCACCCCGAATGAATAGAGCGTGCCGTCGTACGTCCCGAGATAGACGCGACCGTTCGCCACCGTTATGCCGGAGAAGTGGTTCCACTCGTGGATCTGGTCGCCGCTCGACCACAGCTCGGCGCCGGTGCGCGCGTCGAGGGCGTAGATGACGGCGCGCGTGCCTTTGGCGGCTCGAATCGACGAATCGAACTGCAGCCCGATGTCGGGAAACGCCTGCTTCGTCTCCTCGCCGCTCCCGTACCCGAAGACAATGCCGTTCACGATCACGACCGGCTCGCCCCGGCGCATGTCGCGTGACACCCACGCCGGAGTGAACTGCAGGCCGCCGTTCACCTCCTCGAGCTTGAACGCGGCAACGCCTCCTTCACGCGCGGCCGGTGTGTGCATGACCGGCGCCTTGAATTGTGAATGGACCGGACCCCAGAAGGGAGCGAGGACCCACCGGGTCCCGTCGGCGTCTTCCCAGGTCGAGACCGCGCCCCAGCTGCCCATGTCCTGAAAGTCCGCTTCCTCGTTGCAGAAGAGCGGCGACTTGTAGAGCGGCGTATGGTGGTCCGCACCGCCCGCCGATCTCGCGTCGAGGAGATACATGCGGCACTCCTTGCCCGAGGCCGCGACGAGCTCACGGCCTTTGTAGGTGAAGATCGTCGGCGTATTGTTGGGATCCAGATCGCGCTTGCGCAGCCACTCCCAGTTCGATGGAGTGAAATAGTCCTTCAGCCGCAATTCGTCGCCGACGATGTGGACGCCGACGACGCTGTTCGCGTAGCGCGGCGGATCGTACACGCCGTCGCCGGTTGTGAACCATGCCGTGCCGGTCGAATCGACGGCGACGCCGCGTCGTCCCCACGCGCCGCCGCTTCCGGAGTTCCACGTCATGATCGTGTGCGCCGGATCGTCGAGACGGGTGGCGACCACCGAGACGCCGGCGTAGGTATTGGCCATCCACAGGACATTGCCGGTGAGGTTCAGCGACCACCCCTTGCCGATGTGGTACTTGAACGGCGGCTGGAGATCTTCCCCGGTCGCGAGATCGAGGATGTGCAGCATGCCGTCGCCGGTGACGAAATACACCGGCCGCCGGCCCTGCGCGTCCGGCGGACCGATGACTGGCGTATCGCTGCTGCCGCCGGGCCGCAGGAACCCGAGTTTCCGTGGGTCCTGGCCAGGAACGGCCTGGCCCTCATAATCCCACTGCCGCCGCCAGACGATCCGGCCCGTCTCGACGTCCAGCGCCGTCACGTTATCGGAGATGCCCGCGACAATCGCGAGCTGTTTCGGTCCGTCCGTCGTCACGACGCGCCCCGCGATCAAGGCGGGCATCAGGGAGTGAAGGGCGCGTGGCTCGTTTCCAGTCTCACGCTTCCACTGGAGGTTCAGGTCGCGCACGTTGTCCCTGGTGAGAATCTTCTCGTCCCGCACCCATCCCGTCCGCTGCGAGTCGCCGCCGTCGGTCGCCCAGTCGATGAGTGATGGCGCCGCCGCGTCGCGCTGCGCTTCCACCCGATGCCCGGCGGCAATCAGCAGGGTCAACAGCGTGATGCCCAGCGATGCGAGAGTTCTCATGGCCATTCAGTGCTCCAGCGGAATGCCGAATGCGTACAGCGTGCCGTCGGCCGCGACGACATAGACCTGACCATCCTGTCCTGACGGGCCGACCCCCTGAACCGATGCGGCGATCGTGCGGCCGCTGCTCCACAGCTCTTTGCCGGTCGCGGCGTCGAGCGCGTAAAGCACTGCCGGCGACGAGCGCTGCAGCCGCTGTGCCGCGGACATTTGCGGGTCGGTGCTCCGAAACGCGCCGCTCGAGAGCGCGAATACCACGTCGTTGAGGACGATCGGCGTGGTCGGCGTGGTGAGATCCCGGGACGTCCACGCCGGCTCCAGCGTCATCGAACCGTTTTGATCGATCACCCGGAACGCGACGACACTACCATGTGTGACTTGGCCGTTGGTGATCGGGAACTTCGCCTCAGCCGCGACGGCACCGGCCGAAGCTGCCAGCAGCCACCGGACACCGTCCTCGTCCTGCCAGGTGGTCACCGCGCCCGGCGAAAAATCGAGGGTGCCGGACGCGTACACAGGGCTGCGGGCCAGCGGCGTCCGGTGGTCCGCGCCGCCGGGCAGTGCCCCGTCAAGCAGATACAATCGGCCGTCGCGGCCGGCGGCCGCGACGAGATCGCGACCGTCGTGATTGAACGCGACCGGCGACGTTGTGAACGGCGACCCGGCGACAAACCAGTCTCGCACCTGCAACGTTTTCGCCTCGAGCGCGACGACTGCGTGGGCGAACTGCCCCGGGCCCGAGCCGGTGGCGACGTACACCATGCCGTTCAGACCGATCGTGGGGCCGGTGTTGCCGGCAATCGGCGCGCCGCCGCTGTTCCAGGTTTCCGCCGCCGGCGCCGGTTCATCACCCGACAGATCGAGGGCCCACACGCCGTTCGGCGCGCCTCCACATCCATCCGACGTGGCGGCGTACAGAACGTTGTCGACGAGCACGCTGCCGATTACCTTCGCCCCCGCCGGCACGAGCCGCGCCGGCGCGCGGAGATCGGCGCCGATGTGTGGATTGAGGGCGTGCAGCATGCCGCCGCTCGAAATCGCCCACACCGCGTTCGTGATCGGCAGGTTGGCCGGGTTGATGCCGCCCTGTGGTGCGGGACCACGGCCGCGGCCGCCGGCCGGAGCGGCGAGGCCGGAGCCACGGCCCGACACAGATGCGGGCAGGGCGGATTGGGTCAGCGGCGTGTTCCGTGTGAGCACCGTCGACCCTCCAGGGCACGTGATCGTACTTGTCTGGCCGGCCGCGCCCGTACTCAGCCGCTGACTCCAGTACAGCTTCGCCAGGTCGTAGTCGTAGGCATACACGACGTCGGAGCTTCCAGCCACAAACGCCAGCGATTTGAATCCTTTGTGCGAAATCAGATTTCCGAGGATCAGCGGCTGCGTCAGGATATTGAGCTGCCTCCGTTGATGTTCCGGCTGGACCTGCCACAACAATCGAAACCCGCCCGACTCAGGTTTTTGGAACGTCGCGTTCGAGATCCGAGTCTCGGTGCGCAGCCATCCCGTTCGCTGGGCGTCCGCACTCACGGTGTTCCAGTTCTGGCCGCCGCGCCCCTGCGCGTACATCACGCCGCAGGCCAGCATGACCGCTGCGGCGATCACGGGCACAGGACGAAGCGTCGTCATATCTCATTGCTCCTATGAATCTCGTCACGGCAACGCCTGCTGCAGACCGGCGGCAGTTTCGATCAGAGATGGCTTCCGATTGTCAGCTTATCAAACGCCGGTTTTGCACCCACGCAATATAATCGCGCTGGCATCCGTTCTACCGGCTGGAATGGCTGAGACCTCGAAGCAGATGAAACCGGTGACTCGACGAACACCGTTCGTGGTTCGCGTCCTGCTTGCCCTGAGCCTCGCACCCACGCTCGTCTCGGGTCAGGGCGCCAGACACGAGACCCATTCCGGCCTCGAGGGCATCTGGAACTCCGCCACTGCCACGCCACTCGAACGCCCACGGGACTTGAAGGACAAACCGTTCTTCACTCGTGAAGAAGCCGCAGAGTGGGAACGCCAGGTTGCTGAAAACAATGCGGAGCGTCCGCCTCAGGCCGGCACGAAGAATGCCGGCACCGGCACCTACAACACGTTCTTCCGCGAGTTCGGCGCGCGCACGGTCAAGACGCTCCGGACCTCCATCGTGACCGACCCCGCCGATGGCCGTATTCCCCCGCTCACGCCAGCGGCCGCCGAGATCAAGCGGCGGCGTGTCGAGCGGCAGAAGAACCCTGACAGTGCGGAAGATACGGGGCTACAGGATCAGTGTCTGGCATTGACCACGGCGGGACCGCCGATGCTTCCGTATTCCTACAACAGCAACTACCAGATTGTGCAGACCAAGGATGCCGTCGTTGTGCACGTGGAGATGATTCACGACGCCAGAATCATCCATCTGGACGGCCGTCCACATCTTCCATCCGGCATCAGGCGGTGGATGGGTGATTCCATCGGTCACTGGGTCGGCAGCACGCTTGTGGTGGATACGACGAATTTCAACGACGGCGGCGGCTTCTATGGGGACGCCGGCGGAAACTTCGGCTGGGATCGGAATCTGCACCTGGTCGAGCGGTTCAGTCTTTTTGATGCCGATACCCTGCTCTACCAGTTCGAGATCGATGACGCGACGGCATTCACGCAGCCATGGAAGGGTGAACTGACCATGACGCGCTCGTCCGGCCGCATTTACGAATACGCGTGCCACGAGGGCAACTACTCGTTGGTGAACATGCTCAGGGGATACCGTACCGACCGCCAGCCGGCCGGCCGGACGGGGCGCTGACGGCGCTCAGCAGGCCGCTAGCATTGCCGGATTGTACGCGCACCCGGTAAAATCCCCTTCCATCTGACCGACTCATCACTCTCATGGCCATGATTTGCAATGAGACGAAGACCTGCAGAACGCCGCTTGCACCCGTCGATCGCGTCGAAACTGCCGGCGTCGACCAGCCGAGCTGTTGTTGAGGAGCTGCACGGGCCGATCGAGCACTGGGCCTTCACCTCCCGTGTCGACCACGGTGGGGACAGCTGGCAGCAGCTGATCGCCCGCGACAAGGCCGAGCAGCTCAAACATCTGAACGCCCTTCGTAATTCTGTCAAGCAGGGGCTGAAGGACGGACTCTCGGAGCAGTGGCTGGTGGATCTGGACCGGCTGGAAAAGGACCTGTCCATCGCCCGCCGATGGAGCCTGCTGCACAGACGGATTCCTAATCACCGGCCATCGTACGCACGATTCCGGGCCGAATGTCGTGTGGTGATGAAGCGCCACGGTATCGGCCCGGAGGACGTGGCGACCATCATCGTCAAGAGGATTGCGCCCACGCTGCCGAAATGGGTACAGACCGCGCTGATTGGCGACTGGAAGGACGAACGGCAGCGGATCAAGCTTCTCGCGGATCGCGTCCGAAAGCCCGACTGAGAAACGGCGGTGTCGCTCTGAGCTTCGGTGCGGTCGGACGGCCGCCGAGCCACGGCTCGCCGGAATCGAGCGCAGGGTGGCGCGCCCGGCCGGAATTGAACCGGCGGCCCCCCGCTTAGGAGGCGGGTGCTCTATCCGCTGAGCTACGGGCGCAAATGATTGATTATGAGTGGCTTATAAGATTCTTCCTAGCAACCTCCATGATGAAATGGGGCGGGAACGGGGCGCGTCTTGTGCGCGGTAATACTCGCTGATGCGGCCAAACCCGCCTGCTGGCTATGATACTTCCGCCTTCTGCTTGCGCGCCGCAACCCGCGCATCCCGCTGCTGTTGGATGA
>JBKPAI010000040.1:0-16614 GCA_046726355.1 Acidobacteriota bacterium | reverse complement strand
GGCGTGTGGTCGGAGGCCCCCCGCGCGAGGCGCGCGCAGCGCGCCCGCGAGAGAGCGGAGCGGGGCGCAGGGGTCCCCGCGAGCGACCGAGCCGGGGTGTGGGGCGGAGCCCCACGTAAGTAAGTGTTATAGTGTTTTGTTACGCCGATACCCCAGGGGGCTCGAAAGGTGATAGACCAGCAGACTTACAAAGACGCCCTTCTCAAGAAGCGAGGCGAAATACTCGGCACCGGCGGAATCAAGCCACTGCAGGCCTCGATGGAAAACAACACGCGCCAGGGCGACATGGCGGATCAGGCGAGTGGCAACAACGAAGTGCACATTCAGCTGAAGCTGAAGCAGACGGATGCGAAGATCCTTCAGGCCATCGAAGAAGCGCTGCGCCGGATCGACAGCGGCACGTATGGAATCTGCCGTGACTGCGGCGAACGGATTGCGCCGGCGCGGTTGAACGCGATCCCCTGGACGCGCGTGTGCATCACCTGCAAGGAAAAGCAGAATACGTGACCGAGCTGCTGCCGCTGCTCCAGGATTTCTACCGTGATAAGCTGACGCTGCTGCTCGGGCACGAGGCGGCTGCGCGCCACGTCGCCCAGTACGACGTCAACAACACCTATCAGTACATCATCAACCGCGAAGAAGTGCAGCTCTCGTGGCTGCAGCAGGCTATTGCTGAGCTCGGAGGATCGCTGCCGGAGGTCCAGGCGCCGGTGCGACCCGTCCAGCGCAAAGGCGCCGAAGCGGCGCATGCGTTGATCGAGGAGGACGCGCGCGAAGCACAGGCCTTCGTCGACCGCTGGCAGCCTCGGATAGCGACGATGTCCAACGCGCGCCACGCAAAAATGCTTCAGGTCATCCTCGGCGAAGCGCTGGAGCAGAAGCGGTTTTTCGAGCAGGCGCTCGCCGGCCGCACCGATCTGCTCGGCCGGCGCGCCGATGTGCTCGGGCCGTCACACGGCGAAGTCTTGTCCACGCGGTGGTTAGAATAGATTGAACGATTGGCACCGGTGGCCGCCGTCGCGCTCGGTTCGAACCTCGGCGATCGGCACGCCCATCTGGACTTTGCAGTCTCGCAGCTCCGAACCCTTCTGGCCGGCCTGAAAGTCTCGCGTTACTACGAAACAACGCCGGTCGACGTTCCCCATCCGCAATCGATGTTTCTGAATGCCGCGGTGACCGGCGGCACGGCGCTCACCGCGCGCGGACTGCTTGACGCGCTGCTCGGCATCGAGCACGCGCGCGATCGCCAGCGGCCCTATGTGAACGCGCCGCGCACGCTCGATCTCGATCTCGTGTTGGTTGGAGACATGGTGATCGACGAACCCGGCCTGCGGGTCCCGCATCCGCGCTTTCGCGAACGCCGGTTCGTACTCGAGCCGCTGGCCGAAATCGGCCCCGATCTGCGCGATCCGGTGACCGGCCGCACAGTCGCTGAGTTGTTCGAGCGGATACGGAAGGACGGCGTGGTGCACCCAACCGCCTGACCGGCTCGCGCGCGCAGCGCGCCTCTGACCCGGAACCGGGCTATGCTCCGACGCCGCGCGACAGCCAGGCAAGCGCCGCGACGAGGAACGCGAACGTCGCGAACGCGCGTCGATCGCCGGGTCCGACGCGTCCGAACACTGTCTGGTAGATGGCAAACCCGATGACGAGGACCAGGAACTTCTGCCACGTCACGAGGAATGCCAGCACCGAGACGGCGACGATGCCGACGCGCTGCGCGGCCGACAGCGCGTGAAAGCCGCGTGCGCCGTCGAGTTGCCAGACAGGAATGAGATTGAACAGATTGAGCAGCCCTGTGAGCTGTGCGATGGCTTTGAAGAGCGGCGCTCCGGTCAGGAGGTACACGACATAAGTCGCGAGCGCCGCGCCGAGCCCCCAGACCGGCCCGGCGAGTCCGATGCGCGCATCGATGACTGGATCGTCGACATGCTCGCGCAGCAGCACAAGGGCGCCGACGCCGGGCACGAACAGCGGCGCCTCAGCGGCGATGCCCAGCCGCCGGAGAACTGCGACGTGGCCCATCTCGTGAACGTAGATGCCGGCGACGATGCCGAGCACGAGGGGCCAGCCGTGCGCCGTCCAGTAGAGGCCAGCGAAAGCGAACATCGAGACCAGCGTTCCGGCTTTCGTCAGCCCGAGGAGCAGGAATTTGAACTTCGTTGCGACGGCAATGAGAACGGCGACCACCGCGGCAGTGCCACGCTTCCACCACGGTCCGGACTGGGCGTTCGCGTGGCGCGTCCGCGTTCCTGTATCAATCTGCCGGGTGATCGCGGCGATTCGCGCGCGGATCTTCGCATGCTGCTGCGAGCCGACCGGCAGCAGCGCGAGCGCGCGCTGCCAGAGCTCGCGCGCCTTCACCAGATCGCCGGCAGCCGTGCCGGCTTCAGCGGCCGCCGCGAGCTGCTCCAACGTATTTTTGTGAACCAGCGACCGGCACGCGGGACAGACCACGGCATCTGGCGCGAGCTCGGTCTTGCACCGTGCGCACCGTGAGTGTTCCGTCGAATTCATCAAGGGCGCGATCGTCATCGAATCAGGCAGGACTCGCCGACTGAACCGCTCCAACCTGGTAGGGACCGGAAACCTGGAGCCTGATCGCCGAGGTCATGCGCCACGCCTGTCGCATTCCTACGCCGATGATGAAGGCGCTGATCAACCCCGACGGGAGCGATCCGACCACCATCAAGATCGGCAGCGCGAAAACGAATGCAAACAGGGACGGGATCGCTGTGGCGATGGACCCATCGCCGCGGGAAACGCCTTCAGGCGCGCGCGCCGAATCGAGGGTTGCCGTTGCGGCCGTCGGATCCTGCTGCGTCGGCTGGCTGAACACCAATGGGGTGTACGCCAGACCGACCGCCCAGTAAGTCAGGACGACGGCGAGAATCTGGAGGCGGCGGGCGCCGCGCCCGCCCGCGCCTGTACGCACGCTGTAGCCCACCATGTAGCCGATGAGAATCGCGACAATGCCAATCTCGAGATTCAGAAGCCTGATGACCGCGTAGTACACGATCGCGCCGGCAATCGCCGCGCCCAACCCGAAGAGCGAAGCGACGGCGAATCTGTCCCAGCCAGGCCGCTTCGCCAGCTCCGATTCGATCGACGCCCGGCAGCGGGGACACGAAGGCCGATCGTTGACCTGGAAGTATTCGGTTTCAAGCGCCGTCTGGCAGAACGAACAATGGACACCGTTTGCACCGTGCGGCACGGACGCCTCGTGCCCGCCCGATTCGGCCACGTCGAACTGCAGCGGCTCTCCTGCGACAGCTTTCTCGTGATTCATCGTCATGTCATCCCTGCACGGCGACCATCTGAGTTGATGGGGATGCTGAAGCACCCAGGAAATAGTCCAGATTGCGCGGAGCGTCAGATCGCGTGCGTCTGGTTTTTCGGCGGAGAGAGGCAGTGGCATTAACGAAGCTCCGCCCCAAACGCTCGAATGCACGCTTTCAGGCGGATCTTCGTTAATAGACACGCAGAAGCATGCCGGCGCACCTGACGCTGGCCTATACTTCGCCGTTCATGTCTTCAGTTGCCCGCTATCTGCCGGCCATCTGCGCGGGGGTTTCGGCCTGGCTGGTGCGAGGCGCGCCGGCTCTGGAGTCTTCGGTGCCGGCCGCAATGAAGGTCGGGCTTCTTCCGCCCTGGTGGGAGCTCGGACTTTTCGTGCTGGCGGCGATTTGTGCGGTCTTTCTGCTGCGTCCCTCGTTCGACCGCACGCTGCCGCTCTTCGCGACCGCCTTCTGCGTCCTGCCCTGGCTGCCGGGTGGTTGCCCGCCGGCGCTGCTCGTGTGGACGGGCCCGCTCGGTGCCGCCATGTGGGCCGGTGCGGTGACGACAGCGTTCGTCGGCACGGGGAGGAACAGCCTCGCACCGGTGCTCGATCGACTGAATGGCGCGGCCGTTTGTGACCCGCGATACGCACCGTTCGTGGCGGCCGCGGCCGCGTGCGCGTTCCTTGGCGTCACGGCCTTCGGTGCGCGCGACATCGGGCCCATCGGCGACGAGCCCCATTACCTGATCATTGCACAGAGCCTTTTGTACGACCGTGATGTCCAGATCGAAAACAATCATGCCCGGAACGACCACCACGCCTATTTTCCGGGTCCACTGCGGCCGGACTTCGTCCGCCGCGGGAAGAATGGTGCAATCTATTCCATCCATTCCCCTGGACTTCCGGCGCTGGTGGCGCCTGTCTTTCTCATTGGCGGCTACAGGGGTGTGATTGTCTTTCTCGTTTGTGTCGCCGCGCTCGGCGCGGGACTGCTGTGGCGACTGGCTCATGCCATCAGCGGCCGGGTATCTGCTGCCTGGTTTGCGACGGCAGCAAGCATTGGTACCGCCCCGATCGCGTTTCACTCATTCACGGTGTTGCCTGATGGCCCCGCCGGGGTGCTGCTGCTGACGGGCCTGTGGGGGTTGTTCAGGGTAGCCAGGGTCTCGCCAGATATCGCCGCCGGGTCGGTCCGCAGCTGGGTACTGCATGGCCTCGCACTGGCCATCCTTCCGTGGATGCACACGCGTTTCGCGGCCCTCGCCGGGCCGATCGCGATCGTAATCCTGTTGCGCATGCCCCGCAGCCGGGAAGGTCTGGCCCGCGCCGCGGCCTTTCTCGCGGTGCCCGTCATCAGTGCGGTCGCCTGGTTTGCGTTCTTCTTCGTGATTTACGGAACGCCGAATCCCGCCGCGCCGTGGTCCGCGCCGGGGGCGTCGCGCGTTATCGTGGGTGGGTCGTGGCGTTTTATTCCGGGAGGGTTGTCAGGCATCCTGTTCGACCAGCAGTTCGGCGCGCTCCTCTATGCGCCGATCGTGCTCGCCGGGGCGGCCGGTTGGCTTGTGATGCTGGCGACGCGCCGCCGTCTGGCGCTCGAGATGGCGGCAATCGCCGTCCCGTACATGCTCGTGACGACGCAGCTGTGGATCTGGTGGGGCGGCTGGAGCGTGCCCGCCCGGCTCTGGACGCCGCTCTTTTGGCTAGGCGGCGTGGCGGCAGCGATTTCATGGGCTGCGACGAGGACCCGCGCGGCGCGCGGGACCGCCATTGGCCTCTTACTGACCTCCGTATTGACGACCGTCGGGCTCGCATACGCGTCGGGAGGTGCGCTCGCCTACAGCGTGCGCGATGGCTACGCGCAGTGGTTTGCCTGGCTCTCACCGATGGCGGATCTCCCCCTCGGCCTGCCGAGCTTCTTCCGCCTCGTCGAACGCCAGAGTGCTTATCGCCTGCAGATTCTTGTCGTCGTCGGGCTGTCGCTCGGGGCCTTCATGATGCTGCGCTGGGTGGATGCTCGCGTCCGCAAACCGGGAGCGTTCGCGCTTCTCTTGCTGACGGTGTATGCCGTCACCGGAATGGCGGCGTTGACCATCCTGTGGCGCGCCAACAACTCGCCAGGCGTTCGAGCGACCGACGCGCAGCTGCGGCTCCTGAATGCCGCTCGTCGCGATGACATGATTGGCGTCGCGTACAACCGGCACTCCGTGCGAGTCATCGGCGCCGACGCCGTGCTGCGGGACCTGAGGATCGAGTCGCCGCCGCGACTGGCAGCCGGTCCGGCGCCCGCGGCGCTCGTGTTGCCCGGCTGGATTCCGGCGGGCCGGTACACGGTTGCCGCGGATGTCGACGAGGGCGGCGGTCAATTGAGCTATGAAATCCGCGTCTTGAACACCGGCCCTGCAATCCTGCAGAACACGATCTCGACGCCGGACCAGCCGCTGGAACTGACGCTGAACCTGCCGGCCGACACGCCGGCGTTGATTCTGCGTGGTCAAGGCCTGCACTCCGGCTCTTTGCGGCCCGAGCACGTGGCGACGTACCGGGAGCGCTTCAGCGCTTCGCGCGCAAACAGCGCGCGCCGGTACGGAAGCACGATAGCGTGGTTCGTCGATCGAAACGCGTTCGACGATCCCGCCGGGCTCTGGACCGCCGGCGGCGGCGTCGAGGCGCGGGTGGTGCTGCAACCGGATGAGGGCTCCGCGGTGCGAGTCCAGGTGCGGAATGGACCGGTGCCCAACGAGGTGTCGATGCAGACGGACGGCGGAGAGTGGCGGGCGAGGTGGCCGTTGACACCCGGCCAGGAGCAGGAGATTGAAATGCCGGTCAATCCGGATCGCGGCGCCACCTTGGTCCGCATCGTGTCGCGCAGCGGGTTCCGGCCCTCCGAAGTCGACCGGGGCAGTCGCGATACGCGGCTGCTCGGGGTGTGCATGTTGCCGCGGTAGCGTTTACCGCGGAGGCTCAATCCTGCCAGTCGACGCCGCCAGGCCTTTCGAACAACAGAGCCACAGAATTTTCCTCCTGTCCTCCACGTCCTCCGTGGTGAAGCTTCGGACTCGAGACGCGCTCCTATCTCGGCCGCGGCCGCGGCCGCGGCACACGCACTGCGCGCAGCGCTTCGCGCGCGGCCTCGAGCGCCTGAGGCACTGCGGCTTCTGCCGCGGCCATCGCCTCGGGCCAGGACGACGCAACAGCAGCAACCGCTTCCGCTCGCGCCGCTTCAGCCTCCGCCATGACCTGCGGCATTGCACGTTCAGCTTCCATCAGAGCGTCGTGTATGGCCTCGTGGACGTCGTTGTCGTCGTCATACCGGAAGAGGTGCTCGCGCGGGCGGCGGCGTTCCCGTTCGGTCTCGGGCCGCGGATCCCCCGGCCGGCGGAGCGCAATCGTTCCGCCGAACGACTCGAGCTCGAGGTGCGCGCTGCCGGTACCCAGCGTGACCGTGAACCGCTTGCGCGGATTCTGATCGTCGGTCTTGATCGGGAACGACGAACGGAAGCTGCCGTTGTAGGTGCGCACCGTGAGCACGGCATTCACGCGCTCGGGCATTGCCACGGCAATCATCCCGTTGTGCGTGGTCAGACGGTACAGACCCTTGTCCTTGATCGGGCCGTCGTACGAGATGTCGCCGTTCACCGTGTAGAGATCGACGTTCCCCGAATCGACGCGATCGAGAATGATGCTCCCGTTGGTCGTTTCAGCCGACAGGTCGGCATTGATATCGGCGAGCCGGATGCCTTCGCTGACGCCTCTGATTTCCACCCGCCCTTTGGCGTTTTCCAGCGCGATCTCGCCCTGGACCGATTTCAGCGACACGAACCCCGATCCGCCGTTCACTTTGATGTCGCCGCGAGTGGTTTCGATGGTGACGTCGCCGCCGACGCCGTCGAGCGTGACGTCGGCGTAGGTGCCGCTCACACTCACGGCCATCCACTTCGGCACGGTAATCGTGTAGTCGAGGGACCGCGGCCGCCCGCCGCGCAACGACCGTGAACGGATCGTAACCGCCTGGTCAGCCTGCCTGACGTCGACGGTCTCGCGATCGGAGTGATTCACTTCGATGCGGACGGCGTCCCGGTCCCACACTCCGACCATCACATCGCCGGCGAAATTGTTGACGTCGAGCTTCGTGCCCCGCGTCACCTGGACGGTCTGGTCCATCGGGATGATGATGGCCATTGCAAGAAGAGTCTGTCCCAGCATTTATTGTGTATCCTTCGTCCTTCGGATCGTGGTGTCGAGTCATGCCTCGTCGCCTGCCGAATCGACGTCCCTTTCAGCACGCCGATCAGTCCGTCTCCCCGGTGAGGGCCGCTGCACGGCGCAGCAGATCCAGCTTCCGCCGCCGGGCCTCGACGAGATGACTGCTCAAATACCCGTTGGCCGGATCGTCAGCGAGCGCCTGGCGCGCCTGTGCGATTGCCTGGTCGATGATCTGGAGGTTGTGCTCGACAATCGCGATCGTGCCCGCATCGAGGCGGCCGCGTCCCTTGTTCAGAGCCTTCTCGAGATCGGAGACTGCGGCGTCGTACTGCTGGTCCGCAAAGCTGATCGTCGCCGCCTGGACGTCATCGTCGCGGCGGACCTGAAAATCCCCAGTACTGGTGGGCCCACTCTCACGAAGGACCTGGCCGGCTTCGCCAGGGCTCCGGCGGTCTGCCAAAGCGTCATGCGAAGGTGGAAGGCCCGCACGACTGGTGTCACTGCTGACTCGAGGCCTGTGGGCGATTGACCAGACGATCCCGCCTGAGACCGCCATCAGCAGGACCGCTGCTGCGGCGAGCTGCAGGAACGACAGCGAGACGCGCCGGGATGCGATTCGGATTGGCAGCCGTGCCGGGGATTCGAACGGCATCACGTGACCGTTCCGGGAGGCGGCGTCAATACGCCCGGCGATGCCGCCCCAGAGATCCGCCTGCGGAGGGCGCGGATGAACCGTCCGGGCGCGCGCGACCACGCGGGTCAACTCGTCGAGGACCCCGGCGCAGTGCGTGCAGCCGGAAAGATGCGATTCCACTGCGTACCGCTCATCGTCCGGCAAGTCGCCGTCGAGATACGCCGACAGTTTCTCCGTCCACTCCTCGTGCATGACCGTCATCCGTTCAAGTGTTTCCGCATCAGCATCCGCGCCCGGTGCAGCTGCCGTTTCGACGTGCCCGACGTGATGTCGAGCATCGCCGCAATCTCGCGATGTTTATAGCCTTCCACGTCGTGCAGCACGAAGATCTCTCTCGCGCCAGAGGGAAGCCGCTCGATCGCCTGCTCGAAATCCATCGTCAGGTCGGCGGGCGCCGGCGCAACCGTCGCCAGGTCGAGCGCTGCCGGATCGTCCGTCACCCGCTCGCGTTGAATCGCGAATGACCGCCGCCGTTCGATCACCACGTTCACGGCCAGGCGGTGCAGCCAGGTGCCGAACTGCGAATCGCCCCGGAACTGACCGAGCTTCTGCCAGGTCCGCACGAAGATGTCCTGCGTCACCTCATCCGCTTCGTGACTGCCGAGCATCCGTCTCGTCAGGCTGTGAATCCGGGCGACGTGCGTCCGGTAGAGCCGCTCGAAGGCAGACGCGTCCCCGCGGGCTGCTAAAGCCACATCTGACTCAATCCCGGTCTGAATCGGGGTATCGCCGCCTAGCGTCATTACCGCCGTTGCCACGTTGGTCACTGCTTGGGGCTCAGCTCTGGCCCGCCACCCTGCCGCCCTCCCAGCACGGGTTTTCGTTTCAAGCATTTGGACGGGGTCGGAAGACTGAAAGGTTGATCTCTTTAGGTCGAGTGGGGTCGGGTGAGTCTGGTGGGTCGCGTGGGGCGGGTCATGGCAGGTAGGACGGGGTAGGGCAGGCGGCGCCGACCCTCCTCGCCCTACCTGCCCTGACCCGTCCGACTTACTCGACCTACCTGACCTTATATGCGAGCCGACTCGGGCTGGGGCTTGGGAGAGCGGCCGAAGAGCCGCCTCAGGGACTCGGCGGGCCGCCATTCCCTGAGATCGTCGAAATACGAATACACCACCGGCGTGACAAGCAGCGTCAACAAGAGGCACAACACCTGCCCGCCCAGAATTGTGACCGCCATCGACGCGCGCGATCCGGCGCCCGCACCCTTGCCGAAAGCAATGGGCAGCATTCCGGCCACGATCGCGATGGTCGTCATCAGAATCGGCCGCAGCCGGACATGGTTGGCCTGGATCAACGCCTCGTGCCGCTCCACGCCCTGCTCGCGGAGCGTGTTCGTGTAGTCGACCTGCAGAATCGAATTCTTCTTGACGATGCCGAAGAGCATCATCAGGCCGATTGCGCTGTAAACGTTGATGGTCATCCCGAAGGCCATCAGCGCCAGCAGGCCGGCCGGCAGGCTGAGCGGCAGCGACGTCATGATGGTCAACGGGTGCACGAAGCTGTTGAACTGCGAGGCCAGCACCATGTAGATGAAGATGATGGCCAGCACGATCGCGATCGTGAAGTTGTTCGAGGCTTCAGCGAAGGTCCGGGCGCTGCCGCCGAACACGGCCTGATAGCCGGGCTTGAGGTGCAGTTCCTCGACCTTCTCACGCGCCGCCGCGAGCACTTCGCCGAGCGGCACACCCTGGAGATTGCCGTTCACGGAAATCTGCCGCTGCCGGTTGTACCGATCGATGGATGCCGGCCCATAGTCGTTTTTCAGCTGCGCAACGTCACTCACCTTTACCGTCCGGCCGCCGGCCGCCGGCCCCGCGCCGATCAGCAGGTTCTGCATCGTTTCGATGTTCCGGTCCGCCTCGTCGAGGCGGAGCAGGACCTTGAACTGGTCGTCGCCGTCCTTGTACTCCGACACCTCTTCGCCGCCGACGAGCGTGCGCAGGCTGTTGGCGAGCGAATCGATATTCACGCCGAGGTCCGCAGCCCGCGCGCGATCGACGTTGACGCGCAATTCGGGCTGCGTCGCCTCGAAATTCGTATCCACGTCGACGACCCCGGGAATCTCGCGGACCTTGTCCATCAGTTGAAGCGTGTACGTCTGAAGCTGCTCGATATCGGGTCCCTGGATGAGGATGTTCAGCCGGTTGAACCCGCCGCCGCCCGGGCCACCGCCGGGACCGCCGAATCCGGGACCGCCGCCGCCGCGACCGGTCGATGCGCCGGAGATGTCGGTACCTCCCGAGACACTGATACGGGCGCCCTGGTACTTGCGCAGCATCTGGCGCGCGCGGATCATCAGCTCCTGCTGTGAGATGTTCCGCTCCTCGAGCGGCAGCATCATGATGCTGAAGTTGGCGAAGCCCGAGTTGACGTTCTGCATGACCCGCTGGAGGCCGGGCAGCGCCAGCACCTCCTTCTCGATCGGTTTGATGAATTCCTCGGTCCGGGCGTAGCTGGTGCCCCGGGGCAGCCGGACGTTGATGCTGAACTCGCCCTGATCATCATCGGGGACGAGCTCTTTGCCCACGTGCGGGTACAGCAACGCGGCCGAGGCCACGACCACGGCCGCGATGCCAATCATCACCAGGCGGTGGTGGAGCGACCAGACGAGCATCCTGCCGTAGACGGCGTCCAGCCTGGCGTACAAGCCGCTCGACCGGGTCGTCGAGTGATCGGACTTCGCATCCTCTTTTCGGAGCCACATCGAGCACAGGGCGGGCGTCAGCGTGAACGAGACGAACATCGACAGCAGGATCGCGGCCGCCGACGTCAGACCGAAGCTGTAGAAGTAGCGGCCGATCTGACCGGTCATGAACGCGACCGGCACGAAAATGACGACCAGCGACAGGGTGGTCGCCATGACTGCCAGACCGATTTCCTTCGTCGCATCGGCCGCCGCTTCTTTCGGCGTGACCCCCTTCTCTTCGACATACCGGAAGATGTTCTCGAGCACGACGATCGCGTCGTCGATCACGATGCCGGTGGCGAGCGACAGGGCGAGCATCGTCATGTTGTTGAGCGTGAAGCCGAAGAACTTCATGAACGTGAACGTGCCGATGATCGAGGTCGGAATCGCCAGCGCGGCGATGAACGTCACGCGCAGGTTCCTGATGAAGAGGAAGACCACAGCGCTCGCGAACAGCGCGCCGAGGATCAGGTGCAGCTTGATGTCCTCGAACGAGCGGCGGATGAACCGCGACTGGTCGTTGCCGACGCTGATCCGGATGTCCTGCGGCAGCTGCGCCTGAATCTGCTGCAGGCGCTGCTGCACCCGGTCGACCACTTCGACGGTATTGGTCCCCGACTGCTTGCGCACCTGGACGCCGAGAGCGGGGGTGCCGCTCAATCGCGTCGCGCTGCGCACCTCCTGGACGCTGTCCCGGACGCGACCCACGTCGGCGAAGGTGATGACCGATCCATCCGCGCGGTAGGAGATGACGATGCGGTTGAAGTCCTCGACGTTCTTGATCCGGCCCATCGTGCGAACCGCCACGTCGGCCGGGCCGGCCGTGAACTGGCCCCCCGGGATCTCGACATTCTGCCGCTCGACCGCGTTCCGCACCTGCTCGACCGTGAGTCCATAGGCAATCAGGCGATCGGCGTCAAGCAGCAGCTGGATTTCGCGTTTGCGCTCGCCGTTATATCCGACCGACCCGACGTCCCTGACGATCTCCAGTTCCTGCTTCACGCGTTTTTCGGCGATCTCCGTGATTTCCTTCGCTGCGCGCGGCCCATACACGGCAAACCCGAAAATCGGCTGCGCGTCGGGATCCATCTTCGTGATCTGGAGCGGCCGGGTGTCGCGCGGGAACTGGTTGACGATCTGGGCGAGCTTGTCGCGTACGTCCTGCGTCGCCGACTCGATGTCACGCTCGAGCGTGAAGGTAATGGTGACCCGGGAGTTGCCCTGGTCCGACGAGGCGCGCAGTTCGTCGATGCCGCTGATCGTGTTGACCGCCTCCTCGATACGTTTCGTGATCGTCGTCTCGATCTCCTCGGCGCTTGCACCGGGAAGGTCGGCCCGTACCGACACCACGGGCGCATCGGTCTTGGGCATGAGGTCGAGGCCGAGCGATTCGTACGACACGGCGCCCAGTACGATGAGCGCCGCCGTCATCATGATGGCGAAAACCGGACGTTTGACGCTGACTTCGGCGAGCTTCATTGCGTGGCTCCCCGGCGGCCACCGCGCTGCGATCCGCGGTCCTCGCCGTCCACCGCCGCTTCGTCGCCGACGCGGCCGACACGGATCGTGACGCCGGTGGCGAGTTGATTGAGGTTGGTGGTGGCCAGCGTTTCGTCGCCCTTCAACCCGCTCGTAATCTCCACGAGCTTGCCCTCACGCGCGCCCAGCGTGACCTGTTGCTGGCGCGCTTTGCCGGCCTCGATCACGTAGACCGTCGAGACGCCGGCGAGCGTGGAAATCGCGTCCTCAGGCGCCGCGAGGACGTTGGTGTCGAGATGGGTGCGCACGACGCCTTTGGCAAAGAACCCCGGCTTCAGCACGCGATCGGCGTTCTCGACCAGCGCCTCGACCGGGAAGGTGCGCGTGGTCTGATCGACGGCAGGGCTGACGTACGCCACGCGCCCGGAGAACTGTCGATCCGGAAACGCTTCGACGATGAAGTCCACCGTCTGACCCGGCTTGATCAGGCCGGCATGGCGTTCCTGAATGGCCGTCTTGAGCTTGAGCGGATTCATCTGCACGATCGTGACGACCGGCGTGTTCTCGCGGATGTACTCGCCGGGTTGCACGAGTCGCTCGGCGACCGAGCCGGCCACCGGCGCGCGAACGGTCGCGTCGTTGAGCTTCTTCTGCCCGAGCTCGAACGCCGCGCGGCGGTCCTGCAGCGACGCTTTGAGCGAGCGGACGTTGTCGACGGCTGCCTGGTAGTTCGCCTCTGCCACCTTCAGCCGCGTTTCCGCGGTATCGAAATCGACCTGCGAAATCAAGCCCCGCGCGTGCAGCTGCTCGGCCCGCTTGAACGTGTTGCGGGCATCGTCGCGGTTCGCCATGGCCTGGCGCACCGAGGCAATCTGATCGTCGGAGGGCGGCTGGCGGTCCTGCGAGCGGTCGATCCCGAGCTGCGCCTCGACCTGGTGCAGCGCGCTCTCGGCGCGTTCGAGCGCCAGCCGCAGCTCGGTGGGCTCGAGCCGGACCAGCGGATCGCCGGAACGAACTTCAGTACCGAGCTGCACCGGCACGTCGCGCACGATTCCCGCGACTTCGCTGCTCACCTTGGCCTGATCGGGCGAGAGCAGCGTCCCGGAGAGATCGACCTGGCGCTGGATCGAAATCCGCTGCAGCGTGGTCGTTTCGGTCACGACCGCGGCGCCGCCGCGGCCGCGGCCGCCGCCTCCACCGCGTCCGCCCGCCTCACCGGCCTGGCCCGACATCCTTTCGCAGCCTGCGGTCAGTAACAGAGCCAGAAGAGGCAGGACGGGCAGAACGGGCGGGAAAGGCGCAAGGGGCCGGAACGGCCGGTGACGCGGGACGGACACGAGCGGCCGGATTGGCGGAAGGCTTCGCAACCATCGAATCGGTACCGCTTTCATGAGTGTTCCGTTCTGTCCATCCCTGTGACGTATATGCTGACCATCCCGCCCATCCTGCCCATCCCGACCCTTCTAGGCGCGTCCCCGCGTGTTCTGCAGCGCGAGCGGCACTTCCGCCGGCGCACCGTGCACGTCACGCCGCCCTTCAGGGGCGTGCGTCCGCCGGCGATTCGCCAACCACAGACGGGCTCCTTCGATGTACACGTAGTACACAGGCGTGATGTACAGCGTCAGCAGCTGCGAGACGAGCAGCCCGCCGACGACCGCCAGGCCGAGCGGCCGCCGCGATTCGGCGCCGGCGCCCCAGCCGAGCGCAATCGGCATGGTGCCGACCAGCGCCGCCATCGTGGTCATCATGATCGGGCGGAACCGGACGAGACACGCCTCGTGAATCGCCTCACGCGGCGTCTTGCCGTGTTCACGCTGTGCCTCGACCGCGAAATCGACCATCATGATCCCGTTCTTCTTCACCAGGCCGACGAGCATGATCACGCCGACGAACGCATAGAGGCTCAGCTCGGTCCGGAAGATCAGCAGCGTGAGGAGCGCGCCGAACCCGGCCGCCGGCAGGCCTGACAGAATCGTCAGCGGGTGGGTGAAGCTCTCGTAGAGAATGCCGAGCACGATGTAGATGACGACGACCGCAAGGGCGAGGACGAGGCCGAGGCCTTTCAGCGAGTCCTGGAACGCCTGCGCCGTGCCCTGGAAGGTCGTGGTCACGGTGGACGGCAGCGTGGCCGCGGCAGTCGCGCGTACGGCATTGACCGCGTCGCCCAGCGCGTAGCCCGGCTTCAGGTTGAAGGAGAGGGTCACCGACGGCAGCTGGCCGGTGTGCGCGACGACGGACGGACCGACGTTCGTGATTGCGTGCGCAACGGTCTCGAGCGGAATGAGCCGTCCGGTACTCGACCGCACGTAAAGCATCGACAGCGCCCGCGGGTCACCCTGGAACTCCGGCGCCACCTGCATGATGACCTGATATTGATTGTTCGGCGCGTAGATCTGGGAGACCTGGCGCGTGCCGTACGCGTTGTACAGCGCCGTCTCCACCTGATTGACGCTGAGCCCGAGGGCCGAGATGCGGTCGCGATCCATGTCGATCCGGACCTGCGGGTTTCTCACCTGCATGTCGCTGGTCACGTCCTCGAGTCCGGGAAGCTCGCGCAGCTTGCTCTCGAGAATCGGGGCCCAGTGGTACAGCTCCTCGGTGTCCGGATCCTGCAGCGTGAACTGGTAGAGACTGCGCTGCGGGCCCTGGTTACCGAGATTGATCGGCGGCTGGTTGATCAGGAATACGCGGACGCCCGGCACCTGCTGCAGCTTCGGCCGCAGCTCCGCGATGATCTGATCGACGCTCTTTTTGCGTTCGGCGCGCGGTTTCAGGTCGACAGAAATGTTGCCGGTGTTCAGCGCGCCGCCCCGCGGGCCGCCGCCGGCATTGTTGCTGAACGCGAGGACGTTGGGATCCTTGGCGACGATCTCGCCGAGCTGCATCTGGTGCTTCACCATCTCGTCGAAGCCGATCCCCTGGATCATCTCGCTGCTGATGTTGAACCGCCCCTGGTCCTCACTCGGGAGAAACCCTTTCGGCACCCGCATGAAGAGCACGACCGTGCCGGCGAGGAGCGCCACAGACACCGCGGCAGTCACCACGTGAAAGCGCAGGCTGGCCCGCAGCGTGACGTCGTACAGCTTCAGCCACGCCCTGAAGATGCTCTCCGTGAGGTTGTACAAGTGCCCGTGATGCTGCGTGTGCGGCGGCTTCAGGAACCGGCTGCACAGCATCGGGGTCAGGCTGATGGACACGAAACCCGACACGAGAATCGCGACCGCGATCGTGACCGCGAACTCGTGCAGCAGGCGGCCGACCACGCCGCCCATGAACAGCACGGGAATGAACACGGCGGCGAGCGACAGCGTCATCGACAGAATGGTGAACGACACCTCACGGGAGCCGTCGAAGGCCGCGCGCATCGGCGGCTTGCCCATCTCCATGTGCCGCACGATGTTCTCGAGCATGACAATCGCATCGTCGACAACGAACCCTACGCACAGGGTGAGCGCCATCAACGAGAGATTGTCGAGGCTGTAGTTCAACAGGTACATCACCGCGAACGTGGCGACGATCGACCCGGGCAGCGCGAGGCTCGGGATGATGGTGGCTGATATGTTGCGCAGGAACAGGAAGATCACGAAGACCACCAGCACGACGGTGACCATCAGCGTCACTTTCACGTCGTGCACCGATTCGCGAATGGCGACCGAGCGGTCGGTCCGGACCTCGAGCGAAACTGACGCCGGCAGCTGTTCCCGGAGGCTGGGCAGCAGCGCCTTGACCGCGTCGACGACGGCGACCACGTTCGTGCCCGGCTGCTTCTGGATGGCGAGATAGATCGTGCGCTGGCCCTGGAACCACGCCGCGCTCTTGTCGTTCTCGATGCCGTCGTAGACGCGCGCCACTTCGTTGAGCCGGACCGGGTTCCCGTTCCGGTACGCGATGATCAACGGCCCGTAGGCCTGCGCCCGCATCAACTGCCCGTTGGCGAGCACCGTAAACGTCTGCTGCTGCCCGTACATCGTTCCGGTCGGCAGGTTCACGTTGGCGTTCTGGACCGCGGCCGCCACTTCGTCGACGCCGATCCCGCGCGCGGCCAGCTCGCGCGGATCCAGATCGATGCGGACCGCGTACTTCGCCTGTCCGAACACCTGCACCTGCGCGACGCCGCTGACCATCGAGATGCGCTGCGCGATGGTCGATTCGGCGTACTCGTTCACCGTGGAGAGCGGCAGCGTCGCGGAGCGGAGCACCAGGAAGAGGACCGGGAAATCACTCGGATTGGCTTTCTGGTACGACGGCGGCGCCGGCATCTGCGGCGGCAGC
>JBKPAI010000039.1:0-60798 GCA_046726355.1 Acidobacteriota bacterium | reverse complement strand
CGCCGTCGCCGCTCAGGTCCCACGCCGCGTCCTTGAAAAACAGCCGGCGCATGCGCGGAAAATGGACGCGCGATTCCACGCGATGCGTCTGCTCGGGCCAGTGCGCAAGATCGACGTCTCCCCGCGCGACCGTCCTGGCGCCGTCGCTTTCGAGGTCGACACGCTCGAGGCGCACGCGGGGGCCGTCGAGCGTGAACCGGGCGCGCATGTTCGCCCACATCGGCACATAGCTCTGAATGGCGACGGTGCCGCCGGTGAAAGTTGCGGTCCCGTGATAATGCGGCAGGTTGCCGACCGTAATATCGAGGTTCGGGCCGACGATGCTCCACGGAGTGACGTGGTCTTCGTATGCGAATCCTCCGCGCCAGGCATGGAGGTGCTTCAGCGTCACTTTAACCGGCGAGTCACGGCGCGGCTCGGATCGATCGAAGCGTATCTTCGGGAAACTGTCGCCTGTCTCCCACCGCTCGACCAGCATTTGCCAGTCGGTCATCTCGATCGACGTGATGGTGATGTCCGGCTTGCGCCGGAGGGCCGGCAGCCAGTCGATACCGACGGTTATCCGTTTGGCCGTGAAGAACGGGCGGTCGCTCTGATGCAGGCCGTCAATCCTGAGGTCGTCGACCAGCACCTTGCCGGTCAGCAGGTGAACGCTGAGCGAGCCGATGTGCAGCGGCCGCTCGAGGAGCTTCGAACCGCGCCGTTCGGCCGTCTCGCGCACGGCCGGGCCCAGATCCATCGTGACCGAAACCACGATTGCCGCCGCCAGCAGCGCCACCGCCATCGACAGGCCGAGGCCGACCCAGCGAAGAAGACGACTCGCGCGAAGCCGTTTAATGAGGTTCACTGAACAACGACGAGCAGCGCTCCGGCTTCCACCGACATTCCCTCACGCGCGTGAAGGTCGGCGACGGTCCCCTCGCGGCCGGCGCGGAGCTCATTCTCCATTTTCATCGCTTCCACGACGACCAGCGCCTGGCCGGCGCGGACTCTTTCGCCCGTCGTCACGGGGACGCGCACCACTTTGCCGGGCATCGGCGCGACGACGCGCTGAGGGCCGGCGCCCCCGCCGGCGGCAGTCTGTACAGCCGCGCGGCGGCGCCCGTTGAGACCGACGATGACCGGAGTCGTGCCGACGTGCACCGTCAGCTGCGAGCTGGCCGCGGCCGCCGTGTCGCGGACAATTACGACCTCGTGGCTGCATCCGTTGTCCACCACGAGGGACAGCGTGTGCGCGTCAACCCGCACGGCATCGACGGAGAAGCGGCGGCGGTCGACGGTCACTGCAAAACGCTCGCCGATACGGATCACGGTCACCTCGCGTGTCCGACCGCCCACCTCTATCTGGAAGTGCATGCCGTATCTAATCTTACGTGGGCTTCGCCCACACCGCGGTCCCCAACCCGGCAGCCGTGCGCGGGAACTCGCATAAGGGCGGCGTGTGAAGAATCAGCTGTAGCGCAGCCCTTCCGCCTTCGCCAAGGCTACGGCGGACCACCGCGAGGTGGTCACGGCTGCCCGGCGGCCATGATGCGGGGCTGAAAGCCTGCGCGACCAACAGGCCGCCGGCCGATTCTTCACACGCCCATAAGGGCTCTAGCCATGAGAAATGTTCAATTCACCCATGCCGCAACCCCTCGGCACGCGCCTGCATTTTCCAAGGACGAGCCGTGGCGGCGACCGCCGATTCACGCTCCGAACCGGAAAGCGCCGCCTGCAGCGCAGCCGCGACGGTCGCGATGTCCTCCGTGTCGGCGGTGGGCTCGATGAACGACCGCCCGTTCCGCGATCGCAGGACCTCGTCCAGATATGTCGTGTGGACACGCCCGCTGATGAACTCCGGCTGATCGAGCAGCCACGTGAAAAACGGAATTGTCGTCTTGATCCCCGCGACGACGTATTCGCGGAGGGCGCGGCGCATGCGGGCGATCGCACGCGGCCGATCCTCGGCCCAGGCGACCAGCTTCGAGATCATCGGATCGTAATAAATCGGCACATCCCACCCGGGGCCGGCGCCGCTGTCGTCGCGGATGCCGGGTCCGGCCGGCGCACGCAGCTGGACGATGCGCCCTGGTGATGGAAGAAAGTTGTTATCGGGATCTTCTGCGTAAATGCGGCACTCAATCGCGTGACCGCGCGGCTGCACCAGGACCTCGGGACTCAGCTCCAGCCGTTCGCCACGGGCGATGCGAATCTGCCACTGCACCAGGTCGACACCGGTGACCATCTCGGTGATCGGGTGCTCGACCTGGAGGCGCGTATTCATTTCCAGGAAGTAGAAGCGGCCGTCTTCGTCCAGCAGGAACTCGATCGTTCCAGCGTTGGTGTACTCGACCGCCCGCGCGACCGCCGCCGCGGCCGACGTGATCGCCTGCCGCAGCGCCGGCGATACCGCGAGCGACGGCGTTTCCTCGACGACCTTCTGATGCCGGCGCTGCACGGAGCATTCGCGTTCGACGAACGGCAGGATCGCGCCGTGCATGTCGCCAAGGAGCTGGACTTCGATGTGCCGCGGCCGGCTCAGACGCCGCTCGAGGTACACGGCCGCATCGCCGAACGCGGTGGCCGCCTCGGATCGCGCGGCGCGGATGGCGCTCGAGAGCTCCGCCGGATCGGTGACCGTCCGCATCCCTTTGCCGCCGCCCCCGGCGACAGCCTTGACGAGCAGCGGATATCCGATGGAGTCCGCGATCACGTGGGCCTCGGCGTTCGGCAGATCTGCCGCCAGCGGTTCGGCCGTGCCCGGCACGACCGGCACACCGGCACGCGTTGCCGCCAGCCGCGCCGCCGTCTTGCTCCCCATTGTCTGAATCGCTTCGGGAGTGGGCCCGATGAAGACGAGGCCGGCATCGCGGACGGCGGCGGCAAAGGCCTCGTTCTCGGCGAGGAAGCCGTAGCCCGGATGAACGGCATCAACGCGCGAGCGCCGTGCCGCGTCGAGAAGCCGATCGATTCTCAAATAGCTCTCACCCGGGGCGCTCGCACCGATGGGATAAGCCTCGTCCGCGTAGCGGACGTGCAGCGCGGTTCGATCGCATTCGGAGTAGACGGCGACCGGGGAGATGTCCATTTCCCGGCACGCGCGCACGATCCGGACGGCGATCTCGCCGCGATTCGCGATCAGGATTTTTTTCAGGGCGCAACCTCTCACCACGGAGGACGCGGCCACCTTCGCGCAAGGCTACGGTGGCCGGCCGTAGCTTCAGCAAAGGCGGGAGGACGCGGAGGGAGAATCCTGCCTCGGTAAAGCGGACGGCGTGCTGACCTGACGATGCGAGGTTGTGGCTCGTCGCGATTCGAGATCATCAAATCAACACATCACCGGACGGACAACCTACGGGATTTCCCCTCCGCGTCCTCCGCGTCCGTGGTAGACAAGTCTACCGTAGCGGCGGCGTCGCCACCGGCGGGCGTCGATGGTGCGTGTGCTGCTCATATGAATACGCGAGCCGGAGCAGCGTCCGCTCCTCCCACGGCCGCGCGAAAAACTGCAGCCCTGCCGGCAGCGCACCGCCGCGTGTGTAGCCCATCGGGACGGTGATTGCGGGAAAGCCGGTACTCGGGGCAAAGAACTGGTTGTTGTCGCCGCCGGGCGTATTCAGGTCGCCGATCAGCCGCGGCGGGTTGCTCCAGGTCGGGTAGATGAGCGCGTCCAGACGCTGGTCGGTCATCAGCTTCAAGACCGCCGACCGCAGCTTCTCGCGAAACTCGTCGCGCTTCCTGCAGCCAGGCGATTCGCCCGGCACGTCGGTTGACGCCTGGCCCGCCTCCAGGCGGCCCTGAATCGAGGGATGGAACCGGCGCGATTTGACGATCTCGTCAAGCGAGTGCACCGGCGCCCTCTCCCCCAGACCGGCGAGGTACCGATTCAGGTCGTGCTTGAACTGATTGCAGCCCGGCCCCTGCGTCTGCCGCAGCGCGTCGAAGTCCTCGACCTCCACCGGATCGATGACTTCGGCGCCCGCGTCGCGCAGCTCGCCGACGGCGCGGCGGAAGACGTCGTTCACTTCCGCATCCAGGGTCGGCGTGTCGTACGCCTGGTGCAGGACGCCAAGCCGGCTGCCCTTCAGACCGTCGCGGCGCAAGGCATCGGCGTAGTTCGGCACCCCATGACCGCGGCTTGCCGCCGTCGCTGGATCGCCCGGATCCTCGTCGGCAATCACCTGAAGCACGGCGGCCGTGTCGGTCACCGTTCTCGTGACGGCTCCGGCGATGTCCGCCGCCAGATTCAACGGCACGACGCCAGCCCGGCTCACCAGTCCCATCGTCGAGCGCAGCCCGACCAGCGCCTGGTGCGCGGCCGGACCCCGGATTGAGTCGCCGGTATCGCTCGCCAGGCCGAACGCGGCGAAGTTTGCCGCCGTGCCGGCCGCCGATCCTCCGCTCGATCCCGCCGTGACGCGGCTGGTGTCGTAGGGGTTGCGCGTGTAGCCGGGGAGGATCGAGTTGACGGTTTCGACCGGGCTGAACGCGAACTCCGCCATGTTCGACTTCGCGATCATCACCGCGCCGGCATCGCGCAGGCGCTTGACGACGAAGGCGTCCCTGCCCGTCATCATGTCTTTCAATGCCAGCGAGCCGGCGGTCGTCGGCATCTCGATCGTCTCGAAGTTGTCTTTGACCAGGATCGGGACGCAGTGCATCGGTCCGACCGGCCCCGACTGGCGGAAGCGGCGGTCGAGATCATCCGCCGCCTTGATCGCTTCGGGATTCGTCATCACGATCGCGTTCAGCGCGGGGCCGTTCTTGTCGAAGGCGCCAATCCGTCTGAGGTAGTGCTCCACGAGCGCGCGGCACGTCAGCGACCCATCGCGAAACGCTGCATGGAGCTGCGCAATCGTCGTTTCTTCGAGGTGGAACCCCGCGGGGGCCTGCGCGGAGAGTGTCGAGAGGTAGAGCGCGATCGGGACGGATACGAGGCGTGGTCGCATGCACTGCGGTCGGGGCGGTTCGGAAACCGCCCCGGCGCGATGGCGCTTAAAAACTGTATCTCAGGTTGAACTGGGCCGTCCGCGAAGGTCCGCCGCCACGAATCGAACGCAGGACCAGGAACCTCGTGGCATCACGACGATCCGAGCTGGTCACGCCGCCCACCGTGTCCGTTGGATTGTTGAAGTTCGCATGGTCGGTGACGTTGAAGACGTCGACGTGGGCCTGTAATGCCCGATTGCCCGGCAGCCGGAACCGATAACCAGCCCGGGCACTCAACAGACTGTAAGCCGGGCCACGGGCGCCGTTGACCCGGCCGTCGTTCTCCACCGTGATCGAATTGCGATTGTCGGGTCCGCTGTACGTGCCGGCAGGTAACGGCTCCTCAAAGAATCCGTTGCGGTTGGGATCGGTGGTGCTGTCGGTCAGCGTGAACGGCGTACCGCTCTGGTATTGCCACACGCCGCTCAATTGGAGACCGCGGGTGTGCGGCACTTCAACCGATCCGTCCATCGACAGGATGTGGGGACGATCCTGATCGGACAATCCGAAGCGTTGGTCGAGATTCAACGACACCGCCCTGGTGACCGGGTCCATCGCCTGCGAGACGATCGTATCGGTCGCGCCGGCGGCGCCGACGACACCGTCCGCCCGTGACAGCGTGTACGCGACACGGAATTGGTACCGGTTGCTGAACCGTTTGTGAATGCTCGCTTGGAGCGCGTTGTAGTCGGCGTAGCCGGCGTTCACGAGCTTGAGCACGGCGGCCGGAAACCTGGAATCGAACCGCCGCAGCGTTGCCGTGCGAGCGGTGCTGTCCCTCAGACCGAGGTTCAGATCCTCACGCATGTAGAGATCGCGGTACTCCGCGTGAATGTAGTCGGCGCTGACCGCGATGTTCCCCCTGAGGGACTTCTCGAACCCGATGCTCGATTGGCGCGAGAAGGGCAAATGGCGATCCGGGTTGTCGAAATTCACGGTGCCCGCGTTGGGCAACCTGGTGCCCGGCGGGAACATCGAATTCAGGAGCGCCCGGTTCACGATTGGACCGTTCACCAGGAACGGGCTCGTCGGCAGCCGGCCGGCGGACGGACCCGGATCGACGCTCGTCGCCGACGGACAGATCGGCGCGGTTGGCGGTCCACACAGGTTCACGAGAGCAGAGTCGGTGAAGGCGCCCGCCGATGCGATAGGAGTGAAGTTCGAATACGCGGTTTTCTGAAAGTACAGGCCCCATCCGCCGCGGACGACCGCCGTGCCCGCCTGGTCGAGTACCAGCGTGGCGCCGACGCGCGGAGAAAAATTGTTCTTGTCAACCGGGTACTCGGACGGATCGGAAAACAGGTAATTGCCCGTTTGATCGAGCGGCACCAGTTCCAGGTCGTAGCGCAGGCCGAGGCTGGTGGTCAGGCGGCTGTTCAGCTTCCACTTGTCCTGCGCGAAGAAGCCGAACTCCTTCCCCGTGACGTAGAAATCGCTGACGGTGGGCACGCGAACCTGCAGGCGGTCCGGGTAAGTGCGCGGATCGGCGGCGTCGAAGTCTCTGTCGCTCGCGGAGAAAGTGAAGGCCCCATTTCGCGATCCCGCATCGAAGACATGGAGCGGCAGATAGTACCAGCTCGCGCCGAACTTCAGATCGTGGTCCCCCTTCTTGTTGGGAATGAACCACGCGAAGGTCTCGTCGAGCTGATATGCGGGATCCATGCGGCGGTTCGCTCGCGTGGCTATGCCATCTTCGAACGTCTGGTGGACGAGCAGCGGCTTCAGCGCGGCCTGATCGCCGGTTTCGAAGTAGCCGGGGTTCGCGAAGAATACGTCTTCGTGCGTGTACGACACCCTGATGGTGTTGACCTTGGTGTTGGCGATGACCGAGTTCAAGGTACCGACCATCGTCCAGTCGACGTCCTGCTCTTCTTCGGCGCGCGATCGCGTGTAGTTGGTCTGCACCAGCTGATTGGTCTGCGGCGAGGACTCGCGCAGCCAGCGAACCGCCCAGGTGTTGTTGGCGCTGATCTGATGGTCCACCCTGACCATCCAGTTCCACACGTTGTCATGCGTGAAGTCGGTGAAATTGAGATCCGGCCGGGAGTTGATATTGATCGTCCGCGCCCGGTTCTGATCGATCCGCTCGAGGTTGGCGAAGAAGTGGAGCTTGTTCTTGACGATCGGTCCGCCCAGATTGCCGCCCCACTGCTTCTGCTGCGCCTCGGGCTTGGCCAGATTCTGCTGCTTGGCAAAGTAGTCGAGCGCCGTCATCGACTGGTTCTGGTTGAAGAAGAACGCCACGCCATGAAAGTCGTTCGTGCCCTGTTTCGACACGGCGTTGACGACACCGCCCGAGGTGGATCCGAACTCGGCGTCGAACTGGCCGGTCAGCAGCTGGAATTCCTGCACCGCTTCAACCGGCGTCCGCGCCTGCGCGCCGCCGTTGCCGTTGTTGAAGTTGTCGTTGTTGCCCGCGCCATCGAGCATGTAGTTGGCATTCTGCGTGGCTTGTCCGTTGACGCGAATGGAATCGGCGCCGAACGAGTCGGTCGAAAGCGTGGCGGTGATCCCGGGAAGCAGGCTCAAATAGGAGGTGAAGTTGCGATTGAGCGACGGCATTTCGTTCAGCTCTTCGGCCTTGACGCTGCCGCCGAGCTGTTTCGAGGTGGTGTCGACAATCGGCGATTCCGCCGTGACGGTCACTTCCTGCTCGATGCCGCCGACTTCGAGCTGCACCTCGATGGACACGGTCTTGCCCACCTCGACGCGGACTCCCTTGCGCTGGTACTTCTTGAATCCCGACAGCTCGCCGGTCACTTCGTACGAGCCCGGTGTCAGGGCGCTCATGAAGAACGACCCGTCATCACCGCTGACGATCTCGCGGTACTGGCCGGACGCTTCGTTCTTGGCGACGATTGCGACGCCGGGGAGGACGGCGCCCTGCGCGTCGACAATCCTTCCACGCAGCTCGCCCGTGCCTTGTTGACCGTACGCTAATCCGACGGCGAGCACCGAACTCATCGCCACAGCCGCCGCGGTTACCAGCATTCGCTGCATGAACGCCCTCCATTTGATGGGGAAGCGCGGGCCGGAACTGTGCATTGATGCCGTATAAATACGCCGCCCACTGTTGGATGTCAACGGATGTCGCCGGCGATTTGACGCTGACAAGTGGGAAGATCGCGTCTTATCCAATTTGTTGAGTCAGAGGCCACCGCGTCTTCAACCACGGAGGATAGGAGGAAAAATCCTGTCGGCTCTTCCGGTTTGAACCTCCGCGTCCTCCGCGACCTCCGTGGCAACGATCACAGCGGGATGTTGCCGTGCTTCTTCGGCGGGTTCTTGTCGCGTTTGTTGTCCAGATTCCGCAGCGCCGTGATCAGCTTCGCGCGCGTGTGGCGCGGCGGAATCACTTCATCGAGAAAGCCGCGGCCGGCGGCGATGTAGGGATTGGCGAACTTCTCGCGGAACTCCTCCACCTTCTCCGATCGCACCGCCGCCGGATCGGCCGCGGCATCGAGCTCCCGCTTGTAGAGAATGTTGACCGCCCCTTCGGGGCCCATCACCGCCAGTTCCGCCGTCGGCCAGGCGTAATTGAAGTCCGTGCGAATGTGCTTGCTCGACATGACGCAGTACGCGCCGCCGTACGCCTTGCGTGTGATCACGGTCACCTTGGGGACTGTGGCCTCCGCAAACGCGAACAGCAGCTTGGCACCGTGTTTGATGATGCCGCCGTACTCCTGCACCGTCCCGGGCAGGAAGCCGGGGACATCCTCGAACGTCACCAGCGGAATATTGAACGCGTCGCAGAACCGTACGAAGCGCGCGCCCTTCACCGACGCGGCAATGTCGAGTGTCCCGGCGAGCACGGCCGGTTGGTTGGCAACGATGCCGGCGGGGCGGCCGTCGAAGCGGGCGAACCCGACGATCAGGTTTCTCGCGTAGTGCTGGTGCACTTCGAGAAAGTCGCCGTCGTCCACCACGCTGTGGATGACATTGAGCATGTCATACGGCTGATTCGGCGCGATCGGCACCAGCTGATCGAGCGACGGATCCTCGCGGTCGGCGGCGTCGGCCGTGCGGGCGCGGGGCGGATCGTCGAGGTTGTTCGACGGCATGAACGACAGCAGCTCGCGAATCAGCAACAGGCACTCGCGGTCGTCGTCGACGGCAAAGTGGGCGACGCCGCTCGTCGCGTTGTGCGTCATCGCCCCGCCCAGTTCCTCCTTCGTCACTTCTTCGTGGGTCACCGTCCGGATCACGTCCGGCCCGGTCACGAACATGTAGCTCGTGTTCCTGACCATGATGGTGAAGTCGGTGATCGCGGGCGAATACACGGCGCCGCCGGCGCACGGCCCCAGGATGGCGGAAATCTGCGGCACCACGCCCGACGCCAGCGTGTTGCGCAGGAAAATGTCGGCGTAGCCGGCGAGCGAGAGCACGCCTTCCTGGATCCGCGCGCCTCCTGAATCGTTCAGCCCGACGATCGGCGCGCCGAGCTTCATCGCCAGATCCATGATCTTGACGATCTTCGCCGCGTTCGTTTCCGACAGAGAACCGCCGAAGACCGTGAAATCCTGCGCAAACGCGAACACCTGCCGGCCGTCGACGAGCCCGTGGCCGGCAACGACGCCGTCGCCCGGCACGATCTGATCGGCCATGCCGAAGTCGCGGCACCGGTGCGTGACCAGCTTGTCGACCTCTTCGAAGCTGCCCGGGTCGAACAGCAGGTCGATGCGCTCGCGGGCCGTCAGCTTCCCGGCCGCGTGCTGGCGCTCGAGCCGATCCTGACCGCCGCCGAGCTCGGCGCGGCGTTCAAGATCGGCGAGCGTCTTGTCGGGATTGCTCATGCAGCTTTCGGATCTCGGCCCCTGGCCCTCCGCTGTTGGCTCTTGGCTTTCGGCTACACCTTCACGCCCTGCGACTTCTCCCAGTCTTTCAGGAACTTTTCGAGCCCGATGGCCGTCAGCGGATGGTTGAACAGTTGGTCGATGACCGCCGGCGGACAGGTGGCGATGTCAGCGCCCATGCGCGCGGCTTCGACGACGTGGACTGGATGCCGGCAGCTGGCGACGAGCACCTCGGTCGCGAAGGCGTAGTTGTCGTAGATTTCCACGATCTCGCGCACCAGCCCCATCCCGCTCGTGGCCACATCGTCCAGCCGGCCGACGAACGGGCTGACGAACGTCGCGCCCGCCTTTGCCGCCAGCAGCGCCTGCGCCGCCGAGAAAACCAGCGTCACATTCACCCGGATGCCTTCGCCCGAGAGGGCTTTGCACGCGCGGATGCCGTCGCGCGTCAGGGGCACCTTGACGATCATGTGCGCATCGAGGCCGGCAAGGTCGCGGCCTTCGCGCATCATTCCCGTGAAATCGGTGGCGGTCACCTCCCCGCTCACCGGGCCCTTGACGATGCCGCAGATCTTCTTGAGGTTCTCGCGGTAATCACCCGGCTCTTTCGCCAGGAGGGAAGGGTTGGTCGTCACGCCGTCGAGGATGCCGAGCGCAGCGATCGCCTCGACCTCCTTGATGCTGCCGGTATCGACGAAGAGTTTCATGTCCGGTTCCTTTCTCCACTACCCGTGTTGGTTGTCAATTCGGCCTTCAGCACCTGTAAAAACGATTGTAGTCTAGCGAGCCATCCCTTCCGCCAGCGCCGACGGCTCGCTGACGTTGCCCGCCTTGTCGATCGCCCTGACCGCGTACGCGTATCGAACGCCGCGCGCGACCTCATCGTTGAACATCGCCGGTTCGATCGGCTCGGGTGTAATCTGCTGCGACGGCGTCCCGGGCGGGCTGCCGCGGAACACCAGGTACCCAGCCAGATCCCTTTCGTTGCTTGGATCCCAAATCAGACTGATCGAGCCTTCGTGGGCGACTGCCTGCAGTCCTTTCGGAGCAGCAGGCGGGAACGTGTCGGCGAGCGTTTTGCACTGGGGCGGGGCCGCCTCGCCCTCGATTCCGAGCGAATCGATCACTTCGACCACGCGCACCGTATAGCAGCGCCGCTCGCCCCACGCCATGCGCGGATCCTCGAACCGCGTTTCGCTCAACGGCGTCTTCGTCAGGCGGGTGCCGGACGTCGTCGGCTCGGTCGAGGACACGTCGTACACATGATAGGCAACGGCCGGGCGCGGAAGGCCCACCGGCGTCGAGGACAGCACGCCCGCCACGTCCGGCGCCTGCACCATTCCGCTCAGGGTGACCGGCGCCCAGCTGACCGTGACCGCGCTCTCGTTATACGTGATCGCCGGCGCGGCGGGCGCCGGCGGTGCCGGCAGTAGCGGCACGCCCACCCGCTTCGAGACCGGACCCTTGCGGCCACGGGTGGTGATCGCGACGGCGACGTACGAGCGGGAGAGCGTCCCGCCCGCCGGCCCGACGAGCGGGCCCTCCGAACCGCCGGCCCGCCTGTTCTTTCGCTTGTCGTCGGATGGCGGATCGACAACGGCGAGCGCCTTCGCCTCCAGCGGCTCGGTCACGTGGGCCAGGGCTCCCTGATTCAGACCGGTTCCCTCGGGCTGATCGACCTCCGCATCCGACTCGTCGCCGCTCACGGTCCGGTCGGGGTCGCGCGGCGCTTTGACGTCGACACTGCCCACGCGGACGCCATGCTTGACGATCCCGTCGTCGGTCAACGTCACCGCGGTCGTGATCGCGTACACGTCGACGCGGGAGAGGTTTGCCGGGCGGCTGCCGTCCGTGTTGGTGCGCGGAACCGTGAACTCCAGATCGACACTGGCGCCGCGGCGCTCGGCGCGCAGATCGGCAGGCGGCGCAGGGAGCTTGACCAGCGGCGGCAACGGGGGGCCCGATTTTCCGCACGAGACCGAGAGAGCGACGAGGACAACGACGACGGACAACGCGGAACCCGCGGAACGCGCGGAACTCGGACGATCAAACTCTTTCTGCGAGTTCCGCGTTGATGGTTGTGACAGCGTCGGTCGGCCATCGGTCACAGAATGTATCGTGACAGATCTTCGTTCTTCACGATCTCCGCGAGCATTTTCGTGACGTAGGCGTCGTCGATGACGACGCGCTTGTCGGCGAGGTCCGGGCCCTCGAACGAGACCTCGTCGAGCAGCTTCTCCATCACGGTGTGGAGCCGCCGTGCGCCGATGTTCTCGGTGCGCTCGTTCACCAGCGTCGCAAAGTCGGCGATGCGGTGGATGGCGTCGGGCGTGAACACGAGCTCGATGCCTTCGGTTTCCATCAGCGCGGTGTACTGCTTCACCAGCGCGCTGCGCGGTTCGGTCAGGATCCGTACGAATTCTTCCTTGCCCAGCGGCTCGAGCTCGACGCGGATGGGGAACCGGCCCTGCAGCTCGGGGATGAGGTCCGACGGCTTGGCGACGTGAAACGCGCCGGCGGCGATGAAGAGGATGTGATCGGTGCGCACCATGCCGTACTTGGTGTTGACCGTCGTTCCCTCCACAATCGGGAGAATGTCGCGCTGAACGCCCTCGCGGCTGACGTCGGGGCCATGGCTGCCTTCGCGGCCGGTGATCTTGTCGATCTCGTCGACGAAAATGATGCCCGCCTGCTCGACGCGCTCGACCGCCGTGCGCGCGACGCTGTCCATGTCGATCAGCTTCTGCTCTTCTTCCTGCGTGAAATATTCGAGCGCCTCGGGCACCTTCAGCCGGCGGCGCTTGGTCCGGCCCTGAAACAGCCCGGGCAGCATGTCTTTCAGGTTGATGTCGACTTCTTCGATCTGCGATCCGGCGATGATCTCGAACGAGGGGAACGACTTCTCGCGCACGTCGATTTCGACGGTGCGCGCGTCGAGCCGGCCGGCGCGCAGCTGGTCGCGGAAGCGCTCGCGCGTCTGATGCTGCTGCTCGCGCGCCGCCACTGGATCCTCGTCGGGTGCAATCGGGCGCGAGGGCGGCAGCAGAATATCGAGCAGGCGGTCCTCGGCATTCTGCCCCGCTTTGGCGCGCACTTCCTCGAGCCGTTCCTCACGGACCATGTCGACCCCGAGCTCGACCAGGTCGCGCACCATCGACTCGACGTCGCGCCCGACATAGCCGACTTCGGTGAACTTCGAGGCTTCGACCTTGACGAACGGCGATTGCGCCAGCCGCGCGAGGCGCCGCGCGATCTCGGTCTTGCCGACACCGGTCGGCCCGATCATCAGGATGTTCTTCGGCGCAATCTCTTCGGCGAGCTCCGGCGTCAGCTTCTGCCGGCGCGTCCGATTGCGCAGCGCGATCGCGACCGCGCGCTTCGCCGCCGCCTGGCCGATGACGTACTTATCGAGCTCGGCAACGATCTGCCGCGGCGTGAGCGTGTCGGCCGAGCTCTGGGTGGTCTCGGGCAGGAAAATAGGCACTACAACTCTTCCAGCACGATGTGTGCGTTCGTGTAGATGCAGATCTCACCGGCAATCGCCATCGCCTTGCCTGCAATGGTCCGGGCGTCCAGCTCGGTGTTGTTCGCCAGGGCTTTCGCCGCCGCCAGCGCGAACGGGCCTCCCGATCCGATCGCCACGATCCCGTCGTCCGGCTCGATGAGATCGCCGTTCCCGGAGAGCAGGAAGGTCGACGTCTTGTCGAGCACGACCAGCATGGCCTCGAGACGCCGCAGCATGCGGTCAGTGCGCCAGTCCTTCGCCAGCTCCACCGCCGACCGTTCGAGGTTCCCCCGATATTGTTCCAGCTTGGATTCGAAGCGCGCAAACAACGCGAACGAATCGGCGGCCGAGCCCGCAAAGCCGGCGAGAATCCTGTCGTTGTAGAGTCGACGGATCTTCCGGGCGCTCTGTTTCACGACGGTCTGGCCGAAGGTGACCTGTCCATCGCCGGCCATGACGGCGCGGTCACGATGGCGGACCGCCAGGATGGTCGTGCCGTGGGTCATCGATTTTTGTGACTGTATCGGCCTGAGGATCAGGGTGTCAAGGAAACCAACCGGCTTCGGAAGCCGGCTTGGTCAGGCTCTCTTCACGCTTGCCAAGCGGTCGCTCGCCCGAGTCGCCGTCGAGCGAAGGTTGGGCCTGTGCGTTCCATCCTTGCACTTCTCGCGTGCAAAACGTCGGGAACGGGCTGATACTTATGGTGTTGAGGGCCTGCGTATGAAACGACGTGCTATGGCTCAGACGTTGGCGGTGGCCGCGCTCGGCGTCCTATCTTTTCTTGCCATGCCAGTGGCCGCCGCGGGCCAGGTGGATCGTGCCAGCGCCGGTGGCGGCGGCGCATCCGGCGGCGGCGGTGGGTCAGCCGTGAGTGCGGGTGGCGGCGGCGCTACGAGCTCGAGCGGCGGCGGCGATCGTGCGAGTTCCGGCGGCGGATTCGGCGGCAGCGCAGCCGGCGATTCTGGTGGAAACCGCGCGGGCGCAACCGGGAGCAGCGGTGTGGCGATGCCGCGCGGCGGTGGCGATCGGTCGGGCGGCGGGAGCGCTCCGCGATACATCGGTGGTGGGAGCGGAACAGGAACCCGGGCCGTCGGGCGTACGCAGGACGGCGAGGGTGAACGCGCCGGCGTGCCGCGTTACAGCCGGCCGCGCGACCCAGATCAGCCGACCCAGGGCACGGCGGTGCCGCGTCCACCGAATTCCAGACCTGGCGGCGCGACGGGCGGTACGACCTACATCATTCCCGGATGGTTCTCCGGCGGCCTCGGCTTCGGGTACCCGTACGGCGGCGGCTATTATGGCTGGTACGATCCGTGGTACGACCCGTGGTACGGCGGATACCCAAGCGTCGGCGGCGGGTACTCTCAATCGAGCTTCAGCGACGAAGGTGCCCTGCGTCTCAAGATCAAGCCGCGAGATGCGGAGGTCTACGTCGACGGCTCCTTTGTCGGCATGGTCGACGAGTTCGACGGAATGTTCCAGCGGCTGCACATCGATTCCGGTGTTCATCGGATCGAAGTCCGCGCGCCCGGATACGAGGCGCTCGTCTTCGACGTACGCATCGTCCCGGATCGGAAGACGACGTATCAGGGAGAGATGCATCGGATTCAATAGGGCATTTCGGTTCCCAGCTCCAGGGCCTGCGAAAAATCGACCGTAGTGCAGGCCCTAGCATGTGGCTGAAAACCCGACGTTCAACGCAGAACCCGCTGAGATCGCAGAGAATCCCTAGGAACAAAGACTCTGCGGTCTCTGCGAGTTCTGCGTTTTCGTGCTTTTCAGCATTCTGCTAAGCCTGCGCTGTCGGGCGGACCTGAAGGTCCGCACTACATGAGAGCTTGAGCGTCCAGAATTGCCGCAGGATCGCGGCCGTCTCGGGCATCTACGACGGACTGGTGGGCGGTGCGATGCTGGCAGGGCGGCCGCTCCTCTCACACCTGTTCGGCGTCCCGCCGCCCGAGCCTCCAATTCACGCCGACTTGAACGGGATCTTTCTGCTCGCGGTGGCGGCCGGCTACACCATCCCGTACAAACAGCCTGATTCAGCCGGCGGCCGTGGCTATCTGTGGGTGATGGGGCCGTTGTTGAAGGGCCTCGGAGCCGTCGCGTTCCTTCTCGATCATTTCGTCCGTCACTCGCCCGCGTCCTTCCTCCTCTTCGCTGCCAGCGACGGCGTACTCGCGCTGCTGACGTTCCTCGCGCTCATTTCGTGATCAGCCCCCGCGCGATCGGGTACTGCCCGACACGGGTCCACTGCCCGGAACCGTATTTCGCGAACAGATCCACCTTGGCGTCGACGAAGTGGCTGTTGCTCAGCATTTCCTGGCGGGACTGATCGGCGCCGGTGTAGCCGAGGTTCGATCGCGCCGTGAGCGTGTCTGTCGTCGCACCCGGTGCCAGGCCCGACCCGCCCACCGCCATGAGAAACGCACTGCCCCACTCGTCCTGTTCCGTCACGCGCCGGAACAGCGCGTTGACCTGCAAAGCCGACAGCTTCTGGTCGGAAACGTTCTTCAGCCGGAAGGTAATGGACGGAACGAGCTTGTTCTGGCCGTTGACGATGCCGGCGTCATACCAGCCTGTATTGATGACTTCGACCTGCAGCCCCTTGGAAACATCGACCGTGGGGCCACACGCAACGGCGGCGGCTGCAAGCAATCCGATAAACGTTCCTCGCTTCGATCGGAGAACGCGCACCAATACCATGCGCGCATTTTACTCAGAAGACTTTCACCTCGATGCGGTTCAGCGCTTCTTCCCTTGTAATCTGCCGCGCGAGGTAGTCGAGCAGATCCTTCCCCCGCAGCCGGATGACCCTCGTCCGTCCGATGGTGTCTGCAGGCGCCAGCCGCGGACGATCGTCGTTGGCACGGGCCGCGATCGTCAGCCAGTCGTTCTCGCCGATGCCAAGAGCTGTGCTGTAATCGAGCATGGCGTCCTTGAGGGCGGCGACGACTTCGGTACGGTAGGCTTCATTCGGATCGTTGAGGATCGGATCGACCGGGGAAGCGGGATCGACACCCGCAGCGGCGGCGGAGCCGGTTGCGTTGCGTGCACCGGCAGGGACCGCGGCCACTGCCTGTGCGGCCAGTATCGCCGGATTGACCTGCAGTTCCACCCGGCGAAGCGCCTGTTCCAGATCCGTATTGCCCTGCGCCTTGATATGCGACTCGAGCGCCTTGAGCGCACTGTCGAGGCCGAGATCGTTCTGATCGAGGGTGCGCAGACTCCACGTCAACGTGGTCTCGGTCTCGAACGGCGGCACGATCACGTCGAAGAACACGCCATAGCCTTCGAGCCGGAAGCCGCGCGCCCGCGCGTTTTCGCCGTCCATCAAGGTGTCGCCCGGCGGCAGCGCCGCCTTTAATCGATCGCGCGTGATCGTGGCTCCGTGTTCGACGGCGCCCTCCAGCACGCGCTCCATCTGGCCGATCTGGTAGCGCGATTCCGTGTTGGCACGCTCAGCCGCCGCCTGCCGCATCCGCTCGGCAGCAGACGGCCGCTGCACGGCGCCGGCCGCGACCGGAGCGTCGGCCGGCTGCTGCGCCGCCACCGGGACGGCGCTCACGACGGCAATGATGAACGAGACAAGCCCTCTCACAACGGCCCCCCTACTGTCGCTGCTGACTGACATTTATGATGTAGTTGCGCGTTCGCACCACTTCAGCCCCGACCGCGCCGAGCTTGTTCTCGGTCTCCCGGAGGCTCCGGCCGATCCGGAACATTTCCGCCTGACGCTTCGCATTGAGCTCGGCGGCGACCTCGGCGACCCGCAGCGCGAGCTCATTCTGCTGGCGCCGTTCGCTTTCGTCGAGGAGCGTGCGGACACGGCGGAGGATCTCGGTTTCGTTCGCCGCGGGGCGCCCCGGCGCCGCCACCGGTTGCGCGGCGTGCATCTCGGCGCGCAACTGCCGCTCGAGCGCGGTCAGATCGGCGCGCCAGGGCGCCGCCTCTTCTCCGCGCCCGGCCGTCGGAACGATCCGAGCCGCTGACGCCGGAACCCGGGACCACCCGGTGTGTACCGTCAACCCGTTGGTATCGTAGCGGACCTCCAGATTGGCGATTCCGGCCGCGACACCGAGAAACAACAGGGCCGCCGCAGCCTGCGCCCACGCCGGCATCCCGCGCCACCACGGAAGACGGGGCGCGACGGCCGGCTGGGCCGTCTGCGCGCGGGCGAAGTTAGGTTCCGGCGGACTCCACCGCGCGAGCTGCGACCGGACCCCGGCGAGTGCGTCGAGGTCCGTGCGACAACGACCGCAGGTGAGCAGGTGGTGGTCGAAGGTCGCACGTACCGCCGGATCGATATCGTCGTACAAATACGCGATCAGCGTCTCGTCCCGATCGTGTGTGAGGCTGCAATGCATGTGAGTCATGGTCTCAAGTCTTCAACGCAGGCCCTCCGGGCCCGGTCGATTTCTTCGCCAGCTCCCGCCGCAGAACGGTAAGCCCCTGATACAGGCGCGTTTTTACAGTACTCAATGGGCAGCCGACCAGATCCGCAATCTCCTGAAATGTCAGCCCGTGATATTCCTTCAGCACGATGGCAGTCCGCTGCTCTTCGGGCAGCCGCGCCATCGCCTGTTCGATGGTCCGGGTGAGGTCCTTGCGGGCGACGAGATCCTCGATCGACTCCGAGGGCTCCGCCTCGGCCGCCAGCTCCATGACGTCCACATCGTCCGGCGGCTGGACGAGCGGCGTCCGGCGCTCCCGCCGGACCCAGTCGCGGCAGAGATTCAGGGCGATGCGATACAGCCAGGACGAGAACTTCGCCTGTCCGCGGAAGCCGGGAAGGGCGCGAAACGCGCGCAGGAACGTCTCCTGACACACGTCCCGCGCGTCCTCTTCGCGGCCGATCGTGCGGTACGCGAGGGCGTAGATGGGCCGTTCCCATCGCAGCACGAGCTCGTTGAAACTGTCGGCATCGCCGCCTATCGATCGGGCGACGAGCTCTTCGTCCGTCCACGTCATGCGGAGCGCGGAAGGGCCTCTCTCTCAAACAATTAAGACGGCAGGGGGCGGTTCATGGCCGGCCCGGCCCGAACCGCGCAAAAACGCCCGGATCTGCAGACCTTCGGCCGGGAACATCCGGGTCGCGGCGCGCAAATCCATGACGTGCTCGATTATAACCGTGCAGCTCGACAAGCCCCGGACGCCGTGACCGCTACCACGACGGTCGCGGGGCTGGGCCCGACGTCAGCGGAGCAATGGGGTCCCCGCGAGCAACCGAGCCGGGGTGCCGGGCAGAGCCCCAGGCAGGCGCGCTGCGCGCGCCTCCCGCATAGTCACGCCCGCTGCACGAGCAACCGAGCCAGGGTGTGGGGCAGAGTCCCACGTCAGGCGCGCGTAGCGCGCCCGCGAGGGCGCGGAGCGGGGCCATGGGGTCCCCCGCGAGCAACCGAGCCGGGGTGTGGGGCAGAGCCCCACGTCAGGCGCGCGTAGCGCGCCCGCGAGGGCGCGGAGCGGGGCCATGGGGTCCCCGCGAGCAACCGAGCCGGAGTGCTGGGCAGAGCCCCACGTCAGGCGCGCGTAGCGCGCCCGCGAGGGCGCGGAGCGGGGCAATGGGGTCCCCGCGAGCAACCGAGCCGGGGTGTGGGGCGGAGCCCCACGTTCGTAGGAATCGCAGTATCATGGCCGGACGCCCGACCCCCGCACCGGCGCCGCCACGAGCTTGATGCCCCGAGAAACCTACAGACGGCGGCAAGGCCGCGCGGCCTCTGCCCCGAGCACTCCGAACAGCCCCGGGACGGCGCAGCCGCCGCTGGTGTCGCTGCTGGCACACACCACGACGGCGAGCGAGCTGCTTCCGCACCTGCACCAGCACGCGATCGACGTGACGGGCGGCACTTCCACGCTCCTCCTGCAGTACAACCCGCGCAACGGCATGCTGCAGCCGACGTCGGCCTTCCGGCTCGACGATCTGCGCGCCGATCCCTGGGAACCGGCGCCGGGCGAAGCCGCGCTGGTCGACAACGCGTTCCGCCGCCGGTTCCCGCTGTTCGTGGCCGACGCGGACCGGCTGATGCCCGATCTGGCGAGCCGGCTCAATACCCCGTGTGCTCTGATCCTCCCACTGGCGACCGGACCCGATCGCATCGGCATTCTCGCCATCGGGTTCGCCGCGCCGCCCTCGTCGACGGATATCGGATCCGAGATCCGCGAAGTCGGCGACGCGTTCGTCGCCGCGCTGGTGATGTTCCGCTTCCGCGTGAGCGATCAGCTACAGCGCGACGTCCGTCTGCTCCTCGATGAGTTCAGCGCAACGCTCTCGTCGACGCTGAGCCTCGCCGCCGGCCTCGACATCTTCTGCTTCGGCGCGAACCGTCTGTTCGGCGCCGATCGAACCTCCGTCTGGATCCACGAGCGGCGCGCGCAGGAAGTGGTGCTGCAGGCTTCGTCCGACTCCGCACACATCGCGCGCGGCATGCGCGTGCACACCGACGATCCGGCCGCGCCGGCCGCCATTGCGCTGCGGCGCGCGCGCGCGGAGATCGTCCCGACCGGCGTCGACACCGCGACGACCACGGTCACCGTCCCGCTCCGCGGGTGCCGCCGCGCGCTGGGAACGCTCGTCTTCGAGGGGGTGCGCGTCGATGCCGGCGGCGAGCTCGATCTGCTCGATCGCGCCGACGAGGCCGGCGGTCAACTGTCCCACGCCATCGAGAACCTTCAGCTCATCGACGATGTGATGCGATCGCGCCGCGAGCTGGAGAATGCGTTCGATTCGATTACCCACCTGATCGTCGTGACCGATCGGCGCGGGCGCATTACCCACGTCAACGAGCCGTTCGCGGCGCGAACCGGCCGTTCACGCGAGGACCTGGTCAACCTCCCGCTCAACGAACTGGTCGGACCGGAGCTGGCCGCATGGCTCGCCGACCGCGCGAACACGCCGCCCGGCCCGAACGAAGAAGGCGCCTCGACGCGCGAGGTCGTCGATCCCGTCCTGAACGGACCGTTCATCGTCACCGTCACCGATCTGCGAAACAACGACCGCCAGCAGGTCGGCAGTGTTGTTGTGTTGCGCGATCTCACGCCGCACACCAAGCTCGAAGCCGAGCGCGAGGCGTTGCGCAAACGGCTGACGCAGGCCGAAAAGCTCGCCGCGCTCGGCCAGTTCGTCGCCGGAATCGCGCACGAGCTGAACAATCCGCTCCAGGGCGTGCTCGGTCACCTCGAGCTGCTGCGCACGACCGGCGCGTTTCCCAAGAACCTGCGGCGCGAAGTGCAGACCATCTACCGCGAGGCGGAGCGCGCGGCGAAAATCGTCCGCAACCTGCTGGTCTTCGCAGGAGCGCGGCGGCTGGTCCGCCGGCCGGTGAGCGTCAATACGATCCTGCAGAAGGTGATCTCGCTCCGGGCCGCTGCCTGCCGCAGCGCCAGCATCGACGTCGTGCGACACTACGACGAGAAGCTTCCCCGCGTCCAGAGCGACCCGCTGCTTCTTCACCAGGTGTTTCTCAACGTGGTGATGAACGCCGAGCACGCCGTTGCGGCGACGCGCGGTCCCGGACGGATTGAGATCACCACGACCCTGAACCAGGCCGGCGATCGTGTCGTGGCCACGGTGCGCGACACGGGGACCGGAATTCCCGAGGACGCGCTGTCCCGCATCTTCGAGCCCTTCTATACGACGAAGGAGGTCGGAAAAGGCACCGGGCTCGGTCTCGCGATCGCGTATGGGATCGTGCAGGATCATGGAGGCCAGATCAGCGCGGCCAATCACCGCGACGGCGGCGCCATCTTCACGATCGAACTGCCGACGGCCGCCGCAGGACGCTGAAAGAATGATTGACGAAACGTTTCTCACGACCGAGGAAGTCCTGGAATACCTCCAGGTGAACCTGCGGACCGTGTACCGGTTGATCAAGGCCGGGAAGATTCCCGCCGTTCGCGTGGGGCGGCAGTGGCGCTTTCGCAAGCGCGACATCGATGCCTGGCTGGATAGTCAGAGGCCCAGGGGCGCCGCGCGTCCCGCGCCGGCCGCACTTCCTGCTCCGGCCGCTCCGGCGAAGCCGACAGCCGCGGCGCGTCCCCGTGTGCTCGTCGTCGACGACGAGGCGAGCATCCGCGACCTGCTGGCAAAGACGCTGGCGCTGGCGGAATACGACGTCGATGTGGCACCCGACGGCCGCTCGGCGCTCGAACGGATGCGCATGAACCCGTATGACCTGCTCATTGCCGATCTGAAGATGCCCGGGATGGACGGATTGACCGTGATTCGCGAGGCCAAACGTTACAAGGCGGATCTGCCGGTCATCATCATCACCGGGTTCTCGACCGAATCCAGCGCCATCGAGGCGGTCAACCTCGGCGTGGCCGGATACCTCACCAAGCCGTTCCGGGTGCCGCAGGTGCTTGCGGCCGCCGCCAAAGCCCTTGGCGAATAGTGGCCGGCAGCACGCACACTCGACCTCCCGCCCGCTCCACTCACAAGGCCCCCCGACCTGCTGAACAACCATGCTAGAATAACTGTTTATCTATCAACATGATCCAGCTGTCTGAGCTGACAAAAGCCTTCGGCGGCCGCGTGCTGCTGGACCACGTGACCTGGCAGATCACCGACCGGGAGCGCGTCGGGCTGTGCGGCCCGAACGGTGCTGGCAAGACGACCCTTCTGCGGATGATGGGGGGGCTCGAGGAGCCCGACTCGGGGGCGATCCTGAAGCCGGCGTCGCTCACCGTGGGGTACCTGCCGCAGGACGGCCTGACGCACGCCGGCCGCACGGTGTTCGATGAGGCAACTTCCGCGTTCAGCGAGCTGCTCTCAATCAAGAGCGAAATGCACGCGCTCGAAGAGCGCCTGGGCGACACGTCGATTCCGGACGACGAGCACGAGACGATGCTGCATCGGTACAGCGATCTGCAGGATCGCTTCCGTCTGCGCGAGGGCTACAGCATCGAGCTGAAGACCGCGACCGTCCTGCAGGGGCTCGGGTTCAAGCCGGCCGATTTCGATCGGCCGACGGAGACGTTCTCCGGCGGCTGGCAGATGCGGATTGCGCTCGCGAAGCTCCTGCTCGGGCAGCCCAGCCTGCTGCTGCTCGACGAGCCGACGAACCACCTCGATCTCGACGCGCGGAACTGGCTCGAAGAGTACCTCAACGCCTATCCGCACGCCGTGATCCTGGTGTCCCACGACAGGTTCTTTCTCGACGCCGTCGTCACGCGCGTTGCGGATCTGACGCTGCGCACGCTCACCGATTACATCGGGAACTACAGCCACTATCTGGCCGAGCACGGCGCACGGATCGAGGCGCTCAGGAAGGCCAAGCGCGAGCAGGACGAGGAAGTCGCGCGCATCAAGATGTTCATCGACCGTTTCCGCTATCAGGCGACGAAGGCCGCGCAGGTGCAGAGCCGCATCAAGCTGCTCGAGAAGGTCGTCCCGATCGAGGTGCCGCCGGAGCGCAAGACGATTCATTTTGATTTTCCCGCCTGCGCGAAGAGCGGGCGTACCGTGCTCGAGCTGAAGCACGCGCGCCAGTCGTACGGGGATCTGGTGGTGCTCGCGAATGTCGACCTGCACATCGAGCGCGGCGACCGGATCGCGCTGGTCGGCCCGAACGGCGTGGGGAAATCGACGCTGATGCGGCTGTTGTCCGGGGAGGAGCCTCCCCGGTCGGGCACGCGCAGCGTCGGCCACAACGTCGTGATGCAGTACTTCGCCCAGGACGAGGCGACGCGCCTCGACCCGGCGATCACAGTGTATGAGACGCTGTCTTCGGGATCGCCGATGCACATGGTGCCGATGATCCGCAATATCCTGGGCGGCTTTCTGTTCTCGGGCGACGATGTCAACAAACCCGTGCGCGTGCTGTCTGGAGGCGAGCGGACGCGTCTCGCGGTCGCGCGCATGCTGCTTCGGCCCTCGAACCTGCTGCTGCTCGACGAGCCGACGAACCATCTCGATCTCGATTCGAAAGAAGTGCTGCTCGACGCGCTCGTCGATTACGGCGGCACGCTCATTTTCGTGTCGCACGACAGGTACTTCGTCGAGCGGCTCGCCACCAGGATCATCGAGGTCGGAAACAGCCAGGCCATCGTCTACCCGGGGACGTACAAGGAATTCCTCTGGCACAAGGAGCACCCCGAGGGGCAGGCAGGCCAGCCGGTAGGTGAAGTGGGGCGGGCAGAGAAGGTAGAGCGGGTAAGGCACGCAGGGAAGGGACAGGGAGATCGCCGAGGGCAAGGCAGACAGCTCCGTCCGGTTCACGGAAGTCCCGCGAGCCCTGTACCCTCGCGTGAGGAGAAGAAGCGGTCCGATGCGGAGGCACGGAAGCGGCAGCGCCAACAACAGGCGCACCGCGCACGCATCGATGATCTCGAAGCGCGCATCGCGGCGTGCGAGGCCGCGATCAAAGAGATCGAGCAGACGATGGCTGCGCCGGGCTTCTATGATGACCGGGCCGCCGCGCAGCCAATCGTCGATCGCCACCAGTCCCTCATGTGGGAGGTCGGCGACCTCATGCATCAATGGGAAGAGCTTCAATCGGCGGCTGATCGCGCGGCTGAGGCGTAGGAGCCCGTCCGAGTCACTGCCGCTGCCTTGGACCGCAAAGGCCCAACCTTCGGCCGACGGCGATTCAGGCGAGTCACCGCTTGGCAAGCGCGAAGGCCGCAGCGTCCTTACGCCGACGTCCCTGCCTCCGCTCTTCGAGCTTCGGCGAGGTCTCGCCGCAGCGCTTCGCGAAGGCGGAAAAGGCTACGGCGGACCGCCGCAGCTCTAGCGGAGGCGGTTGCGGCCTCGCATTCATCGTTCCCGGTACGAACGAAATCGTGAGTGCGTTACAGTTTTGTCGTCACCCGCCGAAAAGAACAGTAGCGAACCGAGTGGGTTTTGCGAGAGTTTTTGTCGGTTGCCGATCCACAGGAGCGGGCACGTCGCTTGCCAGTCTCCTGCCGAGCTCAAGTGCGCGGAGTAATGCCCGAAACGACGACCCGAACTGATACGCGCCGGCGCACGCCGCCGCGCGACGAGGACAGAACTGTGCGCGGCGTCAGCGCCGCGCCGGACGACCGCTTCTTCCGGCAGATCGTCCGCAGCATGCGCAACGGCGTCATCGCCTTTCACCGCGATGGCACCCTCGCGCTGATGAACGACGAGGCGTATCGGATTTTCGGATTGACGAAAACCGAGGCCGACATCGGCCGTCCGCTCGCGGACGTGCTGCGCGATCGACCGACGATCATGCGGGCGCTGGCCGGTGTCTTCGAGCTGAGTCATCTGCCGAACCGCGCCGAACTGCGGCTTCCGGACCTGAACCGTGTCATCGGCTACACGCTGTCGCAGGTGAAAGATGAAGCCGGCGGGCTGATCGGGGCGGTGATGTTCTTCAAGGATCTCACCCAGGTCGAACAGCTCGAAGAGCGCGAACGGCTGCGCGATCGCCTCGCGGCCCTCGGCGAAATGGCCGCAGGGATCGCCCACGAACTGAAGAACCCGCTGGCCGGCATCGAGGTCATGGCCGGGCTGCTGCGGCGCCAGGTGCCGGATTCCAGGGAAGCGCAGTCGCTGCTCGCCGACATCATGAGTGAGGCCAAGCTGGCGAACTCGATTGTCGTCGAGATGCTCGAGTTCGTCCGGCCCATCCGGCTGCAGGTGGAACAGACCGAGATCGCCGAGGTCGTGCACCACTCGATCAACCTGGCCGAATCGAAGGTCAAGCGCGGCGCGGTCGCGCTGCAGGTCGATCTCGAGGGCGAGCTGCCGGCGATTGACGGCGATCTCAATCAGCTCTCCCAGGTGTTCAGCAATCTGCTGACGAACGCGTTCGAAGCGCTGGACGGCCGGGGCCGGGTGACCATCAAGGCGTTCCAGAGCGCGATTGAGGTCGATCCGGCGATGGCGGGCACGGATGCCGAGGCGACGCCGGTCGTTGTGGTCGACGTCATTGACGACGGGCCCGGTGTGCCGGCGGATGCAACGGACAAGATTTTCGATCCGTTCTTCACGACCAAGCCGCAGGGCTCCGGCCTCGGGCTGGCCATCGTTCGCAAGATCGTCGACGCGCACGACGGTCGCATCGACGTCAGCAGCGCGGCCGGTCAAGGCACCCGGTTCCGGGTGACGCTGCCGGTCACAAGCGCGTCGGCGTGGTTCAAATAACGAAGCTCCCCCAGACCGGGACCAGAGCGTTTGCCGCGGGTCTTCGTTATCGAGAGAGAGTCGGTTGCGCCGCATCGCCGACAGGTTCGTACGCATTTATGCCGTGCCGGCACCGCCCGGTCTGTTAGCAGGAGACGAAGAGATGGGCAGAATCCTCATCGCAGACGATCATGACGCGCTTCGCCGCGGGCTCGTGCGGGGCCTCTCCGATGCCGGGCACGAAATCGAAGAAGCCTCGAACGGCAATGCGGCGATCGAGCGGCTGCACGACGGCTACTTCGACGTCGTGCTCAGCGATCTGAAGATGGGCGGCAGCGACGGCCTCGACGTGCTGCGCACGACCCGGGCGCTGCACCCGACCACGGCGGTCATTCTGATGACGGCCTTCGGGTCGGTGACCACCGCCGTCGAAGCGATGAAGAGCGGCGCGTTCGACTACGTGCAGAAGCCCTTCGAGATCGAGGAGATGGAGGTCAAGATCGAGAAGGCGCTCGAAATGAAGCGCCTGAAGAACGAGCTCGATTACCTCCGCGGCACGCAGCAGGACATCTACGACTTCGACCGGATCGTCGGCTCCAGCCCCGCGTTGCAGCGCGTCCTCGACATCGTGAAGAAGGTGGCCAAGAGCAACACCACGGTGCTGATTCGCGGCGAAACCGGCACCGGCAAGGAGCTGATCGCCGGCGCCATCCATCACAATTCGCTGCGCAGCTCGCGCAACTTCGTCAAGGTGAACTGCGCGGCGCTGCAGGAGAACCTGCTCGAGTCCGAGCTGTTCGGCCACGAGAAAGGCGCCTTCACGGGCGCCGACAAGCAGCGCATCGGCCGCTTCGAGCAGGCCGACGGCGGCACGCTCTTCCTGGACGAGATCGGCGACATGAGTCCGAGCACCCAGGCGAAGATCCTGCGGGTGCTCCAGGAGCACGAATTCGAGCGGCTGGGCGGCACCCGCACGCTGCGCGTGGACGTCCGGCTCATCGCCGCCACCAATCGCGACCTGCCGGCCATGGTCCAGTCGGGGCACTTCCGCGAAGACCTCTATTACCGTCTGAACGTCGTCTCGATCGAGACGCCGCCGCTGCGCGAGCGGAAGGACGATATCGTGCCGCTGGCGAACACGTTCATCCAGCGCTTCGCGGGTGAGCTGAAAAAGAAGATCGAGGGGCTCGATCCCGACGCGCAGAAGCTGCTGATGCGCTACAACTGGCCGGGCAACATCCGCGAGCTCGAGAACACGATCGAGCGCGCCATGCTGCTCGCTGAAGGCCGCGCCATCGCCGGCGGCGACCTCCGCCTCGGCGAAGTGCCGACCGCCGGCGGACGGACCGAGCACACGTCGGTGGTGAAGATTCCGCCGGCCGGCATCCCGCTCGAGGAGATCGAACGGCACGCGCTGGTCGAAGCGCTCAAGATGTCGAACTGGGTGCAGAAGGACGCGGCGGAGCTGCTCTCGATCAGCCCGCGCGTGATGAACTACAAGATCAAGACGCTCGGGATCGAGTTCCCGCGCGGCCGCCGCGCGGCACCGCTGCAGCCGCCGGTCGCGGCAGCGTCGTAAAGAGCGGAACAATCGGTTGTAGTGCCGGCCTTGAGGCCGCCGTGTCGGCCGGACCTGAAGGTCGCACTACATTCAACTCCGGCGGATCCTGGCAGAATCCGCCGCCCCAGTACGGCTGAGCTCTTCTCACTTCTTCGCCATCCAACCCGCCGGGCCCATCCAGGCATACAATCTCTACATGCAGGGCCGGCGGAAGACCACCCTGTTGCTTTTCACGGTTGAACCCGCGCGTCCTCCGCGCCCTTCGCGGTAGCTCGCTGGACCTCTTCCACTTTTCACGGCTGGATCCATCGGCCTCGAAGCCGGCATCGGATCAAGGGCGCCATGCTGACCTGCCATCCGTCACTCCTGCGCGGACGTCTCCTGCACGCCGCCGCCATCGTTGTCGCCGCCGGCATGCCGGTCGCCGCCCTGCAAGAGTCTTCAACCCTCGACGACGCGAAGCGGCTGTTCTACAACGCGCAGTATCGTGCGTCGGCCGAAATGGCGCGCGAGTACGCTCCGGCGAACGGCGACGAAGAGCTCGCCCGCGACGAGCTGCGCGCCTCCGCCCTCCTGTTTCAAATCAGGGGACTGCTCGAATCGCCCGGTCGCAGCAAGTCCGCCCGGGCGACCGCGTTCGAGCGTTGCGGACCGTGTCCTGAGCTGGTTGCCGCCCTCACGACGGGTGTGGCACACGGCCAGCAGCTGGCACGCAAGCGGATCGAGGCAAACGCGAACGATGAAACCGCGTTGTTCTTCCTCGGCAAGCTCAATCTGAGCTACGTGTGGCTCCAGCTCGGACCGCTCCACCGGAGGACGGGCTGGCACGAGTACTGGGAGGCCCGGCGATCGCTCGACGCGGTCCTCAAGCTGAATCCGCGGCACGTTCGCGCCCGGGTCGCGCGAGCCTGGATCGATTACATCGTCGATACCAGGCTGCCGTGGGGAGCGCGATGGATGCTGGGTGGCGGCGACAAGAAACGAGCCCTTGTCGGCCTCCGCGAAGCGGCGGCGGCCGACAGCGACTTCTTCTCCCATGCCGAAGCCGTTTTCGCCCTGTGGGACATGCTCCTGCGCGAACGCCACGTGGTCGAGGCGATTCAGGTCGCCGAGCAGCTGGCGGCCATGTTCCCCGGAAATCCCGAGGTCGCGACGTTTCTGGAAGCGAAGCGGCAATGACAGGCGTATCATTCGCGCTGACAGGGAGGCGCGATGAAGACGCACAGCATCCACGTGATGATCGGGGCATTCGCCCTGGCGGCGATCACGACCGGCCGACCTGGAGCCCAGCAGGCCCCGGCGGGGACGTCTCTCGATTTCGAGTTCTTCAAGGCACGCGTCCAACCGATCTTTCTGGCTAAACGCCCGGGACACGCGCGATGCATCTCTTGCCACGCGTCCGGTACGCCGCTGCGCCTTCAGCCGCTCTCCGCCGGCAGCACAACGTGGACCGATGAGGAATCGCGCAAGAACTTCGAGGCGGTCCGCTCGAAGGTAACCCCTGGCAATCCACGCACCAGCCGGTTGCTGCTGCACCCGCTGGCCGAGGAAGCGGGCGGCGATCCGTTTCATAACGGCGGCAAGCATTGGCTGTCGCAGGACGATCCGGAGTGGCAGACGCTCGCGGCGTGGGTGCGCGGCTCCGCCGCCCGGTCCACGACGGCGAGCCGAGTCCGCATTATCCAGACCAACAGCGCCGGCGACAACGTCCACATCATCGACCCGGCAACCAACACCGTGGTCGGCGAGATCACCGGCATCGAAGTGAACCACGGCGCCGCGGCCGCTCCCGACGGCAGTCGCCTGTATATCAGCAACGAAGCCGACAGCACGCTGGATATCGTCGACGGCAACACGTTGAAGGTGACGAAGAAGATCCCGTTGTCCGGCCATCCCAACAACATCGCGGCCGGCCGCGACGGACGGAAAGTCTATGTGGCCATCTCGCAGGCGCCGGGCGCCATCGACGTGATCGACACCGGGTCGCTGCAGCGCGTGAAGAGCATCCCGATCAAAGGAGCGGTGCACAACACCTATGTCACGCCCGACGGCAGGTTTGTGGTCGCCGGCTCGATTGCGGGAAAGAACGTGACGGTGATCGACGCCGCCAGCGAGCAGCCGGCATGGGTGCTGGAGTTCGATCTGGGAGTCCGGCCGATCGCGTTCGAGACCAATCCCGACGGCTCCACCCGCCGGATGTTCGTACAGTTGACGGAATTCAACGGGTTTGCGGTCGTCGACTTCACGGCACATCGTGAGGTCACGCGGATCAAGCTGCCTGAGATCGCGGCAGGCAAGACCCCGGTTCACGAGGGCGGCAACGCGTCGCACGGCCTGGCCGTCACCTCGGATCAAAAACTGCTCGTCGTGAACAGCCGGTTGAACAGCGCCGTGTATGCCTATTCCCTGCCCGACCTGAAGCTGGTCGGAACCGTCGACGTCGGCAAGGCGCCCGACTGGGTGACGCTCACGCCGGATGGAAAGAAGGCGTACGTCGCGAACGCGGGATCGAATTCGGTGTCGGTGATCGATCTCGCCGCGATGAAGGAAGTCACGCGCATCCCGGTCGGACAGGTGCCGAAGCGGAATATCACGGCGACCCTGCCATGATTTACTTCGTGATGTGGGGTTGGTCCTTGTCGCCACATGACCGTCTCAGCGCGCCGGAGGCGCGCCCGCCGGCCGGGGCCCCCACGATGCGGTTTGTGCATCGTGGGGTGGCGGAGCGGAGCGGGGCTTTCGGGGTCGCCGCGAGCGACGGCGACGGGGGGTCCGGCGAGGCGAAGCCCCCCGGTCAAGGATGCCGGGCGAGTTGAACGGCCGCCGCGGTGCGGAGTCGAAGACGGGCGCGGGGGGAACGAGCGGCGGCGTCGGGACGTTCCTCGCCGGCGGGGCGATGGTCGTGGCGGGCGGGTACCTGCTGCTGACGCGCGTGAGCGTCGTCAGCGGCGGTTGGCGCGTCTTCGGTTACGACGCCTTCGGACTGTCGCTGGTGCCCCTGCTGATTGGGATTGGCGTGCTGTTCTACAACGGGCGCTCGGGAGCCGGCTGGCTGTTGTCGGCGGCCGGCGCGATCATCATCGTGACCGGTATTCTCGCCAACCTGCATCTGTATTTTCAGCCCACTTCGCTGTTCGACACGCTGCTGATGCTCGTGCTGCTGGCGGGCGGCCTCGGCCTGGTCGTCCGCTCGCTGCAGCCGGCCTGAATTCACCGCGGGGCCGATTTCTGATATGCTCGGACGCCTGGTCCCCATGAAAGTCCCTCGCTGAACGCCCGCGGGTTTTCTTTCCTCTCTTAGCCGTTACTGGCTGATTAATCAGTCTGTGTGTGCGCGAGCGGCTCGAACTCCGCCTGCTCCGCTCTGGAGTGCTCCATGTCCGCTGCTGCCATTCGTGTAGAGAACCTCGTGAAGACGTTTTCGCGCCGGACCGGTGCGCGCGCCCCGGTCACCGCGGTCGCCGGATTGAGCTTTTCGGTGGCGCGCGGGGCGATTTTCGGGCTGCTCGGCCCGAACGGCGCCGGCAAGACGACCACGCTGCGGATCCTGACGACGCTGGTGCGGCCGACGGCCGGGCACGCGAGCGTGCTCGAGTACGACGTCGTCCGGCAGGCGAACGATGTGCGCCGGCGAATCGTCGTCGTGATTCAAGAACACGCGGCCGAGCTCTTCCTGTCGGTGCGCGAGAACCTCGTGACGTTCGCGCGGTTTCACGGACACGCCGGCGCCGGGATTCGCCGCCGCGCCGACCGCGTCCTCGAGGAGTTCGGCCTTGTCTCCGAGTCGACGCGGAAGGTGCAGGACCTGAGCGGCGGTTTCCGCCGGCGGGTTCAGGTCGCAAAGGTGTTCATGGTCGACACGCCGATCGTGTTCCTCGACGAGTTCTCGACCGGCATGGACCCGATCCTGAAGCGCAGCGTCATGGATCGATTGCGTCAGGAGGTCGGGCGGGGACGCACCATCGTGCTGACGACGCAGGTGTTGAGCGAAGCCGAAGAGCTGTGCGACGACATCCTGATCATCGACAAGGGCCGGCAGGTCGCGCGCGGAGACCTGAACGCGCTGAAGCTGCTGTCGGAGCGCGTGTACGAGGTGACGATGACGTTCGAACGGATCCCCGCGGATCTCGACGCCTGCCTGGCCGCCTACCAGCCGTTTCGCGTCAACGTCAGCCACAACACGCTGAAGGTGTCGCTCAACGATAAGGAGTCGCGCGTGCTGTCGCTGGTCACGGCGTTGTCCGAGCGGGGCCGGGTCCTGCGCATCGAGATCAACGGCGCGAGCCTCGAAGACATCTTCATCGAGCTGACGCAGAGAGGAGTCGAGTCGTGAACGCATTAGCGGCCATCATGTCGCGCGAAGGCAAGATTCGGGCGACGAACCTGACCTTCATCTTCTGGGACCTGTTCTATCCGCTCGGCTACCTGCTCGTATTCGGCGTCGGCATCAACGCGTCGCTCGGCTTCACCACCGGCAGCCTGGCGGTGAACTACAACGCCTTTTTCCTGGCCGGCGTGCTGTCGATGGCGAGCTTCGGGATCGCGTCGAACACGTCGTGGTCGTTTTTTCTCGATCGCGACAACGGCATCTTCTACGAGATGCTCACCTATCCGATGAGCCGCTCCCAGTACCTGCTCGGCAAGGTGCTGTTCAACGTGCTGGTGGCAGTGCTCCAGACCGCGATCACTGTGCTGCTGGCGTCCCTCCTGCTCGGCGTACCGCTGCTCGTGTCGAGATGGCCGCTCCTCGCGGCGGCGACGATCGTCTGCACTGCCGGCTGGTTTTTCTTCTACGCCATCTTCGCGCTGCGGATCCGGCGCAACGACGCCTTCAATACCGTGACGTCGATCTTCTACTTCGTGTTCCTGTTCGCCAGCTCGATGTTCTACCCGCTCGAGCCGCTGCCGCCGGCGTTCCGCGCGGTTGCGTACGGGAATCCGATTACCTGGCAGGTGGATGTCATCCGCTACGCGACCATCGGCGTGGGCGACGCCGCCCGGATTGCGATCGAATCTGGCGCGTTCGTGTTGTTCACGGGCGCCGCGTTTGCCGTTGCGGTTCACGCGTTGCGCAATCAGGAATAGGAATCAGGAATTTGGAATTATTCCAGATTCCAAATTGTTACGACGAAACGCTTTCGCCTGCCGCCGCTCGTCGCGCCGCCTGACCGAGATCTTCGACCAGCCACCGATACACCATCTCGGCGCCTGCCGGATCGTCGGCCCGCAGCACGGCTGAAGGATGATACGTGCCCATCACCCATGACGCCCAACTCGATCGGTGGAACTGCCCTCGATCTCTCGTAATGCGGAACTGTGGACCGATCAGCGCCTGCGCGGCGGTCGATCCCAGGCAGACGATCACGTGCGGTTTCAGTATGGCCAGCTCCGCCTCGAGCCACGGACGGCACGCTTGGATTTCATTGGCCCGCGGCGTCTGGTGAATACGCCGGTTCCCCCGAGGCTCCCACTTGAAATGCTTCACGACATTGGTGATGTACACGCTGTCCCGACCGAGTCCAATCTCCGCCAGCGCCCGATCCAGCACCTCACCGGCGGGACCTACGAATGGCGCCCCTTGCAGGTCTTCCTGATCGCCGGGCTGCTCGCCCACCAGCACGAGCTGCGCGTTCGTGGACCCACGCCCGAACACGACCTGGGTGGCGTTCCGGTACAGCTCACACGCGGTGCATGCCACGGCCGCAGCGGCGAGCGCGCCGAGGTCCGCGGCAGCAGGGATGACTGCCGGCGCGGCCACCGCTTTGCGCGTGCCCTCACTTGCCGTCTCCGCCGACAGCTCGAACTCAGGTGTCGCAGACGGCGTCGACTGAAGCGCGGAGAGTCGCTGCACGTCGGGATCGTGCGTCAGCTCCAGCAACCTGCGGTTCTCGCGAACGAGCCGCCACAGAACACGGTACATGGCGGTCCAGCGACCGGGATCGGGATGCGCGGCGGCGGTGCGGGCGAGCTCGACGAAGCGGCGCGGCACGACGAAGCCCGGTTCTCCTGCGGCCGGCGCTTCGGAATCGAGCGTGTGTGCGGCCGGGTCCTCGATCCACTGCACGTCATCGGGTGGCACGCCGCGGCGGAGGAGCGCGCGCGCGGCCTGCTGCCAGCTCGTGAACGTGTCCGCAATGGCGACCTGGACCATGTGATGAACCCGAACGACCCGCGCAGGCTGCAATGATCCGCCGCGCGAGCACGCTTTCGATCTCACCGCGCTGCCGGACCGAAGTGTCGCGCCAGATAGCGCAGCAGTACCGGCAGGTCCTTCTCCGCCAGCGGTGCGCCTTCGTTCAACATCGCCTCGAGAATTTCCAGCCAGCCTTCGGCGGTGTTCCGCTCGCGGCGGACGCGCTGCAGATCATGACAGCGGGTACAGATGTCGAGCAGGATCTCCTTGCCCGGACCATCCGGCAACGGTCCATGACGCCGGGTCAGAAATTCGACCAGCACGGGCACCTCGTCCCCCGTGACCTCGGCGCCCTGCTCGATCATGGATTTCACTTCCTTCGCCCAGCCGGTCTCGTCGAGCGCCTGTGTTTGAATCGGCCTGAGATCGTGGCACTTCACGCACGCGGCGTTCATGATCTGCTCGCCGCGCTCCGGCTTCGCGGCGTCCTGGCCCGCCACCGCCAGCGACGCCGCCAGCATCGCCGCGCCGAGTGCGCCCGGAAGCCGCCTCATGTCGACACCGCCTGCTTGGACCGATCGATCAGCCTCACGTTCTCTTCATACGAATGGCGATCCGCTTGGAACGGCGCCGGCGGATAGCGGTGTGCGCGGTACACCGGGTACGCCTCGGTGCGTAGATGCGCGATCATGTGGTGTCCGCGACGGACCTCCCGCTCGTGCCGAAGCGCCGACACATCAATCGGCGCGACGACGATGCGTTCGCCCGGACCCGGGGTGGCTTCGGCGAGGATGCGGCCGTCGAAATCGACGATCTGGCTGCCGCCCGGCCACGAGTACGGCGGATAGTGCCGCAGCGTCGCACCCTGGTTCGCGGCGACAACGTAAGCCAGGTTCTCGAGGGCGCGGCACCGGTTGACGAGCGTCCACCAGTTCAGTGGCTCGGTAGCGCCCCAGGGATCCATGTACGCTGAGACCCGCGCCAGCACCTCCGCGCCGTTCGCGGCCAGCTGCCGAATTGCCTCGGGGAACAGCCAGTCGTAACAGATCGCACAGCCAATCCGGCCGATCGGCGTCTCCGCTACTGGAAACAGCTCCTCGTCGTAGCCGGACAAATCGTGCGGGCTCGCCTGCACTTCGTAGGGCAGCCAGGGGTTCACCTTGCGGTAGCGATACAACAGTCCCTCTGGTCCGACCAGACAGCTGGTATTGAACACGACGCCCGGCCACCGGTCGTCGCATTCGATCATCGAGCCCAGCTGCACGTAGATGCCGTGCTCGCGCGCCTTGACCGCAATGCGCTCGGTATGCTCGTTCGGGATCGGCACCGCGATCCGCTCGAGGAGCTCCCCCACGGACGGAAACACCGGCGCCGCGTGAGCGAACTCAGGAAAGACGACGAGCCGGACCGGCAGGAACGGCGCGCTGCCCGCCAGCGCCGAGTCGATCATCGACAGCATCCGGTCGGTATTCGCGCGCATTGCCGGCCGGTCGAGCGGATTGGCGAAATCGGTCTGACACGCGGCGGCGGCGTACCGGATGTGGTCCATGTACCAAGCACGTTATACCGCGGAGGACGCGGAGGACGCGGAGGGTCAATCCCGACAAGCGACAGGATTTTCCCTCCGTGTCCTCAGTGTCCTCCGGTGGTGGAATCGGCCTTCAACGCGGCCCCTGGCGATTCGCGGACGGCTGTACTCCCGTGTCCTCCCGAATCGTGATCGCCTGGTTGGCCCGTACGTTCGTCAGTGCACTCTTGCGGCCGCTCGGCCACTCGACGTCCACACGCTCGACGGTCGACGCCGGGCCGAGTCCGAAGGTCACCGGCAGCTGACTCTGCGACAGGTAGCTCGAACCGCTCTTGACCGTGCGCAACAGCGTCGTACTGCCCGACACTTTCACCGTCACGCGCGCCCCGAGCCCGTCGCGGTTCGACGCGACGCCTTCCGTCCTGACCGTCAGGAAGTGATTGCGGTTGCCGCCGTCATTGCGCAGCAGGCGCGCGCGGCCGCCGTTGGTGGAGAGGATCAGGTCAAGATCGCCGTCGTTGTCGTAGTCGCCGTACGCGGCGCCCCGGGCAACCAGCGGGTCCTGCAGCGGCCGGCCGATTTGCGCGGTCACCTCCTCGAAATGCCCGCGGCCGGTATTGCGGAACAGGTGCGGCGGCTGTGCATACGTGACACGCTTCTGGACCGCCTGGATGTCATCGGCCACGTGACCGTTCGCGGCGAAGATGTCGAGCCAGCCGTCGAGGTCGTAATCGAAGAAAAAGCACGAAAACGTCAGCGTGAGCAGCGAGGGCCGGCCGATCCCCGCTATCGCGGCATCGTCGATGAACAGGCCGTTTCCTTCGTTGTGATACAGCCCCATCATCTCGTTCGAAAAGTTGCCGACGATGATGCTGTCGCGGCCGGAGCGATCGTAGTCGGCGGCGTCGACCCCCATGCCGGCGCGCGCCACGCCCGCTTCGTTGAACGCGACGCCCGCCGCGATGGCCACGTCGGTGAACGTGCCGTTCCGCTGGTTCCGATATAACCGGTTGGGCTGCGTGTCGTTCGCCACGAACAGGTCGGGCCAGCCATCGTTGTCGAAATCGAGCACGGCGACGCCGAGCGCCTTGCACGTGGGATCCTTCAGGCCGGCCCGCACGGTCACGTTGTCGAACGTGCCGTCGCCGCGGTTCCTGAACAGCGTCGGACTCGCGCCGGTGTACGATTCGGGGGTGCAGTACGACTTGCGGGTGCCGTCGATCGTGCAGAACAGATCTTTCTGCGGAGACCATTCGACGTAATGGCCGACGAAGAGATCGAGCCTGCCGTCCCGGTCATAGTCGAACCACGCGGCGCTGGTCGAGAATCCCCCGTCGGCGACTCCAGCCGCTTTCGTCGTCTCAACGAATTTGCCGCCGCCCGCGTTGCGGAACAGATGGTTTGCCTCGAGGGCGGTGAAATAGATGTCGATCCGGCCGTCGTTGTCGTAGTCGGCCGCGCTCACGCCAAGGCCGTACATTTCCACCGCCAGGCCCGATGCTCTGGTGATGTCCGTGAACGTGCCGTCGTGGTTGTTGCGATAGAGCGCCGGGTATGACGGCGCTCCGGACCGTCCGGGCCACGCCTTCGAGTTCACGAACAGGACGTCCTGCCATCCGTCGCCGTCCGCATCGAGGAACGCGCATCCTGACCCGAGCGTCTCGGGCAGGTACTTCTTGCCGAACGCGCCGTTGGTGTGGACGAACTTGATCCCGGAGGAGGCAGTGACGTCAGTGAAGGTGACGGGCGTGCCGACTCCAGCCAGATTCATGCCGGACGCGACCAGTACCGTCACGATCAGCACGCCGACAGAGCACCCGCGGCGCGTCATCGATGCACGTGCACCGACTGCCGCTCGTCGTTGTCAGCGGGGTTGAGCTGCCGGTACGGACCGGTAATCGCCTGTGACGCTTCGTCCGCCTTGAAACGAAGGTACAGACGTTCTTCGCGCTTCGCTGAGTCGCTCTCGCCAAGCCCGCGATAACACAACATCAGGTTGTAGTGCGCCTGCAGATCCTCGGCGTCGATCGCGAGCACCCGCTGCAGAACTTCGATCGCGCTCTGGTAGCGGCGCTGCAGGAACAGGACGCGCGCTTTCTGATTGAGCACCACCCGATCACGCGGATATTGTGCCTCCGCCGCGTTGAAGTGCTCGAGCGCCTTGTCGTACTCACCCAGGCCCTTCAGCGCCGTTCCGAGAAAATAGTGCGTCCTCGCGAGCGACGGATTCAACTCCAGCGCCCGCCGCAGCGTCTGTTCCGCGCCCGACATGTCGCCTTCCTGGAGCTGCGCTCTCGCGATGTTGACCCACCCGTCGGGATACGCGGGATCGATCTCCGTCACCCGCGTAAAACTGCGGATCGCGCCCTTGAGGTCGCCCTGCAGGAGCAGGCCGATCCCGTGATCGTTCCATCGTTCGCGGGAAGCCGCACCGCCGCCGGTGAGCGTCGTCGGACGCGCGGCCTGCGGCGCGACCACAGGAACGACGCGCTCGGCCTGCGCCATGATCGTGATGGGCAGCTTCGGAATCGCCTTCACTTTTCCCGAGACCCGCGAGGTGTCTCCTGTAAACACCCAGCGGCCATCATCATGGCCCGGCGCCAGCGAGAAGGCGGTGCCGGCCGGATCGCGAACCCCGGCGAATGCCCACTGCGTGTTCCACCAGGAGAACTTCCGGTAGTTCACCGTCGCCCTCGCGGTGAGCGGGGTTGCCGCGTCCTCGGGAATCTTCACCCGGTAATGCACGGTGTCGGCGGAGCTCGGGGGAATCAGGCGCACGTACGCCACCGAGCGCGTCATCCACGCGTTGCGCTTGTTGATGACATTGCCGTGCTCGTCGAGCTGGAGACTTCTGTAGAAGTGCGCGCGGCGGTCCACCGGTCCGTCATCGCCGTCGAGGAAGCCGCTGTGAAAGACCGTCCGGCCGTTCGCATCGTCGATCTGCAGCTCCACCCAGACGTCATGAGCATCAACGGTCCCGCCGGGAAAGAAATGACCGACCTTGCGCGTCCGGACGACGACGTCGAGTCCGACCGTCTCGCCGGCGCGGACGACGGCCTGCACGTCGCCGAGCGGCGCCACGATATCGGGCGGCGGCGGCGCGTCGAACGCACGCGGCGCGCGGCCTTCCGACACCGATTCCTCGCCTTCGGCAAACATGCTGGCCGTCCTCGGCTCGCCGCGATCGTCGGTCGCTGCCCGTGGAACCGCGCCGTCGGGCGCGCGCGTCAGCGCGAAGATGTCGACGGACAACTGACCGTCGCGGAGAAAATCCTGCGTGAGCTTCAGTTGCTCCTGATCCTGGTTCACGAACGGCAGCGCCGTGTTCGCACCGGGGAAACGATGCGAGCGGACCTTGCCGTTCCTCGCCGCGGGATCGTTCGAGTCGACCAGCGGCATGTGGCAGCCGCTGCATTGCTGCGCGTTCGCCGGGTAATAGAACGACCGCGCGCCGTAGCCGGATGCCGCCGAGGCCTGCCAGTTGTCGTACTCGTTGAAGCCGCGGAACCACCGGTAGTTGTTGACCGGCTTGTCCAGATGCACTTTGTGGCACGAGGAGCAGAACTCGGACGCCTGGGCGGTGTGGAATGGCTTCAGGAACGTGTTCCGATGCGGCGCCGGCGCCATGTAGAGAAGCACATCGTGCGCCCGCTCAATCCATCGGTTCTCGCTGGCAGCCAGATCGTGCAGCGCCGGGTACTCGACGGTGAAATCGCCCTGCCCCATCGTGCTGCCGACGTGAACAATCGAGTGGCACGACGTGCAGCCGAGGCCCGCCTGCGCCTCCGGGGTATCGATCTGTTCCTTGATCGGCCGATCGAAGCGACCGTTGAAAAAGACGGCGTGATCGTGGCAGCCGGCGCACCACTTCGACGACTGCGTCCCGATCACGTCCTGCATGTACTCGATGGACTTGCGGTACCACTGGTTGTTGAACGAGGAGAAATGGTGCGCCGACGAGTTCCACTGTTGGTAGATGTCGCGGTGGCACCGGCCGCACATCTCGCTGGTCATGAAGAAATTCGCCGGGATGATGCCGCCGACGTTCGTGCGCGCGGACGAGGGAAAGAACGGCGTCTGGGCGCCGCCGCCTTCCTCTTCCATCTCCGCCGGGACCCGAATCGGGTTGTCGATGCGGAAACGCGTGGACCGATCGCCGGTTGCCATGGACCAGAGCGGTGCCGCCAACATCAGCAGAACCACTGCGGCGGTGTGGACGCCAACGCGCCAGGCCGGCCGACCACGGTTCAAGCCGGCACGCAGGCCTGCAAGCAAGACACCGACCGCGCCGGCCACGCCTGCTGCCGCGTGGACAATCAACGCAGTTCGATGCGCTCGGGTCGCGCCGACAAACGACAGATAGACGCCGGCTGCGGCCGCGGCGAGGACGACGAAGAACATGAAGCCGGCATCCCGCCGCCGGATCAGCATCGCGAGCGCCAGGACCGCCGCCGCGAGGCCAACGACCCCGTGCAGCGCAACGTTGGAGTAGTAAAAGAGCGAAGCGTCGGCGCGCGCCGCGAGGTAGGCACTGTTGACGAGCAGCGCGACGAGCGCGCCGGCCAGAAGGCGGGGAACCAGGGTCATCGATACGACATCTTAATCCGACAGCGGACGAAGCACCACCGAGGCCAGGAGGAAAAGTCCCGTTCTGTTCGCGGAGTTCCGCCAACGCTCCTCGCGCGAAGGTGGTGATCCCTCGAGGTGCGTCGGACAAGCCTCAGCGCGACCAAAACGGCGAGTGTCAGCGCCCGGCGGGATTGCACCTCCGCATCCTCCGCGTCCTCCGTGGTGGACCTAGAACGAATATCGGATCTGCAGCTGCAGGTTCCGCATCGGTTGCGCACCGGTAGCGGCGCCGAAGCCTGCAGTCCTCGGCGTCAGCCGCGCCGGATCGAGCGAGCCGTCGGGCAGGTACTGCGAATTGACGACGGTCAGATCCGTCGGGCTCCGGTAGATGACGTTCCTCTCGCGGTCGTTGATGATCACGACGTTGAACGCGTTGAAGACGTCGAGCCGGAATTGGAGATTGCGGTTGCCGCCCAGCCGGATGTTCCTGGCAATCGCGAGGTCCACGGTATGGTCGGGGCAGCCGCCGAGGAGAAAACGCCCGGACTCCATACCGACGCTGAAGTACTGCGGCCCGGTGACTGCGGCCGTGTTGAACTGCCCGTACTGGTTGCTCGAGCAGCCGGACCCGGGGTCGCCAACATAGACAATTCTCGCTGTCCGTCCATCGGCGCCGGCATAATCCGGCGTCCCGGTGAGGTTCACATTCTGCCCGTTGTTCTGGTACGTGTAGGTCAGATCGTACCTGCCGTTGGTCTGGTTGTTCACTTGCGGGGCGAGCGGCTGGTTTGCCGAACCGGCGGTCAGGACCGCTGAAATCTGCCAGTCGTTGAGCAGAGAACTCCCGATCGGCCCGAAGCCCGCCGGCACCTTCGGCAGATTCCATACGGCGTAGCTCTTGATGACGTGCCGCTGCAAGGCGAGATTCTCGTTGAGCTTTTCATACGCGGCCTGATCGTCACGGATCGAAATCGTGCCGTCGGGCGCGTGCTGCAGGCGCAGGAACAGACCGGTGTTGCCCTTGAACGAGAGCCCCAGCGTATAGTTCGTGCCGAAGGCGAGGCCGTTTTGAAAGCGCCGGTTCACAGACATCTGGATCGAGTGGTATTCGTCCCAGTACCGCGTCTGCTGTTCGTTCACGTTGCTCAAGCCACGGAACGCGCGCAACAGGTTCGAGGTGTAGGCGCTTGCGCCTGGCACGCTGCTCGGACCGAGCGTCGGGTCCTGGTTCTGCGGCAGATACGCGGCGCCGAAGTCCACGGCGTTGACATCGACCGAGCCGTTGGTCCCGCCCTGGAACGCCCGCAGCCGGTTGAACCCGTGATTGCCGACGTAGGCGACATCGAGCACCGTGGACCACGGCAGCGCCATCTGGACGCCGCTCTGCCACTGCCACGAGGACGGCACCTGCGCGTTGTACTGAAAGACAATCAGCGCCGGCACGCCGACGGTGCTGAGACCGGAGCCCAGCGTCTGCAGTTGCCCGTTGCGGAGATCCTGCGACGTCGAGATCGGCGGGTTGCCTGGAATCGAGAAGACCGTGTTGCCGTCCGGACGGTCAAAGAACAGTCCGCCGCCGGCGCGCAGCACAAACGTCTGCGAGCCGGTCAGGTCGTAGGCGACCCCGACACGCGGCCCCAGAACCAGCTTCGGCCACGTGTAGGAAGTGTTCGCGATGCCGTCGCCGGCCTGACGGATGCCGTTCGTCAGGTTGCCTGAATTCGGAATGACGGTGCCAATCGCCGCCGCCGTGTTCGCCGCGCCCGGAACCGTCAGGATCTGGCCGGTGCGCGGATCGACGGCATTCCGCGCGTTGCCGGCGCACACCGTCGCGCCGTTGTTGCAACCCGAGACGTACAGGACCGGCGCCGCTGCCAGAGACCACTGGTCCGGGAAGAAATTCGACATCTGCTGGAACTGATCGTACTGCGGTTGCTGATGCGTGAACCGCACCCCGTAGTCGAGCGTCAGCCGGCCGTTCACCTTCCAGTTGTCCTGCACGTAGAACTCGGTGTTGTTGTAAATCATGCTGCCTTCGATCAGCTTCGACTGCTGCAGGTACTGGGTGAACACGCCGACGGCGGCATTGGCGAAGCCGAAGCCGGTATCGAGGGCGTTGTTCGTGTCGTTGCCGAAGTTGACATAGCCCTGGAACCCGAGGTTCGGCACGCCGCCCGCGCCGGTGTTCTGCGCCTTGAAGCTGTGATTGTTGTAGAAGCCCGCCTTTATCGTGTGACTGCCCCGCACTTTCGTCAGGCTGATCGCAACGTCCTGGGTTCGGTTGATGTTCAGGAATCCAGGAAACAGTTGATTGGGCGGACCAGGCAGGGCGCCCGTTCCGGCGGTCCCCTGGATTCTGGTGCCCCACCCGAACGCCGGCGGCAGATTGATCCGCTGGCCGTCGAACCAGACCGGACTCAGATCGTTCAGCACACCGAACGCGTAGTACCTCGGGTCGACGACACCGGCGTTCGGATAGAGCAGAGGAAAGTTCGGCAGGCTCGTCAACCGGTCCGCGGAGTCGTTGACGAGAATGCCGCCGGTGAGGATCGCGCCGATCGAGCCGCCGCCGGCGAGCTGGTTCCGGATGAACCCGTAGGTGCCCTCCAGGAACGTTGACGAATTAATCTGGTAGTCCGTCGTCACACCGTAGTTGGTGATGTATGGATAGGGATTGCGGACGTCGCTGAACCCTTGAATCGCGCCCGGCGTGATCAGACGCCGTGCCCGCTGGCCGGAGTACTTTCCCGTGAACCGGAGCTTCGACGAGAGCTGGTAATCGAGGCGGACCGCGGGCTGCTGTGTCAGGTTATCGGTCGTGGGAGCCGCAACCTCGTAGTTGTAGTTCATGCCGGGCAACTGCGTCACATTGGGGAGCGGGTACCGGCTCAGAAGAGCAAGGCCGGTGGGATACAAGCGATCCGCCGGAATCCGCCCGACCACGCCGCCGGCCTGGAAACACCCAGCCGTGTTGGCCGCCGTGCACGGCGATGCCGATGCCGGATCCTTGAGCAGATTGAACAACGCACCGGTATTGTCCCGCGTCTGCGAGAAGTCGCCGGCGCGCTCGAGCGCTGTGGGCACGCGAATGCGGATCGGGTTGCTATTGTTGATCGCCGTCGTCGCAGGACGATACTCGTGAGCGTAGAAGAAGAACAGCTTGTTCGCGCCGCCGGGCTTCCCCACCGGACCACCGATCGTGTAACCAAGCGTCTTGTTACTGGTCTTGGGCTTGGGATCACCGTTCTTCATGTTCACCCAGCTGTTCGAGTCCCAGTCCGAGTCCGTCTGGATGTCGTAGGCGGATCCCCTGAATCTGTTCGTGCCGCTCTTGGTGACCGCGGTGATCTGCAGGCCGCTCGAGCGGCCGTATTCGGCCTGGTAGCCCTGGGTCAGGATCTTCACTTCGCCGATCGCGTCGACGTTCATGTTCAGCATCTGGCCGTTGTTGCCGGTGTCCATCGCCGAGATGCCGTCCATCATGATGTTGTTCTGTCCGGCGCCCCCGAGCCGGGTTCCACCGGCCGACGCGCCCGCCTGCACGACGCCGGGCGTAAAGGCCGTCAGGTTGGTAAAATTCCCGCGCGCGATCGGCAGGTTCTCGATCTGCGTGCTCGTGATCGCCGTGGAACGCTCGCCGCTCTGCGTCTGCACGAGCGGGGACTGTCCGATCACCGTAATCGTTTCGGCGAGTGCGCCCGGCTCGAGCGTGAGCGGAGGAATTCCGACTCGATCGGCCCCGCTGACGGCGATGCCGCCGCGCTTCACGGTCCTGAATCCTTCGAGGGTGACTTCCACTTCGTAGGTATCCGCGGTGACGTTGGGGAAGACGTAATTGCCGTTGTCGTCGGTGATCGCCGGCACCGACTTCGTCCCGCGCGTTTCGCTGATCAGCACAACGGTGGCGCCAGGAATGACTGCGCCCTGGGTGTCCTTCACGGAGCCGGTCACGGTGCCGGTCGTGATCTGCGCGAGCACCGGGGATGAAGGCAGCATGAGCGCGAGCATCAGGCCGGTGACGGCAAAGAGCTTTTGTCGTCGCATGTCCTCCTCCAGATGAGACACCCCGTATGGCGCGGGTGCAGCGATCGAATTTCCGATTGCTGGCGCGTCCGAATGCCGAAGGCTCGCGCTGCCGAACCGCTCGCCTCCGTACCGCTTGACCGCGTGTGACGCAGCACTTTACTGCCAGCCGACGCCAAAAACCAGAGGACGGTTTACAGATCGCGCGGGTGTGTTGCGATTGGCGCCGGGACATCCAATTTCCCGGTGAGGAAATCCCGCTCGTGCTGAAGCGAGGGAAGGAGTCCGGTTATTCGTGACGGTGCTTGCGCTCGTACTCAAAATCCGCCCAGGCTTTGTCGCGGGTCACCCGGGCATTCTGCCGCCGCGCCGCATCGAGCGACAGCTTCCGGCTCCCCTCTGAATCGACGGCGAACAGAGAAATGAGCCGTTCGAGATCTGCGCCGCTGCACGACGGGCATCGAGGCATGTCGGAAGCGCGCACGATTATCTCGAACCGATGATGGCAGGTGCGGCACGCATATTCGTAAATGGGCATCGTCGTCTCGCCGGGAAACCGTTGTCTGTGGTATCCGATCAGGCCGGGCTTATCAACCGCGACACATTTGTACACATTTGGCCCGGCAGGCATCGCCGGGCAGGCAGGCCTGTTGGGCGTCGGCGTTTCTCCGTGTGGTACCATGAGCCGGGCAGGGTAAACGAGCACGTCAAATCACCTGGACGTATGGGGCCGGCTCGTGTGGTGGGTGGCCGTTCTCGCGCTTCTTTATGCGGGTGGCCGCCATGTCGTTATCGGTGCATCCACTCCCGTTCGGGCGCCACAGCTGCCCCGAGTTTCTGAGGAGCTGCGGAACCGTGCGGTCCCGGTTGCCGCACGAGTGTTCCCCACCGCACCTCAGGCGGCAAGCGTGCAGCCGCCCGCGGCCGACGTCGCCGGTCTCGTCGCGACGTACTGCGTCACCTGCCACAACGACAGGCTCAAGACCGCGGGTCTCTCGCTGCAGCCTCTCGACCTCGCGGACGTTCCGGCACACGCGCAGGTGTGGGAAAAGGTTGCGCGAAAGCTGCGATCGGGCGAGATGCCGCCGCCGACGGTGCGCACGCGGCCCGATTCCCGGACTGTCGATGCGTTCGTCGCGTTTCTCGAATCGACGCTGGACCGCGCCGCCGCGGAAAATCCGAATCCCGGACACGTCCCGATTCACCGCCTGAACCGCTCGGAGTACAGCAACGCCATCCGCGACCTGCTGGCGGTGGATATCCGCCCGGGCGACTGGCTGCCGGTCGACGATTCCGGCTATGGCTTCGACAACATCGCGGCCGTGCTCTCGACGTCTCCCACGCTGCTCGATCGCTACATGACGGCCGCGCGCAGGATCAGCCGCCTTGCCGTCGGCGATCTCACGATGAAAGCCGTCGAGGACGTCTACGACGTCAGGCGTGATCCGTTCAAAGGGAGCCGGAACGAGCAATTGAACGACGACCTGCCGTTCGATTCGCGCGCCGGCCTGAGCGTCGCGCACTACTTTCCGGTCGACGCCGATTACGTGTTCAAGATCCGGTTCCTCGGCCTCCGACCGGACGGCGAAGAGGCGGAGACCGATCCCTACCAGGTGCGCGTGGCCGTCAAAGCCGGCCTGCACACGGTCGGCGTCACTTCGCCGCGCGAGAACCTGAAGCCGGAGCGCGACACGCCGGCCGGCGGCCGAGGCGCCGGGGATGGCTTGCGTGGCCGTGCCGCGCAGGTCCCATGGCCGGTCGATCTGCGATTGAACGGCGCCCGGGTGAAGCGCTTCGACGTGCCGGGCGCGATACCGGAAATCAGCAAGTTGATCATCGGCGGCCCGTACGACGCCACCGGCCGCGGCGACACGCCGAGCCGGCGGAAGATCTTCGTCTGTTATCCGGCTGCGCGCGCGCAGGAGGCCCCGTGCGCGCAGACCATCCTCACCGCGCTCGCGCGCCGCGCATTCCGGCGGCCGGTGACGGCCGCCGACGTGCAGCCGCTGTACCAGTTCTTTCAGAAAGGCCGCGCGGACGGCCGCCTTCGCCCCGCCTTCGTTCTACCAGCTTCGGCGAGGTCTCGCCGTAGCGCATCGCGCGAAGGCGGACAAGCCTCTGGCGATCCTCGACGAAGCGAACCGGAGTCAGCCGATTTCGAGAGCGGCATCCAGAACGCCATTCAGGCGCTGCTCGTCTCTCCGGAATTCCTTTTCCGGATCGAACAGGATCCGGTGCCGCCGCAGCCTGGCGCCGCGCACCGCATCACCGATATCGAGCTGGCGTCGCGGCTCTCGTTCTTCCTGTGGAGCAGCATTCCCGACGACGAACTGCTCGATCTCGCCGAGAAACGCCGCTTGAGCGAGGCGGCGGTCCTCGAGCGTCAGGTCCGGCGGATGCTCGACGACCCGCGCTCCGACGCGCTGGTGTCGAACTTCGCCGGCCAGTGGCTGCATCTGCGCAACGTCGACACGGTGAAGCCGGATCCGGTCATTTTCCCGTTCGACGAGGCGCTGCGGCAGGCCTTCGTCGACGAGACGCGGCTGTTCGTGTCCAGCATCTTTCGCGAGAATCGCAGCCTGCTCGACCTGTTATCGGCCGACTACACCTTCGTCAACCAGCGGCTGGCCGAGCATTACGGCATCTCCGGCATCTACGGCTCGCAGTTCCGCCGCGTGACGCTGAGCGACGTGAACCGGCGCGGGCTGCTCGGGCACGGCAGCATTCTGACCGTGACCTCGTATCCCAATCGGACGTCGGTCGTGCAGCGCGGCAAGTGGATCCTCGAGAACCTGCTCGGCACGCCTCCCCCGCCGCCGCCGCCCGACGTGCCGGAGTTGAAGGCGGCACCGAACGGCAGGGTCGTGTCGCTGCGCGAGCAGATGCAGGTTCACCGGGCGAACGCGACATGCGCGGCGTGTCACGCGCGGATGGATCCGATTGGCTTTGCCCTGGAAAACTATGACGGCACCGGGCAGTGGCGGGCCGAGGACGCCGGCACGCCGATCGACGCGAGCGGCAGGCTGCCGGACGGGACCGAGTTCGAAGGGCCGGCCGGATTGCGCGAGCTGCTCCTGACGAAGTACCGCGACGATTTCCTGCGCACCGCCACCGAAAAACTTTTCACGTTCGCACTCGGCCGCGGCGTCGACTATGACGACTATCCCGCCGTTCGGTCGATTGTTCGCGAAGCGGCGCGGGATGATCATCGAATCTCGGCGTTCGTTCTGGCGATCGTGAAAAGCACGCCGTTTCAGATGAGGAGGGCGTCGGGCTCATGATGAATTTCAATCACACTCTGCCCAGGCGGACTTTTCTGCGCGGCCTCGGCGCGGCCGTTGCGCTGCCGGTGCTCGACTCGATGGCACCGGCGCTCTCCGCAGCCAATCCGCCGAAGCCGCCGGTTCGACTGGGCTACGTCTACACGCCCAACGGGATCGTCGGGGCGTGCGACAAGAGCCCGCGCCCGTTCATGTGGACACCGAAGGCCGCCGGCACGAACGTTCCGTTCAGCCCGACGATGGAGGGGCTCGAGCCGTTCCGCGATCACATCAACGTGTTGAGCGGTCTGGCGCAGGTCACCGGACGCGCGCTCGGCGACGGTCCCGGCGATCATGCCCGGGCAACTGCAACGTTCCTGACCGGCGTTCATCCCTACAAGACAGGAGGCGCCGATTTCAGGCTCGGCATCTCTGCGGACCAGATTGCGGCAAAGGAGCTCGGCAAATACACGCAGCTCTCTTCGCTGGAGCTCGGGCTGGAGCCGCAGCCGCTGGCCGGCAACTGCGACTCGGGCTACACCTGCGCGTACATGTCGATGTCGTGGCGCGGGCCAACCAGCCCGCTCCCGGCCGAGATCAACCCGCGCGCCGTGTTCGAACGCCTCTTTGGCGATGGCGACAGCACCGATGCCGGGGCGCGCATGGCGCGGCTGGAAAACCAGAAGAGCATGCTCGACTACATCACCGGGAGCCTGTCGCGTCTGAAGTCGCGCCTCGGCGCAGGCGACCGGCGCAAGATCGAGGAATACCTCGACTCGGTCCGGGATATCGAGCGGCGGATTCAGCTGGCCGAAGAGCAGAACGCGACGCTCCAGCTGCCGCACATGGAACGGCCAAGCGCGATTCCCGACGACTACACGCAGTACGCGAAGCTCATGATCGATCTGATGGTCGTGGCCTGGCAGACGGACATGACGCGCGTGGCGTCGTTCATGCTCGGCCGCGACGGCAGCAATCGCGCGTACCGGGAGATCGGGATTTCCGACGGGCACCATTCGATCTCCCACCACCAGGGCGATGCGGAACGCCTGGACAAACTGATCAAGATCGACCAGCTTCACGTCTCGATGTTTGCCTATCTGCTCGACAAGCTGACGCAGACTTCCGATGGAGACGGCACGCTGCTCGATCATTCCCTCGTCCTGTTCGGCAGCAGCCTCAGCGAGTCGAACATTCACACGCATGACGATCTGCCGATCGTGCTGGCCGGCGCCGCGAACGGCCAGGTCAAAGGCAACCGTCACCTGGTCCACTCCAAGGAAACACCGCTGAACAACCTCTTCCTGAATATGTTCGATCTGGCGGGGCTGCCGCCAATCGACGGGTTTGGGGACAGCACGGGGCGGCTGACGGACTTGTAGGAGTGCATCCGCAACATGCGGGGTTACCACGGAGGACGCGGCCACCTTCGCACAAGGCGACGGTGGCCCGCCGTAGCTTCAGCGGAGGCGGGAGGACAGGAGGAAAAATCCTGTCGCCCACCGTCCTTCCTCCATGCTCGCGAAGCCCTGAGTGAAGGTCGAGCGACACGATTGAACATCCATGTCCTTCGCGTCCTCCGTGGTCACACGTTTTTCCTCTGCACCCTCTGTTGTCTCTGGACGGCCGCGGCAGTGCTCGGGCTGCGCGCGGAGCCGCGCGATCTTCGGCTCCTGGAAGCGGTGAAGCGCCGCGATCAGACAATGCTCGCGACGCTGCTGCAGGCGCGGGTGGACGTGAATGTCGCCCAGCCGGACGGCGCCACCGCTCTGGCCTGGGCGGTCCACCTCGGCGAACGCGGTATGGCGGAGGCGTTGCTCGACGCGGGCGCCAACGCCGACACGACCGACGAATACGGGGAGACGCCGGTCACGCTGGCCGCGGCCAATGGCGACGCCGCGCTCCTGCCGCGGCTGCTCGCAGCCGGCGGAAGCGCGCGCGCCGCGCGCTGGAACGGCGAGACCGCGCTCATGATCGCAGCAGGTGCCGGCAGTCTCGAGGCGGTGCGGCAGCTGGCTCGATATGGCGCGGACGTCAATAGCGCCGACCCGCGCGGCGGCCAGACCGCGCTGATGTGGGCGGCGGCCGAAGGCCACAGTGACGTGGTTGCCGGGCTGGTCGAGCTCGGAGCGAACGTCAACGCCGCGTCGAAGGGCGGTTTCACGCCGCTGGTGTTCGCAACCACCAAAGGCGACGTGGCCTCGATCAAGACGCTGCTCCGAGCCGGCGCCAATCCCAATGTCACGCTGCCGTCGGGTGCGCGTCCGCTGATCGTCGCCGCGTCGTACCGGCATACAGCGGCGGCGCTCGCCCTCGTCGACGGCAGCGCCGACATCAACGTGCACGACCGCGCGGGGTTCACGCCGCTGCACCTCGCCGCCCAGGCAGGGGCCATCGATCTGGTGCACGCCCTCCTCGCCAAAAGCGCGGACCCCAATGCCCGGACGCCGAAGTCGATGATCCCGGCTGGTACGAGAGGCGCGGGCGGCCGCGCCGGCGCGCCGGGTGAGCAGACGCCGTTGATGTTCGCCGCCCGCGGCGACCACGAGGAGGTCATGCGCGCGCTGGTCGCGGCCGGGGCCGACCCCGGACTCAGAGCCCAGGACGGCACGAGCGTGCTGATGGCCGCAGCGGCCGGCGCCAGGCTGAAAACGGTGACCTACGCGTACGAGATCGATCCGCACGTCGACGTCGTGACCACAAACGGCAACACGCCCATGCACGTCGCGGTTGGCCCGAACGGCCGGACCCAGCCGGAAGTATGCGAGGTGATCCAGTTCCTGGCCGATCGCGGCGCCCGGCTCGACGAAATGAACGCCGCCGGGCGCACGCCGATCGCGATCGCGGACGGTCTGCCGGTCGATTTGGCGGTCGATCTCCTGACGAAGTTGATCACGGAACGCGGGGACCGTCCGAAGATTCCGTCCAAGCGGTGACGATTCATCTGAGTCGGAAACACACTCGCAACCCGACGCCTGCCGGGGCAACCACAAAGCACACAAAGCTCACAAAGAAGATCTCTGGCCCGGGTCTTCTATGCGGTCTTTGTGATCTTTGTGGTTTCCTAATCTTTGTGGTTAATTAAAGTCACGGGACATGAATGATTCCTGATTTCAATTTCCACCGCGTCTTCCGCGGCAGCCCGGTCGTCATCCTCGCGGGCGTGCTCGGCGCCGGCATCTCCAACGGCGTCATCACCGCGCAGACGATCGGCAAAACCGTCGCCGACGGCGTGTACACGGACGCTCAAGCCATGCGCGGAGCCGCGGTGTACGAGACTGCGTGCAGCGGATGCCATCGCGCCGATCTCGGCGGCGCCACCGGGCCGTCACTCAGGGAACAGCGCTTCGCGCGAAACTTCGCCGGCAAGGATCTCAAGACGCTCTACACCAGGATCACGACGACCATGCCGCGGAACGCACCGGCGAGCCTCGGCGACAACGTCTATCTCGACATCGTCGCGCACCTGTTGAAGGAAAACGGATTTCCCGCGGGGCCGCTGGAGCTGACCGCTGAGAGCCTCGAGGGCATCGAGATTCTGCCCGGCAGACCGAAGCCACCGCCCGCCGTGGGCGATTTCTCCTACGTCGAAGTCGTTGGCTGCTTTACCGAGGGTCCTCGGCCGACCTGGTGGCTGACCCGTGCCAGCGAGCCGGTCGTGGCTTCCGCAACAGCGCCACATGCGGCGCCCTCCGCCGACGGGAAGCCACTCGGCAACGGCACCATTCATCTGCTCGATGCCGCGGCGTACGCACCTGAGGATCACAAAGGACACAAGATGCGCGTCCGCGGCCTGCTGATCAAGCTTGCGGACGAGCAGCGGATGACGATCAGCTCGTTCGAAATGGTGTCGCCGACCTGCAGCGAGTAGGAAAGGCGTGCATCCCCTGCGGGGCCAATCACAAAGGACACAGAGGACACGAAGGAAAAATGCATGACAGGGCTCAACCTTTGTGTCCTTCGTGTCCTTTGTGTTGGCTGGCGCAGCCTTCTTTCATCATGACTTCGGCCTGTCCGAGACGCGCGACACCGGCGCAGGACGGGGCACTCGCTTCACCGGCGCCTGCTCCAGCAGTTTCATCGCCTCCTGGATTGCGCGCTCGAGCTGCGGATCGTGTCCGCCAATCACTGCCGCCGCGGTGTTCTCCACCTCGATGTCCGGTGCGACGCCTTCGTTCTCGAGCGCCCATCGACCGTTCAGATCGAAGAAGGCGAGTGACGGCGCCGTAATGCCGCCACCATCGATCGTCGCGGGAATTGTCAGCGTGCCGACCAACCCGCCCCATGTCCGTGTTCCCACCAGCGGTCCGATCTTCCGCAGCTTGAAGTAATACGGCAGCGCGTCTCCGCCGGACCCCGCCGATTCATTGATAAGCATCACCTTCGGCCCGTAGATGCCCGCCGCCGGCGACGGCGACGGCTTCCCGTCCCGACGCGCGAAGTACCCCATCTGCTTCCGATCCAGCTCGTTGACGATGTAGTCGGCGACCATGCCGCCCTGGTTGTAGCGTTCGTCGATGATGACGCCGTCCTTGTCCTGTTGCGCGTAGTAGTAGCGGTTGAACGCCGTATATCCGGGCATGCCGGTATTCGGCAGCCAGACATACGCGAGGCGTCCCCGCGACATCTTGTCGACGAGCCGCCGGTTCCCTTCGATCCACGCGCGGGTGCGGAGGCTTTCGTCGCTTGCAACCGGCACGACGGTCACCAGCCGCGATCCCTCGACCGCAGGCGAGCTGTTGACACGAATCATGGTCTGGCGACCCGCGGTGCCTTCGAACATCTGATCCACGTTCATCGGCGGAACCAGTGCGCGGCCGTTCACTTCGAGCAGATAGTCGCCCTCGGAGACCTGCACGCCGGGTGCGCTCAACGGCGCCTGAAGATCGGGATTCCAGTTCTCGCCGCCGTAAATGCGCTGGATTCGATAGCGTCCGTTCTCCACTCTGTAGTCTGCGCCGAGCAGACCGACAGTGACCGGCTCATCCTCCTCGTCGCCGCCGCCGGTCAAGTACGAGTGGCCGACCGACAGTTCGCCGCCGACCGTGGCGATGAGATAGCCGAGATCGGCGCGGTGACCGACGAACGGCAGGAGAGGGAGGTACTTCGTATAGACTGCCTGCCAGTCGGCGCCGTGCATGGCGGCATCATAAAAATAGTCGCGCTGGATGCGCCACGTTTCGCGGAAGATCTGCGCCCATTCGGCACGCGGATCGACCCTCGTTTCGACTTTCGCCAGATCGAGCGGCCCATCGCCCACACGGACAGACGCGGGACGATCGGCAGGTACGATGCCCCATCGATTGCCGCTCGCCTGATACAGCAGCTTCTTGGTATCGCCCGAAAGCGTGTAGGAACGGACTCCCTCGAGATATGGCGCCGCCTTCCGTTCCTTGAGCTGATACCGGTGCAGGTTCAGCGCCGGCGGCCCGGTGCCCGTGGTCCGCGCCGGCTCCAGGTAAAAAATCGTTCCCGGCGGGCCGGCCCGCAACGCGGTGTAATCGCCGGCGGGAACGTTGAGCGCCAGGATGCGCTGGCCGATCCGGTCGAAATCGACGCGGACGCCGATTGGCGCCGCCGGCCGCGTGTCAGCGCGTGCCGCTGCGGCGGCCGGCTCGTCGCCGGTCTCGGGCAGGAGCGGCGAAGGCTCACTTGCGTCGAGCACCACGAAGTAGATCGCGCGTGTCACCGGCCGTTCGACCGAGCTCATCTCGAGCCAGCCGGTCCGGAGCGCGTAATTCGTGCTCGCCAGGAAGTACAAGTACTTGCCTCCGGCATCAAAGGCCGGCGACGTCGCGTCGGACAGCCCGTCTGTGATCTGATGTACGGTTCGATCGGCGGCGGAATAGAGAAATATCGCGCGCAGGTGGCTGTCGAGGCTTTTCGAATAGGCGATCCACTGTGAATCGGAGGACCAGACCGCGTCGAACCTTCTCCCCGGATCGTCATAGGAATCCGTGTCGATCTTCGTCGCACGCCCGCCGCTCAACTCGATCGACCAGAGATTCAGATGGTTGTCCTCGAGCAGCAGATGCGTGGCGTCGGGCGACCAGACGGGCGATGAAAAAAAGGCCGTTGCTGGCAGTTGGATCGCACGCGGCTTTGCCGCACCCGTCGCATCGCCGAGCATCAGCTCGTATTCACCGCCGGCGTCTGAAAGCCAGGCGAGCTCGGTGCCGTCGGGCGACCAGACGGGGCTGCGATCGTGGACGCCCGGACTCTGCGTCAGGTTGCGAAAATCGCCTTTCTCGGCCGGTACGGTGACGATTTCACCGCGCGCTTCGAACGCCGCGCGCGCGCCGGTCGGCGACAGGGCGGCGTTGCGGATCGCGCCGGCGATCTTCCTGAAATGCGGCCGCGCCCAGGGCAGGTCCCCGCTCACCTCAATGGCCAGGCGCCTCGCGTTTCCCGTGGCGGCGTCGACGAGATGAATGTAACCGGCTTGCTCGTAGACAACGGCATCCGGCCCTGCCGAGGCGCTCATCACGTCGAAGTCGTCGTGATGAGTGAGCTGGGTCAGTTGTTTCGTATCGAGGCGGTACGCGAACAGGTTGGTGGTGAAATTGCGATCGGACAGGAAGTAGACGGCGTTGCCGACCCACATCGGCGCCGTGTCATTGCTGTTCGTCCACGGAACCTTCTCGACCGAGTAGTCCGCCAGGTTCATCAGCCGGACCGGATGGGTGCGGCCACCGCGGTAATGCCGCCACTGGCTGCTCTGGTTCTGCGCCCATTGCGCCGCGAACATCGCCACCGCGACCTCTTCGTAGGCGAAGCGCCGCCCGTCGGGCGAGAACGCGCCAGCGAACGCCCGCGGCATCGGCAGCGGATCCGGCAGGCCCCCTTCGAGCGGCGTCGTCCAGAGCCGGAAGAATGAATTGGCGCCCGGCGTCGGCAGCGTGCCGCGGCTGGAGGCAAAGATCACGCGGCGGCCGTCGGGGGTCCAGCCGCGGACGCAGTCGACCGCCGGGTGATACGTGAGACGCTGCGGGTCGCCGCCGGAGGCCGGCACGACGTACACGTCCGTGTTTCCGTGAACCGTGGCCGTGAACGCGATGCGCGCGCCGTCCGGGGAGAAGTGGGGATCGGTTTCCGGTTCGGGCGTCGCGGTCAACCGCCGGGCCTGGCCGCCGGTGCGAGAGACAACCCAGAGGTCGCCCGCATACTCGAAGGCCACCTGATCGCGGCTGACCGTCGGCCGCCGGAGCAGCCTCGTCTCTTCGGCCGACGCGGCAGAAGCGGCGAGCAGGCACAGCACCAGCGAAACGAGAAATTTGGAATCAGGAATTTGGAATTTGGAATGCGTGGGCACATTCCCACCTCCAATAACCGATCGCACGACGGAGGACAGGAGGACTGATCCCGATTGGTCAGGATTCAACCTCCGCGTCCTCGGCGTCCTCTGTGGTGACGTGTTAGAACTCGAGGCGCACCCCGAGCTGCACCTGCCGCGCATCGCCGGCAGTGCTGTTCGGCCGCCCGAAAGCGGACGACCCCAGATTGCCCACAGGATTGCCATAGTTGGCGCGGTTCGTAGCATTGAAAGCCTCGACAAGTGCTTCGGCCGAAGCGGGGCCGATGTGGAACCGTTTCGCCGCACGCGCATCCAGCTGCCATAAACCCGGGCCGCGGCCGGCATTGCGCGGCAGGTTGCCCGCGCGCCGGCCGGGATCGACGAAGCTGGCGCGGGTGGTCATGTCCCGGCTGCCGGTGCGCGCGCCGGCCGCGAGATCCGGTCGATCGGTGAAGACGCCGTTGCGATTGTTGTCGGAACCGGTCGTGATGTTGAACGGCTGCCCTGTCCTGGCCGTCATCACGCCGCCGACCTGCAGGTCCCACGGCAGCCGGACATAGCCCGCGACCACGACGCGGTTGCGCTGATCGAAATTTCCGTACCCGTACGAATCATCCTTGTTCAAGTCGTCCTGTTGCACAACGGTGTTCTCGGCTTCAGTGGTCGTTTTATACGTCGACCAGGTGTAGGCCACCTGCACGAGCCCGCGTGCGCCAAGGCGGCGTTTTCCGTTCACGAGCAGTCCGTGGTAGTCGCTGTAGCCGGTCGATTCGAGAATCCGGACAAACCCGCGCGTCGGATCGGGCCGCGTCAACGCCGGCGGCGTCACCGGATTGGTGTCGATCATGCGAATGAGGCGGCGGCCGCGTGAATTGACGTAGTCCGCGCCGACCGACAGCCCCGCACCGAGCTCGCGCTGAAAGCCGGCCGTCTTCTGATACGCGCGCGGCAGCGGCTGGTCGGGCTGCGCGGTGTACGTGCTGAGCGGCTGGTTCACCGACGTGCCACGGCTGAACGGATCGGGATAGCCGGGGCTGGTGATGAGCACCGAGCGCTGCCCGGCGAGGAAGCTCGTGAAAAGCGGCGCGTTGGTCAGAATGTTGTTGTAGAACACGCCGTAGCCCCCGCGAATCGAGGTCGTGTTGGTGCCGAACGGATCCCAGGCGCCACCCAGTCGCGGCGCCAGGTTGGTCTCGCGGAGATCGAGCCCGGTCACGTTCCACGCATCGTAGCGGACGCCGACATTCAGCGTGAGATGCCGCGGCAGACGCCAGGCGTCCTGGGCAAAGGCGGCAACCCCGCTCGAGACCATGAAGAAGTTGGGATCGCCGGCGTTGCCGATGAAGGATGCCGGATACGTCGTCGGATCGGCGGCGTTGAAAGGCCGGTCGGTCGCGAACGTGAACACGCCGGGAATATTCTGGTAGACGAACCCCTCGAGCCTGACGCGGTTGACGTCGACGCCGACCTTGACGCGGTGGCGGCCGCGCTCATAGGAAAAGTTGTCCACGGCCTGCACTCGAAGCTCGGGAAAAGCCTGTGGCACGTTCGACAACTTTCCCGACGTGGACGATGGCCGCATGATCGTGAAGGCGTCCGGCTGCTTCGTGTCGAGCTGCACGTGCGTGCTCGCGACCTGCAGGCGGACGTCGTTGAGGGCGCGGTTCGAGAGGATACTCGTCACGCTGCCGACGTACGAGAGATCTCTGTTGATCTGCTCGATCGCCACCTCGCGCAGATTGAAGCCGCCGACAGCGACGTTGTGCTGAACCGGTCGATCGTGGCTGAAGCGCGTGGTGAGGCGATGCGCCGCAGTGAGCTGGTGAGTGGCCTTGAGCAGCAGCTGATTATTCTCGAACGGCTGCTCGACATCGCCGGGCTCCACCGGCGAGGTCACCGTCGCAATCGTTCTCCGCCGCGTCGCCTCGTAGGCGAGGAAGTAATGCGTGCGGTCGCGGACAATCGGACCGCCCAGCCAGCCGCCCGGCTGTTTCTGCTCGAACGTGGCCTTGCTCGTCGCCAGCGGATTTCGCGCGTCGAGCGCCTCGTCGCGATGAAAGTAGTAGGCGCGACCGTGCAGATCGTTCGTCCCCGATCGCGTGATGGTGTTCAGGATGACGCTGCTGGCATTGCCGAACTCGGCCTGATACTGGTTGGTGATGACCTCGAACTCCTGGATGGCGTCCGGCGGCGCGTTCGCGCGGATCGAGTTCGTGGCCATCAGTTCATTGCTCACGCCGTCGACCAGCGCTTCGCCGCTGCCACGGGGCTGACCGCCGGCGGTGACCGCCTCCAGATCGGTGCTCGTCCGCGGCACAACGCCCGGCGCGAGGAGCGCCAGCGACGAGGCCTGGCGGCCGGTCAGCGGCAGCATATCGATCTGTTCGCGGCTCACCACCATGTCGACGGCGGACTTCGTCGTCTCGACCAGCGGCGCGGCTTCGCGAACGGTCACCGTCTCGGCGACGCCGGCCACTTCCAGCGTGGCATCGAGCGTCGTTTCCTGGCCGACTTCGAATCGCAGGCTCTCGCGCTCGAGCGTCTTGAAGCCGGCGAGCTCGACGGTCAGCGTGTAGCTGCCGGCGGGCACATGCGAGAGGACGTAGGCCCCACTTCGATCGGTGGTCGTCGCGCGGACTACGCCGGTGCGCTGGTCGCGCAGCGTGACCGACGCGCCGGGCAGCACCGCGGCGCTCGCATCCCGCACGACGCCCTGCAGCGTCGCGGTGGTGGTCTGGGCAAGTGCGGCCGTGGTCAGGCAGGCGTATACGGAGCCGGCTGCCACGAGCGGCAGGACGAGATGAACACGAGGGCGCATATGGGCCATGCGGATCTCCGAGCGGCGGTTACCGCACTGTGACCAACAGAAACGCCGATCAACGCAGAAACCGCAGAACTCGCAGAGCCTGTCAGGCATCTCCGTGTGTTCCGCGAGTTCTGCGTAAACGTTGGTTCACGACGGAGGACGCGGAGGACGCGGAGGTCGAATCCTGAAGATTTTCCTCCTGTCCTCCGTGTCCTCTGCGGTGCGGCCGTGTGACACCGTCTACCAGTCGTAGCGTACGCCGATCTGCCAGCTCCGGTTCCCATTCGTAGTGAACACGCGTCCGAAGTCATCCGGAATGGCGAACGAGATTGTCGGCATGCCTGCGTAATGATTGTTGAACAGGTTGAAGACCTCGAACCGCACCTGCGCGCGCTGTCGGCCCGCCGTCGGAATCGAGCGCACCAGCGCGAAGTCGACCGCGAACGTGTCGTCCCACCGGAACCTGTTGCGCGGCTGCGTGCTGCCGCCGCCGACGTCGACACAATTGGCCGTCGCCCCGGCCTGCCGGCACGTCGTCTGATCGAAGGCGGTGATTGGAATGTAGATGCGCACGGTGTCGGCCGGTGCTCGGGGATACCCGTTGATCTGCGTGCCGAGCACACCGGCATCCGAGACGTTCGCGCGGTCGTGCCCGGAGCCATCCAGATTGCAGTCGCCGCCATTTGCGCTGCACAGAATCGTGAACGGCACGCCGTCGCGATAGGACTGCGCGGCCGAGAGCGTCCAGTCGCTGACGATCGCGCCGGCGATGCCCCGGCGGCGATGCCACGGGAGCTCGTACGATCCGTTCAGGGTGGCGACGTGGCGCATGTCGAACCGCGACGGGCCGTACAAGTCAGCTTTGCGCAGCTCCATCCCGCGCGCGCGGTCGGTCACGAAGGTCTGATCGGCCCGCGTGTCCATCGAGAGGTAGTTGTCGGCGTTGCCGAAACCCGGGTCCGACGCCATATCGAGCGAGTTGGACCACGTGTAAGATGCCTGGAACTGCAGGCCGGCCGAGAACCGCCGCTCGAAGCTCGTTTGCAGCCCCTTGTAATTCCCCTCCGAGGCGTTCGCCAGCCGGCTGATATTCGCGTAGCCGGGATCCGGCCGCCGCGCCTGGCGGTTGGCAAACGTCGCGTCGGCGGTCGGAACGGCACGGTTCAGGATCAGCGTGGCGGGAATGTCGCGTGACGCGGTGCCGACATACGAGGCGCGCACCGCCGACGATCGGCCGATCCGGCGCTCGACGGTGGCATTCCACGTATGCACGCGCCCCATGTGGAAGTCGGGATCGATTTCGTTCTTCGCCACTGGTCCCGACTGGATCTGTCCTGCGGCCGGTCCGAGATTCTCGACCCGCAGCGGCTCCGTCGTGGGCGCCAGCGTGATGGTCCTGATCTCCGATCCCTGGAACTGCAGCGATCGCAGGAAAAAGAAGTTGACGCGATCGTAGGACAGCCCGTAGCCGCCCCTGACCACCCAGACGCCGTTCCCTTTCACGTCCCACACGGCACCTACCCGCGGCGCCGGGTTGAGGAGATCGTTGCCGTACCCGAAGTTGGTCAGGCCGTTCTTCTCCTTCCATTCCGTCAGCGACTCGAGGCGGAGCCCGAGGTTGATCGTCAAAGTGTTCCGCAGCCGGATGTCGTCCTGGGCGAACAGCGCGGCGTCCCAGACGCGGAAGTTGCGCTCGGGATCACCGATCGTGAGCGTGTACGAGGTCGGCGTGCCCGCGAGAACGTTCTCGATGCTGCTCCGGCCGTATCCGGTGCCGAAACTGATCAGGCCGCGCACGTAGTCACTTTGCACGCCGTTGTTGAACGTACGGTGCAGGTCGTAACCGGCCTTGTAGGCGTGGCGGCCGCGCGTGTGGGCGATCGAGCCGGCGCCCTGCACGTCGTACAGCTTGCGAAAAATCGGATACTGCAAGGACTGCGGTCCGAGCGTGGTGTACCCAGTGACGGTGATCGTCGGGAAGTTCTCGAAGCCTTCCTCCGTCGGGACATCCACCCTCCGGTAGGCATAGCCGAAGCGGAACTCGCCGACAGTCGCCGGCGAGAACACGTGCGTCAGCACGGCGCCGCCCGTGTGCGCGCGATCGACGATGTTGCCGCCGCTGCCGCGGAAGATGCGGGTAATCTGGTAGTCCTGGTTGCGGAAGTCGTAGCGGCCCATCAGCCGCGTGGCATTGCTCCACGTGTAGTCGACGCGCCCGAACGGGTTCGGGGTGTCGTAGCTGAAAGGGACGTTGGCCTGGTAGCGGCGCGTGTTGATGAGCGGCCGGTTCGGCTGCGGGTAGAGCGCGAGCCACTCGGCGACGATCTGATCGCCGCGGGCGGATCCGGTGTTGATTGTGCGCTCGGTCGGCAGCGGCACCGTCCCGGTGGACGCGTTGGTGCCGCGGCGGATGTTGTTCTCGACCATCGCGAAATAGAACAGCCGATCGCGGACAGCGGGGCCGCCGGCGCTCGCGCCGAACAGGTTCGTGCGAAAATCGGCGAAGCAGCCGCCCGCCGGGGTGTTGAACCCGGCGATCTGGTCGGCCGTGCAGCGCCGCGCCTGGACCTCGGTCCCTTCCGATTGAAAACGTTGGTTGTCGTAGAAATACTCGAACGCCGACCCGTGGAACAGGTTCGTGCCCGATTTGCTGATCGCGCGCACCTGCGCACCGCCGGCGCGGCCGAATTCCGCGTTGTAGTTCGCGGTGAGGACTTCGAACTCGCGCACGCCCTCGACGCTCACCGGCGTACGGTAATCGTTGTCCTCCGGATCGATGTTCGAGATGCCGTCGAGCTCGTAATTCGTCGAGCGGGCGGTGGTGCCGTTGGCAATGACGTTGCCGCCGCCGGAACCGAGAAACGCCCGGCCGAAGCGTACGCTGGGCGTGGTGACCCCGGGCGCCCTGGTCGCGACGCCGTACACGTTGCGTCCGGCGGCGTCCGCCGTCCCGATTGGAAGTTCTTTCAGCGTCACCTCGTCGTAGGTCCGTTTGAGCTCCGACCTCGTGATCTGCACCGACGACGGCATCGCCTGCACCGTGATCGTTTCCGATACCGGCGCGACGGTCAGCGTGAAATCGACTACGGCGCTGTCGTTGACGCGGACCGTGACGCCCTGCTTCGTCTCGGTGCGGAACCCGCTCAAATCGGCCCGGACGTCGTACGTACCCGATGGCAGGTACGGCACCCGATAAAAGCCTTCGCTCGTGGTCGCGACCGTGGACGTCGCCGCGGTCGCCGTGTTGGTGGCTGTGATGGTGACGCCCGGAAGCACGCCACCGGACGCGTCGGTGACCCGGCCTTCGAGCGTGCCGGTGATGACCTGAGCGGCGCCGGCGGTTGCGGCGACAGTCAACAGGGCGACGGCGAGCGCACACGCCCTTCGGCAGTGACATATGGCAATGCCACCCATTCGCAACCTCCTACGACCCCGGATTCGTGGGTGAACTCGATTTCCCGCGCAACTCTACACGATCACGGATGTTCTCGACATCTGGCATCGACTCCGCCGCAGCACGACGGTGCCTGAGGGGCCGACACCGGACTGACGTAACCTGCAGCGGCCGCGGTCGGCCGGCGCACGGGTCAGCGGACCGGGTTCTGGAGGGTGAGCGGCATTTGGTGAGGCGTGGTCTACTGGAATTTGAGGTGGCCGGACAGAGGTCCGCGAAGCACGAGGCTCACGAACTGTGACTGGCGCGCACGGCACGCTGCAGGTGCGGCATCAATGTCCGGAGCAAAGCAACATCTCGTTGCCGGAAAGGCTCGGCGCCGTTAGAGGGCGCATGCGCGTCCGGCAAATTCTCCGAGGTAGACAAAGTCTGCAAGGGCGTCGGAGACGGACACTCGCAGACGGTTTTATGGGGGCGCCGGCTCTGTGATTCTGCCGGCATGCCCGCTACTCTGCGCGCCTCGACTGATGCTGTCAATTTGGGAACTCGTCAGTACAGTCGGCGGCGTTAAACCGGCGCTGGATGAGCTGAAGTGGCCACGTCGTTGGTCACAACCGCATCGAAGCCGCGCGGTTCGCTCCAAATAGTGTGAGGTGCGTGGTTATGGCGAGTAACCGTGCCGGTCCTTTCTTTCTTTTCGGTCGCAGCCTGGTCGCGTCGAGCAGGTCCAAGGGAAGACACCAAAAGTTCGTTACTTCGGCTCCATGGGCGTCCGTGTTCGAGGCCGACGTTCAAGCCACTCATTGCCGCGCTTCGCATTCCGGTCAACAGGATGCAGTCGATAATCTTTGCGGCCAGCCCCGCCGCATCGCG